>NZ_AP024618.1:3367500-4454556 GCF_019670705.1 Shewanella carassii
ACAAATACAGCAATAGCCGATGCCTCAAAGTGCCCATTCATGGAAGCGATAACAGCATAGAAGCCCGAGAACAATCCTGCCGTTGTCATCAGATTGGGTAACAGATAGATGCCACGGGTTTTTATTGTTGGCTTGGATAAATTTTGCATACACTTAACCTGATGGTGTAATAAAGGTCTATAGCGGCAAAGATAACACACTTGCTCAGACAAGCTCACCCTGCAGAAACGGAAACAGACAATGATAAGGATCAGCCTATTTATGGCTCTGCTGGCATTACTCGGAGCCAACGCTGCCTCGGCAACCCCCATCTATACTTGGGTCGATGAAAATGGCGTTACCCACTACAGCCAAGAGCCGCCGCCACAACAACAGGCTACCGAATTGGACAGCCAAAATCTGCAACCCGCCAGAATCGGCACGGTCGCGCCGCAGCGAAAAGATGACGTTGTACAGGAAACTGAGTCTGAGAAACAGGCCAAATTGATCAAGGAGAAAGATGCTGCCCAGGCTCAGGCTATTTGTGATAAGGCCAAATTCCAATTGGATGTACTCAATACCCACACCAGACTACAACGTAAAGATGAGACCTCCGGTGAAATGATTAAGATGACAGAAGAAGAACGGCAGGCGCAGATAAAGGAGCAGCAGGCAAGAATTCGGCTGTTTTGCCAAAGAAACTAGCCAGCAAGGCCAGAGTAGAATAGGTTCTAGTAGCAAAAAGGAGCGCCGAAGCGCTCCTTGTTATTCCCGGAGTCGACTTACTTAACGAAGTCTACACCCAGTTTGATATCCGCTTTCAAGGTATCCAGCATGGCATCACGGGCGTTGGTTTCAAATGCGCTCAGTTCACCATATGGCAGAACCTTTTCGATACCATTTTTGCCGAGTACCACTGGCTGGGCAAAAAATTCAGCGTGTTCACTGCCACCGTCTACATAGGCGCACTCGATCACATTGGCTTCACCCTGCAGGCCGCGGATCAGCGACAGACCGAAACGGAAAGCGGCCTGGCCCATGGACAGAGTTGCGCTGCCGCCACCGGCTTTGGCTTCCACCACTTCAGTGCCGGCGTTTTGAATACGCTTGGTCAGGGCAGCAACTTCTTCATCAGAGAAGCTGACACCTTCAACCTGAGACAATAGAGGCAGAATGGTCACACCGCTGTGGCCGCCAATCACATTGACTTTAACATCGGCAACGTTCAGCCCTTTGGCTTCGGCGATAAAGGTTTCAGAGCGGATGACATCAAGAGTCGTCACACCGAACAGACGGTTCTTGTCGTAAACACCGGCTTTTTTCAGTACTTCAGCAGCAATGGCCACAGTGGTGTTCACTGGGTTAGTGATGATACCGATCAGCGCCTTGGGACAAGTCGCGGCCACTTTTTCAATCAGGTTACGGACGATACCGGCATTGATATTGAACAGATCAGAACGATCCATGCCCGGCTTACGGGCAACACCGGCAGAGATCAGCACCACATCGGCACCTTCCAGTGCAGGCGTTGGGTCTTCACCGGCAAAACCTTTAACTTCAACTGCTGTCGGGATATGACTCAGATCCACGGCAACCCCAGGCGTTACGGGGGCGATATCATAGAGTGACAGCTGAGAGCCGGCAGGCAATTGGGTTTTCAACAGAAGGGCAAGAGCCTGGCCGATACCACCAGCAGCACCAAGTACAGCAACTTTCATAGTTATCTCCGTCAATTCTCGGAATTATGTGTGACATAGATCTAATTCTGTAATGGCGCAACATTAAAGGATCGTCACAAAAATAGCAATTATCCCTTAGTCATATGACTCTGTTTCATCAAAAGCTGAATTAACTTCAGCATTTTCTACTGCCCACTGAGGCTTCTTTTACCCACCCAATGACCTGCATTGCATTTTTATGCAGGCATCTTGGGTATTTGTTGACACTTATCCGTTTGATATGCAGAATGGCCGGGATTTTCTGAATAACGACAGAAGAAGATGATGCAAGCAAGCAAAAATCAGGATGAGCTAATCAGAACCTTCAAGGCTCTGCTTAAAGAGGAGCGCTTCGGCTCCCAGAGTGAAATAGTCAATGCACTGCAAGCCGAAGGCTTTGCCAATATCAACCAGTCCAAAGTCTCGCGCATGCTGAGCAAGTTCGGTGCCGTGCGCACCCGTAACGCCAAGCAGGAGATGGTCTACTGCTTACCGGCTGAACTAGGGGTACCTACTGCCGGCAGCCCGCTGAAGAATCTGGTATTGGATGTGGATCATAACCAAGCCATGATAGTGGTGCGTACCAGCCCGGGCGCGGCGCAGTTAATTGCCAGGCTGTTGGACTCCATCGGCAAGCCAGAAGGTATTCTGGGCACTATCGCCGGTGATGATACTATCTTTATCTGCCCTTCCAGCATCAAGACCATTGATGAAACCCTGGAAACAGTGAAGTCGCTGTTCAATTACACAGACTGAGTTGAAAATGCCATAAAAAAACGCCCTCATTGAGGGGCGTTTTTTTCGTTATCGCGCTATTAATCATCAAACTGGATCATGAAATCCAGAGATGGGGCAAAGAAAGAGGAACCAGTTACCGCCTGAGTAAAGTGCATCAGGTGATCATGGTGTCCTTCTCCGTCACCGAAAACCATACTGTGAAGCATCTTTTCGAAATGGCTTGGTGTCTTACAGGTGGAAATAAACATCAAACCCTGCTGTTTTACAGAACCATAGGGCATGCTCTGACGCAGGATCTCCATCGACTCACCATTGTCATACTTGAGATTTACCCGCTTGATATGTGCCGTCAGCGGTTTGTCTTCCGAGGCGTACTCTATGTTGTCCTGCTTGGTGCGGCCTATGATGTCTTCCTGCTTTTTCTGCGGCAGTCTGTGCCACTTACTCAGATTATGGACATATTTCTGTACATGAATGTAGCTACCGCCGCGAAATGCATCGTCTTCATCACCTACCAGGGCCACAGCTTGACGGCCTCTGCCCTTGGGGTTTTCTGTGCCATCGACAAAACCGGTCAGATCGCGGCTGTCCATAAAGCGGAACCCGCGCTCCTCCTCTTCCAGTTCAGCCAACCCTTCCAGCATTTCGTTGACCTCATTGGCTACCAGATGAAGAATATCCAGGCGATCACAACGCAGGTGAATAAAAATATCGAACTCTATCGCAGGCGCATCCCGGTTACCCGACTCCATAGCAGGGAATGGCCTGAGTTCAGCCGGTCTGCTTCCCGGATAGAGGTGATCCCAAAAGTTGGCACCAATCGCCACAAAGGCATTAAAGGCACTATCGGCATACTGATCTGCCAGCTCATACAAATACTGGGCGACATTGGCCAGGCAAGGACGCAGTTGTGACTCCCCGCCTTCGTTGGCATTGAACATCAGATAAACGCTGTGCAGATTTCCCTCAGCGCAGATTCCCAGTTGTTCCCGTGGCATAACCTGTGTATCCATTTGCAATCTACCCTTTCAGATTAATTCATCTTCGGCCTTATTATCCGCAACTTGAGCGTTAATTTGAATTAGCTCACGCACGTTTTTGCCGATTGCTTTCAATAACCTGATGCCTGCCCGTCTTTACGGGACTCGGACGCTCCCCGATAAACGCCGCTTTCAACATTGACGCCTATGGCCTGATAACCACCAAAAGCCCCGAGAGAATCACTCAAAGTATGCCCCTTTTTCATCAGCTCACGGCGGGTTTCCATGGAAAAGCCCGACTCGAGACTGATATAACCGCCATCTGTCATCTGCTCGCCGGTCGGTTGGCTGGAACCTGTATGCAGTATTCTCGGAGCATCGCCCGCCTCCTGCAGGTTGAGGCCAAAATCAATCAGATTAATCATGATCTGAGCGTGCATCTGGGGTTGGGTGGCTCCCCCCATGACGCCAAAGCTGAGCCAAGGCTTGCCATCTTTGGTGACAAAGGCCGGAATTATGGTATGAAACGGTCTCTTACCCGGTGCATAGGAGTTGGCACGCCCGGGAGTGAGATCAAACAGCTGGCCCCTGTCCTGCAACACAAATCCCAAATCCGGAGGCGTCATGCCTGAGCCCATGCCACGATAATTGCTCTGGATGAGGGACACCATATTGCCTTCTTTATCAGCGGTAGTGAGATAGATGGTATCACCGTGTAAAAGATTGGGATTACCCGGCTCAACACTGGCGGCGGCTTTGTCAGCATCGATAAGCTTGGCTCTGGCGTAGTTGTATTCTTTGGAGATAAGTGACGCTACCGGCACTTTGGCAAAGTCCATGTCGGCGTAGAACTTGGCTCGGTCGGCAAACGCCAGCTTTTTTGCTTCCACGAAATGATGCACATATTCGGCGCTGTCCAGCCCCATGGCCTTGAGATTAAATGGCTCCAGGGTTTTAAGGATCTGCAGTGCCGCTATTCCCTGGCCGTTGGGCGGCAGCTCCCAGATATCATAGCCCCGATAATTAACCGATACAGGCTCAACCCACTCACTCTTGTGAGAAGCGAGATCTTCATAGGAAAGATAACCGCCCTGTTGTTGCATATAGGCGGCAATACTGCGGGCTATCTCTCCTTTGTAAAAGACGTCCCGGCCCCCCTTGGCAATTTTTTCATAGCTGTTTGCCAAAGCCGGGTTTCGAAACAATTCACCGACGGCCGGCATGCGGCCGCCTGGCATATAGGTTTCTTTAAACCCCGGGTATTTGGCCAGCTTGTCACCGCTGCGAGCCAGATAGAAGGCGATGAGCTCGGAAACCGGAAATCCTTCACGGGCATAATGAATAGCCGGCGCCAGGTTATCCTTCATGGGCAATTTGCCGAACTTGTCATGCAGTTCATACCAGCCATCCACGGCACCGGGCACGGATACGGGCAAAGGCCCATAAGGCGGCAGATGCTCAAGCCCTTTGGCCTTGAGCATCTCCAGCGTCAGAGAAGCCGGACTGCGGCCAGACGCATTGAGCCCATAGAGCCGCTGCTCTTCGGCGCTCCAGACAATGGCAAAAAGATCGCCGCCTATGCCAGAGCCAGTAGGCTCCACCAACCCCAGCATGGCATTGGCAGCAATCGCGGCATCCACGGCACTGCCTCCTTGCTTGAGAATATCGACCGCCACCTGAGTCGCCAGTGGTTGGCTGGTTGCCGCCATACCATTGACCGCATAGACTTCAGAGCGGCTCGCAAAGGCCGCGCCCGTGATTCTGTCCATCGCCATGCTTCCTGTGCTGCAGAAAACAGCCAAACTCCCGATGACGCCGAGTAACAGCTGACGACATGAGCTGTTGCTGATATTCCGTATCCCTTGTGCGTCCTGCATTTTATTATTGCTGTGGTTATGCATCTCGCCTCCGCTCTCATCCCGGAGCGGCGCATGGGCGAGTCCGGGGTTCAGTGAATACCTATGATGAGTTCAATCAAACCGATTGCTTGGTATAACACAGAGACAAACAAATTATCACCCACAGCAAACTTATGAAACAATTGTTGTTAACAGCCATTACCGAACAACACCAGCGGATGTTCCAGTGCCGACAGCCTGACTCTCTGCCCTGGAGAAAACTGTACCTGATGACTACGAACCTCGAGTATGACTCCCTCTTGCTGCACATCATAGTGGCAAACATTGCCCAGAAAACGCCGCTCGGTAACCACAGCCAGCCCCTGTTCGTCGGGTCGTAACTCCAACTGCTGTGGCCGCAGCAACAACTCGCCCTGCCAGTTCAGTGGCAAACCATGGGGCAAAGAGCTTTTAAGTCGGCCGATTTGAGTATCGACACAATGTTCGCAGCTGACCTTGGCCTTAAGATAATTACCACTGCCGAGAAAGTCTGCCACATAGCGATTGACCGGGTTGGCATAGAGAGTTTCAGCACTGCCTTGCTGCACTATTTTTCCATCTTCAAACAGCGCCAGGGTATCGGCAAAAACAAAGGCCTCATCCTTACTGTGGGTCACAAATACGGCGCTGACGTTACGGCTCTTGAGGATCGCGCGAATCTCCAGCATCAGCTCGCCGCGTACCTGGGCGTCTATGTTGGAGAATGGTTCATCCAACAACAGCAGTTCAGGTTCATAGGCAAGCGCCCTGGCAATCGACACCCTCTGCTGTTGACCACCGGACAACTCGTGGGGATAACGTTCACCAAGCCCCGGGAGCTTGACCAAATCCAACATCTCCTCGAGCCGGCTCAGGCGCTGCGCCTTGTTCAACCCCTTGACACCAAAGAGGATATTCTGCGCGACCGTCAAGTGGGGAAACAGGGCATAGTCCTGAAAGATCATCCCCACGCCACGCTCCTCTCCCGGAACCTGCAGCTTATCCGTGGTTACTGCACGGCCGCTGATATGAATTTCACCGGCGGAGACCGGCTGCAGTCCGGCAATGGCTCTGAGCAGAGTCGTTTTACCACAACCACTGGGTCCGAGCAGGGCGGCAATTTCACCGGCTTGCAAGGTAATGCTCAGCCCTTTGAGCACCTGTTGGGCGCCATAATGGCTGTGGAGTTGCTTGACACTCAGGGTCGACATCAGTTGTTTTGCTCCAGCGAACGGTTGAGATAAATCAAGGGCACCAGCCCCACCAACACAATGACAATAGCCGCCAGCGCCCCCTGCTCCAACTGCTCATCGGAGACGTATTGGAACACTTGGGTAGCCAGGTTGTGAAACCCGACAGGGCTTAGCAGCAAGGCAGCCGGCAACTCTTTCATCGCCTCGATAAATACCAGTAGCAGAGCGGCAAAAATACCGCTGCGCAGCAATGGCAGATGGATTAATGCCAGTACTTTACCCGGTGTCTTGCCCAGGCTGATGGCCGCCATGTCGAGAGAAGGCGACAGCCGTTTGTAACTGCTCTCTATGCTGCCGATGGCGATGGCGGCAAAGCGAATACAAAACGCCAGCACCAGGGCGGCGATACTGCCGGTGAACAGCAGCCCCGGGCCTTGGCGCTCGAACAGGGCATAGAGATCATCGATTCTGAAATCGAGCCAGGTCAGCGGAATAAGCACGGCAATCGCCAGCACAGTGCCCGGCAGAGCGTAGCCGGTACTGACCAGACGGGATGGCAGTATGTCCCACTTTCGCGGACTCAGGCGGCGAATGAACATCAAGAGGATAGCCAAGAGCAAACACAATACACTGCTGATGGCGGCGACTGTTAGGCTGTTGAGACTGTACTGCCAAAAGTCACTGTTCCAGCTCTGTTGCCAGTAATCCAAGGCGTAACTGCCGAGAATGACAAATGGCAAAACAAAGGCCAACAGCAGCAACAGCGAGCAGTAGCCGAGCGCCAACCACTCACGCCAACCTTTGAGCCGGTAAGGCTCTGGCGCCTCCAGCAACAGCTGCTTTTGAAACAATTGCTGTTTGCGCCTCGCCATACGCTCCAGCGCAAACAGAGTAAAGACACCAAGCAACATCAATAGCGAAATTTTAGCCGCGGCCGCCAAGTCACCATAGGCTCGCCAGGTGTCGTAAACAGCCGTGGTCAGAGTGGATACCGCAAAATAATTGACCGTCGCCAAGTCAGCCATGGTTTCCATGGCCACCAGGGCGACACCGGCCGCCAGCGCCGGGCGCGCCATTGGCAGCGACAAACGCCAGAAACTCTGCCATGGCGAGCAGCCCATCACCTTGGCTGCATGCTGCAAACTTAAGGATTGCTCCAGAAAAGCGGTGCGCCCCAAGAGGTAAACGTAGGGGAAGAGCACCAGCGACAACATCACTGTGGCGCCGCCCAGAGTTCGAATATCGGGAAACCAGTAGTCGGTTACCGATTGCCAACCAAAACTTGCGCGTAAAAACCGCTGCACAGGCCCGGCATAATCCAGTAAATCGGTATACACATAAGCGACAATATAGGCCGGCATGGCCAGCGGCAACAACAGAGCCCACTGGAACAGGCGCCGGCCCCGAAACTCACAGCGCGCCACCAGCCAGGCAGCAGGCACCGCCAAAAGCAGACTGCCGACACTCACCCCCAACATCAGCCAGAAGGTATTGGCTATGTATGACGGCAACACAGTGGCAAACATCTGCCCAAAGCGGGTTTCACCCGGTTCGAACGCCTGCATGACCAGCGCCAGCAAAGGCGCCACCATAAGGCCGCAGACGGTAAACCCCGCCCACGACCAGCCCTTGGAGAAGGTCAGGATCACCGCTATTCCCCTACAACCTTTGCAAAAACGCCTTCAAGCTCAGAGATCAAACTTAACCTCATCGAGCAGTCTCAGCGCCGCCTGATGGTGCTCTGCCAATTTGTAGACAGGCAAGTCATCGGCTTTGAAGTCACCCCAGGATGCCACCAGTTCTGAGACAGGCACATCGACCTTGACCGGATATTCCATATTGACCTCGGCATAACTCTGTTGGGCGGCATCCGAAGACAGATACTCCATCAACTTGAGGGCATCGGCCGAGTTAGGTGCATGCTTGGCCAGCGCCATACCCGAGACATTGATATGGGCACCGCGATTTTCCTGGTTAGGGAAGTTGATTACTGCCGCTTCGGCCCATGGCCGCTGCTTGGGGTCTTGCAGCATCTTGCCATAGTAATAGCTGTTACCGATGGCGATATCACACAAGCCTTCTTTTACCGCCTGCACCTGCGCCCTGTCGTTACCCTGAGGCTTACGGGCCAAGTTACTCTTCAGTCCCTGAAGCCAACTCTTGGCATCGGCTTCACCATGGTGGGCTATCATGGAGGCCACCAGCGCTATATTGTAGGGATGCTTGCCACTACGCATACAAACCTTGCCCTTGTAGCGGGCATCGGCCAAGTCTTCATAGTTGATCGCCAGCGGCCCGAGGCGCTCCTTGCTGGAATAGAGATTACGCACCCTCATGGTTAGGGCGTACCAGTTTCCTTCAGGATCCCGGTATTGGGCCGGAATATTCTGCTTGAGCGCGTCACTTTCCACCTGTGTGACCAACTGCTTGTCCACCAATTCCTGCAAACGGGAAAAGTCAGACGTCAGCACCAGATCCGCCGGTGATAAGCGTCCTTCACGGGCCAATCTATCGGCGATGCCATCTTTGGCAAACACAAAATTAACCTTCACCCCGGTAGCCTGACTGAAGTCATCCAGAATGGGCTTGACCAAAAACTCCTGACGATAGGAATAAACCGTCACCTCACCGGCGGCGGCCACCGGCAGCGTCACGCTGGATGCGGCCAACGCACTGCAAAGTATCAGACCTGTTTTGTAGCTCATATTCTTCGGCACTCCATATTGGGATGAGTAATTTAATGAGAACTATTTCTAATCCACTTTGTTTTCAGCCTAGTGCAAAAATTCTGGCAAGGGGAATACAAATGAAACAAGCAGAATGGCAGAGGCTGGAAGCAAAGCGATTGGAATCGGCCGGATTGTCGCAAACTAAACTAAACTGAACCTTAAAACCCATGCATGGGGAGGGAAACACTTTGGATATGTTGGAAATCCTGCTGGCTGTCGTATCTTTGCTGCTGATCTTGTTTCTGTTCCGCCACAGGTTAAGACCAGGAAAACGCCGGCTGGCCAAGCCTGTTACGCCGCAGGAAAAGCAGTATCACTGTGTTTCCATAGTGTTGACGCCAACTGCCTGCCAGGCGATAAGAGCGCTTGAAGGCAAGCGTTTTTTGTCGAAGGAAGCACCCAGGCTCCCCTTGGCGGAATGTGATTGCAGCCAATGCGACTGCAAGTATCAACATCATGAAGACAGAAGGGTTCCCTTCAGCGACAGGCGACTGGATTATGGCATGAGCCATGATCTCTACGGTGCCTTCGGTGAAACCAACCGCAGGGACAACCCCAAGGGCAGGCGCTATTCGGACTTGGCTAAACCACGAATCAAAGAAAAATCATCCAGGACGAGTATCTCGGAAACTCTGCCTGAGTGACGCCGATTCCTGCCAGTGTGCCAGGGCTGGCACTACTTTACGCCAATCGAGATCTGGATGACGAAAATCAAGGTATTCGAGTAGCACCAATAGCAGCACCTGCCTGGCATCTAGTGGACCGCTTGCGATGATTCCCTGACGCTCCACCTCCATCAAGGCTCTGAGCAGGGCCTGCTCGAAACGGCCGCTCCAGAAAGGAGAACGAACCCCCTCCTCTTCACGCATCTGTTCCTGCCTTAGGCCTACGGCGCTATCCAGCGCGCCTTTAAGCAGTGAGAACTGGCACTCATAAGCCCAGTTTCTGGATGACCCAAAGAAACGATCCTGGCCGAATCTGTCGTCCAGAAAGCGGGCAATGACTTCGCTGTCGAACAGTGCGGCACCATCGTCCAAAAGCAGACAGGGAATTTTCCCCAAGGGGTTAACTGACAGTAACTCGTCATTGTTATCGAAGGGATTGACCAGCTTTTCATCCAACGCCAAACCCAGCTCGCGGGCAATAACCCTGACCACGCGGGCATAAGGCGAAGCTGTAGAGTAATAGAGCTGCATCCAGACTCTCCTGTTACCAGTATTTTTCGACTGTTATCTGTCCGGGGGCCCGGCGCAGGTTTTTGGCCAAGCCTTTATCGATAAGTGCCGCAGTAGCCCCCTGGATCATCCCGGGATTACCACAAAGCATCAATTGCGAGTCCTTTGCACTTATGTTCAGCCCGGCCTTGGCCTCTATCTCACCACTTTGCAGGCCATCAGGGATGCGACAACGCAGCGCACCATCAAAATCTTCACGAGTGACACAGGGCACAAACACAAATTGCTCGGGATAGGCCTGTTGATAGCCGCGGATCTTATCGAGATAGGCGAGATCCTGCGCTTCTCTTACGCCATAAACCAGAACCACTTTCTCAAACCGCTGCCAAGGCTCAGGAGTATCCAGCATGGAAAGAAATGGCCCCACGGCGGTACCTGTTGCCAAAAACCACAGGTGACGCCCCTGTAATTCCCCTTTTGGGATCTCATCCAGGGTCATAAAGCCGGTGGCTTTGTCTGTCACGCTAATACTGTCACCCGGCTGCAAAGATTGCAGGTCTGGCGACAACTGGCCTTGATCTACCGCCACCGCCAGTATTTCAAGATAGTCAGTCCCGGGGGCATTCACCAGCGAATAGGCCCGGGCGACACGTTTATCATCCCGCAGCTGACTGAGCTTGATAAACTGGCCAGCAATAAACGGCGCTATCTCGGCGGCTATTCTCAGGCTGAATAACTTGCTGCTCCAATCGATACGCTCAATGACCCGACCTTCAGTCCACATAGCTTCTCCTTAGGTAACACAAGACGATTATTGCAGCATAACCCCATATTCAGCCAACAAAAACCCCTCATAGTGAGGGGTGTTATCGGCAGGTAAGGTTTAGCGTGAGCTCAATTATTCCTGCTCTGTGGTAAAGCTGTCTCTGAATGCCTGCAACCCTTGCTGTACCAGGGAGTAAGTTTCATCCACCCCCGTCTTGATATCGCCTTCCAGCACCTTGAGCCCGGAGAGGATATCCGTCGCCTCTTTAAAGCCCTGATCTATGGCGCCGCCTATAACGTCCATAAAACCGGATAGCTGACTGTCAAAGTCCATGCTGGAATTTTGCTGCTGGTAGACACTGAAGAACTGAGTGGCAAAACTGACAATTCTGTCGGCCGTGGCCTCGGGAGAAGTATCTATCTGCTGCTCCTGCACCTGCTGCAGGGCATTTTCCCCCATGTAGGGTGCTAGTTCTTCATTGATGGCCTCAATCGCGGCGCGATACAAGAGACTCATGGGTTCGTTGCCACTATTAAGGCTTACCTCCTCCTGCGCCGCCAGAATAGCATTATTCATCAACTGCTGGCTGACATGGCGGGCACTCTTGCTGCTGGCGACTTCAGAAACCGCCTTACCATGATTACCATCCAGTTGTTGGGTCTTGTCCTTGGCCACCTCAGAGACCTGAGCGCCATGATTGCGGATTTCCATCTTGGTTTCCTCGTATGAAAAGCGTATCTCAGGTTAATTATCGACCAACTCAGCAATTAGTTTAGTGATTGTTTACCCAGGCCGATACTCGGGCTATGATCCCACATGTTATTTAAGTATTTGATAGAAAATAAAAATGGTAAGAATTTTTCTACTGCTTTGTCTTTCAGTGCTTTTTAGTTGGCCATCCCAGGCCACCGCCCCCCATCAAACCATATTCTTGGTTAGGCATGCGGAAAAAGCTCAGGGAAGCGATCCCGGGCTGACAGCCGTCGGCAAGGCGCGCGCCGAGGCTCTAGCCGAGGCATTACGGGACACCCGACTGCACAGGCTGATGTCGAGTGAGTTTCGCCGAACTCAGGAAACCCTGGCACCGATTGCAACAGCCAAACAACTCAAGATTGAGGTGTTTCCAGCCAAAGGCGGCTTGGAGGCTCACATCAATGCCATAACAGATGCAGTCAAAGCCAGCCAAGGCAATGTGCTGATCGCCGGCCACAGCAATACTGTTCCGGCCATCATCAAGGCTCTGGGTGGCCCCCTGGTTAGTTTGAATGAGCAGCAATACGATCAACTCTTTATCCTCACCTTGGGAGAACAGGGGCCCACAGGTCTGGTAACCACCCACTTTGGCAGTCAATAAGGATAGAAGATGCGCGAGCAAAACTGGTTTATGTGGGGCCTGGAACTGTTTTCCGGCCTGTTTTTGATAGTCGTCGGCTTAGGGCTCTTGGTAATCACTTATATGTATATCGCCGATGTGATGCAAACCAAGCAAGCGGTGCGGCATAACTACCCTGTTGTCGGCCGGTTCCGATATTTCTTCGAGAAAATGGGCGAATTCTTCCGCCAGTACTTTTTCGCTCTCGATCGGGAAGAACTTCCCTTCAATCGCGCCGAGCGCAGCTGGGTCTACCGGGCGGCGAAAAATGTCGACCGCACCATAGCCTTCGGCTCCACCAGGCCCCTGGAAGCCAACGGCAGCATACTGTTTATGAACACCGCCTTCCCCACGCTGGATCAAGACATTGTGCCACCAATGCCTGTGGTTATTGGCCCGGACTGCGAACATCCCTTTGCCACCAGCGCCATTTGCCATATTTCCGCCATGAGCTTCGGCGCCCTTTCTCGCCCAGCTGTTACCGCCCTTTCCCATGGGGCAGCCCAGGCAGGATGCTGGCTCAACACTGGCGAAGGCGGCCTCAGCGCCCACCACCTCAAGGGAAACTGCGATCTGGTATTCCAGATAGGCACTGCCAAATATGGTGTTCGCAATGCCGAAGGTCACCTGGATGATGACAAGCTCAGGGAAGTGGCCGCACGCTCTCAGGTGAAGATGTTCGAAATCAAACTCAGTCAGGGAGCCAAGCCAGGCAAAGGCGGAATTCTTCCCGGGGTGAAAGTGACCGAAGAGATAGCCAACATTCGCGGCATCCCTGTCGGACAAGACTCCATCAGTCCCAATGGTCATATTGAATTTCACCATGTCGGCGACATTCTCGACATGATAGCCAGAGTCAGGCAAGTGACAGGCAAACCCACAGGGATCAAGGCGGTCTTGGGTGATACTCACTGGTTGGAAGATTTTCTGGAAGAGATTAACCAACGCGGCCATGACTCGGCTCCCGATTTCTTCACTCTCGACAGCGCCGATGGCGGTACGGGCGCGGCGCCGCAAACTCTGATGGATTACGTTGGCCTACCGCTGAAAGAGAGCTTGCCACTGTTGGTCGATCAACTGCGGCGGCATGGACTGAAGCAAAGGATTAAGGTGATAGCCTCTGGCAAGCTTATCACGCCCTCCAGAGTCGCCTGGGCGCTGGCGCTGGGGGCGGATTTCACCGCCTCAGCGAGAGGGAATATGTTCGCGCTGGGATGTATTCAAGCGCTGCAGTGCAACAAGGATACCTGCCCCACCGGGATAACCACCCATAACAAGAAACTGCAACAGGGTTTGGATCCCAGAGACAAATCCACCCGAGTCGCCAACTACAACAAGGCATTGCACCATGATCTGGGGATGCTGGCCCACTCCTGCGGAGTCACAGACCCAAGACAGCTCAAGCCGCATCATGTCAGAGTTGTCACCCAGAATGGTCTTTCCGTGACCTTGGATAAATATTATGCTCACTACGATCAATGAAGATAATTTAGCTGTCACTAAACTGTAATGGCGAGCAGATTGTGCGTTACATCACAAAAGTGGTAAGATCTTGCACCTAGTCAAGACTTGCCACTTCCAGAGGATTTTGAAGTGAAAACGACATTCGTCAGTCAGGTCCCCAAGCCGGAAAAGAGCAAAACGGCATCGCTCAGCTGCAAAAACTGCAGCCGCTTGATTGAGATTGAGGGAGAGTTGCTCTGTTATCGAGGCGGTAAAATCACTGAACTGACACCGGTAAAAGAAGCTAAAAATGGTTTTAATCTGCTGTGTGACGGCTGGCAAGCCGACCGCAACCAGACCAAGAAATAGGATCTCCAGGCTCAGCTACGCACTTCCCCCTGCAACTGAGCCTGCTTTCTTGACTCGCTGATAATCCCTTCCAACGCCGCATTAAAGGGTTCTGCAGATACCATAGACAGAGTCAGGCCGCGAGTGGATACTCTCAGCCCGGCACGTAACTCGGTATGTAATTGATTGAGGGCAACATCATCCATACCTCGGGTCTTAAGCTCATCCGCCAGACAATTCCAATCTGTACGGACTTTGTCCTGCATTCCTTCAATATTGACCTGCAATGCAATGTTTTCCATCTGTGCTGCCCCCATGACTGACGCGACTTCGGACTTTCGAGTATGCGACAGCCAGGCTGAATCAATGCTGAACTTGCACCGACTCATCAGCCTGTTTTATGTGCTGGATCCGCCATAAACGAGCATAATATCCATCGGCAGCCAACAGGCTGTCATGGGTGCCGGACTCAACCAACTGACCTTGATGCAACACTAAGATTTTATCGGCATCCACCACTGTCGATAACCTATGGGCAATCACCAAGCTGGTATGGCCCTTAGCAACTTCGTCGAGCGCCTTGAGAATCGCCCGCTCGGAGCGACTGTCCAGTGATGAGGTGGCCTCATCGAAGATCAGTATCGGCGAGCGCTTCAATATCGCCCTGGCAATTGCCACTCGCTGCTTTTCACCGCCGGAGAGTTTCATGCCTCTCTCACCCACCTTGGTCTGGGCCTGCTGCGGTAATGCCTCAATAAACTGCTTCAGGTGGGCCAACTCTATCGCCTGCCAGATTTCGGCGTCCGAAGCATCGGGGCGGCCATAGCGAATATTCTCAAACAGAGTATCGTTAAACAGCACAGTGTCCTGAGGCACTATGGCAATGGCTCGGCGCAGTGCATCTTGGGTCATATCGCGAATATCGATACCATCGACTCGAATCGCTCCTTGGCTGACATCGTAAAAGCGGAACAACAAGCGCACCAACGTCGATTTACCGGCGCCGCTTTCACCCACGACAGCCACCTTCTGCCCGGGCTCTATCTCAAAACTCACGCCCTTGAGTATCTGCCTGTCACCATAGCCAAAGCCAACCGAGTCAAAACTGATTAGGCCCTCTGTCAGCGATACGGCTTTAGCCGTAGGACTGTCTTTTACCAGTGGGGTCTTATCCAGCAGCGAGAACATCCTCTCTATATTGGCCAAAGCGCCCCGAATTTCACGATACACAAAACCCAGGAAGTTGAGCGGCATAAAGAGTTGCATCATAAAGGCGTTGATCAATACAAAGTCACCCACTGTCATCTGCCCGCGGGTCACTTCAAAAGCCGCCAGCCCCAGCATCAAGGTCATGGCAATGGCAATAATGGTGGCCTGACCGGCATTTAGGGCGAACAACGACAGGCGATTCTTGCGCTTGGCCACCTCCCAGTCTGCCAACGCCTTGTCATACTCATTCGCCTCATAGGCTTCATTGTTGAAGTATTTGACGGTTTCATAGTTAAGCAGGCTATCGATAGCGCGGGTGTTGGAGACAGAGTCGGCCTTCGCCGCCTCACGGACATAAGAGGTACGCCACTCAGTCGTCACAACAGAAAACAAACCATAGGCCAGTACGGAGCAGAAGGTGATCAGCGCAAACCAGATACCGTAATTCCACAGTAAAATGGCCACCACCATCAGGATTTCCAACAAGGTAGGCACTATGTTGAACACCATAAAACGCATCAGAAAACTGATGCCGCTGGTGCCGCGCTCTATGTCCCGCGATAATCCGCCGGTGCGCCTGTCGAGGTGAAAACCGAGATCCAACCGGTGCAGGTGTTCAAAGACCTGAAGTCCCAGGCGTCGTATCGCTCTCTCGGTCACTCGGCCAAAGAGGGTATCCCTGATCTCCCCTGTGAGCGCATTAACCAACCTCAGGCCGCCATAAGCTAAAACCAGTGCTATGGGCACAACCAACAGCTGCGCCGTTTGTTCGCCGCCAAGATCATCAACCAAATGCTTCAACAGGAAAGGCAAGCCGACACTGGCGAGCTTTCCCACCACAAGGCACGATAGTGCCAACATTATGCGCCCCTTATATTCCAGCAGATAGGGCCAGAGAAGTTTCAGCACTTGCCAGTTGAGCTTATCGACGGGACCTTCAAGGTAGAGAGTTGGACGCATACATCTTGCCAGGGGAAAAGAGTGTTCCGAGTGTAGCAGCGCCCAAAGCTCAAGTCTGCGATCTGTTTGGCTGAGCGCTTGGAAATAATCACCACAAGTAGCACTTTAGAATGACAAAAATCACATTTAACCTAGACTAAAAGACTAGTCATGGCATTTTTATCGCCAAAATCACCTCAAAGAGCTGAAAGATGGTTATGCGTGAAAAAAGAATTTGCTACTCTTTCCAGCTATTGAGTACGGGCGGAAACAAGTGTTCAAAAAGTGTCAAACAAACCGGTCCGCACCGATTTTTACCGTATCTGTTGAAGGAAATCTTATGTTGGATTCAAAAGTTCAATACCCCCCCCTGCCACTGATCCAAACCTGGGTATGGATGATGATCGAATCGGGCAATCCTGAGATCCAGGAAAAAGGCCGTAACAACCTGATAGCTTCCTTTGGCAGCCTGGCCAAGGCCAACGAATACCTGGCACAGCAAGCCCAAAAATAAAGGCGCCGATGGCGCCATTATCCATGCCACAGAGCAGCTCAAGCCTGTCGACGCTTCAGCACGCTGTCGTTGAGCATTGAAAGCAGTTTCTCTGTATCATCCCAACCGATACAGGCATCGGTAATGCTCTGGCCATAGCGGAGGGGTTCCCCGGGGTTGAGATCCTGACGCCCTTCCACCAGATGACTCTCCACCATCACTCCGAAAATCGCCTGCTGTTTAGCGGCAATCTGGCCGCAGACATCTTCAGCCACTAACATCTGACGCCGGAAGTCTTTACTGGAATTGGCATGACTGAAGTCAATCATCACCTTAGGTTTCAGGCCAACCTTCTCAAGCTGAGAACATATCTGATTCACATGAGCCGAGCTGTAGTTGGGTTCGCGTCCACCACGCAGAATGATATGGCAGTCATCATTGCCCTTGGTTGACACAATTGCCGAATGGCCAAACTTGGTCACCGACAGAAAATGGTGTGACGCGCTGGCGGCCCCAATGGCATCTATCGCCACCTTGATGGTGCCATCTGTGCCGTTTTTGAATCCCACGGGACAAGACAGGCCCGATGCCAACTCCCGGTGAACCTGAGACTCTGTGGTACGGGCGCCGATAGCGCCCCAACACATGAGGTCGGCCATATATTGCGGGGTGATCATATCAAGGAACTCACCTGCAGTCGGTACCTGGCTGTCATTCAATTCGAGCAGCAGTTTGCGGGCCGTTCTCAGGCCATCGTTGAGCTTGAAGCTGTTATCCATGTAGGGATCGTTAATCAGCCCCTTCCAGCCCACTGTCGTTCTGGGTTTCTCAAAATAAACCCGCATCACCACTTCCAACTGATCCTGATAGGCCGTTCTGAGTTTGGCCAAACGCGCACCATATTCCAACGCGGCCTCAGGGTCGTGAATAGAGCATGGGCCTATCACCACCAGCAGGCGATCGTCCTGTCCATGCAGGATTTTGTGAATATTCTTCCTGGCTTTAAAGACGGTGGATGAGGCGCGTTCGGTTGCCGGAAATCGTTCCAGAATGGCTATCGGTGGCAGTAACTCTTTAACTTCATTAATCCGTACATCATCATTCTGGTAATACATAAACGTCACACAGCTCCGGCTATTGATAAGAATCTCTTGTTTTGAATAACAGTTTCAATCTATCCGCTATATTCAACCATTGCAATTAACTCATATAGATTTATAGGCAATTTATGTTATTTTTTATCTTTTATATGACAATCCCAGCCTTCCGATGAGAAATTCCCTAAACTTAGCCTTATTGAAAGACAAACCACCAACAACACTTTCAATCAAGACATAGCCCCCGCATCGTCTTGAACTCTCAAATACTTTTATCACTCTATCCTGAAACCGTGTCTCCGCCCCTCAGAGGAGTCGCTTACCGGATATTTAGCCCAGGAGTTATGGAATAGAAGCGACCATAGGCAAATAAACCCGCATAGCTCACTTCCAATTGAACCAAGCTTTGTTGATATCAACTGTATTTGATCAGCAGTTCCTCCGAGATCCCCATTAAACCCGGCTTACCAGAGTAAATATTTCGACCATCAACTTGCCGCCAACCAATATCAGCGCTAGCTTAACTAGCGGATAAGTAAACCTATCCGCCAATAATGAAAACCAACAAGAGAAATGCGACATGAAAATATCCACCACCCTAATGATGTTGGGTCTTTGTAGTGTCTGCTCCCTGAGTCATGGCGCCACCGGCGTCGCCTTTGTCCATGGAACAGGAAAACAAACCGATGCCCTGAACGATTACTGGACCCGCGAGTTTGTCGATTCAGTTCGTCAAGGTATCAGCACCCCGAGTAACTATCAGGTCATCAACTGTGACTTCGAGCAATATATGTGGGATGAGGCCGCTGCCGGCTGTTTGGTCGATCAGCTGCAGAGCTTTATCAACGCCCGCAATCTGGATCAACTGATCCTCATCACCCACTCCAATGGCGGCAACATAGTGCGCTGGGTCTTGTCCAATCCCACCTGGGATGGACGTTATCCAGCTGTGATCAACAGCATCAGCCGAGTGATAGCGCTGGCGCCTTCCAGTGCCGGTACACCACTGGCCGATGCCGTCACTCAAGGCAATGTGTTTGAAACCAGTCTCGGCTGGCTGCTCGGTTACGACAGCGATGCCGTCAAACAGCAGCAGGTGGGTTGGATGGCGCAATACAACAGTCAATGGTTGTACGGCACAGCCGGGCGTCCTTCTCTGGGTAAGCCTTTTGAAGCTGTTGTCGGCTCGGACGTGGAGTCGGCAGTTTGGGACAGCGACAGCTATTGCGGCGGTTATCAGAATCAAGTGGGCCTGGAGACTACCCAAAACTGGCTGGATAACTGCTCCGACGGTTTTCTTGAGTGCAGCTCCCAGAGTGCCGCCGGCAGTGTCTGGTTTACCGATAAGCAGAAAACCCGTGACAGAGAACCTTTGAGCCACCATCAAAGCCGCCGGGCCTGTTTTAATCTCGACACCCTTCTGCGCAATCATATCTGAGGACGTAAGTATGAAGATGCATATCAGCAAGACACCGCTGCTGGCAGCAATACTCCTGAGCCTCACGGGTTGCCAGGATGATGCCAAGGTAGAACAAAACCTACAGCCCAAAAGCCTGACCTTGGCCATGGTGCCGCCCCAGGCAAGCGATATCAAGGCTTCAGAAGAGCTTGATACAGGGCAATTGCCGCCCTTGAATACCTCCAGGGAAGATGTCAGCTTTGTCAGGGCGCTGTCAGGGGAGTATCAAGCCCAGCTGCCGGACAAAACCGCCAGTACCAGCAGTGATGAATACTGGTTGATGGTTACAGGCGCCGAGCTTAACCAAGGCATAGAGCTGCCATTAACCCAAGGCAGCAGCGTTATCCGTCTGGCACCGCGCTGGGATAAAAGCAGCGGCGCCCCGACTGCCCCCAAGAGTATTGCTCCGGACGCGATTCAACTCAGCTCGGCCGCAGGCAAAACTGAGAACAAGCGTCTTATCCGCCGCGCCGTAGACTCTGAGTCTCTGGCCAGCGCCGGGATGGATGATGACTCCAGTGCCCTGCTGCTGAACTCAGATATCAAGCCCGGTCTCTATCGCCTGCAGGTCGCCGCAGCGCTGACCGCCACTGACAACTATCTGGTCAATGTCAAAGAGAAAGGCTCTGCCTATCGTCTCAAGTTAAGCACCCCATCATCACTCGAGGCCAACACCCATCTCGAGTTGGAGCTGGCGCTTGAGAACGATAAGGCCATGGGTTCACCTCGTTTGGCCAGTGCCCGGCTGCAGCAAGCAAGCGGCGAGCAAACCCCACTGCAACTCAGCCAAAGTGGCGACAGCTGGCGACTGCAAAATGAGCAGCTGCCCATGCCATCAAGCAATGCGGGTTTCAGTGAACTGGTGGTCGATATTGAGACCCAGGTGGATAACACCTTGGTACGACGTACCGTCAAGACCGCCTTCAAGCAGTTCTATCCATCGGCGCGGCTGGCACCCGAAATCAAAGTTGGTTGGCAAAATGGTCTGCCAAGCGCCCTCAACTTTACGCTGGAGCTGGCCAAAAGTGGTCGTTTTGGGGTGTCGGCAATACTGACAGGGATGGACTCCCAGGGGCGGGAAATCGCCATACTGCAGAGTGAGACTGCGGCCTGGCTGACACAAGAGCAAAACAGTCTGCAGTTGCCTCTAAACCTTGAGCTAATCCAAAATTCGGGCTTAAAGCCGCCCTATGGTGTCAGGGCAGTTGAGCTCAAGGATATGGGGCAGATGGCGCGCTTGAGTTACCGCGACAAGGCGCTGAGTTTCGAAGCCCTTTAAGGCCAGCTTTCAGGCAGAGAGAAACTTATAGCCAGAAAGCAACTTATAGCCCAAAAGCAACAAAGCCCGATGCAGATGTCAGCATCGGGCTTTTTACTCTGCAGCTTGGCTGCAACCAATTGCGCCTTTATAACCCCACTCTTTCAGCCAAGCTTTTGAATCAATGCCCTTCCATCGCATGCAACTTGGCCTGATAGCGTTTTTTCTGCTCGCCGTCACCGGCCAGCGCCAACGCCTTTTGCAGATTGCTCTTCGCCCGGTCGGAGTCCCCTTTTGCCCAATAGGTTCTGGACAAACCAAAGTAAAACTCGTGACGATAATCCGCCTTCTCAATCGCTCTTCGATACCAACTCAGCGCCTCATCATATTGGTGATCCATGTAGGCTTGTTGCGCCATATCATAGTAGTAATAAGGATTACGGATCCGGGCAAGCTCCAGTACCTTGTGCACTTCGGCCCATTCATCCAGTCTGTCCTGGCTGCTCAGCATGACCGCCAGGTTATAGAGGGTAGTCATGTTTTCCGGCTCAAGCGTCAACGCATAGCGGTAGACCCGCTCGGCCATCTGTTCCATGCCCCTGGCGCGATAGAGCACCGCCAGGCTGTTGAGCGCCGGAATAAACAGACTCTGCTGTTGCAGGCTCCTTTTCAGCAAGCCGTATGCGAGATCCCAATTCTCATTGATCAATGCCTCGGCCGCCGCATTGTTGTAATACATGGCGACCACAGTACCTTGGCTGATCTTATTGACCTTATAGCTGCGCACAGCACGCTCGGGCAGGAAATCCACCAGAATGGAACGCTCGGTGACATGGAAGACATGATTATTCTTGGGCGGGTATAACTTGAGATTGATATGACCATTGACCAGATAAAAGGCGCCTTGACGATCCCAGACCGGGGGCACTTCCACATCACGAAATTCAACCTCTATCCCCAGTTGTTGCGCCATGGCCGCCGTCAGGATCACCAGTGACATGCAGTTTCCGGCCCTGTCGTGAAAGGTTTCGGCGGCGGTGCGGGTGTAGTTGTCCTGATAGCGAAAGCCGCCCTTGTCGGCATGGATATAGTCAGCCAACCACTCGTGGGCCAACTCCTGATTGGACGTGAGTGCGCTGCGGCTATGGGCACCTCTGAGCAACTGCACCGCCTCGGGAGGCAAGGCGAATAACTCGGCGGGCTCGGGGATATTCCCAACCTCTTTGAATTGGTTATCCTGAAACAGGCTGCCAAGGGCCATCTTGCTTGGCACCGGTGTACTGCTGCAACCGCAAAATAGCAGCAGCAAAACCGCACCAATTAAGCGACTCAACATGGTAGCTGATAGAGCGCCAGAGAGAGCACGAGTGAGAGAGCCGGAGAAAGCGCTTGAGAAAGTGCCTGAGAACATAAGGCCTCCTGAGTTAAGGCTTCTTTACTGAAAGCTTAAGTCAGACTGGCCACTCCTGCCGCGCCAAAGGGTGACAAAATGTGAATATACCCTAGTTCAAGCCTTCATTTCCGGGAGCGATAACTTCGGAACCCGGCTTGGGGATCCCTATATAGAGCTGCTGTTGCCGGTAAAGATAGGGGCGATAAAAATGGCCATTGCAGGAAAAGTAGCGATAGGGGCGCATGTAAGGAACACATATGGCAGGCAGGCTGCGGAGGATCTCCAGTTGTTGCTGCGAGCGCAGTAGTTCCTGCCACTCATGCTGACGCAGTAATTCATCCCTGACGGCAAAGGCATCGAAGGGCTCACTGGCATCACGAACCACCACTTGACCTGCCTCGGCATTGCCAAGCCACAGCAAGGTAATTAACAAAGCGCCGAAAAAAGTACCGGTCAGCTTCATTCCACTGAGAGTCTTCATCGCCATCCCCTTAGGCTCCAGGCTGTTTCTGCTTTCAGTCTGCCCCCAAGAGCGTCTGTCATCAAGCGCCATAGCCCCAAAATGCGCTTTTCCTGGCCGACTCCCGCCAAGCCAGGTAACAACAAGGCCGGTAACCCCAAAGCCAGCTCTAACCAAAAGCCACCTCACAAGAGATGGCTTAAAGGTGAAGGAAGCCTGCTTGATCTCTCAAGAACACTCATGGCTTATCAGCTGGCATTCTTGGCTTATCAATTGGCGTTCTTGGCCTCTCAGTTGGCGTTCTTGGCCTCTCAATTGGCGTTCCTGGCCTCTCAATTGGCGTTCCTGGCCTCTCAGTTGGCGTTCTTGACAGTCACAAACTCAGGATAGGCATCGATACCACAGTCCGACGCGTCCATACCGTTGTACTCTTCCTCTTCGGTCACTCGGATCCCCATAGTCACTTTCAAGGCGCCCCACACCAGCAATGACGACAGGAACACCCAGGCAGAGATCACCGCAGCGCCAAACAGTTGCCCTGTCACACTGGCTTCTGCATTGGACAGAGGCACCATCATCAAACCGAAGAAACCGGCGACCCCGTGCACCGAGATAGCCCCGACAGGATCGTCTATCTTGATGCGGTCAAAGCCCACAATGGAGAACACCACCAAACCGCCGGCTACCAGGCCTATCACACCCGCCATCGGCAGCGAGGGCGACAATGGATCGGCCGTGATAGCCACCAAACCAGCCAAAGTACCATTGAGTATCATGGTCAAATCGGCCTTGCCCCACACCATCTTACAGACGATCAGTGCTGATACCGCGCCGAAGGCCGCCGCCGAATTGGTGTTGACGAAGACTTTGGCCACAGCGCTGGCATTTTCGGCATCAGAGACCAGTAACTGAGAACCACCGTTGAAACCGAACCAACCCATCCAGAGGATAAAAGTCCCCAGGGTTGCCAGCGGCAGGTTGGAACCCGGGATAGGGTTAACCTGGCCATTGGCGCCATATTTACCTTTGCGGGCTCCCAGCAGCAAGACACCGGCCAAGGCCGCGGCCGCACCGGCCATATGCACTATGCCGCTACCGGCAAAGTCGACATAGTCGGCTTCGGAAAGGAAACCACCGCCCCAGGTCCAGTAACCTTCCACCGGATAGATGACAGCCGTCATTACCAGGCTGAATGCCAGGAAAGCCCACAGGCGCATGCGCTCGGCCACGGCGCCGGAAACAATCGACATGGCAGTGGCCACAAATACCACCTGGAAGAAAAAATCAGACTCCAGCGCATGGTCGGCGTCGGCAGCTTGAGCTCCTATCAAGGTGCTGATGCTCGGCAGCCAGCCACCTTCGCCATTGTCCACATACATGATGTTGTAACCCACAATCAGGTAGGTGATACAGGCGATTGAATAGAGACAGATGTTTTTAGTAAGTATCTCTGTGGTGTTTTTGGAACGCACCAACCCGGCCTCCAGCATGGCAAAACCCGCCGCCATCCACATCACCAGCGCGCCGGAGATCAGAAAGTAAAAGGTGTCCAGCGCAAAACGCAGCTCTGTGACCGTAGTACCCAATTTGCTCAGTTCTTCCATCTTCTCCCCCTTACAGCGCTTCTGTGTCTGTTTCGCCCGTACGAATACGGATAACCTGTTCCAGATCTGTCACAAAGATCTTGCCGTCACCTATCTTGCCGGTATGAGCGGCGTTGCTGATGGCTTCCAACAACTCATCGAGATTCTCAGCCTTGGTGGCTATCTCAAGCTTAACCTTGGGCAGAAAGTCCACCTGATACTCGGCTCCCCGATAGAGCTCTGTATGCCCCTTTTGTCGGCCAAAACCTTTGACTTCGGTGACAGTCATCCCCTCTACGCCTATGCCCGCTATCGCTTCGCGGACATCATCGAGCTTGAACGGCTTAATGATTGCGCTGACTAATTTCATCCAGACCTCCAGAATCGCCTTGCTGTGATTGATGTTATGCCAAAACAATTCAAGCATTAGGCCAAAATGTTAATTTTTTGTTTTATAAAGAGTTAGCTTTTACGGACCAGGTTGAGAGCTGCAGATATGCACCAATTAAGTGCAATTAAGGTTTAGGCGCACAAAAAAAGCGCAACCATCTACGACCTAAGGCCTATTGGCTTAAGCCCTGTCCTGTCGTTAACTGAATGTCCTTAGGTTAACTGAAGCAAAAGAAGGGCTCGTTTACACCTGTCCTAAGGCCAACCAGAAGGAGAACAAGATGTTAAAAGCAGAAGAATGTGTGCTGGTCATAGTGGATGTTCAGGGCAAACTGGCGCAGATAATGGACAAGAGTGAACAGCTGCATCAGCAACTGGCCATGCTGATAGAAGGCACGGCCTTGTTTGATATCCCGGTGCTCTGGCTGGAACAGTTGCCGCAGAAGCTCGGCCCCACTACAGAGTCGCTGGCCGCCCTGCTATCCAAGACCACTGCGCCGATTGCCAAGCATCACTTCAGTGGCTGGCACTGCCCGGCGTTCCGTGAGGCACTGTTGAGTACCGGCCGCAAACAGGTACTGCTGGCCGGGATAGAGACCCATGTCTGTGTCTATCAAACCTGTGGTGATCTTATCGAGCAGGGTTTCGATGTGCACTTGATAGCCGATGCCGTCAGCTCCCGCAGTGAAAGCAACAAACACTTGGGAATAGAGATGATGAAGCAGCAGGGAGCCAGGCTCAACAACAGCGAGTCTTTACTGTTTGAACTGCAACATCAGGCAGAAGGTGAACGCTTTAAGGCTCTGCTTAAGCTGATCAAATAAGCCTGTAATCCCTCACGGGCTACCACTGATTTCTTGTAAGATAAAAAAATCCCCGCGGTGCGGGGATTTTCATTTACGAGTGTTAACGACTGTTACTTGTAGGTCGCTTCACGCTTCTTGGCTTCGGCATCCCACTTAGGCAGAACGTTTTTCTTAAATTCTTCCTTGTCGGCAACCATCTTCTTCATGTCCATACCCAGAGCAGCCTGAGCCTTGGCCTTGGTGGAGATATCAGGCAGAGCGACTGGCTCTGTGATACCTTTCTTAGCCAGCAGCTGCGCCAGTTTCACCCGGGCGTTGGCCGCCTTGTCAACCGCAGTACCCAGTACCCGCAGCGCTTCATCAGGAGCGTGAGCCGCAACACCGTGAGAGGCGATAGCATAATCCCAGCGCCATTGGGCATGACGGATGTCAGTCAGAATAGGCTTCATCTCGGTTTCGGTCGCACCGGCTTTCCAGGCGGCAGCAGCTTCGAAGTGTGCCTTGACGATTTGATCTTCAGCCTTCAGCTTCAGCTCTTTCACCTTAGCTTTACGCTCGGCAGTCAGGTTCTCCATAAACTCTTTGCTCTGAGTGTGGCACTGAGCACAGGTTTCTTCGTAGCGATCGAAAGGATTACCCACTTTGTGATCGGTAAACTTACGCCCCTTGTCGCTGGTCACTTTCGGCATGTGACAGTCAACACAGGTCACGTTGTTCTTACCGTGAACCCCCAGTTGCCAAGTTTCATAACCTGGGTGCTGTGCCTTCAGCATAGGAGTCTTGGACAGCGCGTGAGTCCAGTCGGCAAACTCGATGGCATCGTAGTAAGCCTCCATGGATTCCACTGTAGTGCCCTGATCCCATGGGAACTTAACAAAGCCCTTACGACCTTCCACTTTCTCAAAGTAGTACTCTACATGGCACTGAGCACAAACCATGGACTGCTTGTCTTTGCGGGAAGCCTTATCAAACGGCATCCCCAGGGTTTCCATGGCGCGCTCGGCAAAAGGACGCCCCAGACGCAGCTTAGGAGAACCTTTCTCGTGACAATCACCACAACCTATGGCGTTAACCACTTCTGGACCACCTTTGGCCCATTTGCCGCTGAAGTAACCGTCTTCGCCCTGCTCTTCAATCAGACGAGGAACATCCGGGCTCTTACAGCTCCAACAAGCCATTGGCATTGGGCCATCTTCAGCTGTTTTGGGTGCTCCGGTACGCAGGGTATTGCGCAAGTCAGTTACGGCATAGATGTGGCCGCGAGGGGCATTGTAGTCCTTGGCGAAACCATAACCGGCCCACAGAACCACCAGATTGGGATCTTCGGCCAGTACGTCAACAATTTCAGAACTTTCGGCGGTGTCATGCCAAGTGGCATATTGATTTTTGAACTTGTCTTTGTAAACTTCGTTACGAGGCTCGGTCTTATCACTCGCAAACGCACCGGCAGCCATAAGGCTTGCGGCGACCAATGCACTGATTGCAAAGGATTTTTGGTTTATTTTTCTCACCATCTCATCTCCGTGTTACTTTATCATTATTTGCAATAACCACGACATCTCCAAGGTCAAAAGTAGCCTCTTGAATAAGCCAAAAACATACCTCTTAGGGAGTATCCGGAGCGAAGTTTGCGCCAGATCAAAATGTGAAGGCGATGTTGCTCACATTTTTGTACTCTTGTTAATGTATTCAAGCGCAGGCTAATGTAGAACGCTGAGACTCAAGTCCTTTTTCTTCTCGATGACGTTATCGGCGTAGTTCCTTCCGCCAGCCGAAGGCAACACAGCAAAGGACTCAGGAAACCTTAGCAAAAGTGAGTGAATATTTCATGAAACGAGGCAGTTTAACCTCTACCATTTTAGGCTTAATGCTGACCCTTATTTTGCTCTCAAGCGGTCTGGCCACTTTTGCCATCATCAATCTGTCCTACAGCCTTGGAGATGCCCGGGCGATCAACGCCTCCGGTTCATTGCGGATGCAAAGTTACCGGTTGATGTTCTATGCCAATTCCGGCAGTGAAGAAGCACTGCAAAAAATTCGCGAATTTGAAAATACCCTCTACTCAGATGCCTTGGTGCGCTCGATGGACTGGTCATCGCCGGCCAGACTCGGACAGCAATACCAACTGGTGATCAATAAGTGGAAGGTCATGAAGTATTACATAGAGCAGGAAGACTCGCGCAATTACGCCATTTCACTGAAAGACTTTGTCGATACCATAGATCTGCTGGTACTGGAGATGGAGCATCACGCCGCCTTTAAACTAAGATTACTGGCCGTCAGCCAGATAGTG
Source organism: Shewanella carassii (assembly GCF_019670705.1). Taxonomy (NCBI): domain Bacteria; kingdom Pseudomonadati; phylum Pseudomonadota; class Gammaproteobacteria; order Alteromonadales; family Shewanellaceae; genus Shewanella; species Shewanella carassii. The sequence goes on from NZ_AP024618.1 coordinate 3,395,199, forward strand.
GGCTTGGGGCTGATGTTGCTGATTGCCTTTATCGCCGTGCGTTTTACCAAACGCAAGGTGGTGGTGCCGCTGCAACAGATGATGGAGTCGGCCAACACTATTTCCAAGGGTAACTTTGCCGTCGAAATGCCCAAGACAGAGTATATCGAGCTCAGCGCTCTTTCCGATGCCCTAGACAGCACGGTTCAGGAGCTGGCAACCCTCTACGGCAACCTGGAAACCCAGGTGAAGGAGAAGACCCTGGCGCTGACTCGTGCCAACCGCGAACTCAAGTTCCTCTACGATAACCTGGTGATGCTACATTCGGGGAAGCTGAACTATGACGTCATGCGTCAATCATTGATACAGCTCCAGGAGTATGAACATCTGCAACACTTACGGCTGATTATTCAGCAAGATGAAGATGCCATGGAGGTGATAGCCACCGATGAGGGCAACTGGCCACAATCCGGGCAGACCATGCAGTTTCCGCTCAAGTTTGAGCAGCAAGAGCTCGGCTTTCTGGAAGTGTTTGGCGAACACGATATCAATGTGCCCCTGTTTGAAAACTTCACCATTATGCTGGCCCGCTCGATTGTGATTCATAACGCTACCGAACAGCGCCAACAGCTGGCCCTGCTGGAAGAGCGGGCGGTTATCGCCAGAGAGCTGCACGACTCGCTGGGGCAACTCTTGTCCTTCCTGAAAATCCAGATAAGTTTGCTGCGTAAAGGCCTCGACCAGAGCTGCAAAAGCCCGGCGGTAACCCAGCAGCTCGAAGAACTCAATGAAGGGGTGACCACAGCCTATGCCCAGCTCAGGGAACTGCTGTCGACCTTCCGCCTGACCGTCAAAGAACCTAATCTGCGTAACGCCCTCGAAGCCATGCTGGAGCAACTGAGCAGCCAGACAGAGACAGAGCTGGAACTCAACTATCGCCTGCCGCCCCAGTTACTGGCAGCGCACCAACACATTCATATTCTGCAGCTCACCCGAGAAGCCACCCTTAATGCTATTAAACACGCCAATGCGAGTCGTATTTGTATCAGTTGTGAAAAAAACTCTGATAACATGGTCGTCATCAGCGTTTCGGACAACGGCATTGGTCTGGCACACATCAAGGAAAGGGATCAGCATTTCGGCATAGGGATAATGCACGAACGCGCCAGCCGTCTTTCAGGTACTGTAGAATTTTCCAGCAATGCGTCGGGAGGCACCAATGTTGTCCTGACTTTCCCACCTCAGCAGGAGCCATATCATGGGTAAACCTTATTCTGTTCTGGTAGTCGATGACCATCCCTTACTACGTCGCGGTATCTGTCAGTTACTGGCATCCGATCCTGACTTTAGTCTCTTCGGTGAAGCCGGTACCGGGCTTGACGCCTTGGCGGCTACCACCGAAAACGAGCCGGACATTATCCTGCTGGATCTGAATATGAAAGGGATGACGGGTCTCGATACCCTGAATGCCCTGCGTCAAGAGGGAGTGACTTCCAGAATCGTTATCCTAACGGTTTCCGATGCCAAGCAAGATGTACTTCGTTTGCTGCGAGCCGGTGCCGATGGTTACCTGCTCAAGGACACCGAACCCGATCTGTTGCTGGAACAGTTAAAGGAAGCCATGTCCGGCCACAGAGTGATCAGCGCCGAAGTGGAAGACTATCTGTTTGAACTGAAAAATGCCACCGATGAAGAAGCCTGGCTCGATAGCCTAACACCGAGAGAGTTGCAGATACTGCAGCATCTGGCTGAAGGCCAGAGCAACAGGGTGATCTCCGAGGAACTTCATATCAGCGAAGGCACGGTCAAGGTACATGTCAAAAACCTGCTCCGCAAGGCCAACGCCAAATCCCGCACCGAAATGGCTGTGCGTTATCTCAACCGTTAAGCCACAAAAAAGGGACGTCACCGCGTCCCTTGTCATTGCAGCCAATGCCGCTTGTTCAGCGGCTCTGGTGCAGAAAGTCACACCAACTCTCAAGCACATCCTGAAAGTCTTCCAGGCCGCACCAGGCTTCTGACTCGGCATCGTAGAGAGAGAGGGACTCATCCATCTCCTGACTCTCGCCAAATTCGAGCACATTGGCGTAGACACGTACCTGCTCCTGATCCAGTTGCAGTGTCAGATCCCGGCCAATCAACTGCCATTCGCGAATGCGCCCGGACTGCAAGTCCGCCAATGCCTGTTTGACCCGAGTGCAGATCTCGGCGTCATCCGCCAACTCTTCAGAGAACCATTGCCCCAGTACATGATGCTCCATACTGAAATAGGCCATTACGGTCCCCGTCAGTGAATTGCGCCGAAATTCGTATTCCATGGTGTCACTTCTTTTGCTGTAACCAAACCTACCCTAATTTTAACCCAGGGCCTGGGTATTGCCCATAGTTATGCCAGGGCTTTACTTTCAATCTCAATACCATTCCTTATAGAAGCTTGCCTTGCTCATAACTGTGTCAACCATGGGAATTCCAGCCAAACTCGCGATAACATAATGATGCTACAGCGAGGCAAGTTGGTATCACTATCGGATGGCTGACAAGCTCCCTAAGCACGAGTTGAAAAAGCGCGTATGCAACAGACCAATGTCATATTATCCCGAGAAACCGCCCATTAGCCTATTTGTCTGCCCTGCTTTTCATTGCCGCTGAGTGAGTAAACTCCTATACCCAATGGTATAACTAGGTTAGCTTGAACTAAAGCAAACCTATGAGAGTGAATCTATGGCCGAAAAACAGTTTTGTGCCTTGCTGCTCAGTGGAGAGATGGCAGGCAAAGAGTTGACGCTGCAACAGATCAGCGACTGGCAGCCAGAGCAAGGCATACTCTGGCTGCATCTGGACTATAAGAAGAAATCCAACCGTCAGTGGTTGCAACAACACAGCGACCTCGATGCATTAGAAGTGGCCGCCCTGTTGGCGCAGGACACTCGCCCCAGGGTGGTCCAATCTGGCCACGGGCTACTACTGGCGCTCAGAGGCGTCAATCACAACCCTGGGGCCGACCCTGAAGACATGGTGTCGATACGCCTCTACCTGGACAATCACAGAATAATCAGCACCAGCAGTCGCGAGCTGTTATCGGTCAAAGACATCATCCAGAGCGTCGGCCAAGGCTCTGGCCCCGGCAACACAGGGGAATACTTGTTGACGCTAACGCAGCGTCTCACCCAGCGGAAGACGGAGTTTATCGATCGCCTGGAGGAAACCGTCGACGATCTGGAAGACAAGGTGATGGCCGGCAACGACAGGGATCTGCGCAGCGATATCGCCGAACTCAGGCGCCAGATAGTGGTGGTCCGACGCTACCTGGCACCGCAGCGGGAAGCCTTTAGCCGCCTGCTGGCAGACTCGGCCAAGGTATTTGATGAACATCAACGGCTTAAATTCAACGAAATCAACGATCAACTCATTCGCTGTATCGAAGATCTGGACGCGATCAGAGACAGGGCCAGCGTCACTCAGGAAGAGTTACAAAACCGTCAGGCCGAGGCCGTCAATCGCCGCCTCTATTTCCTGTCGCTGATCAGCGCCGTCTTCCTGCCGCTGGGGTTTCTTACCGGTCTGCTCGGAGTCAATATCGCCGGGATCCCTGGCGCCGATGTCGGCTGGGCCTTCGGAGCTTTTTGCCTGTTCCTGTTGCTATTGGTAGGGGGACAGCTGTGGCTGTTCTATCGCTATAAGTGGCTGTAATGGAAAAAGAAAAGGACGCCAACGGCGTCCTTTTCAATATCGGGTATCCACTTTCCGTGAAACAAGAGATTACTTGGCAGAAGCTTCGGCTTCGGTCGGCGCGACAGGAGCTTCGGCTTTCTTGACCTTGAGCAACTCGACTTCAAAAATGAGAGTGGAGTTGGCCGGAATAGTGCCCATATCACGCTCGCCATAGGCCAGCTCAGATGGGATAACGAAGCGATACTTGGCGCCTACAGGCATCAGCTGAACCCCTTCAGTCCAACCTGGGATCACCCGGTTCAGGGCAAATTCTGCCGGTTCACCGCGGGAGTAGGAGCTGTCAAACTCAGTGCCGTCGATCAGAGTACCACGGTAGTGAACTGTCACAATGTCTTCAGCAGCTGGCTTCTCACCTTCACCGGGTGTCAGGACTTCATATTGCAGACCGGACTCAGTAGTGACCACACCTTCTTTGGCCTTGTTCTGCTCCAGATAGGCTTTGCTCTCCTGCATCGACTTGGCTGCCATCTCCTGAACCTTGGCCATGCGTTTTTCATTCAGCTTTTGATCCAGACCTTCAAGTACTTTCTGCATCTCATCTTCTGTCAGTTGCAGCTCGTCTTTCAGACCCTGTTGAAAACCTGTCACAATCAAAGCACGATCGACTGAGAAACCCAGCTCTTCCTGTTCTTTGATATGGCCGGCCATATAGCGGCCGATAGAGGCGCCCACGCTATAAGCTTCTTTCTGCTCGACAGAGCTCAGTTCCACCTTGTCGGCACTCGCTGTTTTTTGTTCTTGGTTACAGGCGGAAAGGCCGATCAGGGCCAGTGCGACCAGTGAAATTTTGTAAATCGGTTTCATTAAAGGCATCCTCAGGATCTTCAAATGGTTACAATTAACCCTAAATGTGTAAGACGACTCACTTTATACCAGTTAACTTTGAGATACAAAGCAGATTATCCATACTGGTTAACAAGGGAGAGCTGGTCGACGAACCGAGCCCCCTGTATGGAAGTGACAGCGTTTTACCCTTACTCAAAATGACAAGTCGAGGCGGTATAAGTTCATGGCAATAAACAGATTGCTACTTATTTGCACGCTCAGTTTTACTTTGCTGGGCCTTGGCGCTTGCCATCCTGGCCCCAATAGCAGCCAATCCCTGGCGGCCGATCCCAGTTACAGCGCCAGTCTCTCTGCCGATGGCCGCTATGCTTTAATAAGCAGTCAGGAAGGGCTCAGACTTTGGGATCTCAGACAAGGGACAGTCAAGTATCAGTGGGCTCAAGGCAGTGCAGCCAATGATGTGATCGCCACCGATATCTCGGCCAATAGTGAATATGCAGTGACGTTAAGCCGCGATTCAGTTGCACTGTGGAAAATCGCCGACGGCCGAGCGGCAGGTTGGTGGTCACTGCCGGCGGTAGCCCAAGCTGTAGCCGTGGCCGACAACGGCCAGTTGCTGGTGGGGCTGGCCGATGGCGCGGTAATGTCACTGACGCCAACAACAGGCGTGCTGGTAAAATTTCTTGGCCACAGCGAAAAGGTTAACAGCGTTGCCCTCTCTGCCGATGGCCGCCTGGCATTAACCGGCGCCAACGATACCACCGCTCTGCTGTGGCGCCCTCAAGATGCTCAGGTGCTGAGGCGCTGGCAGATGGATTCCAGGGTACTAAAGGTTGCCCTCAGCCACAGCGGCAGCCTCAGTTTAGTGTCCGACAGTACCGGCAATGCCGACATTTGGCACAATGACTCAGGAAAACTGGCCAGCTCGCTGGCGATAGTCCGGCGGCAAATGAACTTTTCGGCAGCACGCTTTATCCAACAGGAACAGGCCTTGTTAACCGGCACACCGGCCAGAGAGTTAAGCCTTTGGCAGGTCGATTCGGGGAAAAAAGTCGCCAACTGGCAAGTTTCATTGCCAAAAAAGCCTTTGCCCCAAAGCGCCGTAGTATACTCAGTGTCTGAATCCGACAACGGCCAACTTCAGAGTATCAGCAGTGCCAGCTTACTGGAACGCTGGTCAGCGCCAACACAGAGGTAAGTAATGCAAGCAATCCCGGACAGGATCGAAGAACTCGAAACCAAGCTGTCATTTCAGGAAGCCACACTGGAAGAATTGAGTCAGGAGATTTTCGAACTCAATAAGGTCGTGGCCGAGCAGCAGTTTCAGATCCAGTTGTTAATCAGCAAACTCAAGGCGGTAGAGCCGAGCAATATCGCGTCTCAATCGGAAGAAACTCCGCCGCCTCACTATTGAGTCGAATAAAGGGGGAATAAGGATGTTAGCCATAGCAACCCATGGAGAACGTATTCTGGGGCAGGCAGCCCAGCCGGTTCAACTGTTCGATGAACCCTTGGCGACCCTGGCCAAGAAAATGCTCGAGACCATGAAACTGGCACAGGGGGTTGGCATAGCCGCGCCTCAGGTGGGCCAAGGTATCCGCTTATTTATTATGGCATCCCACCCCAACGACAGATATCCGGATGCGCCTTTGATGGCGCCTCAGGTGGTGATCAACCCCCAAATACTCCAACGCTCAGGCAAGATGCTTACCGGGGAAGAGGGGTGCCTGTCGCTGCCAGGCGAAAGAGTACAGGTTTTGCGCCATGAAAGCATTGAGGTACGTTATCAGGATCTCAGCGGCGAGTGGCAGCAGGAATGGTTACAGGGCTTTGTCGCGCGCATTTTCCAGCATGAATATGATCATCTGGAAGGGCTTACCCTGATAGAGCGACTGGAGATCCAAAACCAAGGAGCCGATGCTTGAAGTCAGGTAAGTTACTACTGCCGCTGTTGTTGTCATTGGGCCTCACTGGCTGCGCCTTCAACAGTGTATTAGTCAACTACCCATCCCAGTTGGCCGGCATTCGCGCCGAGCTCAACTCATCAATGCCGGGCAATGCCGCCAAGGAGTTGGCAGGTGGAATAAACGGCCGCGATGGTCTGCTCTATGCCCAGGAAGCGGGGCGCGCCGCCCAGATAAGCGGCGATTTCATCGCCAGTAAAGACTATTACCAGAGCGCCATAGCCGCCTATCAGGCGTTTGACGACAAGGCCAAGCTCAGTTTATCCGAGCTGGGTTCACAGGGCGGCAGCCTGCTGCTGAACGACAATATCATTCCCTATCGCGGCCCCGGGTATGAGCGCATCATGCTGCACCAGTATCAAGCGCTCAATTATCTGTTTGCCGACGATGCCGAAGGCGCGTTGGTGGAGGTGCGTCGCAGCAATGAACTGCAATCGCTGGAGCAGCAAAGGTATGAGAAATCCAGCAGTGCGGTGCAACAGATGGCCAACGGCACCATCAGCGCCGAAATGGATAAACTCGGCAAGGCCGCCGGCAATGTCACCAGCTCGTTTTTGAACGCCTACAGCTACTACACCACAGGGGTACTGCACGAAATCCTTGGTGAGCGCAACGATGCCTTTATCGACTATCGCAAGGCGGCGCAGATTATGCCGGATAATCCTTATCTGCAGCAGGATCTGGTGCGCTTGGCCAAAGAGCTTGCCATGCCTCAATATGATGAGTTCAAACGCCGTTGGGGAGAAGCGCCCACGCCCACCAAGGGGCAAGGTCAGGTCATCTTGCTGCTGGAGCGCGGCTTTGTGCCCGCCAAGGAGAGCCTGACGGTTCCCTTCACCATTCACGGCAACTGGCAAACTGTCTCTCTGCCCACCTATATGCCCTCCAGAGTGCCGGTAAGCAGTGCCCATATCCGCGGCTTGTCAAAACCTATGACCGCAGCCCCGATAGCCAACATAGATGCCTTGGCCATCACGGCGCTCAAGGAGGAACTACCCTATCTGCTGGTGCGCCAGGCCGCCAGGGTCTATGCCAAGTCGGAAATGGCCCGCAAGGCCGAGCGCAAAGACAGTTCGGATCTTGGGGTGATCGCCATGCAGATATTCAACGTGGTCACAGAGCAGGCCGATCGCCGCAGTTGGCTCACGTTACCTAGGCAGGCACAGATAGCAAGGCAGTTTGTCGATGCCGGCAGCTATCAACTGACCCTGGACAATCAGGGCACGGAAATTCAGGTTCAGAGTGGCAAGACTACTCTGGTCTGGGCAATAGACACTGGCAATGTCACACGTTTTTATACAAAATTGATTTGATAACCTTGAAATGGAACTGACTATGAAACACTTGAAGCTGATACTGATACTGGCAATGGCCATGGGCATGGCAGCCTGTCAATCCAAAGTGGAATACGGTGATGCCACTGAGGTAGAGACAGTGAATGAAAACTTCGGTTCGACAGATCTGCAAGCCATTGCCGCCAAAATGGTCGACAGCATGCTGACCTTCCCCCCTGTGGTGGCCATGACAGCCAACGACAGACCTATCATCTTTGTCGACAAGATCAAGAACAAGACCTCTGAGCATATAGATACTGAGTCAGTGACCGACTCCATCAGCAACAAGCTGCTGCGCTCAGGCAAGTTCCGTTTTATCGATATGACCAAGGTGGATTCAGTACGCAAGCAACTGGACTACCAGAACAACGCCGGCATGGTTGACCCATCCACCGCCATCAAGTTCGGTCGTCAGATAGGCGCTCAATACATGCTCTATGGCAACCTTTCCAGCATAGTCAAACAAGATGGCAGCACCCGTGATGTCTACTACAAGATGACCATGCGCCTGATGGACCTGGAAACCGGCTTGATCGAATGGTCCGATGAAAAAGAGATCCGCAAAGTGAAGTCCAAGTCCTTCCTCGGGCTCTAACCAAGCCTAACGCTCCTTCCCCAAAGCCGCTGTCATAGCGGCTTTTTTGTAACATTTCTCCTTTGTTCTTTGGCGGCAAATAGCGTAATTTATGCCGCGGGCGCCAAGCCCGACAGGGTATTAACTCAAGACGTATCCCTCCCTTTTATTCCTGTTGTGAGGGAAAACACCGACACCCAATGGTAAAACAATAAAAAGCAAGGAATCTGTTTGTGAAATCTCTTCCCCGGTTGTTTGGTCTCAGCCTGTTGGCTGCCGGACTGATATCACTCAGCGGCTGCAGCAGCACTCAATCCTCCGCCGGAGTGCGGGATGGCAGCGGCTATATCAGTGAGCAACAGGCGATGGCCCGCTCTGCCAGAGTCAGCAATGTCAGCTATGAACTGGACTTTACCTTGGATGGCAGCGAGCGATTTGCCAACCGCACCTTGGTACGTTTCAGTCTCAGCGATAACCAACAGCCCCTGACACTGGACTTGAGCAAGGCGCAGATCACCAGCCTTAAGATCAACGGCCACAGGCTCTATCCCAAATACAATGGCGCCTATCTGGAGATCAGTGCCAAGTTGCTGCTCATAGGCGACAATGAGATAGAAGTCAGCTTCACACGCCAACATTCCAGCAATGGTGAAGGGCTGCATCGCTTTGTGGATCCCGTCGATGGCAAGGTCTATCTCTACTCCCACTTTGAGCCCGCCGCCGCGCAGCAGATGTTTGCCGTATTCGATCAACCGGATCTCAAGGCCAGCTACAAGTTAACCGTCAGGGCCCCCAAAGACTGGCAGGTGATCAGCACCACCCAAGAATTGAGTGTGACCCCGGAGGGTGACAACCAGCTGTGGCAGTTTCCGGCAACACCCAAGTTGAGCCCCTACAACTTTTCCATGCATGCCGGCCCTTACCATGTCTGGCAAGACAACAGCGGCAAATACCCCATGCGCCTGTTTGCCCGCCAATCTGTGGCGGCCCAGGTCAATGCCGCCGACTGGTTCAGATACACAGACGCCGGGCTTAAGTTTTTTGACGGCTATTTCGGTATCGACTACCCCTTTAAAAAATACGATCAGCTGCTGGTGCCTGACTTCCTCTATGGTGCCATGGAAAATGCCGCCGCCATCACCTTTGCCGAGGGGCGTTTTCTTGGCAGTGGTGAGATGACAGCCAATCAGCGCCAGCGCTTGGCGTCTGTGATCATGCATGAAATGGCGCACCAGTGGTTTGGCGATCTGGTGACCATGAAATGGTGGAACGGTCTGTGGCTCAATGAAAGCTTCGCCTCCTTTATGGGCATGCTGGCGAGCGCCGAAGCCACTGAGTTTGACAACACCTGGCGCAGTTTTTACGCCAGGGGCAAACAGAGCGCCTATCAACAGGATTCTGGCGTTACCACCCATCCCATAGAAGTACCAGTGGCTAGTAGTGCCAACGCCTTCGATAATATCGATGCCATCACTTATCAGAAAGGGGCCGCGGTTCTCATTCAACTGCGCCACCTGCTTGGGGAGCAAACCTTCCGCCGTGGCGTCAGTGATTACCTCAAACGCTACTCCTGGCAAAACGCCACACTGGAAAACTTCATTAGCAGTCTAGGCCAAGCCGCCAAGAGGGATCTGAGTCAGTGGACCCGGGATTGGCTCTACAGCGCCGGTGTCAACAGCCTCAAGGCCGAGTTCCAGTGCCGAGATGGCCGCATCAGTGAATTTGCCCTGTTGCAGTCAACAAGCGATCCCGCCTATCCGACTCTCAGAGAGCAAAAAGTTCAGTTAGCCTTACTGAGCAAGGGCCGCCATGAGATGCGCTTACAGCAAACACTGACCGTTACTTACCAAGGTGAAAAGACCTTGGTGCCGCAACTTACAGGTGCGTCCTGTCCTGATTTGGTTTATCCCAACTATCAGGACTGGGGCTACGTCAAAGTCGAGCTCGACCCACGCTCGTTCGATACTGCCTTTAATCACCTGGCCAAGGTAGAAGATCCCCTGCTGCGCGCCATGCTCTGGCAAAGCCTGTGGGACAGTGTCCAGAGCGGTAACTTGCCCTTGAACAAGTATCTGGAAACTGTGCTTATCAATGCTCCCCAAGAGAGCGATTACACCCTGCTGGGGCAAATTCTCAGCAATATGCGCTATAGCAAGGCCTTGCTCGAATCGATGGCTCCGATTCACTCAGTCTATGCCGAGCGCGCCATCAGAGCGCTGGCGCAGATGAGCCTGCGTCTGACCATGCAAAACGCAGATAATAAAGATCTGCAGCGGCGCTGGTTCGATGCCTATGTGGACTTTGCCCGCGACGGTGACTCGCTGGATCACCTGCTATCACTGCTGCAGGGCTACAGTAAAATAAAGGGAATAGAGCTGGATCAGGATACCCGCTGGCAGCTTATCTATCAGTTGAACCGTTACGATTATCCCACCAGCAAATATCTGCTGCAGCAAGAAGCCAAACTTGATAACAGCGATTCGGGGCAAAAGGCGGCCATCGCCGCCGAAGTGGTGCGCCCGGACACCGCCGGTAAACGCCGCTGGCTGGAGAAAATCAACCATTCGGCGCTGCCGTTTGCCAAGCTGAGGGTGGCAATGGAAAACCTCTATCCCAGCAGCCAAGGGCAACTCCAGGCCAGCACCGCAGAGCAGCGCTTGAGTCAGCTGGCCAGCCTGGACGCCGAAAAAGACCCGGTATTTATGCGCAGTTACGCGCCGGCATTATTACCGCGTCAATGCAGTCACGCCTCAGTGCTGCGGCTCGAAAAAGCCTTGCAGGCCAACCCAGAGCTATCGGCCCAGACCCAGCGCAATCTCAAGCAAGCAATAGAAAGGGAGCGGCGCTGCGTGTTGATTAAAGAAACCCTTAAGCCTTAATTGGCAAAGCAAATTCAAGGGCCTCGATGAGGCCCTTGGCGTACTATTGGTCCAGCCGTACCACACAATAGTGCCGTAATGTGCGAGAATGATGTGCCAAAATATTCAATATGCTTAACACCCAAGGAGTCATTATGGGATTAATGAGTCTGGTAGCCGTCATAGCCATAGGCTTTTTTGCCATGGTACTCATCAAGGACTACAACAGTAAGCAGCAAGACGGCCAAAACCGTGAGATAGAAAAACTGCAACGGGAAGTGGATGAACTGAAGCAGCGGATTGCCAACCTGGAAACCATAGTCACAGACAAGAGCTACGATCTAAAGGACAAGATCAATCGTCTCTGAGGCTATTACGGACTGCGCCAACAGCATAAATATGTAAGGTCATTAAACGAAAAGAGGGCAACCATTGGCGCCCTCTTGCAATATGCTGCTGCCCAAATCTTAAAGGAACAGCTCTTTGATATTTTTAAGATCGCCCTTGCCTTCGGCCAGCTCTTGCGGACTCAGGCCAGAAACTTCATGGGGGAATACCAGCCATTCATCCGAGGCGTGGATATAGTAGTCGGGCTTCAGTGGCACAGCAGTATTCTGTGGCTTGTAGTAAGGACAAGCGATACGGATATCCTTGGGCATATTCAGACGCATGGATTGACTGAGCTTTTCCTTGAGAGCAAAAACGCTGCGCCCGGAATCGAAGACATCATCAACAATCAGCAAACCATCATCGGCGTTGGCATTTTCCACAATGTAATGCAGACCATGAACCTTGATCTCCTTGCTCTGCTTGTCTGTACCTATGCCGTAATAGGATGAAGTGCGCACCGCAATATGGTCGGTTTCCACCTTCTTGAAGTCGAAAAACTCCTGCACCGCGATCCCTATTGGGGCGCCGCCACGCCAGATCCCAACAATAAACTGTGGCCGAAAACCACTGTCATAGACCTGTGCAGCCAGACGAAATGAATCCTCCAGCAATTCCTGAGCGGTAATAAAGCGTTTTTCTATCATAGGTATACGACCCCATCTTGTTCTATTTTGTGTGCTTCGCTGTCTGCTTTGGCAGGTACTGAATTGGAGGCCTGTTCCAAAATCCGGAGTGGGCTTCCACCATTGTAGGCAGGCAGAGGATTTTGGGCGCGCATTTTATAACAAATTTTTCTTCGGCGCTGTGCCAAATACACATTCTTGTGTCTCAGGCGACAAAAAAATTTCTCAGCGCCCCTCCAACTTAAGCAATATCCATTTTATTCAACCCTGCAGATTTTATTAATAAATAAACCCATAATTAACAACGATCTTGTAACAACGCGAGACATTAAAATGAATAAATAGTCATTTTTTATGATTAGTTATTGATTGGAGAATTGAAACTGGCTATAGTGCCAGTCATACGGTTCCTCAAGAGTATCTCCAAGATGAAAAAATCCCTGCTTCTGGCCACTGTCACGGCCTTGCTGTTGACCGGCTGCGGTAAAGATCAAGATGTACTGGTCGTCGGTACCAATGCTGCCTTCCCTCCATTTGAATATATGGGGGGCGCCAATGGTGATGAGGTAAAAGGGCTGGATATCGATATTGCCAAGGCGATTGCCGCCGACGCCGGTAAAACTCTCAAGGTAGAAAACCTCAAGTTCGACTCTCTGATAGTGGCGCTGAACTCAGGCAAAATCGACTTTATCGCCTCAGGGATGACAATCACGGATGAGCGGCAAAAGAGCGTCAACTTCTCCACGCCATACTACGAAGCCACCCAGGTGGTGATAGTCAATCAAGACAGCCAGGTATTCACCACTCCTGCCGATCTTGCCGGTAAGAAGATTGCGGTGCAGCTGGGCTCGACCGGCGACATCATGGCTAAGGAGCTCAAGGCCGAAGTCGTCGCTTTCAACACGGGTTTTGAGGCCTTCATGGAGCTGAAAAACCACAAGGTTGATCTAGTGCTGTTCGACAGCCAACCAGCAGCCACTTATCTGGCCAAGAACCCCACCCTCAAACAGCTGGATATCGAATTTTCCCCCGAGTTTTACGGTATTGCTGTCGCCAAGGATCAACCCGAACTGCTCGGCCAGATCAATGCCACTCTTTCGCGGCTGCAAAGCTCTGGCGAATACCAACAACTCCTTGAAAAATACCAGAAGTAGTCTTAGATGGATGCAATAATCTCTTCGCTGTTCACCCCCATAGGGGAAGATGGCATGATCGGCATCTTGCTGATCCTAAGCGGCCTCAAGGTCACCTTGACTGTGACCTTCTTCGCCATGATCCTCGGTGCCATTCTCGGGGTGCTCACCACCTTGATGGGCATGTCCGAGCGTTGGTATCTACGCTGGCCAGCCAAGCTGTATGTCGGGGTGATCCGTGGTACTCCTGTAGTAGTGCAACTGGTGATCCTCTACTTTATCGTGTTGGCCGCTATGGATGTCGACAAGGTAACCGCCGCCATCATCGCCTTCGGTCTCAACAGCGGCGCCTACATCAGTGAGATCATCCGCGCCGGTATCCAGGCGGTCGACAAGGGCCAGGCCGAGGCCGCCCGCTCTCTGGGGATGAGCCATTCACTGACCATGCGTGAGGTGGTATTGCCGCAGGCTATCAAGAATATCCTACCGGCGCTCGGCAACGAATTTATAGTGCTGTTAAAGGAAACCGCGGTCATCGGCTTTATCGGTGGCGTGGATCTGATGCGTGCCGGTGAAATCATCCGCAGCCGGACCTTTGAAGATGTGGTGCCACTATTGACTTGTGCCCTGATCTATCTGTTATTGACCTACAGCTTCACCTGGCTGTTGGGTAAGTTTGAAGCGAGGCTGAAACAAAGTGATTGAGATAACCAACCTGCATAAGTCCTACGGCAAACTGGAAGTACTCAAGGGCATAGATCAGCATATCGCCAAAGGCGAAGTAGTCAGTATCATAGGCCCAAGTGGTAGTGGCAAGAGTACTTTTCTGCGTTGTATCAATCTTTTGGAACAACCTACCGAAGGCGACATACGGATAGCCGGTGAATCGATAACGGCGCCTGGTGCCTGTGTCGATAAGCTCAGACAGAAAGTGGGCATGGTATTCCAGCACTTCAACCTGTTTCCCCACAAGACAGTGTTGGCCAACCTAACGCTGGCACCGGTCAAGCTGGGGTTGATGACTCAAGCCGAGGCCGAAGCCAAGGCTTTGGGGCTGCTGGCTAAGGTTGGCCTGGCAGACAAGAAAGATGCCTATCCATCCAGTCTGTCCGGCGGCCAGAAACAGAGGGTGGCCATTGCCAGAGCCCTGACCATGTCTCCGGAGCTGATGCTGTTTGACGAACCCACCTCGGCGCTGGATCCGGAAATGGTCGGCGATGTACTGGATGTGATGCAATCCTTGGCTCGCGACGGCATGACCATGGTGATAGTCACTCACGAAATGGGGTTTGCCCGCGAGGTGTCTGACAGGGTGATCTTCATGGATGAAGGGGTGATCCAGGAAGCGGGCACACCGGAGCAGATTTTCAATGCGCCGCAAAACCCCCGCACTCAAGGTTTCCTTGCTAAGGTGCTGCGTTAGAGGCATATGCCTTCCGAGTTGACACCAGTCCTCAAGCGTCAATCAGCTATATCTGGCTCACTCTCAGGCGGGACGCGGCAACTGTCCGTCCCGCAAAAAGTCTTTTAAAAACCAGGTCAATGGCATGCTGCGACTATTACGACGACTGAAAGCCACCTTGTCGGCCGAGCTTTGGCAGATCCAGTATTCACACTCCTGCGGCTCGGTTGATTGCAACACCAGAGGATCGTGCAGCGCCAGGTTAACGCCCTCTTCAGCTCTGGCCGAAGTGTAGCGGATCATCTGCGCCTGCTGCTGCAACAACCAGGCCCCCAATGCTTGGGTATAGGCATAGTTCGACTTGTGAGTCAGTTGCTGCTGCACTTCCTGCCGCTGCAATAGTGTCAGATCGGCACAATTGCGGGCATCAATATTCACAGAGAACAGCATATGCTCAGAGCGCAGTGGCTCCAGATAAGGCTCCAGCATGTCGGCCATAAAGACAAAACGATAATAGGCGACTTCGGCCAAGCAGGTCTGCCAGGACTCACTGGCATAAAAGAAGCTTTCCATAGTGATACTGCCAAAGCGCGAGCCATGGCGCAGCGGCGGGTAACGAAACGGGGTCTTGAGCAGATAATGTAAATGCTCTGTCCCGCTCCGGTAAGGCGGTTTAACCTCATCGAGCAGGGATTCGAGCAGCATCTGTTCGTCAAAATCATCCACCAGACTCAGAGTGGCGGCTTCTTCTTGAGATTCAACCAGGCGATAACCACGGCCAAGGTAGGGGCGAGGGAAAAAGTCCTGTGGCTCTAACGCGCTAAAATCCATTTTCAGTTGGTTGTCTCCTTTCATCGACTATGGTCTGTCAAACCTTGCCTCGCATCGCATCCAGATATTGGTTAACACTCACCAGGCCAACCACGGTTTGCAACAGAGCCTTTGGCGTCCCATTCAGCGCCTTGTTGGGGCTATTGAGCCAGTGACGCATAAAGGCTTTTTCTCCCCCCGCCATGGCATACAGCGAACGATACAGACGGATAAGTTGCAACTGCAACTCCCCCTGCTTGGAGTCGGGTTTAAACCCCTTGCCGCTGTTACGGCTCAAGGTGCTGGGATTAACGCCTATGATGCGACTGGCCTCGGCCTGGGTAAGTTGTAACTCTCGGCAAGCATTGGAAAATGCCTTGAATAACACCTCGGAGGCATTGGCTTTCTCTAGGGTATTCATCTTTGCTGCTCCGCCATAAACCTGACCATAGATTAACCAATGCCACCTGCAAATGCAATTTTTGGCCATATAAAAGTGCAAATAAAAGTCGATTAAACCAAGAGACTGAAACCCTGTTGTAAAGCGCAACAGAGATCGTAGAATGCCAGAAGCATTTCAGCCTCATTTGTCCGGAGCAGCGACATGACAGATCTGACCTACCTTGCCAAAAAGCGTTATACCACCAAGGCTTTTGATCCCAACAAGAAGATCCCCCAGGATAAAATTGACGATCTGCAGAGCCTGTTGCAGTTCAGCCCCTCCTCGGTGAACTCCCAGCCATGGCACTTTGTACTGGCCGCAACAGATGAAGGCAAAGCCAAAATCGCCGAGTCTACCGCAGACTATGGCTTTAACACGCCAAAGATCCTCAACGCTTCCCACGTGGTAGTACTCTGCACCCGCAACAACATGGATGAAGCCCATCTGCTGCGTCTGCTGGAGCAGGAAGATGCCGATGGCCGCTTCGCCGATGAAAACGCCAAACAAGGCCAACATAACGGCCGCTCTTTCTTCACCAATATGCACAGATTCGAACTCAAGGATCTGCAGCACTGGATGGAGAAACAAACCTATCTGGCGCTGGGTACTCTGTTGCTGGGCGCCAGCGTATTGGACATAGATGCCACCCCTATCGAAGGCTTCGATGCCACTAAGCTCAACCAGGTGTTGGGCCTCAGAGAGCAAGGCTTCACCGCCAGCGTAGTGGTTGCCCTCGGCTACCATGACGAATCAGACTTCAACGCCAAGCTGCCTAAGTCTCGCCTGCCTCAAGAAGAGCTCTTTACCAAGATCTAACGAGGAACGAGTTTATATTCCCCCTTTCAGAACCCGGCACTCCGCCGGGTTCTATTATTTTTCACCTTGCGCCCACAGCCACCTGTGGCATAGTAGTTTTCATTATTAGGTCAGGATGAATGTCCCACTATGCTGCTTGCCAAACCCACACTGGCCCAGCCAGAGACTACAGGGGTCAAGCCGACCCGACTCAAGGGCGACAACCCACTTATCTGGCCACTGCTCAGCTTACTCAAACGCAGCAACCGCTCCTGGAAGGTACATCATCTCGCTACCGAGTTGCAGCAACAGGGACTGATGCACGACTTGGATCCTCTGCCAGAGAAAGATCTGTTCAAACGCAACTTCCTGCTGATGAATGCCCTCTATGAACTACAACACATACTGTTGCCTGGCCAATGGCTACAGGTACAGGCCATGGATATCATATTGCTGCGGATCCCTCCGGCAAATGTGCTGCAACTGCAACAAGACGATTCAGCGCTCAGGGACTACTACCTCGACTGGAACAACTATGACACCTGCGTCAATGTTGTCCGTGAGATGCTGGAATCCTTCTGGAACAGTTATCAGGATTATATTGGCGTGCGTCCCGGCCGTTTTGCCCAACGAGAGGCGCTACGGGTATTGGAGCTGGAAGCCGATGCCAGCGACAAGGAGATCCGCCGCCAATGGCGTAAACTGGCGCTAAAGTGGCACCCGGATAGACAAGGCGGTGATGCCGCCAAGTTCAGACAGATCTGCGAGGCCTGGCAAGCCCTGCGAGGTTGAATAATCAGGCAAACCGTCAAAGCTTAGCCTCGCTCACAGAAATGGCCGCCAAAGGCACCGTCGCTTAAGTCATAATTAAGCCAGTCACACTAACCTGACAACAAAGGGCGCTGCGCCCGGTCAACTCTGAGGAGATTATTTTGCTCAAGCCACTGGTTGCCGCAATGGCACTTACCCTGATCCCGCTGGCCGCCAATGCCGCCGACTTTATCGAAGGTCAACACTATACCCAGATAGCCAAGAATGGTAGTGAAGAGCCTAAACTCACCGAGTTTTTCTCTTTTTACTGTCACAGCTGTTTTAACATGGAGACCCAGTACCTGGCAGATATCAAGGCCGGTCTCAAAAAAGATGTTAATTTTGACAATAAGCATGTCGACTTTATGAACAGCGATCTCGGCACCGAGGTGATGAAATCTCTGGCCATCATGCAAGAGCTGGGCGTAGCCGACAAGCTGACTCACCCCATGTTTGCCGCCATTCAGGGCGAGGAAGGGGCTCACGGCCATGACCATTCCGCTCCTGGACACAAGCATACCTCCGCCATCAACAGCCGCGACGATATCAAGCAGCTGTTTGCCGCCAACGGTGTCGATATCAGTCAGTATGATACCTTGGCCGACAGCAAGAAAATCAATGATGTCATCGCCCTGTGGCGTACACAACAGAATGAATTTGGTGTTCAGAGTGTGCCAAGCTTCGTGGTGAACGACAAATATATGGTTAATCTGGATCAAATACGCACCCTAGGTGAACTGACCGACCTGATAAACTTCCTGGCTACCGAAAAAGATGCCAAGAAAGATGAAGGTGGCAGCCTGGGTTGGTTGTTCCTGGCCTTCGCCGGTGTCGCCGCCGTTACCAGACGTCGCCGCTGAAATCTGACGGTATAGCGATAAAGCGCTATATTCTCAAACAAGTCAAAGGCCACCTCGTGGTGGCCTTTTTGCTATCTAGTGTCTATTAGCCTCTACACGGTTAACCACCGAGGATCCGCTTCCACCAAGGCAGAGGTTCACCACAGTTGGGCGCCGGATGATAACTATCGGCCAGCGCAGGTACCGCCACCACATTACGGCAATCTGCTTGTTTCGCCGCGCCGCTATCCCGGTCGAAATAGCCCTGCACCACGCCGTTGACCGGCGGCAATCTCAACCCCAGCGGCGGCCGCTCGGCGAGGAAACGTTGATAAACCGTCATCGCACCACTGCTGCCATAGAGCTGGGTCTTGCCGTTGTCATCTCGGCCAACCCAAACGGCGGCAACGTTACGCTCGTCAAATCCGGCAAACCAGGAATCGCGGCGGTCATTGCTGGTGCCCGTCTTGCCCGCCAGCATCACGCCGGGGAAGGCCGCCCCCAGGCGCGAAGCCGTGCCGGACTCCACCACCTTGGTCATGGCGTACTGCACCAGATAGTTGGCCGCCGGCGTTATCGCCTCATGGCGTGGCATACTGGCCGCAGGCAGAGGCTGGTTGTCGCTGTTCAGCACGGCAGTCACCGCATTGAGCTGACGATAACGCCCGCCGTCCGCCAGGGTCTGATATACCTGCGCCACCATCAAAGGGGAACCGTTCACGGCGCCGAGCAACATGGAAGGATAAGCCGGTACAGCCTCATTCCAACCGGCCTCTTTTAACGTCGCGGCCACGGCATCGACGCCTACCATCATGCCCAAATTCACGGTCGGCACATTCATCGACTTCTTGAACGCCGTCAACAGTGGCACCTGGCCACGGAACTTGCGATCCACATTCTGGGGCGACCAAGTCTTGCCCTGCTCATTCTTGAGGGTAATGGCCTCATCTTTGAGGGGGCTGGCGAGATTGAACTTACTGCCCTGTGCCAGCGCCGTGGCATAAACAAACGGCTTGACCAGTGAACCTATGGGACGGCGAATTTCCACCGCCCGGTTGAAACCCTCGTAGCCCGGCACCTTATCGCCCACCATGGCGGCGATCCCGGCGCTGTACTTGTCGGTCACTACCATGCCCACCTGCAACTCTTTATCTTTCTTGCCAAGCTCCTTCAGGGTTCGCTCAACGGCGTTTTCGGCAGCTTCCTGCGCCATGGGATCCAAGGTGGTATAGACCTTGACGCCGGACTGCTTCAGCAGCGCCGCACCATAGCGATCCTTGAGTTCCTGTTTAACCACTGCAAAGAAGGCCGGCAGTTTCTGATGCACAGGTTTGTCAGAGCGCCTTAATCCCAGCGGCGACTCCGCTGCCGCCTTATATTGGTCGACAGAAATTTTGTTGCCTTCCATCAAGAGCCTAAGCACCAGATCGCGCCGCTCCTGAGCCCTATCAGGATAGCGCCAGGGGTTGTAGTAAGATGGCCCCTTGATGGCGGCGACCAGGAAGGCTTGCTGCGCCAGGGTCAGCTCTCCTACGGGGCGGCCAAAATAGAATTGCGATGCCAGCCCCATGCCATGCACGGCTCTGGACTTGTCCTGTCCCATGTAGACCTCATTGAGATAGGCCTCGAGAATTTCATCCTTGCTGTAACGAAAATCGATAATCAGCGCCATCAAGGCCTCCCTGGCCTTACGGATCAAGGAGCGCTCGCTGGAGAGGAAGAAGTTCTTCGCCAGCTGCTGGGTCAGGGTCGAGCCGCCCTGTACCGTGCGACCGGCACTGATATTGACCAGCAGGGCGCGGGCGATGGCAAAGGGATTCACCCCGTGGTGCTCATAGAAGCTGCGGTCTTCCACCAAAATAAGCGCTTCGACTATGTGTTCGGGGATCTGCTCTGTCGGCACAAATAGCCTGTCCTCACCATCGCCGGCGATGATCCTGTCCAGCAGCACAGGTTCGAGATGAAACACCGCCAGTTGGCGTTTGTCGCTCATGCGCGCCACCGAAGTGACGCCGTTGGAGTCGAAACTTATCATCACCCGCTGCTCTGCCTGGCTTCCCTCAGGATGCAGGAAGGGGCGGCGCCACAGCTCGATTCGGGTACTGGAGGCAGAAAACTCGCCCACCTGACGCGGATTGGCCACCTTGCGATAGCCCAGCAGTTTAAGTTCGGCCATCAACTGGGCGTGGCTCACCGCCGCCCCGGGATAGAGCGCCATGGAGCGACTGAACACCTGCGCAGGCAGGTGCCACTTCTGCCCTTCGAACTTACGGGCGATGATCTGATCCAGGTAGATACAATAGATGGTCAACGCCGCTACCAGAATAAGGGCCAGCTTCCAGGTTATCGACCATAACCTGCGCCATAGCCCGGGGCTTTGCCGCGCCGGTTTGCTCTTGCGGCTGGTTTTTCTGGTACTTTTTTTCGTGGTACTTTTCTTGATGGTCATGCTTATCCCAAAATTTACTGCTGGATATTCAAGGTCTTTTTCTTAGTGAACTTGGTCGGCAAAGTATTGGCCGGATCGTCGGGCCACAGGTGTTTAGGGTAGCGCCCACGCATCTCTTTTTTCACTTCGACATAGGGCCCTTGCCAAAAACTGGCCAGATCGGCCGTCAGCGCCAAAGGGCGCTGCGCCGGAGACAAGAGTTCCATGGTTACGGTCAGCTCCCCTTGCAGTAGCCGCGGGCTTTCGGCCATGCCCAGCGCTTCCTGCAGACGCACACTCAGCAGCGCCCGCCCGCCGGCATCATAGCGGATCGGTGCCCGGGTGCCCGTGGCCATTTTCCAATGACTCGGCAGCCATTCATTCAGTGTCTGCTGCGCCTGCCACTCGAGGCGATTGAGCAGCAGCTGCTTGATATCCAATGCCATTAATCCCTTTAGCTGCTTGATATCGCTCAAAAACGGCTCCAACCACTCCTCGAGAGAATCCAGCAGCGCCGGATCGCTGCTGTCCGGAAATAGGCTCGGATCTTTGGATCTTGCCAGTGCCAGCCTGAACTGGAGCTGCCTGACATCCTCATCCATATTGAGCAGCGCCAAGCCCTTGCTGCGCAGCAGCGCCATAATCGCCTGAGCCCTCAGCTTGGGATCCGCCTCTTTCTCGGCCTCCCGCTTGAGCACTATCTCCCCCAGACGCAGTTGGCGCTCGGCAAAGAAACGTCCCTTGGACTCATCCCAGCCCGCCTGCTGTTGCCAAGTACAGAGAAAAGCCAGCTCATTTTCCAGCAATCCCGCCGGTAATTCGGCCGCCAGATAGATGCGGCCGGCGCTGCGGCCCTCGGTTTCCTGATAGTCGGCCACCACCAGAAACTCGCAGCCGCTGAGGCTGTCACCGGCATCGAGCAC
This sequence comes from Shewanella carassii, assembly GCF_019670705.1. Lineage (NCBI taxonomy): Bacteria > Pseudomonadati > Pseudomonadota > Gammaproteobacteria > Alteromonadales > Shewanellaceae > Shewanella > Shewanella carassii. The sequence continues at coordinate 3,417,021 of NZ_AP024618.1, forward strand.
CACGCCGCTGCCATTGGCCAACTGGTAACCCTCGACGCCTCTTGCCTTGGCTATCCTGTCAGGAAATGCCAGCGCCAACAACAGGGCGCAATCGGCACGATTCGCCAATTTCAGAAAATCCGCCGCCTTGCCATTAAGTCCTAAGCGTCTGAGCCAGTTGCCGACTTGTCTGGCTTCAAGGCCTTGAGTGGCCTGAGAAAGTTTATCCATGATGTCGGCGCCGTTGCCCGCAAGGCTTCTGGCCTCCAATAAGGCAGCCAGCAGACAAGCCAGACCGGCGAGCTCAGGCTCGCCGCGCCCCTGCCCCAAACTCTGCGCCCGGAGCAGCATGTGCGCCAGCCGCGGCTGCGCCCCCAGTGCATAGGCCGCGCGGCCATGGGCAGTAAGCTTACGTTGCGGGTCTACCAATTGCAGCGACTGCAACAGCTGCCAGGCCACCGCCTCATTGGCTCTGGCCGGTGGCGTCAGTAAAGGCAAGTCACTGAGGCTGCGCACACCCCAGCAGGCCGCATCCAGGGCCATGGAGAGCAAGTCGGCATGCAAGATTTCCGGTTCATCCGCCTGCGGCAAGCGGCCGTGCTCCTCCTGGCCCCAAAGCCTTAAGCAGAAACCCGCACTGGTGCGCCCAGCCCGCCCGGCTCTTTGAGTGGCCGATGCCTGGCTGATACGCTTGAGTCCCAAACGGGTCACGCCGCTGCGGGGGTTGAAACTGGCCTGGCGCTTGTAACCACTGTCCACCACCAGAGTAATCCCCTCTATGGTCAAACTGGATTCCGCCAGGTTGGTGGACAGCACCAGCTTACGCTCACCGGCATTGGCTGGGGCAATCGCCGCATCCTGCTCTTTGGCACTCAGTGAACCATAGAGAGGACAAATGCGCACATTGGCCGCAACTCGGGATTGCAGATAGTGCTTGAGGCGCTGAATTTCCCCTTGTCCCGGCAGGAAGGCGAGAATCGAACCCTGTTGCTGCGCTTCGCTAACCCCCAAAGCGCTGGCTTGCTGAGGGTCCAGCAGCGCCAACAGCTGCCGCCCCATGTGTTCAAGCCAAGGCGCCATGCCAGTGCCGGAACCCGAGCCGCTGCGCCTCTGCGCCGAAGCGGCGCTGTAGGCGATAGTCACAGGGTAACTGCGGCCCTCACTGGCAAGCAGCTTGGCATCCGGCATCAAGGTTTGTAACGGCAAGCCTTCGAGGGTTGCCGACATGGCCAACAAGTGCAAATCGTCCCGCAATGAGGCCTGCACTTCCAGTGCCAGCGCCAGACCGAGATCTGTGCTCAGATGGCGCTCATGGATCTCATCGAAAATGATCATGGCAACGCCCTTGAGCTCAGGGTCCTGCTGGATCATGCGGGTCAGCACCCCCTCGGTGATGATCTCGAGTCGGGTGTTGCCGCTGACCTGACTCTCACCACGAACCCTGAACCCCACCTCTTGCCCCAGCGCCTGCCCTCTTTGGCGCGCCAAAAAGCCAGCGATGGCCCGCGCCGCCACCCGTCTGGGCTCCAGCATGAGGATCTTGCCATCGATTTCCGGCCAGTCGAGCAGTGCCAAGGGCAGCGCGGTGGATTTACCGGCTCCGGTAGGTGCTTCGAGGATAACTTGCTGACAAGTGGCCAAGGTTTGGCGCAGTTGAGGCAACAGGGATTGAATGGGTAAGTCGTTCAAGATTCAGGGCATGGCTTACAAAAACAGGCGCTCAGTGTAACCAGTTTCCGCCGCTGTGGCTAACCTAACGGATTGGCTCGCTCAGCGCCAATAAGGGCCTGGGTTTACCTATGGCGTAACCTTGAGCATAATCCACTCCTAGCTCCCGCAGTTTCGCCACTATGGCCTCGGTTTCCACAAACTCGGCAATAGTTTGAAACGCCATCTGCTTCCCCAACTGACACATGGCGGCAATAATCGCCTGATCCGCCTTGTCTTCACAGAGATTGACCACAAACTGGCCGTCAATCTTCACATAATCCACCGCCAACTGTTTCAGGTAGGCAAAAGAGGAAAAACCGGCGCCAAAGTCATCCATCGCCAGCTTACAACCCAAAGGCTTGAGCAGTTCAATCAACCTATGAGCCTGCTCGAGCTGGCTGAGTACCGACGTTTCGGTGATTTCGATACACAGCTTATCGACCAACTCCGGCTCGGCCAGCAGACGCATCTCAAGCCAGTCCATAAACTCCTCATCCTCGAGCGAGGACGCAGAAAGGTTCAGCGACACCAAAGACAGGGATTGCCACAACTCAAGATGCCGATTGCCCCAAAGCAGCAGATGATCTATCACCCAGCGATCCACTCTGGATGCCAGGTTATAACGTTCAGCCGCCGGCAAAAAAATTGCCGGTGACAACATCTCTCCCTCCTCCTGATACATACGCAGCAAGATCTCCAGGTGCATACCGCTATCTGTGGCTTCCAGCGGGCGGATCTCCTGGAAATAGAGCTCAAATTTGTCGTTGGCCAGGGCTCCCAGGACATCGACCGAGGCGGTCATTTCGCTGTAGAGCCGCTTGAGGCGGGGATCGCTGCTGTCGTAGAGTAACCAGCCATTGCGCCCCTGCTCCTTGGCCAGCCGGCAAGCGGCATCGGCCTGGCCCATGACGGTATAGATGTCCTGCGCCAATGGTTCCAACAGGGCTATGCCTATGCTGGCCGAGACCCCGTGTTTGCGGTTTTCCCAGTTGAATTCATGATTAAACAGCTGCTGACAGATACGCTCAGCAATATGTTTGGCCGACTCTGGGTTGCAAAAATGCATCAGGATCCCGAACTCATCGCCGCCGAGCCTGGCCACCACATCCCCCTTGCGCACCAACTGCTTGAGCCGCTGCGCCACCTGACACAAGAGCCTGTCACCCGCGATATGACCGCTGACATTGTTGATCACCCGAAACTGATCCAGATCCACAAAGGCAATACACACGGGCGAATCTCGCTCTTCAGTCAACACCTTGGCCAACAGGGCTTCGAAATGCGCCCGATTGGGCAGGCCGGTCAGTGCATCATAATTGGCGTGAAATGACAGCTCACTGGCCAATCTGTGGCGCTCACTAACATCTTCGGCCATCAGCACCAAAGTACGCTTATCAGCCTTACTGCGGCTGAAACTGAGTTTTTGCCAGGAGAGCTCCTGTCCATGCAGAAAACCAACCTCACACCAGGCCTGATTCAATACTCCATCGCGTACCACGGCCAGGGTATCGAGCAAAATGCCCTTGTCATCCTCACGCACCAACGCCAGCAGATCCTGGCTGTCACTGGCCACCAAGGTCTGCTTGGCTATCCGGTTCATCATGGTCAGTTGGTTGCTACTGTCCAGCTGCCCGCAAGCCAGGGGTAACTGTTGGAATAGCTCCTGATACTTGCGCTCACTGGCCAGCAGCGCCAAGGCGATTCGGGTCAGCTCCATCGCCGAGCCTATCATGGCGGCCGCATGGCTAAGCTCATTGACAAAGTCCTCTCGCCAGCGCTTTTCGCCGCCGCATTGCAGGGCGCCAACGGCGATATGGGTATCCCCCAGATGCAGTGGTGGCAACACCAGCAGGCTACGCACCTGCCACTGGCGTAGGAAACGTTTCTCTTCCTGAGCTTCCTTGGGAAGCTCCTCAATACTGTCCAAGGTCAAGAGTTTGGGGTGGCGTAACAGATTGCGAAAAAAGGGCATGTTCCCCAACCCCCACTCACGAGCGGCTTGCTGAGTATTGAATTGGGGTTTGAGATAGAGGTTGCGGGTCTTGAGTCGCCCCGGTGCCTTACCGGCCGCCAGCACAAACACGCCGTCACAGTCCAGTTGCCGGGTGATGATCTCCAGGGCGCGATCAACATTCTGCTCCAGGGTGATCAGCGGCGAATCGCTGAAGACATCCACCAGGGCATGTTGCAATTGATTGGCAAGACTCGCGGGCATAGTGAGGTCATTTCCTTACGACTGTTCCTGAACTGAAGAATCCGTCTGTTACCACTGCACTTTCATTCTCGCAGAATGAGCCAACTTGGCTGCAAGATGATATAAGCCATAGTATAGGTCAAGCTCCTAACCGGGAAGGGGAAATGAACGCAATTACGCCTAAAAGACTATTTCTGGGATTCGCGCCAACCGCGGCAGAAAGAGCGAGCTTGCTGAAGTTGCAGCAAGCTTGTGAACAAGCTGATGAACCGTCAGCCCCAGGTCTCAAGAAAGTGACTGAGGCCAATCTGCATCTCACCCTGGCGTTTCTCGGCCAGGTGACGGCAGAACAGCTCGAGGATTTACTCGCCGCCATTCCCGGCTTGCCCTTGAAACGCTTTCGGGTGCGGCTCGAGCATCTCTGCTTCTGGCCCGGGCCGAAAATACTCTGCCTGGCCGGGATAGCCGAAGATCCGGCGTTAATGGCGCTCGCCGGGGCGGCGCAACAACTGGCGGCCGCCCTGGGGTTGCATAGCAGCGAATATGATTACCGGCCCCATATCACCTTGATGCGAAGGGCCGGCAACCTACCGAAACTCGAAGATGTTCCAACGCTCGATTTAACGCCAAGCGAGCTGCAACTCTACGAGTCTTTGAGTACTCCGACCGGCGTCGAGTACCGGATATTGGCCAGCTGGCCGTTAAGCGACTGAATCACTTAAGCGCCTTGTGCATCACCACGCAGTCGAGCACTATGCCTCTTGGGGAGTGATATTGGCTTATCCCCTCACCGCAAAAGCCACAGTTACGATAGAAGTCGGCGGCATTGAGGGTAGACTCCAGCGTAAGCGCAGTCACGCCTCTTTCACGCGCCAAAGACTCGAGATGAGCGAGTAAGTCACGCCCGAGCCCTTGACCCATGGCTTGTGGATGCACGAACAGGGCTTCAATTCGGTCGTTATCCAGCATGCCGGTCGCCAGTATTTTTCCCTGATGTTCGATGAGATAAAAGTCTCTCTCCACCATGGTGATAAAGACAGAGGGCATCTCGCCTTGGGTCCAAATTCTGAGCTCTTCATCTGCGTAAAATCCCCGGCAACCGGCTTGAATAGCCAGATTGCGGATATCCCAGGCAGCTTGCGCGTCTTCCATTCTGGCCTTGCGTAACTTCATCCTGCACTTTCCTTGGTTGAAAAATAGCGATACACAGACATTAAAAAGCCGCCCAGTGGGCGGCTTGGTTTGGGCGTTAATTCCCTATGACTCAGTCCGCCAACAGTTCGGCTATGGTCAACATACCGTGAGTCGTGGCGCCTGCAGCCCAAAGGGCCGAAGCATTGTCTTCAAATGCGGCGGCCAGATCGATATGCAGCCAATCGACACCTTCATTGACAAAACGCCACAGGAAACCGGCGGCATTGGAAGCGCCTCCGGCGCCGCCACCTTTTACCGGGCGGCTGTTGGCGGTATCGGCATAGGCAGAAGGACACATCTCTTTATGCCAAGGCTCCAGAGGTAAAGGCCAAACATTTTCGGCCACTAGAGCCGCCTTTTGCTGCGTCAACGCCAGCAGTGGCTGGCTGGGGGAGAAAATGGCGTTATAGTTGCGACCAACGGCCATCACGGCGGCGCCGGTCAGAGTGGCGGCATCGATAACCCGAGTCGCACCACTGGCGCAGGCGGCCTGCAGGCCATCGGCCAGCACCAAGCGTCCCTCGGCGTCGGTATTGACCACTTCAACCGTGGTGCCGTTCTTGTAGGTCAGTATGTCTCCCAGCTTATAGGCACGACCACTTATCAGGTTCTCGGCGCAGCAGAGATAGAGTTTGACCCGCTTGTCGAGACCGTTCTGAATCGCCAGCCCCAACGCCGCAGTAACCGTTGCCGCGCCGCCCATATCGGCCTTCATGCCCAGCATGCCTTCGGAAGCCTTGATGCTGTAACCGCCCGAGTCAAAGGTAATCCCCTTGCCTACCAGCGCGACGGACACAGGAGCATCTTCCCCCAGAGGGTTGAAGTCCAGTTCCAGCAACGCAGGTGGCCTTTCGCTGCCGCGGCCAACCGCATGAATGCCGATCCACTGCTCCTGCAGCAAGGCTTCCCCTTCAACTATCCGGTAGCTGACCTTGTCACCGCCGAGCTCGGCCAGCCAACTGGCCGCCTGCTGCGCCAGTTTCAGAGGTGGCAGATTTTCCGGGGTTTCATTAATAAGACTGCGGGCAAACGATGCGCTGTAAGCCCTGCTGGTCAGCGCGCCCTTGAGCGCCTCATCACCGGCCCACTGGATCTCATGACCGCCTTTGGCAGTGACAAAGCCCTGGGCAAAGGCCCACTGACTGTTAAGGTCCCACCCCTCTCCCACCAAAGACACCTGATTGATCCCCTGGTTACGCAGCTTGCGGGCAGCCATCTGAATTTGTCGCAGGGCATCGTTTCCCTGCAGATGGATCTGAGCCTGCTCAGCATTGTAGGTTACATCGGCCTTGCCCCAATGGGCCGCTGGGGCCTCATGGGTCAGCGCTATCTTCATGGATTGACTCATTTCGATTCCTTCTTCTTTTATATGTAGTGAACGCTAGGCGCCACAATTGCGTCCAGTGTACTGCATTCCAGCCCGGCACTTGAAGCCCCGCGCCGAATGAGAATTGTTGCCAACTGTAAAGCCTGCTAGGCTTTGGAGTTTTCAGTCACTTCAGGGAGATGGGGATGGAGTTTATCCCACCACTGCAATCCGGCATTTTGATCCAAAGGTATAAACGCTTTCTGGCCGATGTCAGGCTGGATGATGGCACTGAGATTACTCTGCACTGCCCCAATACGGGTTCAATGAAGAACTGCCAGTTCCCAGGGGAGCGGGTTTGGTTCTCCTTTTCTGACAATCCCAAGCGTAAGTACGCCCACACCTGGGAACTGATGCAAACCCCTGGAGGCGACCTGATTGGAGTCAACACTGGCCGGGCCAATGCTCTGGTAGAGGAAGGGATCCAAACGGGTGTCATCAAGGAACTACAGGGATACCAAAACCTCAAGCGGGAAGTGAAATACGGGGATGAAAACAGCCGTATCGATATCTTTCTCAGCGAAGGGGCCGAGGCCGATTGCTATATCGAAGTGAAGAACACCACACTCTTGGAAGCGGGGCGTGGTTACTTTCCCGATGCCGTCACCAGCCGCGGTCAAAAACACTTGCGGGAACTGCTGTCCGTGGTCAAAAGTGGCCAACGAGGGGTATTGGTGTTTTTAGTGCAACATACCGGCATAAAAACCGTATCAGCGGCCCGCCATATCGACTCAAAATATGCCGATTTATTGAACGAAGCCATAGAGGCCGGGGTCGAAGTGCTGGCCTATGCTACAAGCCTTTCACCTCAAGGCTTCAGGGTGGAGTCTCGGCTCAAATTTGTCCGTTAGCGCGACACTCAAAAGTGATAAAAAGTTGATTTAATCGGGTTTAGCAGACATATTCAAATAATTAACAATAAGTAAATCGAAATATTTGCCTAGGTAGAGAGATTCTGATATAGATAGCGGCCGTTCATAAGAATGCCCTACGACGCAAATGGAAACAGGAGATGCGTTATGCCTGAAGGCACTAAAAAACTTGGTGTACTCGCTATCGCTGGTGTAGATCCTTACCAGGAAAAACCCGGTGAGGAGTATATGAACCCGCAACAACTGAGCCACTTCAAGACCATTCTTGAAGCCTGGCGGAATCAGTTGCGTCAAGAGGTGGACCGTACTCTCACTCATATGCAGGATGAAGCTGCAAACTTTCCGGATCCGGTCGACCGTGCCGCCCAGGAAGAAGAGTTCAGCCTCGAACTGCGCGCCCGCGATCGCGAACGCAAATTGATCAAAAAGATCGAAAAGACACTGCAGAAAATTGAAGAAGATGACTTCGGTTTCTGCGAATCCTGTGGCGTTGAAATCGGCATCCGTCGTCTGGAAGCCAGACCAACAGCCGATCTGTGTATCGACTGCAAAACGCTAGCAGAGATCAAAGAAAAGCAGATGGCAGGTTAATCTAATCTGCCACAGCGCGGGGCCTAGTGTTAAACTGGCCCCGCGATTTTTTTGTTACTCAGCCCTTAATGAACACCACTTCCTACATAGGCCGTTTCGCCCCCTCGCCTTCAGGCTCTTTGCATTTTGGCTCTCTTGTTGCCGCCCTCGGCAGTTATCTACGCGCCCGCTCAAAGCAAGGGCTGTGGTTGCTGCGAATAGAAGATATCGACCCACCAAGAGAAGTCAGCGGCGCAGCCGATGACATCATGCGCACACTGGAAGCCTTCGGCTTACACTGGGATGGCGAAGTGCTGTACCAAAGCCGACGCCTGCAAGACTATCAGCAACATATTGATGCCTTACTGGAATCCAATCAGGCCTACTATTGCCAGTGCACCCGCAAGCAGATCCAGCAAAGAGGTGGCGTTTACGACGGCCGCTGCCGGGAGTTGCAACTCAAACAAGGCGCCATTCGTATTCACAACCAACTGGCGGTGGCTCAGTTTACTGATGGTCATTTGGGTGAAGTCTGTGTCGACCCGGCCTTCGCCGCAGAAGACTTTATTATCAAGCGCAGCGATGGTCTGTACGCCTATCAACTGGCGGTAGTGCTGGACGATGCCTTTCAGGGCATCACAGAAATCGTCCGCGGCGCCGATCTCTTGGAAGCCAGTTGCCGACAAATAAGTCTGTTTCGGCAATTCGGGTTTCAGGAACCGAGTTTTTTTCATCTGCCGCTGGCCAGCACCCAGGCAGGACTCAAGCTATCCAAGCAGAACCATGCCACGCCGGTGGATAAACGCCATCCACAGCCGGCGCTGCTGGCGGCACTCGAGTTTCTCGGCCAGGCGGCTGTCACGCCCCAAGCCGATGTGACTCAGATGTTGTCCCAGGCGGTGGCTCAGTTTGATCCAGACAGCATTCCCAAACAGACAGAGATCCTCATCGGCCGCTGATATACTCATCGCCCGCTATTTGGTATATCATAGCCGCCAGTTTTTAACCCTTATTTTGCGTTAACGTTCCGAGGTGTCCCATTTTTCGCCGTATCAGTCAGTTTTGTAAGCAGTTGTTTGACGACAGTCAGACAGCCAAGGCTCAACAAGAAGACAACACAGACACAGGTTTAAGCCTGGAGGTTATCCCGCGCGATGGCCACAGCATTTCCCGCAGACAGATTAGCGAGAATGCGCTCAAGGTTTTGTATCGCCTGCATAAGTCTGGCTTTAACGCCTATCTGGTCGGTGGCGGCGTACGCGATCTGCTACTGGGACTGGAGCCGAAAGACTTTGACGTGGTCACCAATGCCACTCCGGAAGAGATCAAGAAGCTGTTTCGCAACTGCCGACTGGTTGGTCGTCGTTTCCGCCTGGCCCATATCGTCTTTGGCCGGGATGTTATCGAAGTGGCTACCTTCCGCGGCCACCACGGCAACAGCGAAGAGAAGATTTCCAAGGTCAATTCGGCCGGACGACTGCTGCGCGACAATGTTTATGGCGACATAGACGAAGACGCCGAGCGCCGCGACTTTACCGTCAACGCCCTCTATTACAATATTGCCGACTACTCCATTCGCAGCTATGGCGGCGGTATTCATGATCTTAAGGCCAGAACCCTGCGACTGATTGGCGATCCCGAGACCCGTTATCGGGAAGACCCGGTGCGTATGCTGCGGGCCGTGCGCTTTGCCACCAAGCTTGGGATGTCCATCGAAAAACGCACTGCGGCCCCGATCAAGAACCTGGCTCCGCTGCTTAAAGATATTCCGGCGGCGCGTATGTACGAAGAAGTACTCAAGCTGTTCTTCGCCGGTAAGGCACTGAACAACTATCAGATGATGCGCGAATATCAACTGTTTGCACCGATATTCCCTCTGGTAGAAAGCCTGCTGCGGGACGACCCCAAGGGTCCTGCCGGCAGACTGCTGAGCGAAATGATGCACAACACAGATGTGCGCGTTGGTGAAGACAAGCCTGTGACTCCGGCCTTCTTCTATGCCGCACTCCTTTGGTATCCGCTGCAAAACCGCGCCCAGGATATCGCTCTGGAAAGCGGTCTCAGCCCCTATGATGCCTTCTTTGCCGCCATGGGCGATGTACTCGAGCAGCAGTGCCGCTCGGTGAGCATTCCCCGTCGCTTCAGTACCCCGGCCCGGGATATCTGGCAGTTACAGATGCGTTTTGAACGCTCTCAAGGCGGCCGCGCCTTTAAGCTGATGGAACATCCCAAGTTCCGCGCCGCCTACGATCTCTTGCTGCTCAGGGCCAATGCCGAAGGCGGCAATCTGGCCAAGCAGGCCAGTTGGTGGCAACAGTTTGTCGAGTCTGATGACGATAAGAGGCAGCAACTGGTACGCAGCGGTAACAAAACAAGCGGAAGCCGCAACCGTAACGCCAATCAGCGCCGACGCCGCAAGCCACGTCGCCCAAGTGAAAAACCACAGGCGGCCGAGTAAGATGATCGGAGTCTATGTGGCGCTAGGCGCTAACCTGGACTCTCCCGAGCGCCAGCTTGATAGTGCTTGTCTGGCGCTGCAACAGCTGGCGCAGCAAAACAGCTTTCGCGTTTCATCTTACTATCGCTCGGTTCCCATGGGCGATATTCCCCAGCCTGACTATGTCAACGCGGTGGCCTATTTCGAGACCGAACTGGCACCGCTGGAACTCCTTGACGCCTTGCAGGAAATCGAACTGCAACAAGGGAGGCAACGTTTAGTGCGCTGGGGCCCCAGAACCCTGGATCTGGACCTGCTGCTCTACGGCGATCAGCAGATACAGACTCCAAGGCTCACAGTGCCGCACTACGGCATCAAGAGCCGCGAGTTTGTCCTCATTCCACTGGAAGAGCTCAATCCTTCACTGGTGCTGCCCTGCGGCACCGGCATAGCCACACTGATCACTAATGCCATGCGTCAATCGCTGCAATTGATCCATCCCTCAGGCTGAGAACCTGAGCCGGATCGTTGCAGTCCCACTCCGCATGGCATATAACACCACTTCACTCGGTTAATAAGAAGAGCATTATGTCCAAAATAACCACAGCTACCCTGCGCAAGTTCAAGCAGGAAGGCAGAAAATTTACCGCTCTGACCGCTTATGACGCCAGTTTTGCCGCCGCTTTTGACAGCGAAGGCGTAGACGTCCTGCTGGTAGGAGACTCATTGGGAATGGTTCTGCAAGGTCACGACGATACCTTGCCGGTCAGTGTCGAGGAGATGGCCTACCACACCCGTTGTGTTCGCCGTGGCATCAGTCGCTGTCTGTTGATGGCCGATCTGCCCTTCATGAGCTACGCCACCCCCGAACAGGCGATGACCAATGCCACCAAGCTGATGCAGGCCGGTGCCAACATGGTCAAGATTGAAGGTGGCCAATGGTTGCTGGAAACGGTTTCCATGTTGACCGAGCGCGGCATTCCCGTCTGTGCTCACTTGGGACTGACACCACAATCGGTGCACGTTTTTGGTGGTTTCAAGGTGCAAGGCCGCGATGCCGACAACGCCCAACGGATCCTGGATGAGGCCAAGGCGCTGGAAGGTGCCGGGGCCCAGCTGCTGGTACTCGAATGTATCCCGGCAACGCTGGCAAAACAGATAACCGACGCGCTGCAAATTCCGGTGATCGGCATAGGGGCCGGCAAGGATACTGATGGTCAAATCCTGGTGATGCACGATGTACTCGGGATCTCCAGCGGCTATATCCCACGCTTTTCCAAAAACTACCTTAAGCAGACAGGTGAAATCCGTGAGGCCGTGAAGGCCTATATCGACGAAGTTCAGCAGGGACAATTCCCCGCTGAAGAACACACCTTTAACTGAGCCGGGGAGTTTCGCAAGATTATGCTGACCACAGCCAAGATAGATGAGATCCGTGCCCGGGTACGGGAATGGCGCCAAAAAGGGGAAACCGTTGCCTTTGTCCCTACCATGGGCAATCTGCACCAGGGACATGTGAGTTTAATCCTCGAAGCCGCGCGCCGCGCCGATCACGTGGTAGCCTCGATTTTTGTCAACCCATTACAGTTTGGCAAGAATGAGGATCTCGATGCTTATCCCCGCACTCTGGGCGCCGATCAACAGAAACTGACCGAAGCCGGCTGCGAGCTACTGTTTACCCCAACACCCGAGCTTATCTACCCCAAGGGGCTGGACGCCCAGACCTTTGTGGAAGTCCCCGGGATCTCCGATGAACTTTGCGGCGCCAGCCGTCCAGGGCATTTTCGCGGGGTCGCGACCATAGTCTGCAAGCTATTCAATATAGTACAGCCGGATATCGCCCTGTTTGGCCGTAAGGACTACCAACAGCTTCAAGTGATCAAGACCATGGTGAGCGATCTGTCGCTGCCCATTGAGGTCATAGGGGTAGAAACTGTTCGCGAGGATTCCGGCCTAGCGCTGAGTTCGCGCAATGGTTACCTCACCGAGGCCGAAAAGGCACGGGCGCCCAAGCTCAAGGCCGCCATGGATAAACTGGCCGAGGCGATTGTACTGGGGCAGGATATCGACCAGGCCGTCAACGATGCCAAGGAGTTTCTGCGCGCCGCCGGGCTTGAACCCGACTATCTGGAAGTGCGTGAGGCTTCAAGCCTCAAACCCGTGAGCAGCGATGACAAGTCGCTGGTGATCCTGGCCGCCGCTTATCTGGGAAAGGCCCGCCTCATAGACAATATGACGCTGTCACGCTGATCTCTTTTCTTTAAAAGGGGGGAATCCTCCCCCTCTTTCTTCCAAAGACCTTTTTCCTGGTCGCCAAAAAAATTTCCTTAGTCAAAAACTGGTCTTCAATAAAGGTTTGAGTCATATTGGTTACACTTGTTTTAAATACGTAACCCAAGGATTCCCGTTCCCATGTTGCCCGGACAGCTCAGATTCTGGCTCTTTACGGCGCTGCTGCTCTCTTGGCAAATTCAAGCCGCTACCGTCTATAAATGTATCAAAGAAGACAAGGTGGTATTCAGCCAGCAGCCCTGCCCGCAAGCCTTTACCCAGCACAGAATTGAATATCAGTATGGCGTGACTACGGAAACGACCGAGGGAGAAAGCGTTGATCCGCTGCAATCCCTTTTGGAGAACGACAGCCTGCCCGAAGACAAGTTATTGCAGCGCTTGGCCGCCGAGATCTATCGGCTGCAACAACAAAACAGCTATCTGGAAATACTGCGGGCCAGTGAGCTACAAAAGCAGGAACGGCAAGGCTATTGGCAGAAACTGGCGCGGGAAGATCCCGCGTTTATTGAGCAGCGCGACAAGATAAACGCCCACTTTGATGAGCTCAAACGCGCCAATGATGACAAGATAGCCAAGCTGCAGCAACACAGACAGTTGCTGCAGCAGAAAGCCGAGGCTCAGCCCTGAATCAGCTGCGCAGCCCTATCCCACGAGAGATCAGGTAATAGGCCAACAACCACAGACCCACACAGAAGCCCAGCATCACGCCAATGGACAGCGGCACGCTCATATCGGCAAATCCCAGGAAACCGTAGCGGAACACGTTGATCATATACACCACAGGGTTCAGCGCCGATATGCCACGCCAAAAGTCAGGCAACAGCGACAACGAGTAAAACACCCCACCAAGATAGGTCAGCGGCGTCAACACAAAGGTGGGGATAATGCTGATATCATCGAAACTCTTGGCAAACACGGCATTGATAAGGCCGCCAAGGGCAAACAGCACTGAGGTCAGAAACACAGTGACTATCACCAACCCCAAGTGCTGCACACTGAGATCGACAAAGAACATGGCTACCAGGGTCACTATCAGGCCCACCAACAGTCCACGGGCGACACCGCCACCGACATACCCGGCGATCATCACATAGTGGGGCACAGGCGCCACTATTAGCTCTTCCAGGTTACGCTGAAACTTGGCGCTAAAAAAGGAAGATGCCACATTGGAATAAGAGTTGGTGATCACCGACATCATGATAAGGCCCGGGGCGATAAACTCCATATAGGACACCCCACCCATCTCACCGATGCGACTGCCCACCAGATTACCGAAGATCAGAAAATACAGTGTCATAGTGATCGCCGGCGGTACCAGCGTCTGTACCCAAATGCGGGTAAAACGGGTAATTTCCTTGATTAAAATACTCTTGAAGGCAACCAGATACAGACCTCTCATGCCTTGCCTCCTTGGGCATTTTCAACCAGTTTCACAAACAACTCCTCCAATCGATTGGCCTTGTTACGCATGGATAGCACCTCAACCCCCTGTTCGCTCAGTAAACCGAAGACGGCGTTCAAGCTGTGGGACTTCACCAAGTCCACTTCCAGGGTCATAGGATCGGTAAGCCTGACGCTAATATCGCCAAGCTTGGGTACCTCAACAAGCGGCTGCTTGATATCCAACACAAAGGTTTCCATATCCAGTTTCGACAGCAGGGACTTCATACTGGTGCACTCCACCAGCACGCCCTTATCGATAATGCCTATGTTGCGGCAGAGCATTTCCGCTTCTTCCAGATAGTGGGTCGTCAGTATGATGGTGACCCCTTCAGCGTTGATTTTTTTGAGAAACTCCCACATGGAGCGCCGCAGTTCTATATCCACCCCGGCGGTGGGCTCATCGAGGATCAAAAGTTTGGGCTCGTGCATCAAGGCCCTGGCTATCATCAAACGCCGCTTCATGCCGCCGGAAAGCTGCCGGGATTGGCTGTTGCGTTTGTCCCAGAGATCCAGTTGCCTGAGGTATTTCTCGGCCCGCTTGTGGGCCTCGGCTCTGGGCACACCGTAATAACCGGCCTGGTTAACCACGATTTGCAGCACTGTCTCAAACTGGTTGAAGTTGAATTCCTGCGGCACCAGGCCGATACACAACTTGGCCTGCTCCAGTTCTTTATCCAGATCATGGCCAAAGACCCGCACACTGCCGCCACTCTTGTGCACCAGCGAGCTTATGATACCGATAGTGGTGGACTTACCGGCACCGTTGGGGCCGAGCAAGGCAAAAAAGTCGCCCTGAGCCACATTCAGGCTAATCCCTTTGACGGCCTCGACGCCGCCCTTGTAGGTCTTCTTAAGATTGTCCAGCTCCAACGCCAGAGCTTTGGTCGTCATAGATGTTTCTCCTAAAGAGCCTCCAATACCTGAGGTATCGGCAGCGGCCCGGGACGCAAAAAGCAAGACTCCCGCCGTGGCGGGAGTCTGTCTTACTATATAAACAAAGCCGACATCACAGCTTGCTTACTCCTGCGGGATCACCTTGGCAATATAAGGCAGGTTGCGATACTGCTCGGCGTAGTCGATACCATAACCGACCACAAATTCATCAGGAATAGTAAAACCGACAAAGTCTACCGGTACATCGACTTCACGGCGATCCGGCTTATCCAGCAGAGTACAGAGTGTCAGGCTCTTTGGCTCACGCAGCAGCAGCATTTCGCGTACCTTGTTGAGCGTGTTGCCCGAGTCAATCAGATCTTCGACGATCAGCACATCACGATCGGCGATTTCCGACTGAACATCTTTGAGTATCTTCACGTCTCTGGAGCTGGTCATGGCATTGCCATAGCTGGAAACAGACATAAAGTCGATCTCTACATGGCCCTTAATCCGACGGCAGAGATCGGCCATAAAGACCACTGAGCCCTTGAGCAGGCCGACCATCAGCAACTTGTCGGCATTGGCATAATGCGCATTGATGCGCTCGGCTAATTCATCCAGTTTCTGGTTGATCTCTTCTGCCGAGATCATCACTTCGGTGGTGTGTTTCATATCACTCTCAATTGTCGATCTCACTGTCTTTGGGTTTGTCATAACCCCAGCGATCCGTTAATGCATGTTCGACACCCAGATGATCCAGGATCCGGGCGACCATGAAGTCTATCAGATCTTCAATGGATTTGGGATGGTGATAAAAGCCGGGTGCGGCCGGCATTATGATGGCGCCCAGTTGGCTGAGTTTCAACATATGTTCAAGATGAATGGCGTTGAAAGGTGTCTCTCTGGGCACCAACAACAACTGACCGCGCTCCTTGAGCACTACATCGGCGGCCCGCTCCAGCAGGCTGTTGCTCATACCTGTGGCCACCGCGGCCAGGGTGCCGGTTGAGCAGGGACAGATCACCATCTGCTTTGGCGCCGCCGAGCCAGACGCCGGTGGAGAAAACCACTCATCCTTGCCGAGCACCCTCAGCTCACCGCCTTCGGGAAACAGTTTTCTGAGCTGCTCGGTGGCCTTGTCCGGCGCGCTACTGAGTTTAAGCCCATGTTCCGTTGCCAGCACCACCCGAGCGGCGCTGGACACCATCAGAAAAACCCGAAACTCGGCCTTGAGCAAGCACTCCAGCAGCCTCAGTCCATAGGGCGCCCCGGAGGCGCCGGTCCAGGCGAGGCTGATACTCTTAATCTGCTGATATTTCACACTTTGACCTCGCCACTTCTGGCTTTAAGGGCCTGGAGCAACTTTTGATGCAGGCCGCCAAAGCCGCCATTGCTCATGATCAGCACGGTATCGCCGGGCTTAGCTTCACCACTGACCTTGGCCACTATCTCATCTATGTCGTGCAAAACCTGCACCGGCAGTGGCGCCGCCTGCATGGCCGCGGCAATATCCCAATCGATATTATCCGCCTGATACAACACAGCCTCATCGGCCAGGGCCATGGCGTTGGCCAGAGTGTCTTTATGTACCCCTTGCTTCATGGTGTTGGAGCGAGGCTCAAGCACGACAGTGATTTTGCCCTGGCCCACCTTGGCACGCATTCCCTGAAGAGTTGTGGCGATTGCCGTTGGGTGATGGGCAAAATCGTCATAAACACTGACACCCTCTACGCTGCCCAGCAACTCGAGACGGCGCTTGGGCGGGGTAAAGTCTGCCAGCGCCTTGAGCGCATCTACCGGCAAGACCCCAACATGACGCGCCGCGGCTATCGCCATGGTGGCGTTGTCTATGTTGTGACGCCCAATCAGGCCCCAGCTCAAAACGCCCTGGGATTCACCGCGGAAAAATAGCTCAAACTCGTGACCATCATCTGCCAGCATCCTGGCACTCCAGTCACCCTGGCCCGCTTTATGGCTCAAGGTTTCTTGCTCACTCCAGCAGCCCTTGGCTATCACGCCGGCAACCGCCTGGCTGTCTTGCGGCCAGATCACCCGGCCATCCCCAGGCAGGATTCTGAGCAGATGGTGAAACTGCTTCTGTATCGCCTTGAGATCGTCGAAGATGTCGGCATGGTCGAACTCCAGGTTGTTGATCACCAGGGTTCTTGGCTGGTAATGCACAAACTTGGAGCGCTTGTCGAAGAAAGCGCTGTCATATTCGTCGGCCTCGACCACAAAGAAAGGCGACTCGCCCAACCTGGCCGAAATACCGAAATTCTGCGGCACTCCACCAATCAAAAAGCCAGCTTGATAGCCGCAGGCTTCGAGGATCCAGGCCAACATGCTGGCGGTTGAGGTTTTGCCATGGGTACCGGAAACAGCCAATACCCAACGTTCGGGCAATATATGGTCATGCAAAAACTGCGGGCCCGAGGTGTATTTCAGGCCGCGGTTGAGTACGGTTTCCACACAGGGGTTGCCGCGGCTCATGGCATTGCCTATCACCACGAGATCCGGCTCGGGATCCAGCTGTGAAGGGTCAAACCCCTGAATAAGATCTATCCCCTGCTGCTCAAGCTGGGTGCTCATGGGAGGGTATACATTGGCATCGGAGCCGGTGACCTTATGTCCCATGGCGCGGGCCAGCAGTGCCAAGCCCCCCATAAAAGTGCCACAGATCCCCAGAATATGTACGTGCATTAAGGCCATCCTTCTGCAGTGAGTCCGCTCGCCCCTCGTTGGGCGAGTTTGCATGCCGCTCATTGTACCTATGCCACAGGCAAGACGCGAGAGGCCTCTGCCAGCTGTTCAGCTTTCTCTCATCTTCGCTAAGCAATGTGATTAATAGATAAAGGAATTTCCCAAAACCTGAGCCGAACGCTGGTCAGGACAGGGCCGCGCGTTTAAAATGCCCGCAGCCTACGCAAATGCGATTAGCATCAGGAAAGCAGCATGCAGTTAACGGAAGAACTCCAACATCTCAGGCGCGAGCTTGAAGATCTCAAACTCAAAGAGACTAACCTGGAAATCAGGACAGATATCCGCCTCGACGCGATAGAACAAAGAATCGAGGCGCTGTTTGCGGCCGTCAATCAGCTTGCCGAAGAGCAAGCTCAGCCTTTGGCGCCCAAGGTTGCCGAGCCGTCAGCAATGCCTGAACAAAATGAACCTCAGGCCGAGCCCAAAGCCGCCGATTTGTCTTTCGAGTCGCCGGCTCAGCGCCAGGACGCCTGGCAGCGCAGGGCCGATATTCAGCCTATCGAGCACACCAAACCAATAACAGCTGAAATAGCCGCAACACCAATTGCAGCCAAAGCGCAAACCGCCGCCCCAAAAGTATCCCCCCAAACACAAGCGGGTCGAGGGCAGCAGACTCCCAACTGGGGGCGTAAGTTTGATCAGGCTGTGGCCGCCTTTTTTGCCGCTATGCTGAGCCCGCTATTGGGACTCTTCGCACAAGCCAAAGATTTTTATCAGCACTATCAAGCCAAAGGTCAGGGCCCGGTATTTATGATGACCCTGGCCGGGATCATCGCCATGACTCTGGGCTTTGGTTATCTGCTGCAGTATTCCATGAACCACTGGCTGTCGGACACCGGAAAGGCTTTGACTGGCTTTGTCTGCGCCAATGGCATTCTGGCCTTGGGAGCCTTTATCCGCAAACGGCAACGAGCAATGGCCGATTTCGGCTCGGGTCTGGTGGGCCTTGGGCTGATTATCAACTATCTGTGCGCCTATTTTGTCGGTCCCTACTTCGAGCTGGTACCGGATGGCGTCAGTTATCTGCTGCTGTTGCTTATCACTGTAGCCGGTTACAGTCTGGCGCTGAAACTGGAAGCCAGAGTCATCAGCATAGTCGCCTTGCTGGGTGGCTCACTGGCACCACTGATGCTGCTTTCCGGCAGTCAGGCGCCTTTGATGTATCTGCCCTTCCTGCTGCTGATTGGCGGCTGCTCTTTACTCTTGAGTCACAAGATACGTTGGCCTGTGCTGCTGGAAACGACAGCCATACTGCACATCGCCTGTATCGAGAGCCTGAGTTTCTTTGTCGAGCTGCCGCTGCAAGGGCAAGGGATAATGGGAGTTCTGGCGCTCATCTCCCTGCACGGCCTCTTCTATGGCTATGGACTTGGCAGCCTTTGGCTGTTTGGCCGGGAAAGTCTCAGCCACAGGCTGCTGGCTCTGCCTGCGGCCTTGCTGGCCTTTTTGGTCTATAGCCTGAGCCAGTTCAGCCCCCACGCCGGCGAGCTGCTGCTGGCCAACGCCGCCGTGCTTATCGGCCTGTCGCTCTGGCTTAAACAAGACAAACCGCTGCAGACGCTATTGTGGCTGGCGACCGGTGCCTGTCTCGGTTTTGCCGCGCTCAGCCTGCTCAGTGGTGAGCTGCTGGGGCTGGTGTTACTGCTCGAAGCCTTGCTGTTGATGTGGCTAGGTTGCCGTGAGCAGCAAGCCTCGCTGCGAATCGAGGCCATCACCCTGCTGGCTCTGGGACTGTTCATCAACCTGTTGGCCCTTGGCGATATGATCAATGAAGCGCCGGCGCTCTTGTCACTGCCGCTACTGGCTTGGGGGCTAAGCACGCTTACCTTGTTTGGCTTTAACCAACTGCTGGGCAAACAGCCCGAACTCAGCCACTGGGAGCAACAACTGCTGCAGCTGGGACGCGAGCTTGCCAACGTGCTGCTGGTGTCTTTAGCCCTGGTTAGCGCTTGGCTGATGAGTGAACACTACTTCCTGGTGATAATTCCCGGATTGAGTCTGACCTTGCTGCTACTCGCGCGCAGGCAACAACTCAGGGTCAGCGAGGCCTTGGCCTGGGCCTTGTTGTTACCGCTGGCGGCTCAGGTGATCTTCGCCGTTGTGGATGTGCATAGCCTGAGTTTCCGCGCTCAGCCGCTATATGCGCAAATCGCCAGGGTAGAGCTGTTCCTCTGTCTATTACAGGCCTGGTATGCATACCGGCGCTTCCATCCCCAGGGCGAACTTAAGCGTTTGGCCTGGTACGCTCGCCTGGCCTGCCTAGTGCTCTTGCCACTGCTGTGGCTGCCCAAAATTGCCCTTGGCTTTGAAGATTGGCTGGCCCCGGCCTTGTGGTTATCCTGCTTTGTCAGCTTAGTATTGGCCCGCAAGTTCAGGCAGCCGATACTGAAACGCGAAGCGGATGTGCTGCTGGTGCTGGCTATAGCCCAAACCGCTTTTGCCTGCCTGGCAGGACAATGGCCCGGGCTTGTCGCACTGCTGCTGGGCAGTCTCTATTCTGGTCTGCTGCTGTGGCGCTATCCATCCTTGCCAAGGCTCTGGCAAGGCCCCTGCCGACTCGGCTGGCAGTTGTCACCCTTCTATGGCGCGCTGCTGCTGGCGGTGGTGAGTCACAGCCTGGAGGTCTTGTTCAGCCACACTCTGGCACTGAGCAGTGTGGTGCTGAGCGGCTACTTCTTTATCCTGCTCAGCCGCAAACCGCTCAAGGCCCTGCGCCCGGGTTACCCTTTTGCCTTTGCCAGCTTCTTTATCGCCTTGCTGCTGCCCTGGCTCAGTTGGCTCGACAGCCTGCAGTCGTTGCAGCTCGATGCCCTGACTCGGCCTTCTGAGCCTTGGTTGATGGCGCTGGCACAAGCTTGCAACCTGGCCTTGCTAGCACTGTTTATCCGTAAACGGCCATTGGCCATGAGACGCTATCGTCAACAGTTGCCGACCAATATGGTGTTTATCGCCTGGCACACCCTGTTGCTGCTGGCCTATCTGCCTCTGGCCTACCAGATGCCAACCGGGTTCGATGCCACCTTAAGCACAGTGCTCATGGTGTCCCACGGCTGCTGGCTGATGTTCCTCAGCCTGCGTCCCGGCTGCCAGATTATGCTCAAACTGGCCGCAGGTCTGTTTGCCATCAGTTGCCTCAAGGTATTGCTGCTGGATATGGCCGCCGCCGATCTGCTGCAAAAGATCATCGTCTTTATGCTGATTGGTGCCTTGCTGCTCGGGGTGGCTTACTTCTACCAGAAGTCCAGAGTCCGATTGCTGTCACAATAATGGCTTATATGACGGAGCGCACGACAGCCACAAAGGCGCAAAGCCATTAGCAAAAGCCCCCGTATTGGCGGCGGGGGCTTTTTGAGACAGTTAGTCTGTGCTTACGACAGTTCGGCTTACAACAGATGTGTTTAGCGACCGACTCCCCCCTGGGAAACTTCCAGGGCCTGGGCCACATCGCTGATGATGTCGTCTATGTGCTCAATTCCCACAGAGATCCGGATTAGATCTTCACTCACCCCGGCACGAGCCAACTCCTCGGCGTTGAGCTGCCTGTGGGTCGTGGTGGCAGGATGACACGCCAGTGACTTGGCATCGCCTATATTCACCAGACGCAGGATCATCTGCAGCGCATCGATAAAGCGCCCACCGGCCTCTTTGCCCCCCTTGATACCAAAGCTGATGATACCGGACGCCTTGCCTGAGGTGATTTTGTCGCAATTGGCCTTATAAGGACTGTCTGCCAGGGCGCCATAATTGACCCAGTTCACCAATGGGTGGGACTGCAGGTAACTTGCCAGCGCTTCGGCATTACTGCAGTGGCGCTCCATCCTCAGACTCAAGGTCTCCAGCCCCTGCAACAGTAAAAAGGCGCTGTGTGGTGATAGAGCCGCGCCGGTATTACGCAGCGGCACCACACGGCAACGGCCGATATAGGCCGCCGCGCCGAAGGCATCGGTATACACCACCCCATGGTAGGAAGGGTCCGGCTGATTGAGCACAGCAAATCTGTGTTTATTGGCAACCCAGTCAAACTTGCCCGAATCGATGATCACCCCGCCCACTGTGGTCCCGTGGCCACCGACATACTTGGTCAGCGAGTGGACGACAATATCGGCGCCATGTTCGAAGGGGCGGCACAGTACAGGGGTAGCCACTGTGTTATCCACCACCAAGGGCACGCCATGTTTGTGGGCAATTTCTGCCAGACGCGCAATATCGACAATATTACCGGCGGGGTTACCTATGGATTCACAAAATACCGCCTTGGTGCGTTCATCAATAAGCGACTCCAGGGTATCGAAGTCATCGAACGAGGCCATGCGCACCTCTACTCCCTGGCGCGGCAGAGTGTGAGCGAACAGGTTATAGGTGCCGCCGTAGAGCTGGCTGCTGCTGACTATGTTGTCGCCCACTTCCGTCAGCGCCTGCAGCGCATAAGTGATGGCCGCCATTCCCGAGGCCAGCGCCAGCGCGCCAATGCCACCTTCGATGGCTGCCATTCTGGCTTCGAGCACGGCGTTGGTGGGGTTCATGATGCGACTGTAAATATTGCCGGGCACCTTGAGGTCAAACAGATCGGCGCCGTGTTGAGTATCGTCGAAGGTATAGGACGTCGTCTGATAGATGGGCACCGCCGCCGACTTGGTGGTGGCTTCCGATTCATAACCATGGTGCAACGCCAGGGATTCCAGTTTCATCTCGCGCTCCTTGATGACAGATAATGCTGACTGAATGAGTGAGCAATCAAATTAACAGACAGACGTCCAGATGTCCAAATAAAAAGAAACCACCCCTGAGGGTGGTTCTTGCCAGGCGCGATTAGCTGTCTGTTATGGCTTGGCCTTGAAGCTCGCCAGCCAACCCACTATTGCGCCGCCAAGGCCGATGGCAAACACTGAATAGGCTATGATGCAATAGTGCGCCATATTCATGCCAAACAGTGCCCAGTCATCTTCACCACAGCCGCCGGTAGGAGCGAACTCAAATGGCAGCCACTTATCCAGCGGCAAGCCCAGAGGGAAGTGCGGCTCGGTGGAGCAGGCAGAGCCTGCCGCCGAACCTGCCTCGGCAAAGAAGTCCATCGACTCATCCACTACCAGGTGCGCGGCGTCGTGGATATTCATCAGTTGAATCGACCAGGCCATTCCCTGGATCACGCCGTAGAGTGCCAGGGCAACACCCAAGGCCTTGAGCACGTGGTTCTTCGGATTGATCAATATGATGGCACCGGCCAGTACTATGCAGCATTGGCTGAAGCGTATGTAGACACACAGCTCGCAGGGATCCATCTCCAGAAACACTTGAAAATAGCCCATAGCGGAAGCGAGCAAAAATACCGCCGCGCCCAGCATTATGCTCCAGAGTACTCGCCCCTGTTGCCAGCGGGCCAGAGTGGGAACGGGAGCCTGGGTAAACTCCCGAAACAACATACTCAATTTATTCATCCGAGACTCCTTACTTGGCGGCCAGTTCGGCCACCAATTCATCGAGCATCTGCATGCTGCGAATTGACTTGGTGTTGATCAGATACTTGCCATTGACCACCAGTGCCGGGATCCCCTGGATCTTGGCGACTTCAACGCCTCTGTCCCATTTACTCAGCAGTTGTTGCACCTCAGGGCTATTCTTGGCCGCTTCAAAACCGGCGCGATCCAGGCCTGCGGCCTTGAGGCCAAAGTCGATCACTTCATCGGCGGAGGCAAAGCGGGCCTTGTCGTCATGATACTTCTTGTACAGTGCCATCTTGACTGTCTTGAAAGCCTGCTCGGATTGGGTTTGGGCATAAGCCAGCACCAAGGCTTTCTCCATGCCGAATGGCGGCTTGGTGGTGATGTGATAATCATCGAAGGTCACTCCCTTGGGCAGATTTTTCACCATGCTGGGGATCACTGCCTTGTCGTATTTGTAGCAAAAGGGGCAGTTGACCGAATACACCTTCACCACTTGATTGGGAGCATCAAAGCTGGCGGCCCCCAGCAGTTGATAGTGTTCGCCTTCATTATATTTGGCGGCAGAAACAGAGCAGGACAATAACAGGGCACTTAGTGCCAACAGACTTTTCTTCATCATGATACGGACTCCAAACAGGCGGCAGCCCGGCTGCCGCCACAACAATAATTAACGATTGAACATGGTTTCAGGGTGAACCACGGTAGAGCGATAGCCAGGCTCATGTTTCATCAGGGTCTTCACCTTGATTTCGACCTTGACCTCGTTAGTCTTGGGATCCACCTCGGTGATCCAATGTTCGGGAGCCTTATCCCCTTCCAGCAGTCCGGCAGAAGCCGAGGCCATAAACATGGTCTTGTGATCCGCTTGCCACTCTGTGATGGAAGTGATTGGGCTATACCACTCGTAACCCCGCTCTTTGCCGTATTCCCAGGTCTGCTGCACTGTCATCTTGCCCATGTCAACCTTGTACTCGACACCGCGGGAATACTTCATGGTTGGCAGCGCGGGTTGTTCCAAACCGCGACCATCGCCGTTGTCAAACACTGTGACTGTACCTCTGTCCGGTACCGGCCAGGCGGTGTGCTGAGTCCAGGTCCAGTCAAAGTTGCCTTCGCAGCCCTTGGCGTCACACTTGAGCGCCCGGCCTTTGGCATCCACGGGTTTCAGTACCTTGGCGGCCAGTTCTCCTTTCCAGCCTTCGGGAGTGCCTAGGATCCACTTGACCTTGTTATCACGGCCAACCTTGATCACCGCAGACTGGTGGCGTGAGCTGACAATGATGCTGTCATCGGCAGGGTCATAACCTATGGAGTTGATATGCAGCCAGTTGCGACCGGTTCCGACCCCGGCAACATCGCCGTAAGGTTCGCTGGCCAGCTCTTCGGCTGTCTTGGTTTCACCGGCCTTGGAGACATCCACGTTCAGACAAACAGCACCCATATCCAATGACTTGAGCACAGTGTCACGCATAGGGTCGAGTATCTTGTTGAAATCCCAAACCTTAACGACATCACCGTTCTGATCCACTTCAATCACATGGTCGCGCACTGTGTCGACCTTGAGTCCATCCGGCGTGACATAATCACGCTTTCCCACCCTCAGCAACAGGTGGCCATTGGGCATTTCGGTGATCTCATGAGAGAAACCATTGAAGCCCCGCGGGAGTTCGCGCTTGAAGATAGGCTTGCCGATAAAGTCATACTTGGCGTAGTAAGGCACCTGGAACCCTTGATGCAGTTCAAACATCAGCCCCTGACCAAAGATCAGCTTGCCATCACGGGTCTGCTTGAAGGACATGGAGCCGCCCGGACGGTCATAGATAACATCGCTGTTCAGATGCCAACGCACATCGCCGTTGGTATCTATGATGTTCTGGGTCGGGATCCAGTCCCAGTGGTCACGGATATTGGGTGGGATCACCTGACCATCAACCAGATAGAATCTGTCTTCAAAACCTTTGGCGACTTTGACCGGCTCATATTCATATTGAGTGCGGTCATTGCCATCGATATGCAGGTGAGGCAATGCACTGGTGCGGATCTTGTATTCCTCGGTCACCGGCTTACCGGCCAGTTTGTAGCTGACCTCAACCCGGTTCAAATAATCGGGATAGAGGCCAAATACCGGAATACCGCTGTGGGTGTTGAGTTGAGTCAGTCCCACAGGGTACTGAATATCAATCCCTTTCTTTCCTTTGCCTTTGACCGTGACCTTGACGTCACTGATGGACTTGCCACCGAGATCGATCACCGCCACCAAGGGGCTGAACTTGTAAGGATCCACATAGACATAACCCAACTGCCCCTGAGGTACGGCACTGGAACTGGTCCCCGGCAGATCGCCGCCGGCAATCACCTGGGCTGAGAAACCAGTCAATGTCAGACTGGATGCCGCCAACATTAAATAACAGAGTCTCTTCATTTTCATCTTGTCACCTTCCAATTAGAGTTGATATTGCAGAGAATAAAAAATAGCGTCGTGATAACCTTGTTTTCCTAAGTTATTTTCAGCGTATCGATAACTCAGAATAAAACTTAAATTCTTAGTAAAAGACCAATTAACAGATACAGCCCCATTAAAACCAAAATCCTTTCCATCACCAGATAAAACTAAATAATCATCTTCGCGATTAAAAAAGTGTTCTTGCCACCAGGTTAATTTAAAGTCTTGTTGAAATAGATTTAGTTGATGACTTGCCAGTAAATAAACATAACCGCCGTTGAAACCACCTTCAAAATTGGCATCAAAACTTTTATAAGTGGCATCGACAAAATGCCCAGCCAGAGCAACTTGCAGATAGGTTTCGCCATAACTCTTGTCCCAGCTCAGGCCCAACATGGTGTTGGTTTCGCCCCAACTGGGTTTACTCTTATCAAACACTTGGCCATAGAGGTTCCAGTCTGTCTCCCCTAAGTTAATCTGACCTATCACATTAATCTCTGTGCC
Source organism: Shewanella carassii (assembly GCF_019670705.1). NCBI lineage: Bacteria > Pseudomonadati > Pseudomonadota > Gammaproteobacteria > Alteromonadales > Shewanellaceae > Shewanella > Shewanella carassii. Next base: position 3,443,102 of record NZ_AP024618.1, read on the forward strand.
GTAGTAAGCCCCATCATCCGGGTCTTCCCACTTTACATGGCCATAAATATCACCATACGCGTTGCCAGCGGCGCCTTTCAGAGTGATAAAGGGATTATTGTCTTTGGCCTCACCAAAATAATCCGATGCTTTGGATTGCCAATCCATCATCCCAGCTTCGACCGCCAACATAGCCGCCTGACAGTTGCCACCAAGGCAGGCAGAGATTATTAATGGGCATAACAATTTCGTATTCATATTCAATCCTTCCTTCCCGACCTGAGTTAATTATTTACAGAATCGGAGATGAATAGGTGAACTGAATCACAAGAAAATATGACTTTTACTCTTTTGTTAAAACTTCTAATAAGGATCATCAAAAAATAAAATTTTATTTTTTGATGAGCAAGATCACAAAGAGTCAAAACTAAAGCAACAACATTAAAGTAACCACTTATAATGAGTTAAATCTTTGTTGGGTCAAAAATATGAATAAACCCGAGCATAACCGTATACGAGAAGCTATTTTGGATTTGGCGGAATCTGTTATTGCCAAAGACGGAATCTTGTCATTGAAAGTATCGGATATCACCAAGGGAGTAGGCATATCCACGACCCTGTTCTACAGCATCTTCAAGACCAAGGAAGATATTCTGGTGGCTCTCACCGGCCGCGCCTTTGATCAGGTACTGGGACTGCGTTGGTGGCTCAATCTGGAGGGCTACTCAGGACTGGAGAAGTTTATCGCCTATATTCTCAATGAGATCCAATTTACCGAAACCTACTGCCTGCGCAGTTCCATCTCCACCATCTCCTGCAACAAACTGATCTTCAACAAGGCCAGTGCCACCTATCTGCGTAACCTGAATCGACTGGCCATGGATTACTGGGAAACCCCGATCCAGCTGTTGACTCAGGCGAGAGAGCAGCAGGAGATCTTGGCCAGTGATGTACAAATCCAGCAGTTTTGTCATCTGTTATGTACTTATCTGAGAGGCCGTGAGTTAGTGGGAAACACCTACGCCGGTAAAGAATACAGCCAAGATGTCAGGTTTGATAACGCCCGCCTGCTCACTCAACTGCTCAAGGAGTTGTGTCCAGATAAAAGGCTCAATCCTCAAACTCTTGCCAGGGCGCAGCAGTTACGCCGCGAATTGCCCCAACACAGGGCTCAGCGCCAACAACAGCTGAACACTTGAGTGAATCAAAGGCCCTGAGTAATTGCACAGCAACCGGGATTTAAGCCGCACAGTGCACAAAATCAGCACAGAAGTAAAAACATCTAGACGTCTAAATTGACAGGCGACTGGCTATCCCCTATTCTTTCGCCTAATTTGTCAGGAGATGATGCCGTTAAGACAATGCAATTCAGCGAGTTTGGCTGCTGCGGAGGGAATGCCCGGCCGAACGTGATTTACAGAGAGTAGATTTTGACCCAGAACAACACTTCTCCAGCCGTTAAAGCTCCGGCCTCATTTGTGGCCCTGCTGCCACTGTTTCTGTTTCTGGCGCTGTTTATCGGTGCCGGGGTCTATTTCCAAAGCCAAGGAGTAGACTTCGCCTTTTATCAGTTGCCGAGCCCGATAGCGATATTGCCAGCGATTGTACTGGCCATTTTGCTGTCCAAGCAAAGGCTCAACCAGACCATGAACACCTTTATGGCGGGGATAGGCCACAACAACATTATCGCCATGTGCCTCATCTACCTGCTGGCCGGAGCCTTTGCCGCCGTGGCCAGTGCCACCGGTGGGGTCGATGCCACTGTAGCCCTGGGACTGCAACTAATCCCGGCCAATCTGTTACTGCCCGGCTTCTTCATTATCGCCGCCTTTATCGCCACCGCCATGGGCACCTCCATGGGCACGATTGCCGCCGTGGCTCCGATTGCACTCGGGGTTGCCGATCAGGCCGGAATCGAGCTGCCACTGATGGCTGGCTCTGTGATGTCTGGCGCCCTGTTTGGTGACAACCTATCTATTATCTCTGATACCACAATTGCCGCGACCCGCACTCAGGGATGCGAAATGAGAGACAAGTTCCGTGAAAACCTGATCTTTGCCATTCCGGCAGCGATTGTGACCCTGCTGCTATTCGGTTTTCTCTCTTCCGGTCAGGCCGAACTGCCACCGCAGGAAGTCGACTTTGTTAAGGTATTGCCCTATTTGAGTATTCTGGTGCTGGCCGTCGCCGGGTTGAACGTGTTTGTGGTACTGGCCATCGGCATTCTGCTAGCCGGGATAACAGGGTTTGTCACTCAGGATTACTCGCTGCTGACCTTCGGCCAAGACATTTATAAAGGCTTTGGCAATATGCAGGAGATCTTTATCCTCTCCATGCTGGTTGGTGGCCTGGCGGCCCTGATGCAACAGCAAGGTGGTCTGAGCTTTGTCAGCCAGCAGATAGAGAAGCTAATAGCCCGCTTTTCCCGCGCCAAGGGTGAAGCCTCCTGCCGCGCCGCAGAGCTAGGCATGGCCGGGATTGTCGCCCTGACCAACTCCTGTGTGGCCAATAATACCGTCTCGATTGTGGTCAGCGGTGATATCGCCAAAGATCTGGCAGCCAAACATGGGGTTACTCCCAAACGCGCCGCCAGTGTTCTGGATATTTTCGCCTGTATTATTCAGGGACTTATTCCCTACGGTGCCCAGGCCTTGCTGATAGCTTCCCACTTCAAGATCTCCCCTCTGGAAGCGGTTGCCAATACCTGGTACTGCATGATCCTGGCCCTGGTCGCCGTGGTGATTGTGATACTGCGCCCCCGCAGTTAAACTAGCGAGCGCAACAACCAAACAAACCGGTCTCTGCGACCGGTTTTTTGTCGCCGCTATTTGGCGACTATGATTGAATCCTAGTACTCATACGAGCCATTTCATGCCCCTGTACGAGCAATACGATAAACAAGATCCGCAGCGCCTGGCATTTATGATGTCTCTGGTAGGCGTCAGCATAGCGGCGCTGGGTATGATTTCCTCCTTCTGGGCCGCCTATGACAGCATGGGCAGCGCTATTTTTAACATGCGAATCGACAGATTGGGGGACTATTTAAGCTCGCCGTTGGCCTATGTTTACAACATCTCAATGATGACCGGAGGTGTCTGCTTCATACTGGCCATGGGGGGGCTCTGGTGGCAAAAACACAGTGCGGTGGCAGGCTTGCTATCACGCTCAGGCATAGCCGTTGGCCTAGGAATAGTGGCGCTGGGCGTGTTTCCCTACAACGAGCTCTTTGCCCACCAGCTGGCGGCCATTTTCTTTATCATCAGTACATTATTGATGTTCACTCTCTGCTGCTATTGCTTTGTCTCCCACAGAGCGCTCTGTAACCTGCCGCTGTGCCTGTTTAGCCTGCTGGGAATAGTGTCCGCCATCGGCCTGTTATCTCAGCTGCAATGGCCATCGATGAATTATGCCTCTTGTCCGGTGCAAACCCTGTGCCCTTCGGTATGGTTTATGTGGCTACACTCCATCGCCACTGTGTTTGCCGGCCTCAGCCTGTCGGCCACGGTTTATCGGCTGTGGCACTGGTCGCAGCCGATAAACGACTGACACGACGCTGGCAATAAAGGCCTGAAATGACCCAAGCAAACTCATCTCAACAAGCCACAATGCGCCTCGCTCACTATCTGGCGCAAACCGGCCTCTGTTCAAGACGTGAAGCTGCCAGGCGTATCGAAGCCGGGGAGATTTTTCTGGGTGACAAACTCGCCAAACACACAGACAGAGTCACCCTGGTAGCCGGGCAGCGCCATTGTCTCGAAAAGCTGTTTTATCGAGGTGAACCCATATCCCTCCCTGAGCCGTACACCTATCTGTTATTCAATAAACCCGTTGGCATAGATTGCCGCCTGCTCAAGAATGACCCCAGCAGCCTGTTGCATTTATTGCCTCAGGATAAGCGGCTGTATCCGGCCGGAAGACTGGATAAAGACTCCCGTGGCCTGTTACTGCTCAGTAACGATGGTGAGCTGACCCATAAATTGATGCACCCGGATTTCTGCCACAGCAAGTGTTACCGGGTTACTGTGGAGCGGGCATTTACTGACGAGTTTATCCATACCTTGAGAAGCCCGATGGATTACGGTCATGGCCAGGTGTGCTCATCACAGGTCACGCCAGTTTCAGCAAACAGTTTTGAAATTATTCTGACTCAGGGTAAGAAGCGGCAAATTCGCCGCATGTGTCGGCATTTAGGTTACAGAGTCATAGATCTTTGCCGCACCGGGATAATGACTCTAACGCTCGACCACCTTGCCGAAGGGGAATTTAGGCAGCTGAATCAAGATGAAATCACCACTCTCAGGCAGCTGTGCCAAAACTGAATCCGCGCCTTACCACACTTTGGCTCACTCAGTAGACGGCTGCCTGAAAGCAGCCGTTTATCAGGGTTGACTGCCCACACTGTCCTTGGGCTCCCTGGGGGCTTTGCTCGGCTCAGAGGGAGTCTCTGTATTGCCAGTGTGTTGCAACTCAGACAAAAGATGCGCCGCATGAGTCACAGAGGCTATGTTGGCCTTATGCTCCTCATCCGCAGCACTGGCGCCGGGTTCGCTTGCACGTTCTTCCCTATTACGCCTAACATCGCTGTTGATCTTGACCTCCGGATCATAAGGCAGGTCTTCAATCCCAGGTAAAGAATCAGGAATATCGCTGGGGCTGACATCCACTATCTGTGAGCGATTCATGGTGATCTTGTATCTGGCATACCTTGGGGCCTGCTTGCCTTCTTTGAGTACGGCCACCAGATTTATCTGATAGCGGCGCTCCACCGATTCATTACTGATCCTGCCATCAGTTTCAGTGTAAATTTTAGCCTTGCCGCGCTCCAGATAGCGGGCAAAAGGCACCAGACTAAACACCACCTGTTCCTGTAATGTATGGTAGCCGGAGAGAAAATCGGTATCAGCCACCTTGGTCTGAATACCATAGTGAAGAATTTCGGCATCGACCCTATTTTGACTGTGGCGCCGCCGGAGGATCTCTTTGACATCATCAGGAAGATCTTGATTTCGCATAAATTCTAGCCAAACCAACTGTTTGGCTATAAATTTTTGGTTGGTCGTATCTCGCAGTATTCGACTCCAGCGTGGTCGTCCCCGCTGGATATAACGCCAAAGGGCATTACGAACATCGTCTTTAAAAATTTCCCGCGCACCATAAATCAGCGCCAGCACCAGCACCAATACCAGGGTTACGCCGCTGAATATCCCCTGCGCCTTGATAATCAAGGCCGATACCACCAACATCACCAGCGCAGTGGCAACCCCAGTAGTCATTCTCTTCAGCCCAGTACCCAAGGGTTTCAGTTCCTCTTTGAGTACCACCCCTTGCTGAATCAGCCGTCTAAGCAACAACATCTTGTTGGCGATTCGATTAGGATCCTGCAGAGTCTGCACCGAGTTGTAGTGCCGTTCGGCGCGATAGTTATTTTCTACCCGACACAAGGTGATCACCTTATCGGAAACACAGTTGAAATCACTGCTTCTTGGACCATGAGCCAATAACTTCAGCAGTTGCTGCTCACAAAACCAGGACAGGTAGTTATCGGCATTCTCGAAGTAGTGCTTCCATTTGGGATCGGCCGGTTCGTTACGGCGAAACTTCTTCAACAAAATCGCCGTCTGTTCGGTCAACTCCTCCAGCAAAGGGTAGAAACTGTCCGGCTCGGCTTGCCTGGAGATCTCTTTAGCATCGTTTTCCATCGCTACAACAAACTGGTAGGCGAACAGATTCAGATAGAGACGAAACTCTTCGACTGTACGTTTCTTCTGACTCACAAAACGGGATTGCACCAAGGGCAGATGCAAGCCGTCAGAATAATAGGAACGTCTACCAAAAATGGCACTGAAATAGTATTCCTCTTCATTCAGACTCTGCGGCCCTATGCCCATCTCCTTGGGCAGGGAAAAGTAGAGATCCAGCTTGCGCTGCTCCCCAACCCCCATCAGGTGGCTGAACTTAATGGATAGATTTTCTTCCTGCTTAATTCGTAGCTTGGACACAATAATGGCAACGCTATCAATGAACGGATGAAAGAACCTGACTATAGCCCAAGCACACTGTGAATGGGATAGCTGGCGGTGGCATTTCGAAAAGGAGAAAGGAGCGGGTCGGCACAGATCCAACCATTAATGGATCAGGCGACAACCGCAAACCGTATTGCTTGGTTGAAACAACACTATGGCATAATCTTTGGCGTCATCGGCATCGAGAATTTCCAGCGCCAGATGATGCAGGCCTTCATTGCTGAGGTTAAAGCTGGAAATATAGGAGAGGTATTGCATGTGGGCAGGCCTGGCGCCCTTGCCGGAAATTTCCTGTTTATCCGTGACCAAAATTTGATAACGCCCCGCTTCTTCTGAGGCCAGTTGTCCCTGCATTAAAATGCTACCGGCCGGAGTGCCGTCCATGTTGAAGTAGCGATAGTTGACCAGGGCGCGCTTACCCTTGGTCTGCAAGTCCAGCAAAAGATAATGTTGGGCATCGTCCCCTAGTTGCAATTGGCGATCATAGAGTTCTGAACTGCAGTTGAGAGCAAGCGCCGGATCGGCTTGACTGAAACGGTATATCACCAGCAAACAGCCGAGCAGAAAGATCAGGATTGACAGATTTATCATCCAAAGCCAACGTCTAGCCACAGAGATCAACCTCCTTGAGCCAAGGTACACTGACAAATGCCTTAGTCTGCCGACCATCACTTATCTTCAAGTTACGCACCACAGATTGCCCCAGGTATTCCCCTCTCAGCGTCAGGTTCAGCACCTGTTTATCGTGAGACAGGGATACATATAACTTGCGCCAAGGGCTGCTCTGACACTGGGCTAACGCAGAGGTCAATATCTTACTCTGTTCGCTTAACAGTTGATTATTGGTGCGGGAGTTGGAATAGAAGAACAGTTCCATTCTTTGACCCGAAGGCAAAATCAATTCCTGCTTGTTCAGCGGAACCGTCGGCGTCACCCGCGGTAAGCGATACAAATAAAACACGCTCACGCCCAGCATCAGTATCAACACCAACCCCACCAGTAGTTGCTTGGGACCGGCATTCAAGCGCGATTCCATCACTCCGGTATGAGGCTTACGAACCACAGAGGAACGCAACAAATACCCCTGCCCTTTGACCGTTTCGATCAATGATTCATATTCGGGTCCCAGAAAGGCGCGCAACATACAGACGGCCCGTGCTACGGAAGAATCACTTAAAGGAGGATGAGTATCATCACCGGCACGCAACTCCATTCGGGACACCAAACGCCCCTGATTGGCAAGCAGGAGTTTCAGCACCTGCAGCTCCGCCCGAGGAAGATGCCAACTATCTCCCCTGCCTTTATGTTGTAACTCACCACTGGTTTCATCAAACCAGCAGTCGCCTATCTGCATTATATTCCTCCTGTTTTAGTGGTTGTCAGTCTATGCAAAAAATCTAATCACTACTGTGATCCTCTTAACCCTGAAACAGGAAAAAATTTAAAAAGTGATCCATCTCAGCCCAAGGCACCGCTAAAACAGAAACAAGTAATATTTTGTGAGCCAGTTCCGGCTGATGAAGTCCGCGAAGATTACAACCAAGATGGCTCTAAACCGCCTTAATTAACATGAATGAAACAAATTTAGTGATACAACTCAAATATTAATCGCAATAAAAGATGCTTAATATAAACCCCAATCTATTTAAATCATCAAAAATACGGTAACAAGAGCACAAATCTTCATGTGTGCTGAATCACACTTTTCACAATCCATCCCCCTATGCTGAAGACAACCGACCAAGTCGGCAAAAAAACAAAGACAACAAACAAAGGGTGATACATATGAGCATCAACAGACGTCAGGCCTTGGGCCAGATCATTGGGATAAGTGCCGCAGCCGCCGGAGCCAGCCTCACGGCCACTTGCGCTTTTGCAGCCACAGATGAGTCAGGAAACTATCGCCTGGCATTAGGAGAAAAACTCAAATATGCCCCATTGGATGCCATGGAAACAGCTAAACTCGCCTATGAAACCGGCGGTGGTTGCATGCATCAGGTATTTCACGCCATGGTAACCAAACTGGCACAATCGACCAGCGTCGATGCCGACAAGTTTGCCACAATTCCAACGGCACTGGCCGGCTATGGTTTTGCCGGGGTCACAGGTCAAGGCACGCTTTGCGGCAACCTCAATGCGGTAGGCATGTTGGTTAATATTCTCGATGACATCAATGGCCAGAATGCTGCCGTCATAGGCTCGCTGTTCCGCTATTACGAGAATACCGAACTGCCGCTGTCCAGTGATGCGTTCGTTGCCGGGATCGGCTCCACCGCCGAAAAGACCGCCCTGGTGGTCAAGTCCTCGGTTGCCAACAGCGTGCTGTGTCACTCCTCCATCAGTAACTGGTCCAAGGCTTCAGGCAAGACCTTCTCCGAAAAAGGTGAACGTTGCTACCGCTTGTCGGCCTCGATTGTCTATCACCTGGTGGAACTCCTGAACCGAGCCCACAAGGGTGAAGACTTAGGCGCCCTGCCTGAGAGTAAACCCAGCGCAGAAGCCCAGAGCTGTCAGAGTTGCCACGGTGCCAGCAGCACCATGGGCCCGGCCGCCAGTGTCAAGACAGACATGGAATGTACTACCTGTCATACCGGACACTTTAATTGAGGACTATCCAATGAAAATCAGCTATCTGAGCCTGCTGCTCGGCTCGGCCCTGCTCCTGGGAGGCTGTGGCAGCGATGATGACAATAACAATGGCGGCGGAGAGGTTACGCCACCGCCACCTCCTCCTCCGGTTGAGACCCCAAGCTTGGATATCGGCGAGGCCAGCAGCATTGAGTTAACCCTCAATAGCTTCAATCCCGATTCGGGAGAAGTTATCTTTGCCTTGCAAAACACCGAAGGCAAAGCGCTCACCAATGCCGCCAAGTATCGCATTACCTACTTTGGTTATCCGGCTGAAGAGCAGGCTTCCACCAAGCCCAAGGCTTGGAAACGTTGGCATGTTACCTATAGCTACAGTTGTGACCCGGCAGCCGAATGCCCAGAGCCACTCAGGGCACTGGATGATGTTGGCAGTTACAGCTTTAGTCCATCAGGGCTGGATTGGGATGCCGATGCCGCCAATGGTGCCGTCAGCCGCTACAAAGTCGCTATCGAGGTTTTCGGGACTGAACTCAGCAATGAAATAACCCTGCTGTCTCCCACGAGCGCCAATTAATCCATTAAGCCGCTGAACCAAGTGTTCAGCGGCGTTTCCGCTTCATTGAACGAAGTCTCTCTCATACGGCAAGCCCATAAATGATCCCCTGGGGTCACCCGTAATAAAGCATAATCAGATAAGACATCCATCTCCAATACATGCAGTTTGATGTCCAAACTGGCGCTTTGTTCGAGCGATTTTTTGATTTGACGCTTCATTCCCAATAAGTAGGAGGGCAATTCATCCTCTGCAACATGTAACCATTCCTGGTGTTTATCCAGATTGATTGAATAACTCATAGAACCGGCTTCAACCCCTTTGAGGGTGCCGCTCAATTCGATATCGACCCAGGATTGCTCAATATGATGATATCCCACTCGGATCAGAGCTCTATTACCCTGGGAGAAGATCCTTAATCTCAGCTTCTTCTCTGCTGAATGGGGATCGGGTAACGATGGGTCTATCAGCGTCGCTTCACAGTTAAAATGGGGATTGAGGTGGTTGGAAATCCGCTTATCGACCCAAAGGATCCCGGTGCCAATAACCGCCAGCAACAAAAGCTGAATAATCCAAATCCGGTGTCGTTGCAGTTGTTGCCACAGCTTGAATATCGGCTCATTCACAATCTAGTGCCTCCTGCAGCCATGCATACTCAGGAGAGCAGGCCGTCATCTGTGCCATCGTCAGTTTATAAGCTTTGATGTGGTCACCATCCATATTTTCACCCCTGGCGATCAGGCTGATGGCTTTGGTTTCATCACACAGAGATACAGTGACGGTACGCCAACGACTATCCGGACAGCGTTTAATCCAAGCCTCTATCCCAGCGGCAAATCCTGCCATGGACGTCAAGGTTTGATGATCACCATAAAAGCGTAAAAACACTTGTTCACCGGATGGATGCGAGACGACCATCACCTTATCGGGGACTTCCAAGTAATTGAGTGGCCCGACTCTGGATGAAATAAACCATAAGGCCAAAATAATGAGAAATAACATCCAACAATAATGACGCCAAAGGGTACGCCCCTTGGGCGAAAGCGGCATAGGCTTGCGAGATGTGATGCGGTTGTGTAGCAAAAAACCTTCTCGATCAATCTGCTCCAAGAGCCCGGCGTGCTCTGGTCCCAGATATTGTTTGATATTTTCTACGGCTTGTTCGAGCAGGAAGACCTGTTCGGGGGGAAGTTTGGCAGCTTGTACCAACTGCATCCGGGACACCACTCGTCCTCGCTGCGCCAGCAGTGTAGTCAGCGTAACCTGTTCCACGAAAGAAAGTGTCCAGCTCTTGTGTGAACCACAGTGTTTGAGCGTGCCTTTATCGGCATCAAACCAACAGCAACCTATCTGCATACTATTGTTCACATAAAGGACAATAAACGCAGTATAAAAGAAAAAAACACCCATCCAGAATAATCCGCATGGGTGTTTATATCCTTTTAACGAGAAGCGTGAACTACTTCTCAGAGCAGAGATTTAGAATTAAAAAACTTAACAAACAATCTCATACAGAAACATCACCAAAGTGCCTACCGGCTTTGTCTCCGTCTGTTCGCCCCCTTGTTAGAAGGTCGAGCTGTTGATCCACAGATGCACTAATATGCTGGCAATGTAACCAAGAGCGATCACCGGAGTCCATTTGAGGTGAGCTCCGAAGGTATATATCCCGCGGGCCTGGCCCATCAGGGCCACCCCGGCAGCACTACCAATAGATAGCAAACTGCCCCCGACACCGGCGGTCAGAGTCACCAGCAACCATTGTCCCAGCGCCATATCCGGATTCATGGTCAATACGGCAAACATCACAGGGATGTTGTCTATGATAGAAGACAGCACTCCAATGGCGATATTGGCATAGGTGGGATCCCACTGGGTGTACATGGCGTGAGACACCATACTCAGATAGCCCATAAAGCCCAAGCCGCCGACACAAAGCACCACGCCGTAGAAGAATAGCAAGGTGTCCCACTCGGCTCTGGCAATACGGCTGAAGACATCGAAGGGCACCACGTTACCTAGTTGCTCCAGACGCTTTTCATCCTGCATCAGGCGCGCCTTCTCCTGCGCTCTTGCCAGTGCTTTCGGGAAATTCTTCCTCAGATAGAAACCAAAACACTGCAGCAATCCAAGGCCTGTCATCATGCCAAGCACAGGCGGCAGCCCCAGCAGTGAATGGGTGCACACTGCCATGGCTATGGTAAACAGGAACAGCAGCACTATCCGCTTGGCGCCCGTCTTGGTGTAGACCTTTTCAACCAAGGCATCAGATTTTTCCCTGGAAATAAACAGGCTCATGATCAGCGCCGGAACCAGGAAATTCACCAGTGAGGGCAGGAACAACTTAAAGAATTCGGAAAAGTGCACCATACCCTTTTGCCATACCATCAGGGTGGTGATATCCCCAAAGGGACTGAAGGCACCACCGGCATTGGCGGCCACCACGATATTAATACAGGAAAGGACGATAAAGCGGCGATTTTCGGCGCCCATTTTCATTACCACGGCGCACATCAGCAACGCGGTGGTCAGGTTATCGGCAACCGGTGAGATGAAGAAGGCCAGGAAACCGGTAAGCCAGAAAATTTGATACAGGCTAAATCCTTTACTGATCATCCAACAACGCAAGGCATCGAACAATCGGCGCTCTTCCATGGCGTTGATATAGGTCATGGCCACCAGCAAAAACAGCAACAGTTCGGCATATTCGAGCAGGTTGTGTTTGAAGGCGGCCTCAGCCACTTCCGACATGCCATTCTGGGTATAGACATAACCTATCATGCCCCAGATAAGACCGGCAGCAACCAGCACAGGTTTGGACTTTCTCAGGTGCAGCTTCTCCTCCCCCATCACCAGCAAATAGGCGATGGCAAACAGAGTCAGAGCCAGGTACCCCACGGTTGAGTCGGTCAGACTCAGGTTGTTTACGGCTTCCGTGCTAGCCAGGACCGCAGGCGAAAACAGTCCGGACAAAATTCCTCCTAAGGCTGCGCAGCCCCCATGCAAACGCATCAACTTCATTTCAATTATCTCTCGGTAGGAAATTAGCTAAAACCTAGCACAAGAAACCGAAGGCAAATCTTGATAAAACGCAAAATTCTGCAATTTAAGTGAGCAAGAACAACCTATAAGCGACAGGTTGAACAAAGGACCGCACAAAAAACAGCAATAAAACAACCATAGATCACAAAAGCGCCCGCAGGCGCTTTTATCTGGTTCACACTTTTTATGTCACGGCTTTTTTAGAAAGAATACAGCAGTGTCATGTTAGTTTCAGTGTCAGTGCTCTTTTTATCATCCAGCGGATCGCTGTTATAACGCACTATCACGGCAAACTTCATCGCCAGCGCACCTATGATATTGGCGGTCAGCGATGTCTCGGAGCGGGCATCTAGCTTGTCGCCATAGTCGGCGATAAACAGTTGACGGAACTTAGAGGTCTTGCTGATCTCCAATTCATAGTTGATCACCCCGTGAGCGACCCAGCTGGCGTCGGAGTTATAGCCCAGAATGGCGCTCTGCTCGCTGTCCAGGCGTTGATACTGATAACCTGGACCTATCTCGGCATCCAGGAAACTCTTGCTGCCCTGAAAAATACGGTAGCCGTAACCGGCTGCACTGTTGAACTTGTAATCATAACCTGTAAAGGGATCGGCTTCGTAACTGGTGTTGGCAAACAGATAGCTGCGCTCATCCAGACGATAGTTACCCTGAACACCACCAAAGTAACGCTTGGCGGTAACTTCTTCAGAGTCTTCCTTATACAGTCCTTCGAGCAGATACTGGTTTTCCCAGTTGCCCAGTTCGTGTTTCATCGCCAGGCGAGCCTTCACCGAAGAGGTTTCAGTGTTACCTGTGGTCAGGGTTGCCCCCAACTCAGCCTCACCGGCAAATGTCTTCTCGCCCTCGACAAAATCAGCCCCAGCGTGAGCAAAGGGCGCGACCAACAGAATGGCTGCAGCGCTAAGCAGTTTTTTCATTCTTGTACATCTCCGTTCAAAGCAATCCCCTAAAAAAACGGGCGCCATAGTAACATCTATGTAGCAAAATGCGAAACAGCTCGCATTTTGTCACAGAAAAGGCCTAAATCCTGACACTAATAACGGGCTTAGCCTCAAAGGGGACGAACAAATCAGGCCTTCAACCCGGCCGCAGACATCAGCAATCGCAACAGCGAAGAGACACTCAGCAAAGAAAGCACACTCAAGCACCAAAGCAGCAGCATCCAGCAGCCTGGACGGCTATCGAGCCAAGCCTTAGCGGGGGCCAACAGCCGGATGGCCCGGCCCCTCAAAGCATTAATGATAGGCATCATCGGCGCTCACCTTGCCGCGGAACACATAATAGGTCCAGCAGGTATAGATCAGAATAATCGGGATAATGAACAGGGCTCCCACCAGCATAAAGCCTTGGCTCTGGGGCGGGGACGAGGCCTGCCAGATGCTGATGCCCGGTGGAATAATGTAGGGCCAGATGCTGATCCCAAGACCGCAGAACCCCAGTAACACCAACAGCAGCGTCATCACAAAGGGTTGGTAAGTATCTTGTTTTTGCAGCCCCAGGTACAGATTCCAGCCCAGCAGCGCCGTCAATAAAGGCACGGGTGACAGGAAGATAAGGTTCGGCAGCGAAAACCAACGCTCGGCGATTTGGGGATGTGCCAAAGGCGTCCAGATACTGACCAGCACTATGGCCACCAGCAAGCCTATGAGCAAAGAGCGGCTCAGCAGAAACATCTGTTGCTGCAGATGCCCCTGAGTCTTCATGATCAGCCAGCTGCTGCCAAGGAGTCCGTAAGCGACCACCAGCCCGACACCGCATAAAAGCGGGAAAGGCGCCAACCAATCGAGCTGCGAGCCGGCAAAGCTGCGCTCTATGACGGGGAAACCGGATATCACAGCCCCCAGCACCACGCCCTGGAAGAAGGTCGCTGCCACAGAGCCGATGGCAAATGCCCTGTCCCAGGCTTTTCTGTGGCCTTCAAACGCCTTGAAGCGAAACTCAAACGCCAAGCCTCGAAAAATAAGCGCCACCAGCATAAAGGTCAGCGGAATCGCCAAGGCATCGATAATTACCGCATAAGCCAGCGGAAAGGCACCGAACAATGCGGCCCCACCCAATACCAGCCAGGTTTCATTGCCGTCCCACACAGGTGCCACTGAGTTCACCATGATATCTTTGTCATCCCTGTCTTCAACCAAGGGCAGCAGTATCCCCACGCCCAAATCGAAGCCATCCATGACTATGTACATCAAAGTAGCGAAAATAATAATCACAAACCAGATAACAGCCAGATCGATACCCATACTCAGCTCTCCTTATGCAGCTCGTCGCTGTGAAACTGTGAAATTCGCCCGACCAACGCCGGGCTTTCGGATAAGGCTTCCTCGACCTTGGGTCCCTGACGGATAAGATTGAGCAGATAGAGATACCCCAAACCAAACACCAGGCTGTAGACCACAAAGAACCCCAGCAGGCTCAGGCTCATATGCAGCTCGCCATGGGCGGAGACCGCATCCTGGGTGCGCATTACCCCATGAATGATCCAGGGTTGCCGCCCCACTTCCGTGGTTATCCAACCGGCCAACAGCGCTATGAGTCCCGATGGTCCCATGCACAGACTGAAGCGCAGAAACCAGCGGCGCTGGTACAGGCCACCACTGCGCCTGAGCCAAAGGCTGACGACACCGAGCAGCAGCATCAACATGCCCAATCCGACCATGACCCGAAATGACCAAAAGACGATAGGGACATTGGGCCTGTCTTCCACGGCAAACTCCTTCAGCGCCGGCACCTGGGCCTGGCTGTCGTGCATCAGGATCAAGCTGGCCAGCGCCGGGATCTTGAGGGCATAGTCAGTGGTTTCTGTCTCCATATTGGGCCAGCCAAACAGGATAAGCGGTGTCGGCTCCCCTGAGCTGTTGTCCCAGTGGCCTTCCATGGCGGCGACTTTAGCCGGTTGATGCTCCAGGGTATTGAGCCCGTGAATATCCCCAAGCAAGGCCTGCAAAGGTGCACAGGCGAGGATCATCCACAGCGCCATGGAGAACATCTTGCGCACCGCCGGGTTGTCGTTGCCTTTAAGCAAGTGCCAGGCGCCCGATGCCGCCACCATCAAGGCGCAGCAGATAAAGGCGGCCACCGCCATATGCGAAAGACGCGGAATAAAGGAAGGGTTGAAGATAACCGCCAACCAGTCTGTCGGTACTACTTGACCGGCTTCAATGACAAAACCCTGCGGCGTGTGCATCCAGCTGTTGGAGGCCAAGATCCAGAACATGGACATTAGGGTGCCGAGGGCGACCATACAGGTGGAGAAGAAGTGCAGCTGATCGCCGACTTTTTTCCAGCCAAACAGCATCACCCCCAGAAATCCGGCTTCGAGGAAGAAGGCGGTCAACACTTCATAGGTCAACAGAGGGCCGGTAATACTGCCGGCAAACTCGGAAAAGCCGCTCCAGTTGGTGCCGAACTGGTAAGCCATCACTAACCCGGAAACCACCCCCATACCAAAGTTGACCGCAAATACCTTGGACCAAAAATGATACAACTGCTTGTATACCGGATTACGCTTTTTGAGCCAAAGCCCTTCCAGTACCGCGAGATAACTTGCCAGGCCAATGGTGATGGCCGGGAAGATAATGTGAAAAGAAACCGTGAAGGCAAACTGTATGCGTGCCATTTCGAGTGCATCCAGTCCAAACATGAACCACCTCAAAGGGTCAATAAACCTGGCTGGCATCTTAAGGACTGAGACAAAACTATAATAGATACAGAAAATACGATTTTATATATAACAGATTGAATAATTGTTATGCTGGGCACTGGCAATAAAGCAGAGTAAACCATGGCCAAATATGAAACCCTGATCCAGCAATTGAGGCAGCAGATACAGAGCGGTGTCTGGCAGGTGGGTGACCGCTTACCTTCACTCAGGGAGCAGACTCAGCAGAGCCAGATGAGTTTGATGACAGTGATGCATGCCTATCAGGTGTTGGAGAGCCAGGGCTGGATAATATCCCGCCCCCGCTCAGGTTACTTTGTCGCCCCGAAAGTGGCTGCCCCCAAGCCTCAAGGTCTGCACCAGTCCAGTGCTGTGACCCGCGCCGAGTCGGTGGATATCAACGCCTTTATCTTTGAGGTGTTGCAGGCCAGTCGCGATCCGGGGATCACGGGGTTTGGCTCCGCCTACCCGGATCCCGGGCTGTCGCCCCACAAACAGTTGAACCGGGCCTTGATTTCAAGCGCCAAGACCCTGGATTCCGCCAGCGCTCTGGACAATCTGCCTCCCGGTAACCCGGCGCTCAGGCATATCATAGCCCAGCGCTACGCGGCGCAGGGAATGAGCATCTCGCCGGATGAAATAGTGATCACCGCAGGGGCACTGGAGGCATTGAACCTGAGCCTGCAGGCGGTCACCCGTCCCGGGGATTGGGTGGTGATAGAAAACCCCGCCTTCTACGGCGCCCTGCAGTCGCTGGAGCGCCTCGGCCTCAAGGCGCTCGCCATTCGCACCCATCCCCAGGAAGGGATAGATCTGCAGTCTCTGGCCCAAGCGCTGCAAACTCACAGGGTCAAGGCCTGCTGGTTGATGACCAACTTTCAAAATCCCCTTGGCTGCAGTATGAGCGATGACAAGAAGCGTCGTTTGCTGAAACTCTTGCAGGAACACGACTGCTTTTTGATTGAAGACGATGTCTACAGTGAACTCTATTTCGGCAAGGAGAAGCCCCTGCCGGCCAAGGCCTTCGACCCGAACAACAGAACCCTGCACTGCGGCTCCTTCTCCAAGTCTCTGGTGGGCGGTTTTCGCGTCGGTTGGGTGGCCGCCGGCAAGATGGCGCTCAGTATTCAAAAACTGCAACTGATGAGCACCCTGGCCACCAGCACCCCGGTGCAATTGGCACTGGCTCATTACCTGTCGACCCGCAGTTATGAGACCCACCTGCGACAATTGAGGCGCACCCTGGAGCAGCGAAAATTCGCCACCTGGCAGGCATTGAAGAACCGCTTACCCGACAGTGTCAGAGTGCATTTTGGCGATGGCGGCTATTTTCTCTGGGTAGAGTTACCCGAGGAGCGGGACACCACAGAGCTCTATCGCCAGGCACTCTGGCAAGGAATAAGCCTGGCGCCGGGACAGATGTTCTCGGCGCACCGGGAGTTCAGCCACTGTTTTCGCATCAACGCCTCACTGCCTGGCGGGCCAAAGTTGGAGCAATCAATCGCCAGCCTAGCCAAGCTTATCAAAAAGGCGTTGTGATGACTCAAGAGCCATCCGGATAACACTCCGCCAACCTCAGCCCTATCACCCAAGTGTGTCGTAACAGCCAAGGCGCAACAACTAGCACCCACCTCAGATTTACACTCTGGAAGCTAAAAGTAAAAAAGCCCGCGAATGCGGGCTTTCAATACAGAGAACGGGATTACAGATTGATCTGTGGGTCCAGTTCGCCGGTCTGATAACGCTTGTACATGGCCTGCAGTGACAGCGGCTTGATCTTGGAGCCCATACCGGCACAACCGAAGGCTTCGTAGCGCACGGTACAGATGTCGGCCATGGCTTCCATGGAGGCCTTGAGGAATTTGCGTGGATCAAACTCAGTTGGGTTTTCGGCCAGGAACTTACGTACCGCACCGGTAGATGCCAGACGCAAATCTGTGTCGATGTTAACCTTACGTACACCGTGCTTGATGCCTTCAACAATCTCTTCCAGCGGCACGCCGTAAGTTTCAGGGATCGCGCCACCATACTGGTTGATGATCTGCAGCCACTCCTGAGGTACAGAAGAAGAGCCGTGCATGACCAGGTGAGTGTTGGGGATACGGGCGTGGATCTCTTTGATGCGGTCGATACGCAGCACATCGCCGGTAGGCTTGCGGCTGAACTTGTAAGCACCGTGGCTGGTACCTATGGCGATGGCCAGGGCATCCACATGAGTGTCGGCCACGAAGCGGGCGGCTTCTTCTGGGCTGGTCAGCATCTGCTCGTGGCTCAGAGTGCCTTCGGCACCGATACCGTCTTCTTCACCGGCCATACCGGTTTCCAGGCTACCCAGACAACCGATTTCACCTTCAACAGAAACACCACAGGCGTGGGCGAACGCCACTGTCTTGCGGGTAACATCGACGTTGTACTCATAAGAGGCAGGAGTCTTGCCGTCAGACATCAAGGAGCCGTCCATCATCACAGAGCTCATGCCGAGCTGGATGGAACGCTGACACACGTCAGGGTGGGTACCGTGATCCTGGTGAATACACACAGGGATATCCGGATACTGCTCGAGGGCCGCAGCCATAAGATACTTGAGGAATTGAGGACGGGCATACTTACGGGCACCGGCTGAAGCCTGCACAATCACAGGGCTGTCAGTGGCTTCGGCGGCCTGCATGATGGCACGCATCTGCTCCAAGTTGTTGACGTTGAACGCCGGGACACCGTATCCATGTTCGGCGGCGTGGTCCAGCATTTGGCGTAGGGAAATAAGGGCCATTTTTTACTCCAGTAATAGGGTGAATTGCTTCACCGAGGTCGCTATCGCTTGGATTTAACTTGATGCTCCCGGCAAAGCCGGGAGCGGTTTCTTTATAATTCTTTTGACTTTGCTCAGTTACCGCGGGCCTTGAGCATGGCCACTGCCGGTAACTCTTTACCTTCGAGGAACTCGAGGAAGGCGCCGCCGCCGGTAGAGATGTATGACACCTTGTCGGCAATGCCGTATTTATCCACGGCGGCAAGAGTATCACCACCACCTGCGATGGAGAAGGCCGGTGACTCGGCGATCGCCTGAGCGATACGCTTGGTGCCTTCGCCGAACTGATCGAACTCGAACACCCCAACAGGGCCGTTCCAGACTATGGTACCGGCTTGTTGCAGGATAGCTGCCAGGGCTTCGGCGCTGTCCGGGCCTATGTCGAAGATCATCTCATCGTCGGCAACCTCGGCCACTGGCTTCAAGGTAGCCACGGCTGCAGGGCTGAACTCCTTGCCAACCACCACATCGGTAGGCACAGGGATATCACCGCCACGGCTCTGGGCATTGGCCACCAGGCGCTTGGCTTCATCGATAAGGTCGGCTTCATAGAGCGACTTGCCCACAGGATGGCCGGCGGCGGCAATAAAGGTGTTGGCGATACCACCACCCACCACCAGTTGATCCACTATGCCGGACAGAGACTCAAGCACTGTCAGCTTGGTCGACACCTTGGATCCACCGACAATCGCCACCAAGGGACGCGCCGGGTTATCCATCGCCTTACCCAGGGCATCCAGCTCTGCCGCCAGCAATGGGCCGGCGCAGGCTATCGGGGCAAACATGCCGACTCCGTGAGTCGAGGCCTGGGCGCGATGAGCGGTACCGAAGGCATCCATCACATAGACATCACACAGGGCTGCCAGCTGCTTAGAAAGCGCCTCGTCGTTTTTCTTCTCACCCTTGTTGAAGCGGACGTTTTCAAACACCACCACTTCGCCTTGGGCAACTTCGACGCCATCCAGATAGTCTTTTTCCAGACGCACCGGGCAGTCCAGCGCCTTGGCCAGATAATCCACCACAGGCTTGAGGGAAAACTCCTCATTGTATTCGCCTTCGGTTGGTCGTCCCAGGTGGGACATCACCATCACGGCGGCCCCTTTTTCCAGTGCCAACTTGATGGTGGGCAGTGACGCCCGCAGACGCGCATCGCTGGTGACGACACCATCGGCCACCGGCACGTTGAGATCTTCACGGATCAGCACGCGCTTACCCTGAAGATCCAGCTCTGACATCTTGATAATTGCCATTTTTACGCTTCCTTCTTAATCAAAAACAAATCTGTTTCACTAAGGGCGGCAGCTTCCCTGCCCCCTGGAATAATCTGTTGCAGTCTCTCAGGCGCTGCGGGCCTTGATCATCGCCAATGCCGTATCCAACATGCGGTTGGCAAAGCCCCATTCGTTGTCGCACCAAAGCAACAGCTTCACCAGTTGGCCATCACTGACCCGGGTCTGGGTACCATCGACCACGCTGGAGCGCGGATCATGATTAAAATCGCATGATACCAGAGGCTCATCAGTATAGCCCAGAATCCCCTCGAGCCTGCCATGGGTCGCCTGTTCCAGCACCTGGTTTACCTTGGCAATATCCACTCTGTCGTTGAGGGTCACAGACACATCGATGGCGGTGACATTAATAGTGGGCACCCGTACAGAGATAGCCTCAAACTTATCCTTCATCTGCGGCAAGATACGCTCTATGCCGCGGGCCAGCTTGGTATCGACCGGAATAATCGATTGCCCGGCGGCGCGGGTTCGGCGCAGATCGTCGTGATAGGCATCTATCACCTGTTGATCATTCATCGCCGAGTGGATAGTGGTAATGGCACCGCTCTTGACCCCGAAATGCCGATCCAGCACATCGATGACAGGGACAATACAGTTGGTGGTACAGGATGCGTTGGACACCACAGTGTGCTCGGCGGCCAACAGTTCCTGGTTGACACCATAGACTATGGTGGCGTCAACATCCGCCGAAGAGGGGTGACTTATCAATACCTGGCGGGCACCGGCCTGGATATGAGCCTCGCAGCTCTGTCTATCAGACAGGGCGCCGGTGGCTTCGAACACTAAGTCGATATCCAGCTCGCCCCAGGGCAGTTTGTCCGCCTCCGGCTCGGCCAACAGTCTGATGCTATCGTCACCCAGTTGCATCATGCCATCGGCAAGGCTCGCGCGGCTATGGAAGCGACCATGGGTGGTGTCATAGTTGGTGAGGTGGACTATGGCCTCGGGCTTGGCCAGTTCATTGATGGCAACGATCTGAATTTGCTGCCTTTTACCCGATTCGTATAAGGCACGGAGAATTGAACGGCCGATGCGGCCATAACCATTGATTGCGACTCTGATCATGGAGATCCTGTTCCTCTAATGAGGGATGCTGATTGGGTAGCGGCCTGCCTTCCCGACAGGCCGTTGCACTTCCTGTGCGGCATTCCATTACCTGGTTGCCGCACAGTCATTTCCAATCAGGCAGGCGCGGCTCAGGCGAGCAGAGCCTTACCGGCTTCAACTACTTTATCGACAGTGAAACCGAACATCTCAAACAACTGATTGGCAGGCGCCGACTCACCGAAAGTCGTCATGCCAATAATGCGGCCATTCAGGCCGACATACTTATACCAGTAATCGGCAATGCCCGCTTCCACGGCCAGTCGTTTTGTGACATTGGCTGGCAGTACGGCTTCTTTATAAGCCGCGTCCTGCTGGTCAAATACGTCGGTAGATGGCATGGAAACCACACGCACCTTGGCGCCTGTGGCGGCCAGCTCAGCCTGGGCCTTAACCGCCAACTCGACTTCGCTGCCGGTGGCAATGATGATCAGCTCGGGCGCGCCTTCGCAATCCACCAGCACATAACCGCCCTTGGCCACATCATTCAGTTGCTCGGCGCTGCGTGGCATCTGGGTCAGGTTCTGACGCGAGAAGATCAGCGAAGTTGGGCCGTCTTTGCGCTCAATGGCGTATTTCCAGGCGATAGCAGATTCTACCTGGTCACATGGGCGCCAGGTGCTCATGTTGGGAGTCATACGCAAAGAGGCAATCTGCTCAACCGGCTGGTGAGTCGGGCCGTCTTCACCCAGCCCAATGGAGTCGTGGGTATAGACTTGAATATTCTGCACCTTCATCAGCGCAGCCATGCGCATGGCGTTGCGGGCGTATTCCATAAACATCAGGAAGGTGGCGCCGTAAGGTACAAACCCGCCGTGCAGGGCAATACCGTTGATGATGGCGGTCATACCAAACTCACGCACACCATAGTGCAGGTAGTTGCCGCTGGCATCTTCGGCCGAAATAGGCTTGGAACCTGAGTACATGGTCAAGTTGGAAGGCGCCAGGTCGGCACTGCCCCCTAAGAATTCCGGCAGCATTTTACCGAAGGCTTCCAGTGCATTTTGCGAGGCCTTGCGGGAAGCGATATTGGCAGGGTTAGCCTGCAGCTGCTCTATGTAGGCTTTGGCATCGGCGTCAAAGTTGGCAGGCAGTTCACCGTTGAGGCGACGCTTGAGCTCGGCGGCCAGCGCAGGGTGAGCGGCTTCATAGGCGGCGAACTTGTCGTTCCAGCTGCTTTCGGCGGCCTTACCGGCTTCCTTGGCATCCCAGGCAGCATAAATTTCAGATGGGATCACGAATGGGTCGTGCTTCCAGCCCAGGAATTCACGGGTGGCGGCAATTTCAGCATCACCCAGTGGCGCACCGTGGCAATCATGAGAACCGGACTTGTTGGGAGAACCGTAACCTATTACGGTCTTGCAGCAGATCAGCGATGGACGCGGATCAGCCTTGGCGGCTTCAATGGCGGCGTTAATAGCTTGTGGGTCGTGACCATCGACACCGGCAACCACGTGCCAGCCATAGGCTTCAAAGCGCTTGGGAGTATCATCGCTGAACCAACCTTCAACATGACCATCGATGGAGATACCGTTGTCATCCCAGAAGGCGATCAGTTTGCCAAGACCCAGAGTACCGGCCAGAGAACAGGCCTCATGGGAGATACCTTCCATCAGACAGCCGTCACCCATGAAGACATAAGTGTGGTGATCGACAATATCGTGACCTTCGCGGTTAAACTGAGCCGCCAGAGTCTTTTCTGCAATCGCCATCCCCACGGCATTGGTGATGCCTTGACCCAGAGGCCCTGTGGTGGTTTCGATGCCAGGGGCATAACCATATTCAGGGTGGCCCGGAGTACGAGAGTGCAGCTGACGGAACTGCTTGAGATCGTCAATGCCCAAATCATAACCGCTCAGATGCAGTAATGAGTAATGCAGCATGGACCCATGGCCGTTTGACAGCACAAAGCGGTCGCGGTCGGCCCATTGAGGGTTCACAGGGTTGTGCTTGAGGTGATCCCGCCACAGGACTTCGGCAATATCAGCCATCCCCATGGGAGCCCCAGGGTGGCCGGAATTGGCCTTTTGGACTGCGTCCATACTTAAAACACGGATAGCGTTAGCGAGTTCTTTACGGGAAGACATGCTCTCTCCTGCTTATTTCTTAGAGGTCTTGGGCAAAATGGAGCCATATTTTCCCCCACCGGGCAGAAGGACGCAAATAAAATTCACCCTCTCGGGTCGTCATTGATATCGACAAGCTCACCTACTGCCTACGCTTACACAACAAAGGCAAAACACCCACCCAACAAAGTGAACGGTAATCAGGCTCAAAAACAACTTTCACTTCAGGCATGGGATCTATATCGCAGACAAAAAACACTGAAACCGCGACAAATTTAACCTTCATATTTCAGCAAAATAGCTGAAAACAGTGAAAAAAGGTTTTAGTTGTTCACGCCCATTCCTGCGTCTTGGCGCACAAATATTTGCGACAAGGGGTGTTATCCAGGTTGAATTCAACTAAAATGGCCGTCTAGATGTAGATGCTTCTACACGTTTGAATTCCAAAGACGAGATTTTCCGAATTATGGCAAAACACTTGTTTACCTCTGAGTCGGTCTCAGAAGGACATCCAGATAAAATCGCCGATCAGATTTCTGATGCGGTACTCGACGCGATTCTGGCTCAGGATCCCAAGGCCCGTGTAGCCTGTGAAACCCTGGTCAAGACTGGCATGGTACTGGTGGCCGGTGAAGTCACCACCTCCGCCTGGGTTGATATTGAAGAGCTGACCCGTAAAACCGTTCGCGATATTGGTTATACCCACTCAGATATGGGTTTTGATGCCGACAGCTGTGCGGTACTGAACGCCATCGGCAAGCAGTCCCCCGATATCAATCAGGGTGTAGACCGCGCCGATCCCAAAGAGCAGGGTGCCGGTGACCAGGGTCTGATGTTTGGTTACGCCAGCAATGAGACTGACGTGCTGATGCCGGCTCCTATCACTTACGCTCACCAGTTGGTTAAGCGCCAGTCAGAAGTACGCAAGAGCGGCGCTCTGCCTTGGCTGCGTCCCGATGCCAAGTCTCAGGTGACTTTCGCCTACGAAGACAACAAGATTGTCGGTATCGATGCCGTGGTACTTTCTACCCAGCATTGCGACAGCGTCAGTCAGGCGGATCTGGTAGAAGGCGTGATGGAAACCATCATCAAGCCGGTACTGCCTGCTCAGTGGCTGAACAAGGACACCAAGTACTTCATCAACCCAACCGGCCGTTTCGTTATCGGTGGCCCTATGGGTGACTGTGGTTTGACCGGTCGCAAGATCATCGTTGATACCTACGGCGGCATGGCCCGTCACGGTGGTGGCGCCTTCTCAGGTAAAGACCCATCCAAGGTTGACCGTAGCGCCGCTTACGCTGCCCGTTACGTTGCCAAGAACATAGTTGCTGCCGGTCTGGCCGACCGCTGTGAAATCCAGGTGTCTTACGCCATTGGTGTGGCCGAACCGACTTCCATCAGTGTGGAAACCTTCGGTACCGGCAAAGTCTCGCAAGAGCTGCTGATCCAATTGGTTCGTCAGCACTTCGATCTGCGCCCATACGGCCTGACCGAGATGCTGGATCTGGCGCGCCCCATCTATCAAGGCACTGCCGCTTATGGTCACTTCGGCCGTGACGAGTTCCCATGGGAACAAACCAACAAGGCTGAAGCGCTACGCGCAGATGCAGGTCTATAATAGATTCTGCCAACCTAAAAAAACCGCCGAAAGGCGGTTTTTTTATGACTTATACGAACTCAGCTCTCAAGCTTTTTTCCATCTGAGGCTGCATTCTGCTCTGCAATTAAGGCACTCTGTGCCATGTCTGCATTGTAGTGCTCAATATCCAGTTCATCTTCTGATTTGGCGATCACAGTGGTAGCCACTAAGTCGCCAGAGACGTTAACCACGGTGCGGGCCATATCCAGAATACGGTCAATACCGGCAATAATCGCCACCCCTTCCAGCGGCAAACCAACGGTAGTCAGCACCAGAGTCAACATCACCAAACCGGCGCCGGGCACACCCGCAGTACCTATGGAAGCCAGTGTCGCGGTCAGAATAATAGTGATGTAGTCCACCCAGGTGAGGTCTATGCCAAAGGCTTGTGCCACAAACAGCGCGGTCACACCTTGATAGAGAGCTGTACCATCCATGTTGATGGTAGTACCCAGTGGCAACACAAAACTGGAGATCTTCTTATTCACCCCCAAGTATTCACTGGCACACTTCATACTGGCCGGCAGACTACCGGCTGAGCTTGAGGTGGTGAAGGCAACCGCCATCGCATTACTGATCCCCTTGAAGAACTGCAACGGATTGAGGCGAGCAAACACACTCAATATCAAACTGTAGAAACCGACAATATGCAGGAAACAACCGACATAAACAGCCACAATCACCTTAATGAGTGGCAACAGCATCTCCATGCCATACTCACCGGCGACCCAAGCCATTAAGCCAAACACCCCATAAGGCGCCAACTTCATCACCATATCGGTCAGCTTGTACATGGCTTCTGCCAGGCTCTCGAATACCCGAATGGCCGGTTTACCATGCTCACCAATCAACACCAAGGCAACCCCCAGTGCTACGGCAAATACGATCACCTGCAATATCTGCCCTTCAGCCAAGGCCGATACTGGGTTAGTCGGTACTATATTGATCAGGGTTTCCATCACTGACGGGGTTTGGGCCGCCTTTTCAGTACCTACCTCTGGGGTCATATTCAGCCCGGATCCGGGACGGATCACAGAGCCGACCACCAGCCCCAAGCTGATAGCGATAGATGTGGTACCCAGATAGAAGGCAAAGGATTTAAAACCTATCCGTCCCATCTTGGCAGTATCCTGCATTGAGGTCACGCCCACTATCAATGAGCAGAATACCAATGGCACTATCAACATCTTGATAGTGTTGACAAATAGAGTCCCGATAGGTTTGAGGTTACTGGCCTGTTCTCCAAGCCATAACCCAACCAGGATCCCCAGCACCATACCGATAAGAATTTGCAACCACAGGGGCACAGCCATCCAGCGTGACCATTGACGGCCAACGAATGAAGGTTCGTGTTTTGACATGTGTAAACCTTGATATTTGAAAAAGAGAGGGGCCATATCCTTGGCGGATGGCCGAGATCAGACATCAAGGCCGGTGCGCGATTTTAGCACAGGGGGTACCCCTTAGAGATGATCTACATCACGCTGCCTGGCTCTCATCATAGCCGGCAACCTAAATAGCCATGTTCAAAATCATCGTACTTTGCGCCCGGATAAGACTGCTGATAAATTGTGCCCCGCCCCACAAACAATCCAGGGGCAAAAGCAAATAGAACACAAAGGAATAATTATGCTAATAAGAAAAGGTACCCCAAGAGACGCCGAGGCCCTGGTGGCCTTCAACCAAGCGATGGCACAGGAAACCGAAGGACTGTCACTGGACAGCAACACCCTGAGCCGTGGCGTCAGCACTCTATTGGAAAACCCCGCCAAAGGTTTTTATCTGGTGGCGGAGATCGGTGGAGAGATTGCAGGCTCCTTGATGGTTACCTATGAATGGAGTGACTGGCGCGCCGCCGACTACTTCTGGATCCAGAGTGTCTATATCAAACCCGAGCACAGACGCAAGGGGATCTACCGCGCCCTGTATCAGGAGGTCAAAGCGCTGGCAGAGCGCCAAGGGGGCGCCGCCAGCTTCAGGCTCTATGTCGAGCAGGAAAACGCTCGCGCCCAGCAAACTTACCAATCACTGGGCATGAGTCAGAGCCATTACTTGATGTATGAAGAAAAGCCCGCCTGAGTTCAGGCGCAGATACTGGTAACCTTAATGGCCAGGCCACCCTGACTGGTTTCCCGGTACTTGGCGCTCATGTCCTTGCCGGTTTCATACATGGTGGCTATCACCTTATCCAGGCTGACTCTGGGTTCACAGTTACGTCGCAGCGCCATTCGGGCCGAGTTAACCGCCTTCACGGCGGCAATGGCGTTACGCTCAATACAGGGCACCTGAACCTGCCCGGCGACAGGATCGCAAGTAAGCCCCAGATTGTGCTCCATGCCGATTTCGGCCGCCATACACACCTGGGCTGGGCTGGCTCCCATCAGCTCGGCCAAACCGGCCGCCGCCATGGAGCAGGCAACCCCGACCTCCCCCTGACACCCTACTTCGGCGCCCGAGATAGAGGCATTACGCTTGTAAAGCCCACCTATGGCCGCGGCGGTCAGCAAGAAGCGACTGTACTCCTTCTGCCCCAAAGGACGAATAAACTTGTCAAAATAGGCCATCACGGCCGGAATAATCCCGGCCGCTCCATTGGTCGGCGAAGTCACTACCCGGCCACCGGCCGCATTTTCTTCACTGACCGCCAAAGCAAACAGGTTCACCCAATCGACTATGACCATAGGATCGCTGGAAAGGCGCTCTCCGGTTTGCAATTGTCGCAACAGTGCCGGTGCCCGCCTTGGCACTCTCAAAGGCCCGGCCAGAATCCCTTCGGTATGACATCCCTTGTCGATGGCTTGCTTCATTGTGTGCCAGATATTACCAAGACCACGGTAGATGCGCTCCTCCGGAGCCAATGCCTTTTCATTGGCCAGCATCAAGGCACTGATACTCATGCCATGTTCGCGGCACAGTGACAGTAACTCTTCGGCATCGGTAAAGGGATAAGGTACGCTCTGCTCACTCGCAACTTGTTTGCCAAAGTCGGCCTCTTCCACCACAAAACCACCGCCGATGGAATAGTAGGTCTTGCTGCTCAATACCAACTCACCGGCCCAGGCGGTGAGCCGCATGGCATTTTCATGCAGCGGCAGGGTCTCACTGTGAAACTGCACGGCATCGGCCGGAAAGGCCACCTTGTGCCCGTGTCCGAGCACGAGTTCACCACAGGTCTGCACCTGTTGGATAAATGTCGGAATCGCATCTATATCCACAGTCTCCGGACTATTGCCCGCCAACCCCATGATGATGGCGATATCGGTATGGTGGCCCTTGCCTGTCAATGACAGAGAACCGTAAACATCGACACTTACCCGGGTCAGTCGACTCAAACGTCCTTCAAGATGCAACTGCTCGACAAAATCCCGCGCCGCCTTCATAGGGCCTACGGTATGGGAGCTGGAAGGGCCCACACCTATCTTGAAAATATCAAAGGTACTGAACATGCTCACCTCAGTAGCTTAGCCTTGGAAGAAGGAGTAAAAAATGGCGGTCATAGACATCAAACCGGCCACGATCACAAAGATGTTGCTCAAGCGACCGCGATAGGCCTTGAGTGCCGGTACTTTGTAAACGGCATACATAGGCATCAGATAGAGAATGGCCGCAATCACTGGGCCGCCCAGAGCTTCAATCATCGTCAGGATACTGGGGTTGGCAATCGCCGCGCCCCAAACGGTCAGGAACATAAACAGCTGAATACCGCGATTCAGTCCCTTGTCGCTGCAACGCTCTCGAACAAATGGCAACTGTTTGGAGGCAATTCCCTTCAATCCTTCAGTGGCTCCGAGATAGTGGCCGAAGAAAGAGGATACTATGGCCACAAACGCAACAACCGGCCCCACATAGCTGATAAATACACTGTCATGGATATTGGCCAGGTAAGACAAAATCGGCAGGTTGGATGCCTTGGCTTGTGCCAGTTGTGCCGGACTCATGGCCAGAACACAAGAAAACACAAACAACATCACAAACCCCAGCAGCATCATGGCAGTATTGCGCAAGATCATATCGGCCTTCTTGGCCGCATTGGCACCATGTTCCCGCTTTAGCGATACCGCAAACTGGGAAATAGCCGGAGAATGGTTAAAGGAGAAGATCAACACAGGGATGGTGACCCAAACAATACCGAGAAACTCTCCGGCCGATGGAACTTGCATCAAGGCATCCATCTTCCAATCGGGAATGAGATAGAGCGACATAAACAGCAAGATGCCGACCAGAGGATAGACCAGGAATTGAGTCACTTTGAGCATCAACCGCTCACCGGCTACCATCACGGCCATCATACCGGCAATCAAAGCCCCGGACAGTAACCAACGCGGTAAGGATGCCATCCCCAATTGATGCACCATAAAACTGTCAACCGTATTGGTGATACTCACGCCATAGATCAACACAATCGGATAGATGGCCAAAAAATAGAGCCAGGTAATGGCGCGACCGGCACCAACACCGAAGTACTCCTCGACCACTTGAGTGATATCACTGCCTTCAATCTTCGAGGCACAGACAAAGCGAGACAAGCCCCGGTGAGACAGATAAGTCATAGGACCTATCAAAATGGTCAGCAACAACAGCGGCCAAAAACCACCGAGACCGGCATTCATAGGTAAAAACAGGATCCCGGCGCCCACGGCTGTGCCAAATAAACTCAGCATCCAGGTGGTGTCCTGGGCCGTCCAGGGCAGCGAGCGGGAAACTTGCACCTTGTCCGTAACAGTGGGGGTCAGTACAGCGTCTTGAACCTGCGTACCTGTGATCTCTTGTTGCATAAGGATTACCTTAACTTCGGCTGAAATTGGCGGCAAGCATAGCCAATCACCCGGCAAAGAAATTGATCTGAACCGCTATTCGCACCACAGAACTTGGGCTCTACGTCATAACTGGGATCCAGATCGGCCTTTAGCTGTAATAAAATTTCAATTCAGCAACAAATTAATTTCAGCCTGTAAAACCGCGGAAACACAGGTGCTACCTTGAATCTCAATCGATAAAGCCCAAGCACAGAGGAGAAAACCGGCAGCCGTGACCGCCGACACACTCAAAAGATAAATGAGACAAAGCACAGCAAACCCGGAATAAAATCCGCCAATGATCACAATCAAAATTGTAATTTTATTAACAGCCTGGCAGCAGACAAAAATGCCGCTCATCAAGATGAGCGGCATTGAAGCAGAATGAATAGTGCTTAACGCTCGAGCGTCAGTTCCATCTTGGATACGGTTGCCGCATCAATATCCGCTTCTTTGAACAGCAAGGGGCGGAAACGTTTCTCACTGGAGTAGAGCGCGGTCTGATCGGCAAACTCGGGACGCAGAATATTGCTGGTCTCTGAGTAGGTCAGTATCCCTCTCGCCTCCGGGCCCTCATCGGTAAAGCTCACCGCCATCATCCAGCTGGAGCCATAACGAATCTGATAGCCCTTGGCGCTCAGACCGGAATCCAGCGCTTTGCCGCTCAGTACATCGGTTGCCGGAGCGTAAGAGTGCTGCGGGATCAGCGTATCGTCACCACTGGTCTTGGTGGAAAATACGTTGAAACCACCCTCGGCATGATGACTGCCAGGCCAGGGCAAACGCACGCCACTGGCGCTGCCATCCGGCAATGAACGCTCGACAAACTGCACACTGCCAAGGGGCGCATCGACGGCAAAACCGGCCGCTTCCAGGTTGAGCGCGGCATGCGCCAGCGCAGTGAGCGCCGAACCGTCAGAACTCAGTCCTGTGGGAGTGGTCGCCGGCTGCAGATAATCAAAGCCTTGGGTCAACATGGTTTTGTCATTGAACAGGTGGGCGAATTCCCGAAGCAAAGCGCCGCCTTTACTGTCGTTGTCCTGATGACCATTCCAGGCCTTGAGCGCCGCGCAGGCAGCACTGATATCCTTGGCAAGGGTACCGACCATTACAGGTTCACTGCCCTTTGCCTCACACTGGGCAATCAGATCATCCAAAACCATTTCGGCCAGATAGCTGCGGTTGTTGAGCACTGCCGCCTCCAGTTCATCCAGGTTGAACTTGCCATCACTACCGGCGGCATCACCAAGCAGCTTGAGACCCATACGGGTTCTCATGCTCAGTTGGCCACGCTCC
Source organism: Shewanella carassii (assembly GCF_019670705.1). NCBI lineage: Bacteria > Pseudomonadati > Pseudomonadota > Gammaproteobacteria > Alteromonadales > Shewanellaceae > Shewanella > Shewanella carassii. The sequence goes on from NZ_AP024618.1 coordinate 3,473,969, forward strand.
GGGCCATACATGGGGGAGAAATACTCCAGCGGCTCGGCCGGGTTGGTAGACCAGAAGGAGTTATTGGAGTTTTGCACAAAGTCTGTGCGTTCCAACTTGGGCGCCCGCTCGAAAGGCGTGGGGCCATCGAAGGCGAACAGTGAGGTATTGCCCGGCAATATAGTAAAGCCCGCCTGCGCCTTGGCCGCCTTGATCTCAGGGGAAGTCTTCAGCAATACCACAGCCGCCTCGGATAATCCCGGCACGGTAGAGTCATCGATATAGAAGGCGTTACCTTCCCTGTCGGCATACATAGTGTTATTGAAGATCATGCCGTCATAGTCTTTAAATGCCTGCACAAACTCCTGTTTGTTGGCGGCCATGTTCATCGCCAGCCAGTGATCCACGGGATCCACGGTCGCCATATTGGCATCCTGCAACATAAAGGCCTGGCCATCGTCCCAGCCAAAAGGTGCCTGGGTGACAGGCGCTTCGACTATAGGTCCCTTGGGCGTGGTATAGATATCTTTTTCGGCTACCAGCATACCCGCCGGACCGGCATTGACCAGCACCTGCACAGTTTCCTTGCTGATAGGCATAGGCTCACCGTCAAACAGATACTGCATTCGGTCGCCGGAAACCAGCTCCAGGTTATAGACCACAAAATGTTCGGCGGTGGAGAAGGTATGGGTCCAAGCGAGATCTTTGTTGAAACCAATATTGATTGGGCCCGGCATGCCGACCAGAGAGCCGCCCATCACATCCAAGTGTCCGGGAATGGTGGCATGGGACTGCCAGAACCTCAGGTTACCCGTATGCGGGAAGTGCGGGTTCCCCAGCACCATGCCCTTGCCGTTTTCCGTCTTGTCTTTGCCAAGGCCCCAGCCGTTGGAGCCCAGTTCACCCGGGTTGGTCTCCGGGGTGGCAATATTGGCGGCTCTGGCAATCAGCTTGCTGTTAATGTCATTGACAAAAGCGGTCTGGGCGGCAGAGGCCGGAGCCGGGCCGACTATTCGCGGCAAATATTCATCACCATCACCCGGATTGGCGTAAAAGATCAGATCCAGGAAGTTGGCCGCTCCCGGCAACAGGGCAATTGAAAACAGGTAGGTCACCACATCTTCAGCTTCAATAGGCTTGACCCAGGGTTGCCCGGCACAGAAGGGCTCGGCCTGTTGCTTGCCTTCGGCCACATCGCTCAAATACCGGTTATAGCCGGCGACAAACCCGCTGATCAGTGCCCGGGAGTTTTCGCTGAATTCAGGCCATTTGGCCTCGGCCTGAGCTCTGACCTTGAGCGCCTTGTAGGCAAAGTCGGAGATCAGGTTACCATTGTCTTCCCGGGCCGGGATCCCTGTGGTGAAGTCCAGGCTGGCATGGGGGCCGAAATACATGGAACGCTCTGAGTTGGCCTTAACAAAACCGTCGGCCAGGATGCACAGATTGTCCTGCGCCTGCACATAGCCGTTACCGAATCCCAGGCTTTCCAAATTGTCGGCTTGAATATGAGGTACACCGAAACTGGTGCGCCGAACACTGACCGAGAGCTTGCCGTCCGGTGCAAATGCCTGCAGTGTGTTGTCGACCGGAGGCGGGTTCTGATCATTATCGTCATCCGAACAGCCAACGAGTGCCAGGGTGCCTGCCAGCCCCATGGCGTACATGAGTTTGTTGAATTTCATTATAATTATCTCTTTTTTAATGCCATTTATCCGACAAGGCCCAGCCCCTTGAACAATACAACTCCCCAAAAGCCATACGGGTCTGTCATGGCGCCTATGTCGTGTCCCTCGGTGCACCTTGCGTTGTGATTTATGGCGCGTCACAATGACGCCCAACTCAAGGTCGCACCTCCGACCATTTAAACAACGATTCAAATAGTCGTCCACATTTAAGACTCATCAAGCAAACAAATATGAAACAACATCAATTGCAGATAGTGGTGGGTTCTACCAACCCGGTGAAACTCAAAGCCGCCGAGAATGCGGTCCGCGCCCTACATCCCGATGCCGAAATCCACTGCCAAGCCATGAAGGCGCCATCTGGTGTGGCGGAGCAACCCATGACAGATGCCGATACCCGCCAGGGAGCCATCAACAGGGTAGAATGGTGTAAGGCACATGCTGATGCCGATTACTATTTGGCAATGGAAGGTGGGGTGGATAATTTCCCCCAGGGGCCGGCCACCTTTGCCTATGTGGTCATCGCCACCAAAGAACGCCTCTGCGTCGGCCGCAGTGCTCACCTGCCCCTGCCACCCAAGGTTTATGCCGCGCTCAAAGCCGGTGAAGAACTGGGGGATGTAATGGATTCGCTGTTCAATACCGTCAATGTCAAACAGGCAGGTGGCGCCATAGGGCTCTTGACCCAGGGGCATGCTACTCGCGAGAGTATTTATCACTCCGCCTTGCTGCTCGCATCGGCGCCACTGCGTTACCCGGAGCTTTACTAATACCAGTCACCGCTGTTATTAATAGGCGCTGTTACCAATGAACAACGCGATTAATCGCAGTGGTGTTTACATTGACCGGCTTCCACGCAATTCTTCCTATTGCCTGTGAAGATGCCCGGCCATTACCCAACCTCGCCATGAAACAAGCTGTTGCAAACAGATACAGACTGAGCTAAGTTGAATTCAGCATTAGTTGCTTGTCGCAACCAATTTATCTATTTGCGAGGTTATCCCTTAGATGTCCCTCAACATCAAGCCCCATGTTACTGAGACAGACAATCAGCAAGAATCGCCTCTGGATGAACTGGCCCAAGTCAGCCCTGTGCTCAGACACCTGTCACGTCATTTGATCCGGCAGCTGGGCATGTTGTCCGGCGCCTGCGGACAGCTGCCGCTGACCCCGGTGCAGGCACACACACTGCTGGAGCTGGGACAGCAAGATCTCAGCATTAAAGAACTGAGTAGCCTGCTCAATATCGATAAATCCAATGCCAGCCGTGCCGTCAGTCATCTGGTTAACAAACAACTGGCCCAAACCAAGGCCAATCCCAGAGACAATCGTTGTCTGCAGGTCAGCCTGACTCCGACCGGGCATAAGATGTTGCAACAATTGGATACTCAGCAGGATAACCAATTTGCTGACATTCTTGCCCAGTTAGCACCGAGCGAGGTGACCCAACTGGAAACCAGTCTGCGCAGCTACAACAAGGCGATTACCAAGGCCAAGAGTCAACAAGGGGTGGTGATCAGGCCACTACAGGCGGCAGACGATGCCGAGCTAGCCGCCGTGATACGTGCAGTATCGGCCGAATATGGCCTGACACCCGATAAGGGTTACAGTGTTGCCGACCCGACCCTGGATCACCTGAGTCGCCAATATGGTCAGCCAGGCAGCCAATATTGGGTAATTGAAAAACAGCAGCAACTGCTCGGCGGTGCCGGCATAGCCCCCTTGCCCGGCGAAGAGGGCGTATGTGAGTTGCAGAAGATGTACTTTATGCCCGCACTGCGAGGCCTGGGGCTCTCCCGCCGTTTGGCACTGCAATGTCTCAGCTTTGCCCGCGAGCAGGGATATAAGGCCTGTTATCTGGAAACCACCAAACTGTTGCCACAAGCGCTCGGCCTCTACGTCAGCCTGGGCTTTACCGTTTTGCCCAAGCACCTTGGCAATACCGGCCACAGCGCCTGCGAAATCCCCATGTTGCTGACACTCTAACTGGGCAAGACTCTAACCAAGCAAGCCGCTACCACCGGAGGCTCTGGTGGCAGCTACGGCCCACGCTTAAAAAGCGCACCAACACAATAGATGCAATGCCGCTGTGATTGCTACAGCTATTCTTAGGAGTGTGACTTTGGCAATCTGCTAACGCCAGCCCCTAGTCCTCAATTGCCACCTCTCCCTTGATTGATTTATCAGCGATGGCATTATGCAACAGATTGAAATCCAAACCATAGTTCCCATTCCTGAACCTCCCGCTCAACAAACTGAAAAACAACAAAAGTGACACAAAAACGGTTTTATTTATTGACAATCAACCTCTGTCACTTGTTAGCTTGCAGATAAGGAAATTAGCGGGAGCTTTCAATGGAATACAGACGTATCCCCCACTCCACTCTGGAAGTGAGCAAACTGTGCCTCGGCACCATGACCTGGGGCGAGCAAAACAGCCAGGCCGACGCCTTCGCCCAGTTGGATATGGCCCTAGCCGAAGGGATTAACTTTATCGACACTGCCGAGATGTATCCGGTGCCGCCCAAACCCGAGACTCAGGGTGAGACCGAACGCATTCTTGGCGCCTATCTCAAGGCCCGCGGCAACAGAGACAACCTGGTGATTGCCACCAAGGTGGCGGCTCCCGGCGGCAAGAGTGACTATATCCGCAGCAAGATGGCACTGGACTGGCGTAATATCCAGCTGGCGGTGGATGCATCATTGCAGCGCCTGGGCGTAGACTGTATCGATCTCTACCAAATCCACTGGCCCCACAGAAACTGTAACTTCTTCGGCGAACTCTTCTATGAGCAGCAGGAGCAGGAGTCGATGACCCCCATTCTGGATACCCTAGAAGCCTTGAGCGAAGTGATCCGCGCCGGCAAGGTGCGCTATATCGGGGTCTCCAACGAAACCCCATGGGGCCTGATGAAATACCTGCAACTGGCTGAGAAACACGGCCTGCCGCGGATTGTCAGCGTGCAGAACCCCTATAACCTGCTGAATCGCAGCTTTGAAGTGGGCATGAGTGAAATAAGCCACCGCGAGGAGTTACCGCTGCTGGCCTACTCGCCACTGGCCTTCGGTACCCTCACAGGCAAATATTTAAATGGCCAATGGCCAGCAGACGCCAGGTTGACCCTGTTCAAGCGCTTCGCCCGCTACACCGGCACCGAGTTGGCGCTTGAGGCCACCGAGGCCTACGTCAAGCTGGCCCAAAAATTCCACCTGAGCCCGGCGCAGATGGCACTGGCATTCGTCAACTCCCGCCCCTTTGTGGGCAGCAATATCATAGGTGCCACCAATCTGGAACAGTTAAAGGAGAACATTGCCGCCTCGCAGCTTAAGCTGAGTGAGGAACTGCTCGGTGAACTCAACTCGCTGTCGAGCCGATTTCGCCTGCCTTGTCCTTAAGGGTTGAGATATTTCACCTTGCATTGGGCGCACAAATCCATAAAGATCTGTGCGCCCTTTTGATTGAAGATCCACAGCAATGAGCACTCCACAGTTGCGCGCCCAGTTTCCCGCGCTCACCCAGATGTTGGGGGATTATCCCCTGGTCTATCTCGACACGGCCGCCACCAGCCAAAAACCCCAGCGGGTACTGGAAGCGATGGCGCGTTTCTACCGTGAAGATTGCGCCAATGTGCACAGAGCGGCCCATCAGCTTTCCGCCCGGGCGACCCAGGCCTACGAAGCTGTGCGTGATGCCTTGCAAGATTTTATCCATGCCGCCCGGCGGGAAGAAATCATCTTCACCCACGGCACCACCGAAGCCATCAACCTGCTGGCCTGGGGCCTTGGCGAGCGCTTTGGCAAGGATGACCTCATTCTGGTCGACAGCTGCGCTCATCACGCCAATCTGCTGCCTTGGCAACAACTGGCCAAACGCAGTGGTGCCAGGCTGGAACCCATTCCGCTGGATAAAGATCTGCGCCTCGATAAGGCGGCCTTTAGCCTGCTGCTCCAGCAAAAGCCCAAATTGGTGGCCCTCAGCCATGTCTCCAATGTATTGGGTACAGTCAATGACATAAAAGCCTTGTGTCAGGATATTCGCGCCGCCGGTGCCATCAGTGTGGTGGATGGTGCCCAGGCCGTCGCCCATCTGCAGTTGGATATGCAGCAACTGGGGTGCGATTTTTACGCCTTTTCCGGCCACAAAATGTATGGCCCCAGCGGCATAGGCGTACTCTGGGGCCGCTATGAATTGCTCGACACCCTGGAGCCACTGCTGACCGGCGGTGAGATGATAAAAACCGTCAGTTTCCAGGGCAGTACATTTGGCGACTTACCCAACCGCCTCGAGGCCGGTACCCCGCCGATCGCCGAGGTCATAGGTCTGGGAGAGGCCATTGCCTTTCTCGAACAGCAAGACAGACAAGCCCTGGCGCTTGCCGAACAAAAACTGCTGAACCAGCTGCAACAGGGGTTATCCGCCATTGCCGGGGTCGAACTTTACGCCGCCCACGGGGATAATCTGGGCGCCGTGGCCTTTAATCTCAAGGGCGAGCATCACCAGGATGTAGGCATACTGCTGGATCAACAAGGCATAGCGGTACGCTGCGGCCATCATTGCGCCATGCCGCTGATGTCGCTGATGGGTATCAAGGGCTGCTGCCGGGCCTCTGTGGGGATCTACACTGATGAGCAAGATATCAAACGTTTTCTCGATGCCCTGAAGGCAAGCGCCGAACTACTGGGATACTGAACCATGACAGAGCAAACACTCACTGCTGCCGACTTTATCCAGTTTGCCAAGCAAACCCAGGCGCCGCTGGCCGACTTATTTGAAGCCGTTTCCTCGGCCAATAATTGGCAGGACAGATACCGCCAGTTGATGCAAGGCGCCAAGCAGTTGCCAGCCCTGCCACCCGAGCTGCAAACAGAAGCCGCCCGGGTACGCGGCTGTGAAAGCGCCGCCTGGCTCTACCACTACCAAATCGATGGCAAGCATCTGTTTATTGCCGACAGCGATGCCCGCATCGTCAAGGGGCTGATCGCCTTGTTGCTGCATGCTATGAATAACAGCGACAGCCAAACCCTGGCGCAATTTGAGCCCAAGGCTTATCTCAAACAACTGGGTTTGGAGGGGCAACTGAGCCCATCCCGCAGCAACGGCCTCTATGCCCTGATAAGCAGAATCATCGAGCTCAGCCAGTGCTAATGCCATGATGCTTTTTTCAGCGCTTCAACTATCCAGCTCACATCGGAGAATAATTTTGCGGCCTGGTTGGCATTTTTCCAATTAAGCTTCACTTACCATCTGGTTCCAGAGTCGGAGCGTAGCTCAGCCCGGTAGAGCGCTGTCTTCGGGAGGCAGGGGTCGCAAGTTCGAATCTTGTCGCTCCGACCAATTAAACCGCTATCCAAGCGGCATAAAGACTCAAGGGCAGGTTCATCGAACTTGCCCTTGTTGTTTCTGCCCCGTCACACTGCCACAACCATCATCAAGCCGGCCAGCAACAGACAAGTGCCGAGCACGTATTGCAGGTGTTTCTTAGCCAGCACTTTACAGGTTACCTCTCCCACCATGCTGAGGATCAACACTGTCGCGCCGATCCCCACTAGATACCCCAAGAACAAATTGGAGCCACTGAGAGTCCAGTCCGCCACGCCCAGATTGGCACTGCCCAGGGTGTAACCATGGGCGAATGCCAACATGGCGACCATGGCCGCGGCGACATGGGTAGCAAAACAGATATTGCCGGCAATCAACATGCCGAGCACAAACATGGACAGGAGAACAAAGGATTTACTGACGATAAGCGCCATCGAGGTTTGCGCCGTCAAAGTACCAGCCAACATCACCAGCACAAACGAGAGCGGCACCACCCACAAGGCTTTACCGCCAAGCTGCGCCGACCAGACTCCGACGCCAACGGCCACCAGCAGACTGGCCACCAGCATCAAAGGGTTGAGTTGCATCACCTGCTCGGGAAAGCGTCCCACAACCCCCAGCGACAATAGCAGACTGGCACCAACACCCAAAAACAGCCAAGATCTGCCAGCAAACAAGGACCGCATCATAAGCACCTCTCACTTGCCGAGTGACTACGCTTTAACCTTATACCTTACGGTAAAAAAATGCTTGACCTGGCACAAATTCCTGACAAAAAACCGACCTTTAATTGACTTGCATAACACAGACTCAAGCCTTACTATCCTTGGGTCTTTAAATGTATTTTTGATTAATCCTATGTATTCCCCAATCGACTCATTGCTCATGCAACAGACTTGGTGGCGCAGCCCAAACCGGCGGCGTCAGGATTAAACATAGGTAAAATCATATCTTCCGGGCCGCCATAAGGCGGCCTTTGTGTATCTGTACGTCTTATGGCTCCGGCAATCTCAAGGAGAACAAGATGAAACAGATCATACTCACAGGCGATAGACCCACAGGTAAACTGCATATCGGCCACTATGTCGGTTCACTCAGGCAAAGAGTCCAGGTTCAAGATGAGTTCGATCAGAACGTGATGATCGCCGACTATCAGGCCTTGACCGACAACGGCCATAACCCGGCAAAGGTGACCGACAATATTCTCGAAGTCATGGCCGACTACCTGGCGGCCGGGTTGGATCCGGCCAAGACACGTTTTTGCCTGCAAAGCGCGCTACCGGCGCTGTCGGAACTCACCTGTATCTACTTAAACTTGGTGACGGTTGCCCGGCTTGAGCGCAATCCCACAGTCAAGGCGGAGATCCAACAAAAAGGTTTTGAGCGCAGCCTACCGGCGGGTTTTCTGGTCTACCCCGTCAGTCAGACCGCTGATATTACGGCCTTTCGCGCCACTCATGTGCCAGTGGGTGAAGATCAATTACCCATGCTGGAGCAAAGCAATGAAATCGTCCGTCGCTTCAACAATCTGGTGGGGGCCGAAGTGCTCAAGGAGTGTCAGGCAATTCTCAGTGACACTGGCCGCCTCCCAGGGCTCGACGGCAAGGCCAAGATGTCCAAATCCCTTGGCAATACCATAGAGCTGGGAATGAGCAGTGACGAACTCAAGCAAGCGGTGTTTTCCATGTATACGGATCCCAACCATCTGAGGGTGGAAGATCCAGGCAGAGTCGAGGGCAATACGGTATTCAGTTATCTCGATGCCTTCCATCCGGACAAGGCGCTGGTAGCCGAGCTCAAGGCCCATTATCGCAGAGGCGGCCTCGGGGACATGAAGTGCAAACGAATACTCAACGACTGCCTGCAGGAATTACTCGCGCCCATGCGGGAGCGGCGCAGGCAAGCCCTGGCAGACAAAGGGCAACTGCTGGCGATACTGCAGCGGGGTACGGAAGAAGCCAGAGCCATCAGTGATGCCGTACTGCAAGATGTCAAAGCCGCCATCGGGCTTAATCTGCTTCGCTAAACGATTGTTCACTCAGCCAAGAGTCTATAAGCCCGGCACTTGGCTGAGCCTCTCACAGAAACAACTCCCCCTGTTGGCACTCATACTAACCTTGATACTGCGAGCGCTATACTGCCAGGCTGTTTATTGCAGTGCTGTATCATGCCAAGCTATGCCAACGCCGCCGAACAAAGCGTGGCAATCAACTATATCCATGAAGAAGGCCAGGCCAAGGGTAGCAAACTGGCTTATAAGCTGTATCCGGACCCCCTGAAACCTATCAGTGGAAATTTTGAACTGCCCCTGGAAGCCAGTATCAACTTTTGGGAATACGGCGAGAATAACCAGCATGATGTCAATCATCTGCTGACCATATCACCCATATTGAGAGACCCGCTGACGAGGGGGCAATGGCTGGACTTTTATCTGGAGGCCGGGATCGGATTTGCCCTCTTGGATGACAGCCAGTTTGCAGGTAAGGATGTCGGCTCTCACTATCAGTTTGAAGACAGATTGGGCTTTGCCTTCAAATTTGGCCGTGAGCGCCAGCAGACAGTCGCCATCACCTACTTGCATTATTCCAATGCCGGCCTCAGCAAACCCACCCTAGGGCTCGACTTTGTCAACTTGGCCTACAGCTACCGCTTCTAACATCCTTTTAGGGTATCGGGCCAATCAATTTAGCGGCTGATTGGCCCTAAAATAGGTCCACTCTTCCACAATGCTGCCATCCGGCAAGTGACAATAGCCTACAGTACCATTTTGCTCCTGAACCAGCTCCAGCTTACCGCCGGATTCGACACAAAATACCGCTGCCGGATTAGGGCTTCCCACAGTATCTTTCAGACTCTCGGACTCGGTTTTTGCCGCCTCTTCAGAGCAGCCCCCCAACAACAGCAGAGTGCCCACAGTCATTACAGTTAATACTCGCATCTTGGCTCCTTAATCTGTTCCTTGAATACAATCAATAGCGGCCAAAAATTGGCCGCTGCCAGCGTGAACCCTCTCCAAGCTACAAGGGCACAGCAGCGTCTGCAAGCGAATGAGCCACTTATCCAAGTCAACAAATCGAAAGTGATGAACATTGTTAAGATAGATCCGCAATTTTTGCCAAGCAGATCGTGGTTTTTCCAATTTGATCGGGTTGGTTTTTTGGCGTTTGACAGTAAAGCGGGTAAAGTGTCGCGGTTATCACCTTTTTTGATACAAGGCATTAGCCTGCAATTGATAAAAGACCTACAAACATAATAATACAGACAAGGGAAGAGTATGAGCGACTCCAACTCCTGTGCGGGCAATGACCTGCGCGAAGTCAAGCAACTGGGAATGTGGGCCTCCATCGCCAGTTTAAGCTATATCTTCTGGCTGGTCGGCGGCATGGAACTGGTTGAACGTATCGCCTACTACGGCGTTAAGGCCAGTGCCGGACTCTATGCCAAGGCGCCGGCCTCCGAAGGTGGCCTGGGTATCAGCCTCAGCGATTACGGTATCATTATCTCAGCCTGGGCCTTGCTGCAGACCTTTGTGCCGGTATTTACCGGCGGGATCTCAGATAGGGTCGGCTATAAAGAGACTATCTTTGCCTCGACCATCATCAAGATCTGTGGCTACCTCTGTATGGCCTTCTTCCCCAGCTTCTGGGGCTTTTTGTTCGGCGCCATGCTGCTGGCGGCAGGTACCGGCATCTTCAAGCCTGGCATCCAGGGAACGCTGGTGTTGTCCACCAACCGTAACAACACCTCCATGGCCTGGGGTATCTTCTATCAGGTGGTGAATATCGGTGGCTTCCTTGGTCCCTTGGTGGCAGTGCATATGCGGCAGCTGTCCTGGGACAATGTGTTCTACGCCTGCGCCGCCATTATCTCGCTCAACTTCCTGTTCCTGCTGACTTACAAGGAACCGGGTAAAGAGCAACGTCTGGAACGGCAACGTAAGATCAAGTCCGGCGAACTCAAGCAGGAGATGCTTTGGAAAGACGCCTGGAGCGAACTGAAAAAGCCGGTAGTCATCTACTATATGCTGGTGTTTTCCGGCTTCTGGTTCCTGTTCAACTCCCTGTTTGACGTGCTGCCGATTCATATTGCCGAATGGGTCGATACCAGTGTGATTGTCACCAGCCTGTTTGGCCCTGAAGGCACCAGCAACGGCGTACTGCAGTTCTGGCTCGGGCTGAATAACGAAGGCACTAAGGTGATGCCGGAAGGCATGCTCAACCTCAACGCGGGTCTGATTATGACCAGCTGCTTCCTGGTAGCCGCCCTGACCGCCAAGTACCGTATCACCAGCGCCATGCTGGCCGGCTGTCTGCTGTCTATATTTGCCTTTGTGTTGATCGGTGCAACCCATGCGGCCTGGTTTATCGTGTTGGCAATCGCCATGTTCTCCCTCGGCGAAATGATGATAAGCCCGAAGAAGAACGAGTTTATGGGCAATATCGCCCCCGAAGGCAAGAAGGCCATGTACCTCGGCTTTGTGATGTTGCCACAAGGCATAGGCTGGGGCCTGGAAGGTTATTTCGGCCCCAAACTCTATGAGATCTTTGCCTCCAAAGAGATCTTCTCCCGGGAGATGCTGCTGGATAAGGGCATGTCACAGAAGGATGTAGCCGCCATTCCGCAGGGGGAAGCCTTTCATAGGCTGGTTGAGTTCACCGGCCAAAGTGGCCGCGAGCTGACTGAGATCCTCTACCAGAGCCATAACATAGGCATGGCCTGGTACATCATAGGCGCCATAGGCACCATTTCCGCCGTCGGCATCTATATCTACGGTAAGTGGCTGCTGAGAATGCAGCAGGCCCAGGCCTAATTGGAAACGCCACCTCAGGGTGGCGTTTTTTTTATCCGCCAATTATTGCCAGCAAATGAGAACTCGATCCCCTTCAAGAAATCAGCAAGACCCTATAATCAAAAAAACAAAAAAAACACGTAACTATTTGTATCATAAGGAAGTTTTATATTTTTCAATCATCATCTTCACCGGCAAATAGCTTCATTAAAACAGCAATTCGAAGAGCAGAACCAACAGCAGCGAACGACACAGGCACAATTACAGTCGCAACTGACGCAACTCAAACAGGAAAGGGATCAGGCTCTGGCACAAAACCGCGACTTCGCCGCCATGTTGGCCTGCCAGAACCAGGGCGGGCTCATGTTGCAATCGGTACGCGAAGCCATGGCCGAAGACGCCGGACGTCTGCTTGAGGAACAAAGCAAACTGGAGCAACTCAACACCCTGTTCGAACAAACCCGCAGCGCCGTGACCAGGCTGGGAGAGCGAGCCCACCTGCTCAGTTCACAGTCACAGCATAGCCTGGGCACTGTGGCACAACTGGATACCAGTACCCAAAGCATCAGCCAGTTTGTCAGTGCCATTCAGGGCATTTCGGCACAGACCAACCTGTTGGCGCTCAATGCCGCCATCGAAGCCGCCCGCGCCGGAGAGGCTGGTCGCGGCTTTGCCGTGGTGGCCGATGAAGTCCGGCAGTTGGCGGCCAAGGCCAGTGACGCCAGCCAACAGATAGAGCAGTTGGTACAACAGATCATCACTCAGTCTGAAAACATACGAACCCTGACAGATGACAACCAAGGCTGCGCCGATGAAGTGGCCAGCTCGGCGGTGCAGATAGACACAGTGGTCACTCAGGTATTGGCGCAATCGGCGCAGATGCAGCAGGTGATCAGCCATGCCGCGACTGTGTCTTTCCTCAACACCACCAAGCTGGATCATGCGGTATGGAAACAACATATCTATGAACTGCTGCAAAACCAGTGTTTTGATCAGCCGGTAAACAGCCACCATGACTGCCGTTTGGGTAAGTGGTACTACGAAGGACAAGGCGCCAGCCTCTATAGCTCACTCCCGGGTTTCCGCGAGTTGGAAGCGCCACATGCATTGGTGCACGAGAGTGGCCGCCTGGCGCTGCAACAGGCCGCAGCCGGCGACACCACAGAGCAGGTGATGGCGCTGCAACGGATGGAAGATGCCAGTATGCAGGTGGTGCTGGCGATAGACATGCTCATCGCCTCAGTTCAGTAGCCGTCAGTAAAATCGTCAGTAAGTGACCGACTCTACCTCTTCCCGGGTCAACTCTCTGGCTTCGCCCTCGGCCAGAGAGTCATCCAGCACTATCTGACCTATCTGACTGCGATGCAGCGCCAGCACAGGGTTACGAAAGCGGCCGAACATGCGTTTTATCTGGTGATATTTGCCCTCAGTGAGTATCACCTCGGCCTCATGGCTTGCCAAAATTCTCAGTTCGGCCGGCGCTGTGATGACGTTTTCAAACTCAAAGAAAAATCCGCGCCTGAAAGCCTCGATATAAGTGTCATCCAGCGGATTGGCCAGACACACCCGATAACGCTTGGCCTTGCTCGATGAAGGCAGGGTCAACGCCTGGGTCCAGCGGCTATCATTACTGAGCAGCACCAGCCCGGTACTCTGCTTATCCAGGCGGCCGGCGATATGCAGCCCCGGCACCAATGCCGCCGGGGGCAGGCAGTCGAGCACGGTTTTATGCTCGGGGTCTTGGGTGGCGCTCACTACTCCGGCAGGCTTGTTCAGCATCCAGTAGACAGGGTTTTGCCGCTGCAGCCATTGCTCATCGAGACGAATATGACTGAACTCATGGATAAGTCTGTCTGCGGCAAACACCTGCTCGTCATCGAGCCAAACCCGGCCATCGGCAAGCAATTGCCTGGCCTGTTTGCGGGGAATATTCAACTGCCCGGCGAGAAACCTATCCAGCCGCCCTCTCTTACTGCGCATCGTTTAAAGTACCTTTAGCTTCAATCCGATAAGCACAGCGACGTGAGCCATCCAGAATGTGTTCGCGGCGACTGATCTCCACTTCTGGCCCCAGCAACTGCCGGAACAACGCCAGCTCAGAGCGACAAAAGTTCTGGCAACTCGTAGCCGCTGCGCAAATGGGGCAATGGTTTTCCAGCAGCCAAAAGCCGGTACTGTCCGCTTCAATCTGCGCCATATAGCCTTCACGGCTTCGGATCTCGGCTAGGCATTCCAGCTTGTCGGCCAGGGAAGCGCCAGCGGCCATCTGGCTCGAATAGCTCTCGAGGCTCTGCTGCTCCCTGTGACTGATGAGTTTATCCAAGCCCTCGTCACCAAAGACCTGACGCACTGAAGTTATCAGCTGCAGACTCAGCTCATCGTGACGGTCGGCAAACAACGAGCGACTCTGCTCGGTCAACGTCCAATAACGCGCAGGTCTGCCGCGGCCTTCGGCCCTGTCTTCTGTCCGCACCAGCCCCTCGGCTTCAAGGGCTTGCAGATGTTGACGCACCCCCATACTGGTCAGCCCCAGCTCAACGGCCAGGCTCTGGGCCGTCTGGGCTCCGTTCAACTTGAGAATGTCGACTATCTTGTCTGTGGTCTTCATGTCACCTCCAGCGCTGATTATGCCCGGATCAGGACGCCGCATCCAGAATAAATAAACTTTTTTGTTTATTTTATCTTTACATTATTAAGTAAAGCACATACCTTACAAAACAATAAATAAACAAAAAGGTTTACTTAAAATGAAATACCTAGTCGTCAGCGCCAGCCAACGTTTCCAATCCCAGAGTGCCAAGGTCGCAGAATTCATCACCCGGGAAATAAAGACCAAGCAACTCGCAGAGGCGGAGCATCTGGAGCTCTGCGGTTGCAATCTTCCCTTCTGGGATGGTGAACAACAAAACAAAGGCGCCGACTGGCAACGGATAGAAGCCAAGGTGACAGCAGCCGATGCTCTGGTGCTTATCACTCCGGAATGGGGCGGCATGGCGACACCTTTGCTGAAGAACTTTCTGCTGATGTGTGACAGCCAACATACGGCCCATAAGCCTGTGCTGCTGGTTGCAGTTGTCTCAGGCATAAGCGGCGCCTATCCCATCAGTGAATTGAGAATGAACGCCATGAAAAACAACAAACTGGTGGCGGTGCCGGATCATTTGATCGTCCGCGATGTCGAGAAAATGCTCAACCCCGAATGCGACAGCATCCGCGATGCCAGATTAAGAGAAAGGATCGGCTACAGCCTGCATATGTTGGCCCAGTATGCAGCAGCACTGGCACAGATACGTTTTGCCCACAGGGACGCCCCCTTTCCCAAACAACAGGAATATTGCTACGGCATGTAAACAAAGGCCCAGATAAGAAGGAAAAAGGGCAAATACCAAGGAGAACGCAAATGATACAACTGGAACATCTGAACCTGGTGGTCGCAGACCTCCCCAAGACCCTGGATTTTTACCGCGCCGCCTTTCCTCACTGGCAGATCCGCTGCCAAGGAGAAGGAAGCTGGTATGGCAAGCCACGAAAATGGCTCCACTTCGGTGATGACTATCAATACCTGGCTTTCAGCGATAACGGTGAGGGCAATAACCGCGACTTGAGCGGTCATCAACCCGGGCTGGCCCACTTCGCCTTTGTCACAGCAGACATTGACGGGGTGATCAAGCGCCTGCAGGACGCAGGCTATAGCATAGATAAAGACGGTGCCGACGAGCCCTGGCGCCGCAATGTGTACTTTATCGACCCGGCCGGGTTTGAAGTGGAGTTTGTCCAGTATCTGAGCGATCTGCCAAAACAGCGCAATCGCCCTAGCTAAGGACAGTCATAAATAGCCTTACAGGCTCCCTCGCCTTCGCTCACTGGGTGGGGGAGCCGCCTTGATTCACTTCTTGGCAAACAGACTGTATAACCAGCCCAGGGTGACGGCACCTTGCCGTAAGACCGAATTCAAAATAGACCGGCACAAAGACCCAAAGCCGCTATTGACGCGGGTTTCAAGAGCAAAAGGATCTGATGGCGCGGCGCTGTATGACTAGACTTATACGAAGCCAACAATAGGCTGGCTTCGAGGATAACGTCATGAGTGTATTTACACGCCTACTGGCCGTTTCAGACGACAGTAACAGAGGGAAACAGGCCCTGAGAAAGGCGGTGCAACTGGCCAATGCCAGCCATGCCGACCTCACACTACTCAGGGTTAAAACACCAAAATATCAAGGCATTGGTCAATGGTTACAACAGAAAATCCATTCCACCCCCTCGGTCTCACAACAGAGAGAAAAACGCCCATTTTATCCTTCGCGGGAACTGGATATCTGTTTAAAGCACTGCCAGGCCCGAGACTTGCCAACGGCAATTCTGACTGAACTCAATCAAACACATTACGATTTGTTGCTGGTCGAGCACCACAGCTATTCTGCCCTGCAGTGTGAATTGGGCCATACCTATGATTGGCAACTGCTGCAACGAGTTCCCCTGCCGGTGATGTTTGTCAGCGACATGCCCTGGGAGCAACAGGGGTCTATGTTGGCAGCACTTGAGCTGGATGAAGACACGGAAGACCATGCCCATTTCAATCACAGGCTGTTGCAACAAGCCAATGAATTTGCCGATTTACTGCAACAGAAATTGCATCTGCTCAACTGCTATCAACAGGCAGACATCAGCATGGCCTTCGACGAACAGTTGCCGGGTTGTCGCTCGCAACAAGAAAATCAATGGCAAAAACTGCAACAGGCAGCCAAATTGCTGGCATTGAGTGAGGAACAGTTACATCTGTCCTGCGGCCTGCCGGATCATGTAGTGCCTGAAGCGGCCCATAAATGGCACAGCAACATAGTCATCATGGGCGCAGCAGAGCACAGAGGACTGTTGAGTGAACTCAAGGGCCACGCCTCGGAGCAGATGCTCAATCAACTCGAGTGTGATGTGCTGGCCCTAAAGCCCAGTTGCCCGCTACTGCATTGAATCACTTCAGCGGCCGCCCGCCATCGAGTGACAGGGTGCGGCCAGTCATATAACGGCTGGCCATCAGATATTCCACGGCGGCCAGCATCTCCTGCTCACCGCCCTCTTTGGGCAACAATGCCTTGGCAAGCGCCTTTTGCCGATAGGCAGTATCATCCTGCTCGTTAAACAACATCAATGCCGGTGCTATGCCGTTGACCTTGACACCCGGCGCCAGCTTGGCGGCAAATGACAGGGTCAAATTATCCAACGCCGCCTTGCTGGCGGCATAAGCGATATGCTTCTTACTGCCTTTCTGCGCCACATAATCGCTGATATGGATGATATCCCGGCTGCCTATCTCATCAGTCTGCAATAGCGGCGCCAGTGCCAGATTCAACTGATAGGGCACTGAGGCATGGATCTGCATCATGCGATTAAAAACCTCAGCCGCATCTGTGTCAGACCGCTCCGGCATCCAATCCGAGGCGTTGTGAATAATCGCCCGCAGAGACTCATGCTTGCTTTTTACCTCGGCAATCAAGCCGTTGAGCTCGCTATTTCGCAAGAGATCCACTCGATACAGCTCGGCGCCTGCGGCCTTGAGTTCATCGATGGAGTCGTAATGGCTGCGATAAGTGCCGATAAGGGGATAACCCTGAGCCATCAAATTCCTGGCCATTGCCAGTCCCAGACGTTTACCTATGCCAGTGATCAAAATAGGCTGCATACTCTTTCCTTTAATATGTTCACCGACACATTGTTTCACGCTCAAGCGGCCCCTGACCAGAGGTGCAGAATAACCGTTGAGCTTAGTTGGTGGATTCCTTACAGAAAAACCATAAAAAATAAATAGATAATCCCAAGCAATCAGAGAAATGCCAATCAGCTCTCATATTGGGATCTTAGTGTGTCCAAGGCTTGAATATGAATACCGGCTCCAATAATATTGCAAAATAATAATAATCATTCTCAATCAAGTTTTATTAATCACAAAGGATACTCCTCATGCGTATCAATCAGTTAATCCTATTGGCTGCCCTGTTTACTCCTCTCGCCCACAGCGCTACCGACAAATTCGGCGAGCCCGTTGACATGAATTTGTTCATGCCTATCTCTACCCTGATGGCGGCCCCCGATGATTACATTGGTCAGGAACTGACAGTGGAAGGCACCATCGTCTCTGTGTGCAGCAAACGCGGCTGTTGGATGGAATTGGCGACAGACGACAGCTTCGACCGCCTTAAGGTAAAAGTACGTGATGGTGAAATGGTCTTTCCCGTCAGTGCCAGAGGCTTGAAAGCCTATGCCACCGGCGAGTTCAAAGCCATTAAGTTAAATATTGAGGAAACCCGCGCCTTTTTGGGGCACCAGGCTGAGCAACATAACAAGCCCTTCGATCCCGAGTCAGTGACTCAAGGGCTAACCTTCTATCAGTTGCAACCATATGGGGTCGAAATCCGTGATGCTGAATAACAAAGTACGTAAATGGATCCGCTTATTACACAGAGACATAGGTTATCTGTGCATAGGCATGACTCTGGTATATGCCATCTCGGGAATTGCCGTCAATCACATCAATGACTGGAACCCCAACTATAAGATTACCCAGAGCGAGAGCCACGTTGCCGGGCTGACACCGTCACTGGGCGATAGCGATATTCAAGCATTGTTGAGTCAACACTTTTCACTGCAGGATAGTATCCGCAGCGGTTATCGCGCCAGCGCCACCGAGTACCAACTATTTCTCAAAGATGGCAGTCAGTTGAGCGCCAACCTGAGTTCTGGCGCAGTTTCGGCTGAGATGGTCAACACTCGCCCTATTTTGCAGGCTCTCAACTACCTGCACCTTAATCATGCTCGCGACGCTTGGACCTGGATTGCCGATATCTATGCCGCCATGCTACTGTTTTTGGCGCTCTCGGCACTGGTGATGTTACGCAGCAGTAACTTGATGAAGAGCCGTAAGACCTGGCTGACCCTCTCTGGAGTACTGCTTCCGCTGCTGTTTATTATGTTGCGCTGACTTATTGTTTAGCGGTGACACCGAATCAGAAAGAACCCGGCCATGGCCGGGTTCTTCTATTGCAATAACCGTGAACTATTACCAAGCTTAAAAGCTGTACTCCATGCCCAACCAATAGTTACGGCCCTCTTCAGGGAAACCTTCGGTGTAAGCGTAATCACGATCAAACAGGTTATTGACCGAGGCGTTGACACTCAGCCCCTGCCAGACACGGTAGTCGAAACGAACACCGGTGACGCCAAAACCACTGGCTACTTGAGTGCCTCTGGAACTGCTGAGGCTATCACTGCGCGCTTCTTGGCTGACAACAATGTCCAGTGCATCAAACGGAGTCAACTTAACCCAGGCAAAGACTTGATGTTCCGGCAGGCCGGTGACATCGAGCTGCTCATCCTTCACATCGGCATGAATATAGCTGTAGCTCAGGCCAACACTGGCCCAATCGCTGATATCGCCATAAAGCCCTAAATCCAGCCCGCTATAGTCGACCCGACCGCTGTTGCGGTTTTGGATCAGGGTTGGGGTGATGTTATGGGTCAAAATGGCATCCGACACCCGGTTATAATAGACGCTGCTGTCCAACTGCCAGTCGAGAGGCAATGAGGCCTTATAGCTCAACTCCAGGTTAGTTGCCCGCTCAGGCTCCAGATGTGGATTCACTATCGCCGTTTGGCCAAAAGCGGGTCTGAAGGTGGTGTAGCGTTCTTTCAAGGTTGGAAAGCGACTACGCTGAGACAGAGACAACTGCAGTGTATCCAGATTATCCAGTTCATAACGGCCCATCACCTGCCAGTTGAAAGCATTCTGTGAGTTATCCTCATAGCGAGTCAGACTGCCGTCCTTCTCATATTTGTAGCCTTCCAGACTCTTGCGGGAGTCATAGCTGATGCCCCCAACCAGATCCAGATTGTCTCTCAGCGCCCATTGATACTCCACCGCCGCCGACAAAGTTCGGTCTTTGTACTTATCAAACTCACCATCTGGCTTCCCTTGCTCCTTGTGCAGATCTTCCTTCCAGTGAGTGGCAAACGACAGCATATCTTCCTTGCGCATATCTATGCTGAGCTGCAAACCTGCGCCATTGCTGGCATCGTCATAATGACTGTAAGGCCCTTTCCTTTGCTGCAGGTTTTTCAAACTCTTGTAGATCCGCAATGTGTTTTCAAATTCATCGCGATAGAGACGACTGTGTAACACCACTCCCGGAGTGAGCTGACTGTAACCACTGTAATAAAAACTCTGCTTATCATATTGCGGCCATTGCCAATACATTGGACGAACGTACGCTTCAGTGCCGGCATAAGGCGGGCTATTCTTCTCCCCTTCCTGGCGGATATAGGTAAAGATGTACTCATCGGTTTCATTGGGTGTCAGGCCAAATTTGGCGGTACCACGACGGTCACTGTATGCCGAGTTGGCGCGTTTGCCATCACTACCGGCAATTGGATTGCCATTATCGTGAGACAGGCCGACAAAGTCTTTATTCAGCTTGTTACCACTCAATTGGATAAAGCCCCAATCATTGCTGCCGGCCAGGCTAGCATCCAGGCTATAACCGTTGTCTTCGCCTCGAGCCCAACCCTGAGAAGCACTGACTTGCCCTTCGAACTCCTTTTCCGGTCTACGGGTTGTCAGGTTGATGGCACCGCCCATCATGTTCGGCCCCTGCAGCAAAGAGGCATATCCCTTGGAGACTTCCACCGAGGCCAGATCCGAGGCCAGAAACCGCCCTAAGTCCAGATTGCCATCATAGGGGATATAAATCGGAACCCCATCGAAAAACAACGGTACCTGCTTACTGTTAAAACCCCGAACCTTAACCTGTAACTCGTTACGGCGACCGGATTTTTGCAGACTGACTCCGGGAATAATATTCAGCGCCTCAGCCACGTTCTGCTTATTCAACATCTTGATGGTGTCTTGATTGACGCTGTCTTGATTGGCGGCAATTGGGCTACCCCAAACGCTGATCCTCTCGATTTTGGTGTCGGTTTTCTTCTCGGGCTCGACACCACTGCCATTGGCAAATGCCAATGGCGAAACCAACATCAGCGGCAAAATAGGGTAATAACTCTTTCGTTTCATACTACAGACCTTCAACATAACAGCGATATATAAACACCTATATATCGATACTTAAAAAATACCCGGATCCCTTGAGCAATCCGGGTATAAAAAACTCGACAATCGCCTCAGGCTAGAGCCACAGCGTCCCAATAAACCATGGCCCAACTGCGATCACCGGTTCGCAGCGGTTTACCCTGTTGCTTATGACGCTGATAATACTCCTGCAACCTTTGTTTTTCGGCGTCATCCAGAGCTCCCAGCGACCAGGCGACATTATCTTCAAACTGGGCGTAACTCTCGGCTTGGTTCATACAACCACTGGACTCAATAAAGTCCACCTTGGGCTTAATGCCCATCTGCTGCAAAATATTCACTGCATACAGATAGTTAGGCAGGGTCACCACTTTACGGCCTATGGCTTGAATAATGGCGGGATCGATAAAGGTTGAGCTAACGGTATGAGTGGTATAAACCCGCTTGCGAGCCTGGCGATTGAGCTTTTCCAGGGCACTCTTGAGGCAGCCTACCAGAGTCGAGCGCGACGCCACTGCGATATCACACACAGGAATGTCGCTCCAATCATCTTCCCAGGCTCTTTGAATGAGAGTGACATTGCTCAAGCCTTCCGCATCGGCGCGGCGCTTGGCCACTTCCAACATGCCACTGCTGTAATCCAGGCCATAGACGGCCTGCATCTTGTCGGCCAATCCCAGGCACACAGAGCCAGGGCCACAACCCATATCCAAAAGCGTGTCGCAATCACTCAAGTCCATCAGCTTGAAAAAGCCCTCCAGATAACTGTCCTTGGGTCTGGCGCAGCTCTCGGCCATCTTTTCCGCCCGTTTGTCCCAATGTTCGGCACTCTTGTGGCTGCGCTCAGCCCTTTGCAGGTGCTCGCGGTACATGGCGGCAAAGTCCAGCTCTTCTATTATCATGAATTCACCTTGCTTAAGATTTAACGCTCCCGCCGACCCCTTATAGGTGCTCGGCAATAGCAGATTCACTGACGCCATAGAGCTGCGCCAGTCCTGATACCTGTAACTGACCAGCCACCGCACCTTGCCTCAGGCCGTGACCGGGTTCCACCAGCGCCACGCTATCGGCCAACAGTTCGGCATGACGTGGATGGTGAGTCGACATCAATACTGCGATCCCCTGCTGTTTGAGTCGTTTTACCTGGGCCAACAACTTGATTTGATTGCCGAAATCCAGGCTGGCAGCCGGTTCATCCATTACCAGCAGTCTCGGCGATTGCAGTAAGGCTCTGGCAATCAGTACCAACTGGCGCTCGCCGCCGCTTATCTGATCCATGGCGCAATCGGCCAGGTGGGCAATATCCAACTGCTTCAAGGCCGCCAACGCCCGCTTCTGCTCATTGGCGCCGGGCACGGCAAACGGCCCCAGTCGCGACTGGCAGCCCATGAGCACCATTTCCAACACCCGAAAGGAAAAACGGCTCAACTGCGCCTGCGGCACATAGGCCATCTGCTGCGCCAGCTCACGCTGCGACCATTGATGAATTTCCCTGCCGGCTATCTTTATCTCACCGGCCAGCGGCGGTAGCAAGCCAAGTAGCGTTTTCAATAAGCTGGTCTTGCCGCTGCCATTACAGCCGAGCAAACAAACTATTTCCGCCTCGGCCAGGTAAAGCTGCACATTGGACAGCAAAGGTTTACCGGCATAACCCACTGAGACGCCTTGCATGCAGGCAATCATTGGCCCCGGCCTCCGCCTCTTAACAGTAAAAACATAAAGAAAGGCGCTCCGATACAAGCGGTTAAAATCCCTAGCGGCAACTCGATCGGCGCCAGTGTGCGCGCCAACGTATCGGTCAGCAGCAACATAAAGGCGCCCAGTAGCATGGACATGGGCAACAAGCGTCTGAAGTCAGCGCCCACCAGCAGGCGAGCCATATGCGGCACCACCAGCCCAAGCCAACCTATAATCCCGGCGATGGAAACCGCCGCTGCGGTCAGCAAGGTCGCCGCCAGAATAAATATCAGCCGGGTTTTCGCTATGTTAAGCCCGAGACTGCTAGCCTCATCGTCGGCCAGGCTTAACAGATTCATACGCCAGCGCAGCAGCAGTAACGGCGCCAGCCCCAGTGCCATAGGAAGCAGGCTAGACTTGAGATCTTCCAGAGTGATATCCGACAATCCCCCCATCAGCCAGAAAGTAATGGACGGCAGCTGACTATAGGGATCGGCCAACAACTTCATTAACGAAATACCGGCGCCGCACAAGGCGCCGATGGCAATGCCCACCAGAACCAAAGCCAACACAGGATCGCCCTGGCGGCTGAGCCGCGCCAGCAAACAGACCAGAGCCACCACTAGCAAACCGCCGATAAAAGCAAATAGCTGGATGTTGTAAACCGGCAAATCTAGGTAGATACCCAATACCGCGCCAAGACCGGCCCCGGCGGAAACGCCCAGAATATCAGGCGACACCAAAGGATTACGGAACATCCCCTGATAGGCGGCACCGCTGGCGGCCAAACCGGCTCCTATCATGAGTGCCGCCAAAATTCTGGGCAGTCGTAAATGCCAGAAGACACTGACGCTCTTGCTGTCCAGGGCAGCCACATCGCCACCGATGGCATGCCAAAGCGCCTGCCCCTGCTGCGCCAGACTGAGCGGATACTGGCCACTGGCTGCGGCAAAACAGAGAATGCTGAGACAGATCCCGGCTGCCAACGGGTATTTGATTCTGTCGTTCATTCGGGGCTCAGCAGATTGGCCGCCTGCTCTCCACTCAGCTCACTGTGGTAAAAATCGCGGTAGAAATCCTTAACCAGTGCCTGCTGTGCGCGCTCATCAGCGCCGGACAACAGCAGCCTAAGGTAACTCATGCCCAATAGACGGTTGATCCCCGGCGGGGTGTCAATCCAACCAAATGGTCGATTCGGCAACCAATAGATCCGCTGGTTACGTACCGCCGCCAACGTGCCCCAGACCGGGTCTCGGTGTATATGACGGATAAACTCCGGATCCTGGCTGATGATGATCTCGGGCTCCCAGGCCATTAGCTGCTCCAGAGAGACTTTGGCCAGGCCGCGATAGTCACCGGCCTTGGCCACGTTCTTAAGCCCAAGCTGTTCTATGGCTTCGGTATGAATGGAGCCAGTGACCCCAGTTTCAAGCCCATTTGCCCCTCGGCCGAAGTAAAAAGACCGCGCCTCGCCCAGACTAAGGCCGAACTCTCTGGCATCACTGAGGATTTCAGCCGTGCGTTTGGCCAAAAAGTCAGCCCGCTCGTGGACCCCAAGGATCTGTCCCAGCTTTTTCAACTGCAGCGGAATATCGGCCAGTGAGCCATCGAGCAACAAAAATGGCACACCACTGACACGCTCAACCTTTTGCGCCATCGACTGGTAGTTTTGACTGACATTGCCATAATCCACCACCAGATCTGCATCCAGAGTCATCAGCTTTTCCAGTGAAAGGCTGGCATTGCGCCCCACCAAGCGTCCAAGCCTGGGCTTTTGCCACAGGTTTGAAGCAAAGCCGTACTGTTGCAGCAAATCCGGCTTGAGGTGAGCGTAACCGAGTAACTTTTCCGGACTCAAGGCCAGCAACAACAGATCTGCCGGCCCACCGGCACTGACGACCCGCTTGATATCTCTAGCCTGCGGCAATGACTCTTGTGCGGTGGGACTCAACACTGAAGCATGGACCAACCAGGGATAACAGGCCAGTAGCCCCAATCCCATACTGCCCTTGATGAAACATCTTCTATCCAATGTTCAAGTCCCCACCGCAACCGTTATATACAAAAATATATAGCGGTGCAATTTACCTTTCTCAACCAAACTTGGCAATGGATAGAGTTCACAATTAGAAGATTTGTAACTGGCTTACCTTCCAAGGGGATAATTGGATTTATCAAAACTATCATTAAGTTACTGCTTAGCTTTGATACCAAGACAAAAATTCAACCAATAAATTTAGCCGGACTCTCACGACTGTTCTAAATTTTAAGCAATCAAGTATCTGCACCACACCACATTAAAATGGATTTGGTAGCTGTTTATTCCCGGCTACCCGACAGGGAGTCAAGTCATGCGCTTTACCACCAAAATAAAACTCATCAGTCTGCTTATCGTGCTGGTTCCTTTAGTATTGGCAACGGCTCTGGTCACTTGGCTTGCGGAAAAAGAACTCTATAATCAGGCCGAAGACAGGCTGCTGGCGGTCAGAGAGATCAAAGAGCGCCAGCTCGATGCCATGTTTGCCAACTTCGGCAACAATCTGGATGCGATCGCCGCCGTGATCCAAAACAGTGATTCACTCAACAGTCTCAGCCAATCCCGCACCATGCTAGAAGCCCTCAATAAAGAGTTGGGCTTTTACGATATTTTCATCATCGAAGACTCAGGTCTGGTAAAAGATACCGCGACCCATGAAGCCGACTGGGGCAGTAACCTGCAAACCGGGCCTTATGCAGACTCAGGCCTCGGCCGCCTGTTTAGAAACGCTCTCAACGGCAACGGCGCCGCTGTGATGGCCGACTTTAGCCCTTATGCTCCTTCGGGGAATGAAGCGGCCGCTTTTATTGGCAAGCGCATTGAATACCAAGGCCGCCCCTTGGTGGTTGCCGCCCAGCTCTCCATCGACAGGATCAATGCCGTAATGCAAATCCGAGAAGGAATGGGCCAAAGCGGTGAAACTTATCTGGTGGGCGCCGACAAGCGTATGCGCTCCGACTCCTTTCTCGACCCGGTCAATCGCACGGTCAAAGCCTCATTTGCCGGTACAGTCAGGCAAAATGGCATAGATACCCAAGCGGTGGAACAAGCGCTCAAGGGCCAAAGCGGTGTCATGCAGCTCAATGATTACAAAGGCAATCCTGTGGTTTCATCCTATGCTCCCATAGATGCCTTAGGGGTTCGTTGGGCGTTGTTGGCTGAAATCGATGCCGCCGAAGTATCCGCACCGGCAATGCATATGATTTTTATTGGGAGCATGGTATGCCTCAGCGCCATAGTACTGGCGCTGCTGGCAGCCAAACTGGTCAGTCACTTTGTGCTGCATCCATTGGGAGGTGAACCTACGGACATGTGTCAGCTCACCTCAGTCATCGCCTCCGGCGATCTCACCAGCACGCTGCAAGTCGCGCAGAGCGACAACCATCTGATGAGCTGGTTGGCCAGAATGCAAAACAAGCTCAAGGAGATCATCGCCCAGCTCATAGGTATGGGACAGGAGCTGGAGTCGGTAGCGGAGCAAAACTCTGCCGCCATCACCCAGGCCGATTGCAGCATCCAGCTTCAGGCCAAGGAAACCGACATGCTGGCAACCGCAGTGGAAGAGATGAGCTATGCCGCCGCCGAAGTGGGTCAGAATACGGCTCGCGCGGCCGATGAAGTCAACGCCTGTCAGGTTGCCAGCGAAACCTTGAAGCAAAACTTGGATCATACCCGTGCCAGTTTGGAGGTCACCCTCAACAACTTTGCCGAGATCCATAAAGAGGTTAACTCGCTAGAGCAGGACAGCCAAAAAATCGGTACTGTGCTGGAAGTGATAGACAGCATTGCCGAGCAGACCAATCTGCTGGCACTCAACGCTGCCATTGAGGCCGCCCGCGCCGGCGAACATGGTCGCGGTTTTTCCGTGGTGGCCGACGAGGTACGTCAGTTGGCAGTCAAAGTGCAGGAAGCCACTCAGGATATAGGCCATGTACTACAAGGGATCCAGCGCCAGTCAGGCTCTCTGGTCAGCCACAGTCAAACCTGTAGCGATGAGGCTACCGCTAGCGCAGAGAAGGCCGAGGGCATGCGCGAAGCGGTCGAAGATATTAGCCGTCGGTTGCAAACGCTCAATGCACTGATGAGCCAAACGGCTACGGCGGCAGAGGAACAAACGACGGTATCGGCTACCCTGGCCAAGGGAATTTCCGGTCTCAGCGCTGCGGCCGAGGAAAACAGCACCGCCATCAGCCAAGTGGCCATCAGCACCCGTAGCTTGTTGGGGCTGGCGAATCAACTTGGGGTCACCACGGCGCAGTTCAAGGTCTGAGGCAATTCAATCTGCAGTATCGAGCAAGCCCTAGGCCCTGCTCGATACTGTGAAATAGCCGCTATCCCGCTAGCTAAGGAAAGTGCTAAAAGAAAGTGCGAAAAAGCCCCTTCTCTAAACCTGCCAATCTATTTCGGCTTGCTGCCACTGTTTCAGCTGCTGGTTGATGGCCGAGAAATGGCCACAGCCAAAGAAACCGCGATAGGCGGAAAGAGGCGAAGGATGCGGACCACTTAAGATCTTATGTTGTGGCGCCTTGATAAGTTTACCTTTCTTAATGGCATGGCTGCCCCAAAGCACAAAAATAATCGGTTCTTCACGCTGATCGAGCAGCTGCAGTGCCCTGTCGGTGAAGGTTTCCCAGCCCGCCTTGGCATGGGAGTGCGCCTTGCCCTGCTCCACCGTCAGCACAGTGTTGAGCATCAAGACCCCTTGCTTGGCCCAGCTCACAAGATGACCATGATCTGGGATTGAGAATCCGGGGATGTCTGTCGCCAATTCCTTGTACATGTTGACCAACGAAGGCGGTGTCTTCACTCCGGGCTTGACCGAGAAACACAGGCCATGGGCTTGCCCTGGGCCATGGTAAGGATCCTGACCGATAAGCACCACTCTCACCTTGTCCAGCGGTGTCAGTTCAAAGGCACTGAACACCTCGTCCTCAGGAGGAAAGACGGCCTTGCCGGCGGCGCGCTCTGCGGCAACAAACTCACTGAGTTGCTGAAAATAAGGGGCCTGTTGTTCGGCGGCAATAAATGCCTGCCAGTCAGTGGGAAGCGCCATGGTGATAATCCTCTGCGTAAAAGAGGTCATAGCTTAAGAGTGCCGACTGCGGGATACAAGCGCCGAGTATCGGCTCTGTGGCCTATATTCGAAGGAACTGGACTCGGTTTTGCAAGCCAAGCTATTGAGGAGTAAGCCAAGATAACCCACGAACACTGACCTGGGTGACAGCAGCAACGGCCTGGGGTTGGCCGACTTTTTGCCAAAATGGTGGAATATTTGCCAGCAAAGGCGGGGACTCAGATCTCAATCGTTCATTTTTTTCCTTGGCACGGCGCCTTTTTAGGTTAGAATCGGCCCTCAATCTTTGGCTTAGCAAGAGCGAATATAATATGTCCGATGCCAACAACCAAACCACCATATTTCAGTTAGCAGATCAGTTTATCGCCCTGGCCAATGAGCTGACCCAACAAGAAGGCGACGTCGGCAAGGTCGGCACCGCCCTGAGATTTGCTGCCGCCCGCTTCAACGCCTTTGAAGCCGCTATCAAGTCTGCCGATCTGGGCGCCGAAAAAGCCAATGCCCTAGAGTGGTTTACCGCCGAATATCGCGACATGTTGGATGACAACCTGGAAGATCACATTGCCAACCCCCCAGTGGTCAACGGCGAAGAAGCGGCCGAGCCGACCGATAATGCCGTACAACAATTCAAGCTCTAAGCTCCTTTGATAACAAGCCGCGGGGCATTTGCCCCGCGCTATCTGGCACTTTCATTTCCGGCTTGGCTTTAAGACCGAGCAATTTGTTACTTCTCTTTCAGTCCTGGCGGTTTACAAAGCCGTAGCCAATTTGACGACCTCACTATCACTCGAGTCAAAAGTCGTTTTCTATCACTCACGAGTGGCTGTTACCAATCCCAGGAAAAAGTACAAGCAAGCACCTTAGACAGCTGAAAAATATCTTGGCAGCGCTCAATCCTTGAAAGCTCAGCCGGCAAACTTCTCTGCCATTAACAAGCTCAATCCAAGCGGTCCATTTAAACCACGGCGCCTAGCTCCTGATTGGGTTCAGAGGAGACAGTACTATGTTCGTATTGCGTTTCAAGGTCAAAACAGGGAATAGATCACCCGTCCGGCCAACAGGATAAGCACTAGGCCGCTAAGGCGGTCAATCAACTGTGCCTTCTCTCTCAGCTTGGGCAGTACCCTTGGCTGCGACAACAAGAAGGCTATCAGGGTGTACCAGAGGCCATCCACCAGCATAGGCGTCAAGACTATGATGCCTCGCCCCAGCAGACTGTCCGCAGCGGCAACAAACTGGCTGAACAAGGCTAGGAAAAACAACAAAATTTTCGGATTAAACAATGAGATGGCAATGCCGTCCCGGGCCGCTGTCAGCATGCCCGTCGGCTTGCCGGCACTGAGTTTTTGCTGCATTCCGCCCTTGGATTGCAACGCTTGAATCCCAAGCCAGGCGAGATAAAGTGCCCCCAATATGGCGATGCCGTTAAACAGCAGAGGGGTGTGTTTCAACACCACTGCCAATCCCAAAAGGGTGATAAAAGCATAAACGCCTATCCCCAAAGAATGCGCCCAGGCACAGGCGATACCGCGGCTGCGACCGCCCCCCAAGGTGTGACGCACCACCATGGCCAGGCTAGGTCCGGGTGACATGGCCCCCAAACACGAGATAGCCACCAGTCCCACCCAGTCACTCCAATTCATTGTTTCCCCTCGATGAAACCCACACCAGTTTGCCCTGTTTTGTGACCCACAAAAGACAAGTACCATCCGCAACAGGTTGGTCAATATACTCTATGAAGCCAGCGCTTTCGAGCCGCCAATTTTCAATTAGTTTTAAGGCTTGCTGACTATACTGGGCGCCCTTATAGCTCCCTAACCCCATTGAGGCCCGGATGATACTTACTCTCAGCATGCTGGCTCTGCTCAGCCTGATAGCAGTGATTGTGCTGCTGTTAATCAAAAAACGCCGCGGCGCCAAGATCCCCATGGCGGTGATCCTGGTGTTGGGAGGAATGGCTTTTTGTGTCGCCGCCGTGGTCAGTTTTGTGTATCGCGGCGAAGATTATGAGGCTTACCGGGAACTGCATTGGCAAACCTTAGACAGCCAGGCAATCCCGGCTCTGGTGGCCGAAGGCAAAACAGTCGTCATCGATGTGAGTGCCGATTGGTGCCTGATTTGTCAGGCCAACAAGGCCAATGTGCTCCATCGGGAGCAGATAGTCAGGGCGCTGGCCGAGCCGAATATTGTATTGATGCGCGGCGACCTCAGTGAGCCCAACCCGGCGGTATCCAACTATCTCAGCTCCCAGGGCGTTGCCGGAGTGCCTTATAACCGCATCCATGGCCCGGCCGTGCCCGAGGGAATCGTGATGCCCAGCGTCCTGACGGTCAACGATCTGCTCAAGGTGCTGACTCATGTTCAAGCCAACCCTTAAGGCACGATATATCGTGCCTTCATACTGACAAGCCCGGTAAGCGGCTCTATACTGGCGCGGTCCTCTGTGCCGAAGGAGCCGCTCTTGTCTGACTCAAACAGCTTTTTACCCGAAAACCGCCTCTTGCTCAATGCCGTCAGTGAAGGCATTTATGGTTTTGATCTTAAAGGTAATGCAGTCTTTATCAACCCGGCTGCCGAGAAGATGACCGGCTGGAGCACCGCCGAGCTCCTAGGGCGCAAGATCCACGACTTTCACCACCACAGCCATGCGGATGGCAGCGCCTATCCCCACGAAGATTGCCCCATCTATCAGACACTCAAAGACGGCAAAGCCAGAGAAATCACCACTGAGGTCTTCTGGCGCAAGGACGGCAGTTGCTTTCCCGTACACTATAGTTCCACGCCTGTGTGGCAGGACGGTAAGCTCAAGGGCGTAGTAGCGATATTTCGTGACATCAGTCTGCAAAAGCAGACTGAGTTGTCGCTGCGTCAGGCGCTGGAACAGGTACAGGCGCTATCGGAACAGCTAGCCTCGGAAAACTCCTGGCTGCAGGCCGAGCTGGAAGACAAGACGGGCACCCAGGAGATTGCCGGTAACAGCCCGATGATCCAAACCCTGCTCAAACAGCTGCGCCTGGTGGCCAATACCGACAGTACCGTGTTGATCCAGGGGGAAAATGGCACCGGCAAAGAGCTGGTCGCCCGCCAGTTGCACCGACTCAGCAGCCGCAAAGACAAGCCGATGATCTCGGTCAACTGCGCCGCCTTCTCTGCCGGACTCTTGGAAAGCGAACTATTCGGCCATGAGAAAGGCGCCTTTACCGGTGCCAGTCAGCGGCGCAAGGGGCGCTTCGAACTGGCCCATAGAGGCACCCTGTTCCTCGACGAAGTGGCCGAGCTCAGTCTGGAGGCCCAGTCCAAGCTGCTACGGGTCATTCAGGAGCAGGAGTTTGAACGCGTTGGCGGCAGCGAGAGTATTAAGGTGGATATTCGACTGATCGCCGCCACTCACCACGATCTGCAGCAGCGGGTGGAACAAGGTCTGTTCCGGATGGATCTCTTCTACCGACTCAATGTCTTTCCGCTCAAGGTCCCGGCACTGAGACAGCGGCGGGAAGATATCCCCGAGCTGGTGCAACAGCTGCTCAAGAGTCTGTCATTGAAACTGGGTAAACCGCTGGCGGGCGTTGATGGCGATAGTCTGCGGCGGATGATGCAATATCAATGGCCGGGAAATGTCCGTGAATTGCAAAACCTGTTGGAGCGGGAAGCCATCCTTGCCCGCGAGCCGATACTGCATCTCGCCCCCTTGCCCAGCGATACGCCGCTGCCGGCCGTGGGTCAGACCCTGGCC
This sequence comes from Shewanella carassii, assembly GCF_019670705.1. Classification (NCBI taxonomy): domain Bacteria; kingdom Pseudomonadati; phylum Pseudomonadota; class Gammaproteobacteria; order Alteromonadales; family Shewanellaceae; genus Shewanella; species Shewanella carassii. Next base: position 3,505,336 of record NZ_AP024618.1, read on the forward strand.
GAAGTGGAAGCGGCCCATATCAAGGCGACACTGGACGCCTGTCACTGGCGAATATCCGGTCCAAGGGGCGCGGCCAGCAGTCTGGGGCTGCCTCCCAGCACCCTGAGATCGCGGATGCAAAAGCTGGGGATCCGCCGCTAGGGCAGTTAAAGCCATCACAGGGGATTCAAGGCGTAAAAAGTCACGACATATCGCCAAATCACGCTATGTCGTGAGTTAATTTCCATGCCCCCAAACAAATATTAGATATAAATCAACAAGTTAATCCTGCATTTGAACTGGCACACCTCTTGCCATTAGTTAAGCGTGTGTCAGTCACAATTCAGGAAGTAGCATGGTTCAACAGGCAAGACAGTCATCGGAAGCGATTCCGGTCACTTTTATCCCCTCCCCCCAAGACAAGAAGAGCAGCCACCAAGGCGGTAAAATCCACTTTCGTAGCCAACGCGGTTATTTTCAGCGCTGGCGCAGTGGCCTCAACGCCCTGTTGATAGCCCTGTTTCTGTTACTGCCCTTTATCGACTGGCAGGGGCGGCAAGCGATCTGGTTCGATCTGGCCAATCAACAGTTTTACTTTTTTGGTGCTAGCCTCTGGCCCCAGGATTTTACCCTGTTGGCCTGGTTCTTTATCGCTGCCGCCTTTGCCCTGTTTTTTGTAACCCTGTTTTGGGGCCGGGTCTGGTGTGGTTATCTCTGCCCGCAAACTGCCTGGACGTTCGGCTTCGCCTGGGTAGAAGAGAAGCTGGAAGGCAGCCGTAACCAGAGGATCAAGCTGGACGCTTCGCCCATGACTGTCAGTAAGGCCAGCAAACGCGGCGGCAAACATCTGTTGTGGATATTGATTTCACTGCTCACCGGCTGTGGCTTTATCGCCTACTTTGTACCGGCCAAGCAGTTGTATCCGGAGATTTTTACCTTCTCCGCCGGTTTTTGGGACAGCGCCTGGGTGTACTTTTTTGCCCTGTGTACCTATCTTAATGCCGGTTGGATGCGCGAACAGATGTGCCTGCATTGCTGCCCCTACTCAAGGTTCCAATCGGCCATGTTCGATTCCTTCACCAAGACAGTGACCTATGATGCCCAGCGGGGTGAAAGCCGCGGCCCAAGAAAGCGCAAACAAGCCACAGAGCTTGGCGACTGTGTCGATTGCAATCTCTGCGTCGAGGTGTGTCCCACCGGGATAGATATTCGTAACGGCCTGCAATATGAGTGCATCAACTGTGGCGCCTGCGTCGATGCCTGCGATCAGACCATGAGCAAGTTTGGTTATCGCCCCGGGCTCATCTCCTATACCAGTGAAGAATCACTGAACGGGCAAACTCCACCACTGTGGCAACGCAAACGCTTTATCGGCTATGGCGCCGCCTTGCTGGCCATACTCTGCACCATGGGGCTGGATATCTACTCGCGAGATCCCATCACGCTCAATGTGATCCGCGACCGCCAAAGCCTATACCGGGAAACCCTGGATGACGGCATAGAAAACAGCTATCTGCTGAAAATACGCAATAAGACCCAGCAAGATAAACTATACAAAATAGAGATCAGCGGTGCCCTGCCCTATCAGTTGTCGACCAATCGCGTGCACATCGCCGCCGGCGAGCAGTATGAATTGCCGCTGACCCTGACTGTGCCCGTGGCGCAAATTGACAACAGCCGCAGCAATCTGCTGTTTACAGTGCTTGAGGCCGATGCACTGGATAATAGCGTCAGCCAGAAGTCAGTATTTTTTGCCCCTTGAGTTGCCTCAGGGCGGCGAAGAGCTTCACCCGACTTCGCCGCCCGCTTTTTACCCGTTTGCGGCCTTGTTGCAGTCTGGCACTATTATCGCCCTGGCGAGCGGCTGTACGCATTCTCTGTCAAGCTGCCTATTTCTCACCCTCAACGCCCATTGATTAACCAATTATTTGTATAGGATTTTTCATTCGCCACCATTGCCTTGACCTCACTTTGCCTCTAACCTGATCCCAGATCATTGCTCAATGTAACGGTATTCAAACCGGCGCAAAAAGTTTCGGGGGAGACATAGGCCCAAGTTAATATCAGGCCAATAAGCTTTCAAAACCCAATAACAATAATAAATTCCAAAGGAAAAGGTGATGACAAGAGTGATACAGAATCAGGTATACGATACCCAGACTCAATTGGATTTTTCCCGCTATGAGTCGCTTGCGGATATGATTGTCAGCAGCTGTGAGCGTTACGGCGACAAGAACGCCTTTGCCTGCCTCGGTAAGGCCATCAGCTTTCGTGAACTGGAACGAGACTCTCGTGCCTTCGCCGCTTTCCTGCAGCACAACACCCAACTGCAAGTCGGCGATCGCATCGCCATCCAGCTGCCCAATATCAACCAATTTGTCATTGCCGCCTATGGCGCAATTCGCGCAGGCCTGGTGCTAGTAAATACCAACCCCTTGTATACTGAGCGAGAATTGATCCATCAATTCAAGGACTCAGGCGCCAAGGCGCTGGTGGTACTGTCGGATCTCCTGCCAATTTTGGCCAAGGTCGTTGCCAGCACCCCGATTGAAACTGTGATTTCCACCCATCCACTGGATCTGATCGAGCCACAAATTCAACCGAAAACCGGTTTGAAAAACCTCGAATTTACCAAGGTTCTTGAACAGGGACGAGAGCTGGAATTCACCGAAGTAAAGCTGAAGCTGGACGATCTGGTGGCGCTGCAATACACGGGCGGTACCACAGGCCTTTCCAAGGGAGCCATGCTCAGCCACAGAAACCTGATCGCCAACGCCCTGCAATGTGAATCCCGCATCGGCGCCAACCTGGTTCAGGGGGAAGAGATCTTCGTCGCCCCGCTGCCCATCTATCATATTTACGCCTTTTTGGTGAATCTGGTGCTCTACTTCGAGCGCGGCGCCCTGACAGTACTGATCCCCAACCCGAGGGATATCGCCTCACTGATCAAGACCTTGGCCAAGTATCCCTTTACCGGCTTCGCCGGGCTCAACACCTTGTTTGTTGGCCTATGCCACCAGCAAGCCTTCCGTGAGCTGGACTTCTCCCATCTGAAGATCACTATTTCCGGCGGTACCGCCCTTACCGAAGCCGCGGCCAAAATCTGGCAACAAACTACTGGCTGCACCATATCTGAAGGTTATGGTCTGAGTGAGACCTCGCCGGTTATCTCCCTCAACGCCCCTGGGCTAGAGCGTCTTGGCAGCATAGGCAAGCCGGTTATCGAAACTCAGGTGCAAATTCTCGATGGCAATGACCAGCCGCTGCCGCCTGGGCAAGCCGGTGAACTGGCGGTGCGCGGCCCTCAGGTGATGAGTGGCTACTGGCAAAAGCCCGATGAAACTGCGGCCGTAATGACAGAAGATGGCTTCTTCAAGACAGGAGATATCGCCATCGAGAGCGAAGATGGTTACCACAGCATAGTGGATCGCAAGAAAGATCTGATTATCGTCTCCGGCTTCAATGTTTACCCCAACGAAGTCGAAAACGTGCTGGCTCGTTGCGACTTGGTACTCGAATGCGCGGTTATCGGTATTGAAGATGAACGCAGCGGCGAAGCCGTCAAGGCGGTAATAGTGCTCAAACCGGAGGTCGATGCCGCCAATGCTCAAGCAGCCATTGAAGCCCACTGCCGGGCAGAGCTCGCGGCCTACAAGGTGCCCAAGGTGGTAGAGTTTGTCGCCCAGTTGCCCAAGAGTACGGTCGGCAAAATACTCAGGCGCGAACTGCGCAAATAAACCAAAATAAAAATGCCGCTATTAAGCGGCATTTTTATTATAAGAACTCTTTTACTTTCAGCGTTCTACTATTGACGGAAGAAGTCCAGCAGATGGCTGAGGGCACAGATGGCGTGCACTATCAGAAAACCGATAAAACCATGGGCCAAGTGTGAATGCCAGCCTCGCCAGAACAGCGCATCACTGGAGCCTTGGGTCAAATACCAAAGCATGCCGGTCAAAGCTACCCCTAGCAGCAGCAACATCCCCAGCCCTTCTATCAGGCTGAACAGCCCTTTGCCACCGGCAACCGGTAACTTGCCTTTGAACAAGCCGCCAATATCGGCACCTATCTGACGCCAATCACCGATAAACAGGCTGAAATACTGGCGCCAGCGGCCCGAGGTGCAGTTGCTCACGAGAAATGTCAGCGACAAAGGTACGCATAGGAGCCCGAGATAAACATGGCTCAGATCCCAGAAGCCAGCGCTGGCCCTAATGCTGCGGATCATCATTAAGCTACCGCTGCCCAGCACCAAAAACAGGCACAAGAGAATTAACAACAAGTGTTGATGGGCACTATAGATGCGCCACAGGCGTTGCAACAGAGCCATTTTCAGCCTCGCTTAACCCGCCCTGGATAATAAAGTCTGCGCCGCCAATTGCTCGGCAAACTCCTGCACCTTGTCCCAATTCGTGTATTCGATACAGGTATTGGGATCGGTCGGTCCCTTGGTGATCCACATGATGAAACGTATGATGTTTCTGTCCATGGCCCCATAGCCCTGATAGTTCAAGTTGCCACCAAATACGGCTAACTGCTTGGGCTTCCATTCAGTTTTGGCCAGGAATGCCTGCATATAGGGATTGGTTTCCGGGGTATTTTTTTCCGGCTTGCGCGCCACCAGACTCACGGAAAAGAAGCCATTGGCCTTGCTTTCCAGTTGCTGCTGATGTTGGCGTATGTAGTCAAACACCGCGGGATTGTGCTTACCGTGACGAATACTGGCTCCGATGGCCACCCGATCAAAATCGGCCAGATCCGGTGCTTCATCTATCGCCGCCATGGTCACTTGCTGTCCCAATGCACCAAGTTGGTTTGCCATAACGTCACAGATCTTGCGGGTCTGACCATGCACACTGGAATACAGCAGAAGAGTCTTGCTCACCTTGTCCCCTAAATAATTCACTCTTTTAGTATTGATGCATCTTAGGTGATCCATTAGTTTATTTACATGAAACAGATCACGAGCATAGGGCGAAACGCTATCCAAGTCGCGGAAATACCGGGTAGTTCACAAAAAATAACCTATTCGGGAACCATCGAGTAACGCACAGGTCTTCAATTTATTTTGTAAGCCTTTTGTGGCTGTATCGCACTGCTACAGCGACTTTACAGCTAAAAGTTATTTTTCAACAAAGTTTGCCAATCCCCAAAAAACTTCATCATTGATGTTACCGACTTGTTTACCCAAGATTGGAATCGCGACCGACAAGCACACTGATGGCAGTTGACTTTTTGCCCTCAAAAAACATTTAGCTGACACTCTCGGTATTGCTCAACGACTCAGGCTCAGCCCACCGCAGTCATTCAACGGCAGGAAGGCGGCTGAATAACTGGACAACTAGCTGAAAATTATGCATAAAGAAACACAGTTTTCGCAAAAAGATAATCAAGATGGCAGAGGAAAAGCTCCCTAAAGAGTTTGAAGAACCCGGTCAGGCGTCGGCCCGCAAGAAGGCGCTGCGCCTCGGACGCCTGCTGGGACTCGCCTCTGAGCAGGACTATAAACCTGCCAATGCCAGCATCGCCGAGCGGGCTGCCTTTCGCATCGACAGACAACAAGTCCAGTACCAACGCAACCTGGAAAACATCTACGCCATGGCACTGAGCTATACCCCATCCGATGTGACCGGGGTGGAGCTGGATCCCGACTGGGTACATCAATTCTTCCAAATGGCCGAGCAGATCCACAATCGCAAGATGCAGGATCTGTGGGCTCGGATCCTCTCAAGTGAAATCATCAATCCAGGTAATTTCAGCCTGCGTACCCTGGCAACCCTGAAACAGCTGACCTTGAGAGAGGCACACATACTGGAAAAAGCGCTGGGGATGGCGGTCAAGGTCAACAATGAGAGCCGACTCAAGCTTATCAGTGGTTACAGAGTCAGCGGCGGCATAGGCCAGTATTTTCGTAAACACAGCGCGGTCAACCTGGGGTTGTCGCAATTCGGCATGCCCTACTCAAGCATACTCACCCTGGTGGATGGCGGCATACTGCACAGGGGCGAATTCGAGACCGGCATATTGGACAGCAAGAGCCCGCTGCAACTGCAGATCCAGCAACAACACCTGAAGCTGACCCCCAAATCAGGCCACCTGCTGTTCAGCTACTACCGCTTTACCCCAGTGGGCGATGAACTGGCACTCTTGGTGCGTCCCAGGGAAGACGAAGCCTATATCAAGGCGCTGAAGGCCTTGTTTACCAAAGACTTCAGTATTAGCTAGGCATCTACTAAGCCTCAGGCGCTGGCCTGTAATCGCGTCGACGGGATCACTTCCAAGGCAGAGAGGTAATCCAGCAATGCCTGCACCTGGGTATTGAGATCGCCCTTGCTGGTATCTATGGTCAACTCGGCGGCCAACGGCTCTTCGTAGGGCGCCGAAATCCCGGTAAAGTCTCGGATCTCCCCCTTACGCGCCTTCTGATACAAGCCCTTGGGATCGCGGGCCTCACACACAGCCAGCGGCGTGGAAACATGCACTTCGATAAAACGTCCCGCGGCAAACCGGCCACGAATGGCATCACGCTCGGCCCGGGTCGGCGAGATAAAGGCCGACAGTACCAGCAAACCGGCATCCACCATCAGGTGCGCCACTTCGCCCACTCTTCGCAGGTTTTCATCCCTATCGGCGGCGCTGAAGCCGAGATCTTTGCAAAGACCATGACGCACATTGTCGCCATCAAGCAGATAGGTATGAAACCCCGCCTCGAACAGTGCCCGCTCCAGGGCGCCTGCCAGGGTCGACTTGCCGGCGCCGGACAGCCCGGTGAACCAAAGCAGCACAGGTTGTTGGCCCTTCTGGGCTGCCCTAGCCGCCTGTTCGACAGTATGCTGGTGCCAAACGATATCGGCATTGGGCTGGGTAGAATTCTTCATTGTCACTCCTTAAAGACCCGCATCAAAGGGGAACAGCATGGGCACCAGAAACAGAACTATCGCCGAGTAAAGCAGCGACAGTGGCAGCCCCAAGCGCACAAAATCAATAAAGCGGTAATTACCGGCGTTGAACACCATCAGATTGGTTTGGTAGCCATAGGGCGAAATAAAGCTGGCGCTGGCACCAAACACCACTGCCAGAATAAAGGGTCGACTGTCGACCCCGAAGCTGGTCGCAATCGCATAGGCCACGGGAAAAGCCAAGGCCGCCGCCGCGTTATTGGTGATGAGTTCGGTCAACAGCAAGGTCAACAAATAAACCCCGACAAAGGCGCCAAAGACCCCAAAGCCGGAAAAGGCGCCGAGCAGTGTATCGGCCATCCCTTTGGCCAAGCCGGTATCCAACATCAGATTGGCCAGACTCAGGGCGCTGCCGACAATCAACACCAGCTCCAGCGGGAACCGCCGTTTGAGCTCTCCCAGGGTCACCGCACCTATCGCCAGATAACTGAGCAGCAAGAGCACCAGCCCCTTGGCCAGCGGCAGCCAGCCAAGCAGACTGGCAGCTATGGTGAGCACAAAGCCCGCCAGCACCCACTGACTGCGGCGACTGTCCAGCCTGACACTCAGGTCCAGGCCGCTGACGGCGGCAAAGTCGGTACTGAGACGCGGATTCCGGCCAAAGCCATCGCCCGGGGTCAACAGCAACACATCTCCGGCCTGCAGCACTATGTCGCCCAAGCCGCCCTTGAGTGGATGATGGCCGCGGCGAATTGCCATTACGGCGGCATCAAACTGCTCCCGAAATCGTGAGGCCTTGAGCGACGATCCCACCAAAGCCGAAGACGGCGCCAGCACGGCTTCCACCAGATTCTGGCCCCTGGCCTGCTGCTTGCCGAACCACTCCAAACCATCGAATTGATGCAGCAACTCCACCGACTCCACCGCGCCGCTGAAGCGCAGCACATCCCCCGCGGCCAGCACGAGTTGCGGCGGCACAGGGCAGATGCGAATGCCGCTGCGCTCGAGCTCAGCCAGATAGAGCTTTTTCAGGGCTCTGAGTCTGTTGTCCTGCACGCTGCGGCCCACCAGGGTCGAGCCGGGCAGCACTTTGGCTTCCAACAGATAGGGCAGACTTTCATCACCATGTTGCTCATCGCCATCGGGCAACAAGTGTGACAGCAACACCAAAAGCGCGATACCGGCCACCACCACGGCCAGGCCAATCAAGGAAAACTCAAAAAAGCCCAGGGGTTTCAGCCCGGCATTTTCAACAAAGGAGTTCACTATCAGGTTGGTCGAGGTGCCAATCAGGGTCAGGGTGCCGCCCAAAATCGCCGCGTAGGATAAGGGCAGCAATAACTTGGCCGGTGCGTGCTGCTGATTGCGACGCACCACGCCAATCAGCGAGGCCACCACTGCGGTATTGTTGGTAAAAGATGACAGCAGCGCGGTGGAAAACCCCAGCTTGGCCATGGTCAGTCCCAAGGAGCCTGAGCCTATGACCTGGCTGAGCCTACCGAGCAAGGGCGTCTTCTCCAGTGCCGTGGTTGCCAGCACCAGAAGCACCAGAGTCACCAGACTGGCGTTGGTAAAACTGCCCAGCAGCGACTCCAGTTCCAGCATACCCAAGAGGTAACTGAGCAGCGCCGCTATGGTAAACAGCATGGCCGGTGATGCCAGACCACTGACGAGTCCGGCCACCAGCGCGAGCAGTATTAACCCCAGGATCCAGGTTTCAGACAATTCAGTCTCCCTGAGCGCGGATATCCAGCGCCTGCCAATGGGGGAAATGCTTGCGGATCAAGGCATTGAGTTCCAATTCAAACTCACTGAAATGGGTCGTTTTTTCAGTTTCCCCAAGCGCCTGCTGCACCATACCGGCACCGACAGTGACATTGCTGATGCGATCGATAAAGATAAAACCGCCGGTATCGCGATTGTCATTATAGGCATCGAACACCACGGCCTCGCTCAACTCCAGTTCAACCAGGGCTATGGTGTTGAGGCTCAGCTCGGCAACACTGTCCTGTGCCAAGGTATTCACATCTATGCTGTGCAGTATGCGGCTGACACTGGCGGGCACCTTTTTGGTTCCCAGCTTGATGTTGTACTGCTTGCCGGGTGTCAGCGGCTGCTCGTGCATCCACACCACCTTGGCCAGCAGCCGGTTGGAAACGCCCACAGGGCTCGCCGCCGGCACTATCACATCGCCGCGGCTGATATCTATCTCATCACTCAGGGTCAGGGTCAGTGCCTGGCCGGCATAGCCCTGCTTCAGCTCACCATCAAAGGTGACAATCGAGGCGATAGTCGACTCTTTCCCCGAAGGCAGCACCTTGACCCTCTGGCCAACTTGCAGACTGCCGGAAGCCAAAGTACCGGCAAAACCGCGGAAATCCAGGTTGGGACGGCTGACATACTGCACCGGGAAGCGGGCATCAAAGGCGTGGTTAAAGCCGGTCACAGGCGCACTCTCCAGCATGGCAAGCAGGGTTTCGCCCTGATACCAAGGGGTGCGCGCCGAGCGGTTCACCAGGTTGTCGCCATCGAGTGCCGACAGCGGTACAAAGCGGAGCTCTTCCAACTGTAACTGGCCGGCAAACGCCAGGTAGTCGGCCTTGATCGCCTCGAAACGCTCCTCACTAAAATCCAGCAGATCCATCTTGTTGACGGCCACGATGAACTGCTTGATCCCCAGGAGAGAGCAGATAAAGCTGTGTCTGCGGGTCTGGGTCTGCACCCCGTAGCGACCGTCGATCAGGATAATCGCCAGATCGCAGTTGGAAGCGCCGGTCGCCATATTACGGGTGTACTGCTCATGCCCGGGAGTGTCGGCAATGATGAATTTGCGCTTCTCGGTAGAGAAGTAACGATAGGCCACATCTATGGTGATCCCCTGCTCGCGCTCGGCCTGCAGGCCATCTACCAGCAAGGCCAGATCCACGGCTTCGCCCGTGGTGCCATGGCTCTTGGAATCCTTGTGCAGTGCCGCCAGTTGATCTTCATAGATCTGGGCGCTGTCGTGCAGCAAACGGCCTATCAGGGTTGACTTGCCGTCATCCACGGAACCACAGGTCAGAAACTTCAAAAGCGATTTATGCTGCTGATTTTCAAGATATTGCTCTATACCCAGCTCATTGACTTGTTGTGCAACCGACATTAGAAATACCCCTCACGCTTTTTCTTTTCCATCGACCCGGACGAATCCCTGTCGATGACCCGACCCTGACGCTCACTGGAGCGGGACAGCAACATCTCTTCGAGAATCTCTGCCAGTGTCGCGGCACTGGACTCTATGGCGCCGGTCAGGGGATAACACCCCAGAGTGCGAAAACGCACCCGGCGATACTCGGGCACTTCGCCTTCATTGAGCGGCATCCGCTCGTCATCGACCATGATCAGGCTGCCATCGCGCTCCACCACAGGGCGCTGCTCGGCAAAATAGAGCGGCACTATGTCGATGTTTTCCTGATAGATGTATTGCCAAATATCCAACTCGGTCCAGTTGGAAAGCGGGAAAACCCTGATGCTCTCCCCCTTGTTGACCTGGCCGTTATAGGTGTGCCACAGCTCGGGGCGCTGATTTTTGGGATCCCAGCGGTGATGGCGATCGCGAAAGGAATAGACACGCTCCTTGGCGCGGGACTTCTCCTCGTCGCGGCGGGCGCCGCCAAAAGCGGCATCGAAACCGTATTTATCCAGGGCCTGTTTCAGGCCTTCGGTCTTCATCACGTCTGTGTGCTTGGCCGAGCCGAAGGTAAAGGGATTCATGCCCATCGCCAGGCCTTGCGGGTTCTTGTGCACCAGAAGCTCGAAGCCGTACTTCTTGGCCGCCTGATCGCGAAAACGTATCATCTCGCGAAACTTCCAGTCGGTATCCACATGCAGCAAGGGGAAAGGGATCTTGCCCGGATAAAAAGCCTTGCGCGCCAGATGCAACAGCACGGAAGAATCCTTGCCGATGGAATACAACATCACCGGGTTGTCAAATTCGGCGGCAACTTCGCGAAAGATCTGGATGCTCTCGGCTTCCAACTGTTCAAGGTGACTCAACACTGGCCCTGACATCTTATTTCTCCAATTGATTCAAAGTGCTGTAACAGCATCATGTTGTAGTTGCAGGCCATTGTTCGCCGCCTCGGGTTCAAACCAGCTGAGGCTGTCCGCCAGAGCGACGACTTCGCCTATGATCATCAGCGCCGGCATCACTACCCGCGAGTCCTGAGCCAGGGTTTGCAACTGCTCCAGAGTGCCGATAACACGCTGCTGCTGCCTGGTCGTGGCCTTGGAAACTATGGCCACCGGCGTCTGCGGGCTGCGACCATGGGCAATCAGTTGTTGCTGAATAAGCCCGGCATTGAGGATCCCCATGTACACCACCAGGGTGTTGGCCGGGTTGGCGTAGCCTTGCCAATCCATGGGGCGGTTTTGCAGCTGGCAATGACCGGTAATAAAGCTGACCCCCTGGGCAAAATCTCTGTGGGTCAAGGGAATCCCCGCATAGGCGGCGGTACCGCTGGCGGCCGTTATGCCAGGCACCACTTCAAAGGCAACGCCGGCCTGCGCCAGAGTCTGCAACTCCTCGCCGCCGCGACCGAAGATAAAGGGATCGCCCCCCTTGAGTCTGACCACGGTTTGGCGGGTTAAGGCCTTGGTCAGCAACAAACGATTGATTTCACTCTGGGAAGCACTGTGCTCACCGGCCCGTTTGCCCACAGCAATGCGCTCGGCACCTTCGGGGATCAGCGCCAGGATCTCGGGACTGACCAAGGCATCGAACAGCACCACATCGGCGCGCTTAAGCAGGTGCCACGCCTTGACGGTCAATAGTTCTGGATCGCCGGGACCGGCTCCAAGCAGATAAACTTTGCCCTTGGCCCGCTTACCGGGCAGTGTCAGTAATTCCATGCGCTATTCCCCATCTTGCTGATGTAAGCAATATAGCGGCTACACATATTCCACTATAAATAGAGAATCATTAGTTGTTATTACTTTTAGCTATATATGAGGGAATCGCGATAACAGGAAAGATATCTGGGACGGATAAATCTGTTAATAAAAAACATTACCTTTTATTTTCAATGAATTACAAAACAAAAGCAGAAGTGAATTACTGAAATTTCCTATTGTCTACTGCCGCTTTTGGCACTAACTTATGGCAAAAAATTATAGTTTTATCTCGGTGACAACGGCTTGAAATGGGAATGTGCACAGTAAAGCCGGGATGGTACACTCTCAGGCCGAAGCAATAGCCGGGCATTCCATCAAGCCTCAGAGACAACAGGGAAGAATATGTATACCAAAATCCGCTCCAGCCTCAGCTGCCTGATCTTGGGCCTGGCGATACTGCCGACCGGCCAACTCTCCGCCGCCGAAGACAATGTCCCTTCGCTAGTCGACCAGAGGGTAAAAGAGGAACTGGAAACCTCAGAGCGACCCTTTGTGATCACTCCGCACAAGGTCAACTACATACTGCCGGTCACCTATAATCCCTCGCCCAACATGGCCCCTTTTGAATCGAAAACGACTTCAGAAAATGAAACTTTGGATAAATATGAAGCCAAATTCCAAATAAGCTTCAAATTCCCGCTGATGTACAACGTGTTTGGCGACAATGGTCATCTGTTTTTCGCCTATACCAACCAATCCTGGTGGCAGGTGTACAACAAAGATATCTCCTCGCCGTTTCGGGAAACCAACCACGAGCCCGAACTCTTTATGCTGTTCAACAACGACTGGAAAATAGGCGGTTTCACCAACTCCTTCTGGGGCTTTGGCGCGGTGCATCAGTCCAATGGCAAGTCGGGCGATCTGTCCCGCAGTTGGAACCGTATTTATGGCACCATGGTGTTCGACAAAGGGCCGATGGCAATATCAGCCAAGGTGTGGTGGCGGATCCCGGAAAGTGAAAAAGAGTATGAAGGCGATCCCCGCGGCGACGATAACCCGGATATCAGCGATTACCTCGGCCACTTCGAGCTGACCGGTGTCTACGGCATAGACGACCACAGATTCAGCCTGATGTTGCGTAACAATCTGCAGAGTCCCAACCGCGGCGCGGTGGAGTTTACCTGGAGTTACCCCATACTCGGCAACCTGCGCCTGTATGCCCAGTATTTCAATGGCTATGGTGAAAGCCTTATCGACTATAACGCCCATAACCAACGTATAGGCATAGGGGTTGCCATCAACGATATTCTTTGAGCCGCCAAAGGCGAACTCGATAACAGCCTCTGAACCGCTAAAAAGTCCAGAGGCTGACATCCGGGAGTGATATGAAACCGGGATACCGTGAAATAGTGAGTTGCTTTGTCCTGCTGCTGTTGATCTCCAGTCTGCAGTTGGGACGATTCTTGCTGCCTGAGCCACCGAAAAAAGAGCTGCTGAGCCAAAGGCAGATGCAGGCCGACCTGACTGTGCTGCTCGAGCAACTGCAGCAGCACTCGGCCTTTTGGGTACTGGATCCGGACATTGAGCCACGGCTCGAAAAACGGCTGCAACGACTGAAACAGGAATACCGAGACAACATAGCCATCAACCGTTTCACCGCCGAAGTCAATAAGCTGCTGGGAGAGCTAAAAGACCCCGGGGTCCGGCTCAGTCAAACGGCGCAGCCTTCCGGGGTCTTGCCCCTCAGGCTGAGAGCCATGGAAGACAAATGGCTGGCCCTCAATGACAAGGACGAGCCCCTCCACAGTGATATGCCTTTTATCAGCCATATCGACGGTCTGCCCATCAGCCATTGGCAGAAGATTGCCAATCGCTTCTTGCCTCCGGAGCAGCAAAATAGCGTGCAGCTGCAGCTCCCCTGGTTGCAGCAGCTGGATCTGCTGCGGCGAGAGATGGGACTCAGGGTCAAAGATGAGGTGTTGCTTACGCTCTATGGAGCCGATCTCCAGCCGCAAAACATAGAGATGAAAGTACCGCTGCAGTTTCGCAGTGCCCCTTTGTCGATTCTGGCCAGTTGGCAGCAATTGGCGCCTGACACAGCCCTGTTTAGCCTGACGGATCTCAACGCCATAGAGACAGATCTTCAGCTGCAACAAGATCTGTTGCGCGCCATGAGCAATCGCACCCTGGTGCTGGATCTGCGCCGCGCCCGCGGCTTCAGCGACAGCCTGCTGCAGTTTCTCGGCAACTACCAGGACGGGCTCAGCAGCCAACCGCTGGGCTATGGCCGCTACCGCCGCTCGCCACAGCTGCGGCGCGACTTTCTGCGGCCGCTGCACTTTGAGCCGCTCACCCAATTCGCGCCGTTTCCGCCGGTGCGGGCCGCGCTGGATAATCAGCCCCAGCCCAACCTGAGTCACTGGTATGCCCGCCCGATCCCCAAACTGGCTGCTGCACCCGTGCCTGACTCGGGACGCCTGGTCCTGCTTATCGGCCCGGACTGTCGTCAGGAGTGTGAATGGATTGCGTCTGCCGCTAAACGTTGGCGCGGGGCGCTGTTGGTGGGCGAACCTACCCGTGGCGATCTGGGGCGTTTACATCATTTCACCCTGCCGGCCAGTGGCCTTAAACTGAGTATCAGCGCCTCGCTTGGCTATGATGGCTATGGTCAGTTGCTTTCCGGGGTCGGCACAGAGCCGGATCTGCAACTGCCAACAGATGAACCCTTGCAATGGCAGGGATTGCTGTCTCTCATCTCCCCGGAGCAAAGCCTGCAGCATTCTGCAGAGGGGCAATCCGAGAACACTCAGGAAAAAGACACTCAAGTAAAGGGCACTAAAGTAAAAGACAGCCAAGCAAAGAAAGATCAGCAGTAACAAGCCCAGCATCAATAAAAGCCTGCGGGAGATTGGGTCAAAGGAGATTGGGTCAAAGAGGATTGAAGCAGGAAGAAACAATTCCCGGATAGCCCCATGAAAGGGTAAGTGGGCTATCCGGGACATGGAGAGTGCTTTGAAGCTGCGCCAGCAAGCCAATCAAAGCTCGGGGTCACTCGCGACCGACTGCTGAAAAACCTGGGCAACCGATGCCAAAAGGGCGAGCCGTCTTGATGTGTATTGCCGACCTCACTGCCTGCCGCTAAGCCGATGTTTCATAAAAACACCCGATACAGAATGACATATCACACTTTCCCCCGCGGGAACTTTGGATTATAAACCAGAAAAACTTCCTGTGCATAACCCTGTGAACAAATATGTACTAAAGTATGACCCTCAACGATTAGAAGACCGTAACAATAGGAATCCTAGAGGCTAACTTTCCAAGATGACCACAAGATGACAATCCTTTCAACTTGTCCACAGGCAGAAAAAAGCCGCTGATGACAGCGGCCACAAATCAGATCTCGTAGTGCAATCCACACTCGCGTTTTAGCCCATTGAAACGTGTCTCTTCTTCCGTCATCCCCAGTTCCAGTGGCTTGCTCGAATGGCTATCCCCCACAGAGACATAACCCTGCTCCCAGAGGGGGTGATAGGGCAAGTCATAGCGCTTGAGATACTCATGCACCTGCTTGTTGCTCCACTCGATAATCGGCAGCATCTTGTAGCGCTTGCCGTGGATGGCCAAAATCGGCAACCCTTCCCGGGTCGATGCCTGAGAGCGGCGCAAACCGGCAAACCAGGTGCCAACTTCCAGCTCAGCCAGTGCCCGCTGCATCGGCTCCACCTTGTTGATACGGTTGTATTGCTCCAGCCCCTCTAGCCCCTGCTGCCAAAGCTTACCGAATCTGGCCTCCTGCCAGGCGGCGCTCGTCTCGGCCCGATAGACCTTGAGATTGAGTCCGAGCCGTTCTGTCAGTTGATCGATAAAACGGTAGGTCTCGGGAAACAGGTAGCCGGTGTCGGTCAAGATCACTTGCGTGTCTTGCTGCACCGAGTTCACCAGATGCAGCATCACTGCCGCCTGAATGCCAAAGCTGGACGACAGGGCATGACTCCCGGGCAGATAGGCCAGGGCCCATTGGATCCGCGCCTCGGCACTCAATCCGCCAAGATAGCCATTGATGGCAGCGAGGGCACTTTGCTGCTCGGAGGCCGGCGCATCCAGCAAGGCCTGCAGCGCCTCGGCGCTATGCAATAAACTTGTGGTATCAGCCATGAAAGTCCCTCGCGGCGTCCAATACAGGTTTTACTATTCCGGCGCGCACCGTGAAATCACCAAAACTCTCGCCGGTTTCGCGCTCGGCGGCGTAGCGACCAAACAGGTTATCCAGCTCACTGAGGATTTCGGCTTCCTGAATATTCTCACGGTACATCTTGTTCAATCGGGTGCCTTCGAAGCTGGCGCCCAGATACATGTTGTAGCGCCCGGGGGCCTTGCCCACAAAACCGATTTCGGCGGCAAAGGGGCGGGCACAGCCGTTGGGGCAGCCCGTCATGCGCACGACTATCGCCTGCTCGCCTATGGCGTGCTTGGCCTGCAGCGCATCCACATGGTCGATAAACTCGGGGAAATAACGCTCGGCTTCGGCCATGGCCAGGGCGCAGGTCGGCAGCGCCACACAGGCGATAGAATGGCCACGGGTTGCGGTGATCACCTGCCCCATCAGGCCATGCTTACGTGCCAGCGCTTCGATTTCGGCCTTATCCTCATCCGCCACTTTGGCGATAATGATGTTCTGGTTGGAAGTCATCCGAAAATCGCCCTTATGTAGCTTGGCGATTTCCCGAAGCCCGGTCTGCAACAACTTACCCTGGGTATCCTTCACCCGGCCACCTTCGATAAATAGGGTCAGATGCCAGTGGTTGTCTATGCCTTTAACCCAGCCGTATCTGTCGCCGCGATCGCCAATGACCACCTCACGCTTGGGGGCGAACTTAACCCCGGCGCGTTTCTCAACCTCGGCCTTAAAGGCCTCAAAGCCGTGATCCACTATGGTGTATTTAAGACGCGAGCGTTTACGATTGCTGCGGTTACCCCAATCGCGCTGCACCGTCATCACGGCCTCGGCAAACTTAATGGTGTCTTCGGCCTTGATAAAACCAAAGTCATCGGCCAGCCGCGGGAAGGTTTCCACTTCACCATGGGTCGAACCCATACCGCCACCGGCCACCAGATTGAAGCCCACCAGCTCCCCCTCTTGCGCCACGGCAATAAAACCCAGGTCATTGGTGTAAACATCCACGTCGTTGTCCGGTGGCACAGCTACCGCCATCTTGAACTTACGCGGCAGGTAGGTCTTGCCGTACACAGGCTCGACCGCAGCCGACTGCTCATCTTCTGTGCTGAGCAGCTTCTCCTCGTCGAGCCAAATTTCGGCATAGGCACGGGTGTGCGGCAGCAGATGATCCGACAACTTCTTGGCCCAGAAATAAGCCTGCTGATGCAGCTTGGACTCTACCGGGTTGGGGTTACACATGACGTTGCGATTCACATCACCACAGGCGGCAATCGAGTCCAGCGCTTCCCTGTCCAGCCCCTGAATAATGGTTTTCAGGTTGCGCTTGGGGATGCCGTGGTACTGGAATGTCTGCCGGGTCGTCAAACGTATGCTGTTGGAGCTGGTCAGCTCCGAGGCTATCTTGTCCACACCCAGCCACTGCTCTGGAGTACAGACACCACCCGGCACCCGGGCACGCAGCATAAAGCTGTACAGCGGCTCGAGCTTTTGCTCCTTACGTTCATTGCGCAGATCCCTGTCGTCCTGCTGATAGAAACCGTGAAACTTGATCAGTTGCTGATCGTCGTCGCTGAAGGCGCCTGTCACTTCCGTGCCCAGACCCTCGCGTATGGTGCCGCGCAGATAGTCACTGTCGGTCTTGATATGCTCGTTGGCGGATAATTTCTGCTCACTCATGGCCTTATCTCTTTATTCCTAGGTTCTTCAGCTCAGTAGACATCTTTCTGGTAACGCTTGGCGCTGCGCAGTTGATCGAGAAACGCTTCGGCGGCCTCGCTCGTCAAACCGCCTTGCTCCATGGCCACTTCAAGCAGTGCCTGGTGCACATCTTTGGCCATTCGCTCGGCATCGCCGCACAGGTAGATATGAGCCCCGCGCTCAAGCCACTGCCACAGCTCTTTGGCCTGTTGTTTAATCTTGTGCTGAACATAGACTTTCTCTGCTTGATCCCGGGAGAAGGCCAGCGAGATCCGGCTCAGGGCGCCACTCTTGAGGTACTGTTGCCACTCGGTCTGATAGAGAAAATCCTGCTCGAAATGGGGATTACCGAAGAACAGCCAGCTGTCGCCGGCCACGCCCTCGGCCACTCTTTGTTGCATGAAGGCCCGAAATGGCGCGACACCGGTTCCCGGCCCTATCATGATCACTGGCGTCTGTGGGTCTTCGGGCAGGCGGAAGTGCTTGTTGGGTTCCACATACACCCGCACCTGAGCGCCCTCCTCGGCCCGGGCCAGGAAGTGAGAGGCGGCGCCGAAACGGCGTTGGCCATCACGCTCCTCCTCCACCAGCGCCACTGTGAGATGCACTTCAGACTCCACTTCACTCTGACTCGAGGCGATGGAGTAAAGCCTTGGGGTAATAGGGCGCAGCTTGTCCAACAGAGCCTGGGCAGAATCCAGCTTGGCGCCATTGAGAGGATAACGTTTCACCAGGTCCACCAGTTGGTGGCTGAGAATAAACTGCCGGGTCTGCTCCTTGTCTTGACTGATAGTAAGCAGCTCGCCGCTTTCTACGGTTTCGGCCCAAAACTGCACCAGACCGGGATAGAGCTGGGTCAGCTCTTTGCGCTCAATCAGAGCATCACGCAGCTCCACAGACTCGCTGCCAAGCTTGACCCGGGTATCCGGCGCCAGCGCAAGCGCCTCGAGAATTTCGGCCACCAGAGCCTCATCGTTATGGAAATAGACCCCCAGCGCATCACCCGCCTGATAGCTGATGGCCGACTCGCCCAAATCGATTTCCAGATGACGGATATCCTTGAGTGAATCCCGGCCCGTCAGTTTCTGGCTGACTATCACTTCGGCGCTGTAGGGGTTTTGCTTATCATATTCCTGACCGATATTGCCATTGATACCTGCATTGACGGCATTGATGGACACCACATTGGTCGCTGCGCCATCGGCCGCCTGCAGCAGAGGCTTAACCTGCTCAAGCAGCTCGGTTTGCCAGCTGTCGCTTTGAGACTGATAGTCCAGATCACAGTCCACTCTCGGCAGTAAAGACTTGGCCCCGAGGGCGCTCAGGCGAGCATCGAAGTCTTTACCTGTCTGGCAGAAAAACTCATAGGAGGAATCCCCCAGCGAGAGAACCGCATACTGAAGCTTATCCAGCTTGGGGGCGCGTTTGGAGCCGAGAAACTTGTGCAGCTCAATGGCATCATCGGGGGCTTCACCTTCACCATGGGTACTCACCACGGCCACCAGCAGGGTTTCCTGCTTGAGATTACGGACATTGTATTCGCCCATAGATGCCAGATTGACCCCATAGCCCAGACTCTGAGCCTTGGCGGCCAGCGCCTTGGCGATACCCCGGCCATTGCCCGTCTGACTGCCATAGAGTATGGTCAGAGTTTGCCCGCTCTGGTTTTGGGGGGAAGCGCCCTCCTGCCCCTGAGCGCTGGCGGCCAGATAACCACTGACCCATGCCAGCTGCAGTGGGCTGAGCTCGGCAGTGAGTTGTTTAAGCTTATCCACTTGTGGCGCCGAGAGTGGCGAAGCCAGTGAAGAGAGTTGTTTCAGTAACATTGAGACGGCCCAGTGACAGAGTAATGTCAGCAGCTTAGCCCCACTATCGAAAAGCAAAAAAGAATAATATTTAATTTTTTATGCAAATATGGAATATGCCTAGTGTGAAAATTAAGCTACAAAAGTGTGGCCCAGCGCAAAGAATTTGCTCAGACCAGTTGAGAAACACATCACATGAAGAATATGCGCTTGTTTCCACTGAAAGACTTGCGACAATGCCAAAAGCACGCTAGGGGCCATGAAGTGAATGTCTGTACCCCACACTCAGGATTTCATTCATGAGCGGGCTTGGTTCCTGAAAATATTTCAGGCAGTCCCCAATGGAAGGGAAAGACCAGTCCCCGAGTCCAGGTCAACGGACTTGTATTCTTTCACTCTGCCAGCGGAGTTTTGGCGGGGTGAATTTTGTTTATCAACCATCAGGGAATAGTCATGCAGATTGGAATACCGAGAGAGAGTCTCGCCGGTGAAACCCGGGTCGCTGCGACCCCGGCAACGGTAGAGCAGCTTAAAAAACTCGGCTTTGATGTGGCGGTGGAAGCAGGCGCGGGTGCGCTGTCCAGCTTCAGTGATGCCGCCTTCGAAGCCGCCGGTGCCAGTGTGGTACCGAATGTATGGCAGGCCGACTTGATCTTTAAGGTCAACGCGCCAACCGAAGATGAAATCAGCCAAATCAAAGATGGAGCCACCCTGGTAAGTTTTATCTGGCCGGCCCAAAATCCTGAATTGGTGGAAAAGCTGTCACAGCGCAACATCAACGTGATGGCGATGGACATGGTACCGCGGATCTCCCGCGCCCAGTCCCTCGACGCCCTCTCCTCCATGGCCAATATCGGCGGTTATCGCGCCGTAGTGGAAGCTGCCCACGAGTTTGGCCGCTTCTTTACCGGCCAAATCACTGCCGCGGGTAAAGTCCCCCCGGCCAAGGTGTTGGTGATAGGCGCCGGGGTTGCCGGTCTTGCCGCCATCGGTGCCGCCGGTTCATTGGGCGCCATAGTGCGCGCCTTCGATACCCGTCTGGAAGTGGCCGAGCAGATCGAGTCCATGGGCGGTGAGTTCCTCAAGCTGGACTTCGGCGGGGAAGACGGCTCTTCCAGCGATGGCTATGCCAAAGTGATGTCTGATGAATTCATCAAGGCTGAAATGGCGCTGTTCGCCGAGCAAGCCAAGGAAGTGGATATCATCATCACCACAGCGCTGATTCCAGGCAGACCTGCGCCCAAGCTCATCACCAAAGAGATGGTCGACTCCATGAAGCCGGGTTCAGTGATTGTGGACTTGGCGGCCGCCACCGGTGGCAACTGCGAATACACCCAAAGCGGCGAACTCTTTGTGACCGACAATGGCGTTAAAGTCATAGGTTACACAGATCTGCCTGGCCGTTTGCCGGCACAGTCATCCCAGCTTTACGGCACCAACCTGGTGAACCTGATGAAGCTGATGTGCAAGGAGAAAGACGGCAACGCCAGCATAGACTTCGAAGATGTGGTGATGCGCAACATGACGGTCGTCAAGGCCGGTGAAGTCACCTTCCCGCCACCACAGATCTCTGTGACCGCGGCGCCCAAGAAACCGGCTGCCAAAGTTGAGCCGAAAAAAGCAGAAGAGAAAGCGCCATCCAAGCTCAAGTATATTTTGGGCGCTCTGGGTGTGGCCGCCTTCGGCGCCGTGGCCTCGGTGGCTCCGGCTGAGTTTCTGTCGCACTTTACTGTATTCGTGCTCGCCTGTGTGGTGGGTTACTACGTGGTTTGGAACGTGACTCATGCGCTGCATACGCCATTGATGTCAGTCACCAACGCTATTTCCGGCATTATTGTGGTAGGTGCACTGCTGCAGGTTGGCCAGGGCTCGGCCCTGATGACCGCACTGGCATTTATCGCCGTGCTGATTGCCAGTATCAACATCTTCGGCGGTTTTACCGTCACCCAGCGCATGCTGAAGATGTTCCGTAAGGATTAAGGGGGTATATCGTGTCTCAAGGACTGGTAACAGCAGCCTATATCATAGCGGCCCTGTTCTTCATCTTAAGCCTCGCAGGCTTATCGAAGCAGGAGTCTGCAAAAAATGGAAACCTGTTTGGGGTTATAGGGATGGCGATCGCTTTGATCGCTACCATACTGAATCCCGAAACCAATGGGGTTCACTGGATTATTCTCGCCATGGTGATAGGCGGTGCCATAGGTATTCGTCTGGCGCTCAAGGTTGAGATGACAGAAATGCCCGAGTTGGTGGCCATTCTCCACAGCTTTGTGGGTATGGCCGCCGTATTGGTGGGTTTCAACTCTTTCCTCGGCCTGCATCCACAGGCGATGAATGAAGTGATAGTCACTGTCGGTAATGACCTCAATGCCACGCTGGAAGCCGCCAAGGTTGCCATAGAACAGGCCGCCGCCTCGGCAGCGCATGAGCCCATGACGGGTGCCATGCTCAACATCCACCTGGTGGAAGTCTTCTTGGGGATCTTCATCGGTGCCGTGACCTTCACCGGCTCTGTGGTGGCATTCGGCAAGCTCAGAGGCATTATCTCCTCCAAGCCGATGATGTTGCCTCATCGCCACAAGCTCAACCTGCTGGCGGTAGTGGTATCCCTGCTGCTGATGATTTACTTCGTCAACGTAGGTGGCAGCATCTGGCCTCTGCTGATCATGACGCTGATAGCCTTTGCCTTTGGCTGGCACCTGGTAGCCAGCATAGGCGGCGCCGACATGCCGGTTGTGGTATCCATGCTCAACTCCTACTCTGGCTGGGCGGCCGCGGCGGCCGGCTTTATGTTGTCCAACGACCTGCTGATCGTCACAGGTGCCCTGGTGGGTTCTTCCGGTGCCATCCTGTCTTACATCATGTGTAAGGCGATGAACCGTTCCTTTATCTCTGTGATTGCCGGTGGTTTCGGTACCGATGGCGCCGTTTCCAGTGGTGATGAAGAGATGGGCGAATACCGTGAAACCACGGCCGAAGAAGTAGCCGAGCTGCTGAAAAACTCCAGCTCAGTGATCATCACCCCCGGATACGGCATGGCGGTAGCCCAGGCGCAGTATCCCGTGGCCGAGATCACCCAGAAACTGCGCAATCTGGGGGTTAAGGTGCGCTTCGGTATCCACCCGGTTGCCGGGCGTCTGCCGGGCCATATGAACGTGCTGTTGGCCGAGGCCAAAGTGCCTTATGACATAGTGCTGGAGATGGACGAGATCAATGATGATTTCGAAGACACAGATACAGTACTGGTGATAGGTGCCAACGACACGGTTAACCCGGCGGCCACTGAAGATCCTTCCAGCCCAATCGCCGGCATGCCGGTACTGGAAGTGTGGAAGGCCCGCAACGTCATCGGCTTCAAACGCTCGATGAATACAGGTTATGCTGGGGTGCAGAACCCGCTGTTCTTCAAAGACAACACCCAGATGTTGTTCGGCGATGCCAAGGCCAGCGTAGAAGCGATTTTGAAATCGCTCTAAATAGCCTGCTAAACCCATAGTCAAAGAGGGAGCCCGGTGGCTCCCTCTTCTTTTACCAGCTCAATAAAGATTTAAGCTCTCAGACCGTTATCTTCTGCGCCCAAAGCTGTCTTTGACTTTGTCCGCTATCAAGTAAGCCAAGTTCACTTGGCGAATCAATATCGGCCAACAAGCCCTAGGACAAGCACAGAGTGAGACTCAGCGGCGGATCTTCACCTCAGGCTCATTAAGCATCGCCAGCAAGGGGTTTTGCTGCATCACTCTGGATTTGAGGCCAAACCCCAAGATAAGCCCCATCACAAAACCGCCGATATGAGCCCAGTAAGCCACGCCTTCTCCGGCCAGCAACAACCCCACCAAATTGAAGACCAACCAGATGGCAAAGAAAGCCATCGGCGACAACTTCTTCTGATAGATAACAAACATAAAGGTCAAGCTGGCATGGCGGAACCACAAAAGATACATGCCGAACAGACCGGCAATGGCGCCACTGGCACCCACCATAGGGATATTAGAGCCGGGATCGGCAATGATCTGCGCCGCTGCGGCCGCCAGGCCACAAAGCAGATAAAGCCCAAGGAACCTCATCCGCCCCAAGGCATCCTCCAGGTTGTCGCCAACCACATAGAGGAAGTACATATTGCCCGCCAGGTGGAGCCAGTCGCCGTGAAGGAACATATGGCTGAACAGGGTCCATACATGGCTGCCGTGCAACACCTCATCGGCCCGCAGGGCAAAGTTGGCAAACACGGTATCGGCTATGTCCAAGTCTGTGCCATAAGCGGCAAAGATCATGATGTTGAGTGCCAGCAGCAGATAGGTGATGGCAGGCTGTGAGCGGGTCTTGAGATTGAACTCCACCGGCATTTGCGACAGAAACTGAAACAGCCAGGTTTTGACACTGATCTTGCCATTCAGCTCAGCCAACAGCCCCTGCAGCCTTGGGGACTGCACCACTTTATTCCTTTCATCTTTATCGACCCAGACGCCACTGCAACTGTGGCAGACGTCCAGCTCTATCTGATAACCATCCATCAAATAATACCTGTGCATCTGTTCTTCACAGTGCATACAGTGACGCTTGGAAAGCCCAAGATGAGGCCCGAGCGACTCCTCTATGCGCACATGATCATTGCCATTGTCGGCAGTTGACAGCGCGCCATTAAGCTCGCCGTTATCAAACCAGATACCTTCGCAGTGATTGCAGCTATCCACCTGCTCACCGTAAAGTTCGAAGGTGCGCATCGATTCGCTGTGACACCCGGGACACTTTAAACTCATGGATTATTCCTCTGTGATATTCACATCCACGCCATAGAGCCGCTGCTAAAGGCCTTGAAAAATCAAGCACAGCTCAGGCAGAGTATCGGTCACAATCTTCCTTTTCAGGCAATACGCCCTGTGTACCGATACCAGATCAAGTTAGTTGTATATTCGCAATGGTTCGTGCGCTGAACCTGCTTGCTCAACACAACCAGGCTCAATGACAGGTGAGGCCTTACCCTATCTGCGCCATTCGCTAACGATGTACTAAGTCTTGGCCCAAGCCGTCAGTTAACTTCTATTCCAGCGCGCTTAAGCTCATCGGCCATCTTCTTATAGCTTTGCTCTAACTTAGGTAAGGTGTGGGTTTCCACCTCTTCAATCAGGGCTCGCAGCTGTTTGGAGCCAAAGCTGGGTCCATAGAACTTACGTTCTATCTTGCCGACAACATCAGCAGAACCCATATAGAAACGGCGGGCACCGGAGAGGATATCGCTGGGGGTTTCCAGGGTATAGGCCGAGTACTTCATATTTTGCCAGATGAAGTCCGCCATAACTGGATGATATTCTTTGATATTATAAGGTTTTTCTTTCTCGATAAGCTCAGTGTACTCTGTCATGACTTTGACATTGTCTTTCAGCTCCTCATAGAGAGAATGCTGCAGATGATAATTGTTCTGCATATTGGTCAGGCTATCAAACTTAATCGCCTGTGACAGACCTTCCTGCGCCGCCAAATAAACCCCGGCAACCGTGGCGATAATCATAAAAATCTGGCTGACCCAAAAGCTGGTTTTCACCAACTCCTGATTATCGAATCTGATTTTTTTGGCGCCCCGACGCTGACTTGGCTCTTGATTGACTTCCATTTCGATACCTCTATGAAACTGACTGAATTTTTGAGGCCGCCATCATACAGAAGGGGGCAACCTCGAGCCAGTCCCATGGGTCATTTTTACCGCTCAGATCTCAACCAATATTCACAGTGCCGCCGCCCACCAGAGTACCACCGCAGTCAACCGCATCACCGGTTCTGGCAGCGGGCTTCCCATCGATAAAAACACTGCCCGAACCCGCAGCAATGGTACGAGGGTGCGGCGGATGTTTGGGCTTGTCGTGGGGGGCCAATGAATCGCCCTGACGTGCCAGCGGAATACCATCCACCTTGACCGTGGAAGAGGCCGAAGTCACCGGCGTGGGTGGAAACCCATCATGATCTGTCCCTATATCGCCCAACTTAACGGCATTGCCCATAACTGACTCCTTAATACCTTGATTAACGTCCGCAAAATTTATCTGCCCATTGCTGCACCCTGGCAAGCTCTGTCTCTGTCAGCTGCAGCCTGGCTGCCAAGGGTGCCAACTCGCCGCTCGATGATGCAGCCACTCTGGCCAGCACCCATAATTCAGACTCTCTTGGACTCAGGCCCTTGGCGGCGGCTTCCTCCCAGGCCAGAGTGACTGCCTGCGGCAAGCTGTAATAGAGTTCACTGCTATCTAGCAACGGCTTGGCATCGAGCCATAAACGGCTGAGCCAGCGTTGTTGCTGCCGACTAAGCGGCGTTTGTGGGCTCAAGGGGCGCTCGGGCTTATCGGTCCAGCAGCGGCTATCGCTCAGCAACATAGGTTCTTGCTCCATTCCCGGGCCACTTTGGCGCATCGACTCCAGCCTCTCAGGGCGGACAGGCAGCAAAGGCTCTGCGGACGCGGCATTTTTGCGCCTCTGTCCCTCAATGGCCAGCATATACTGGCGATAATCCCTGTCACTTGCATCGAGTGTCATGGGGCCAAACTGAGCCTGGGCCTGACGCAGGTACTGATAACGGCCGCAAACCGCGAGCCAAACCTTGGCTTCGCCGCCCGGCAACAAGCCAAATAAAATGCCTGTTTGACAAGCTTTACCACTGTCATTATCGCCGGTTGCCGCGGCCAACATCTGCCGCTGCAACTCATCAGGCAGGCGGAAACTCAGTTCATAGACCCGCTCTTCAGTGAGCGCCAGATAGCGGATAAATATCTCTTCCGGCGGCTGAACATAGGCATCGGCGTTATAAAAACTGCTGATGCAGTTGAAACAAAAATCCAGTGTCCAGGGATCCAGCCCTCCGGGAGCATTGGCCTTATGGGTCTTGAGGTCCGGGATCCGCCGAAAGCCGGTATGCACCGAAGTCCAGTCCTGCTTACTGTTGAGGCCATAGACAGTCGGCACAGGATTGCCCATGGGCATGACTTCATAGTAAAAAGGCGCCACTATCTCTATATCCCAGGGAATACCTTCGCTCTGAGACGCGGCTCTGGCGCTCATGCTGCCTCCCGAGCAGGCAAACAGAAAGCCGCTCATCAGCAATAACAACAGGCGAAGTACTGTGGCAAACCCCATAGGCATACTATTTCCCTTTTACGGCCGGGTGCACGGCGCGAGCATTGCCGTCGTTGGGGATATAAGGCACGATAAAACCACCGGCGACCGATACCACATCGGCGCTGTGGTGAATAAAGTGTGGCCTCAGTGCCCGCCTGAAAGATTCATCGCCAAGCAGCGGGTGCAGTTGCCCCTGCGTCGCCTGCTGCAATACCTCTTCGCAAATAGTGGCGAATGAACGGCCAAGCAGGTTAAAGTGACTGTTGAGATCTTCCACCTTGTAGCTGCTGTCCGAGCTCCATTTCTGCTCGAAGGCGCCTTCATCAAAGTTCACGCCGCTGAACTTGGCCAAACCGGCCATCAGCCTTAGATACAGGCGTGACAGATCCCCTTCAACAATCCGCGTCATGGTCAGCTTCACCGTTACCCTCTCTTCCGGATCACTGTTCTCGTTGCCCTGCAATACAGGCCTGACCACATAATCGATACTCAAGTCCGAGGTCTGACACCAGTTCATGGTGACCAAACGGTCGATTTCCCGCAGCACCTTTTTACCGGCATTGGAGGCCATCACCTTGGCGGTCAATGCCGGATCGTCCCCTTGACCAAAAGCCACCGGGCTATTGCTGCTGACGGCGTTTTTCGGCAAGCGGCTGTGATAGGCGGCAACCAGCTTGGTCTCGGTAAACAGCGGATTGTAGGACTGCACCTTGCCATCGAAAAACTGGCGTGAATAGTAACCACCGCCAAGATCCGAGTGTGCCCCGGGCAACACAGCCTCAAAGAAGGGGGCCGTTGGGTTTCGAGAGGCGTTGTTGAGGCTATTGAGCGAGAAGTTATACCTGAACTCATCCCTTGGATTGGCAGTGAGATGCACCACCTTCTTCACCCGCTTGGGATCCAGCCAGAGCTTCACATCACCATTGTGTTCATCATGGGGATCTATGCCGTCCCACAGGGTCGCAATTGCGGCGACGGTATCGTAAATACCGACGAAGTGGATCTGACAATGCTCATTGTTTTGCCAGTCCATATCCGAGCGCAGCGGTACATCGCTGCAATGCTTCGCCAGCGCGGCCTGGAACAGGTTATCTTTTTCCCTGAGCACCATGTTGGCGCAATGACGTGCCGCCGCTGCACCACGACTGAAACCAAAGAGATCAAACTCAAACTTACCTACGCCATCATACTGGTTGGCAAGGCGGCCCCACTGCGACTTGAGCTTGTTCTGACAGACATCATTCAATGCCTGCTCCACCCGAGACTCAACACCGTTATCCCCGCGTCCGGCTGCCCCCCCGGCAAAGGCATCATCATCATCTATACCGTTAGCCGGCTCTTCCAGAGACGTACCTATCCCTTTGACATACAAGCCAAACTGCAAAAGGCCCGCGCCATAGAGTTGATTGGCGTAAAGCCACTCAAGTTTCTGCACATTGGTGTATTCATTGGTGGCACTGAGATTCTCCATCGCCTTGGGCATGGGTGCCTGACACTGAGCCGCCAGTTCCAGGGCCTGTTCCTGTGACTCCACCGAGAAGCGGTTCATACAGTAATTCGCCGCCCGCTCCTGCTGTTGCCTGCCCCAATCGACGTTATAAGTGTTGTTGGCTGTGCCATCGAAAAACAGCCCCATACGCACGGTTAACCATTTGAATGCCTGGATCTCCACCACATAGGCGTTGCGGCTGAGTAGCTCTATGGCACCACTCTTGCCTTTACCGGCTTGATGGCGCTCTGCCACGGCGGCTGTGGGAGGCTGTTGCCAAAAATCACCAACCGTTGCCTGCAAATGCTGTTTAACCGTATTGTTGAAGCCCTTGGCCGCCTTAACATATTCAGGCACGGCCGAGGTTTCGGCTGCATTCAGGGGACGCCTGGACATCACAGCCTTGAGCCAGCTGTCGGTATCAAAAGTCAGCGTCACCGCCCCCGGCGCCAAGCAGGTGATCAGTTGCGGCCCCCCCGTCAACTTGAGCTGTCGACTGTTGCCGGCGGCATCGGTAACAATGGCTGTTAACCCGGATAAGGGCTGATTGCTTTCATCACGAAAGTCGATTTCAATCCAGTCGGTTAAGGTTTCACAGGGGATAGTGTGCTGACTCATGCATGCTCCATCCATTTAGCCAAATTCAAAAAGTCCTGTTGATTCAATCTCATTCCTTGGGCGATCGCCGGCATAGGATAGCTGACACTGCGCCCCAGACGCGCGGCAGCAAACACAGGGATATCCTCTTCATCCACCCCTTGTTC
Organism: Shewanella carassii; assembly: GCF_019670705.1. Taxonomy (NCBI): domain Bacteria; kingdom Pseudomonadati; phylum Pseudomonadota; class Gammaproteobacteria; order Alteromonadales; family Shewanellaceae; genus Shewanella; species Shewanella carassii. Next base: position 3,534,123 of record NZ_AP024618.1, read on the forward strand.
ACGACCCCGAAGAATCGCCGCCTTAATGATCTCCCGCCGCTTGGGTTGCTGACTCATCAAGGGATGCAACTCTCGCCATAGCTGGCGCTCAACAATATAGATATGGCGCTGGATGTCGCTTTGTCCGGCCAGATGCTCGGGTTTCATCTGCCACCAGATATCCGCATGCTCGGTATAACCGGGCTCGCCCGGGTGCTGCACAACAATGCTGCCATGCTGGGCCTTAACGGGGCTGGCGGGGTCAAGATGCTGCGCCTCATCCATAGGGTCGTCGCTATCGCCGCTTGGCAGCGGCTTGCCGACAAAGCTCAAACGGGTTATCGGCCCCATAAAAGCCCCCAACTCAACTTGGCTAAAGCGCGGCAGCATAGGTTGCAGCACTCTGGGGTCATAGAAGCGGAATACCACTCGTTCACCATCACATGCAGCCAGAAGCAGGCTCTTCAAGTGGGCAAGCAGTTGCGGCCTGGGCAAATGACTATCCAGCGCCAGAATAGGGCAATCGGCAAATGGCACTTGCTGCAACAGTTCCGGCCGTGCCGACACCAACCATGGCCCCTTATCCTTATGGGACTCGAGCAAGGTGCCCTGAAACAAAGGCACGGCATCCACGCCGCCCTGTTGATAATAAGCGGGCAGCAGCTTTTCATTGGCCAGGGGATTAAGCAGCCAATAGCCTGATTCACTCAGGGTGTCATTCCGTTGCACAAACATTTCCACTCCTTGATAACCAAAGTCGCGCGGCGACTCCGGCAGCAATCAATCCTTGGCTTCAACCAGCTTGCCATCTTGCAAACGGTAATCAGTGGTAACCAGCAAAGCCTTATCCGCATTTGTATCTCTGCCGCTGATGACTCTGATCCTTGGCTCTCCGGCGGAGGTGTACTGCAGTTCTATTCCATCTCTATCCGATACCAAGTCATCGGAAGGCAGTCGCTGCAGCAGATTGCCCTCGAGCCGATAAACATTCATCAGGGTCTGGTGCCCGCCTGCCTTGTATCTAAGCAGAATCTCAACTTGTCCATCTCCGTCGAGATCAACCGCTTGCAATTGGGGGGTATGGCCAGTGAAACCGTCGATGATCCGTGGATAACCCTGGCGATTATATTGCGTCAGATAAAGCTCCGCGGTGGGCATGCGATCGCCTTCGCTATCGGCAAACCAGAGGGTGGAGACATCCACTCTGGCAATAGTCCGCAACTCAAGCGTTAAACTCGCCTCCGCTGACTTCTGGGAAAAACCGCTTTTTGCTGTTGTTGCCCAAGCCGGAATCGCACCGCAACACAACAACACCCAAGCTAATACCAACTGCCTCATTATTTGTCTGCCTTACCGGTGATACGCCACCAGTCCTGTTCAAATTTCTCCACTGTGCCCTTGCCAAGCACAGTGTTGTAGTATTGCTTCCAATATTTGGCTACCGCCTTGATATCCTGACCATCAGGGAAGGCCTCTCCGGTTCTGAATCTGGCTCTGGCATAGTGCACGTAAGCCATGGCGGTGGCGTATTCATCATTGTTGCGCAGCTCGGATAGTCTGTCATCCGAGCCTTGCAGTGCCGAAACCTTCTTCGCCAATTTCGACTTATACTTCAGGAAGTTGTCCCAGATATCATTGTGGGTCGCCGGTTCCATCTGGTACAGCCCCTTGGCGGGTCCGTTACCCATCTGATCTCTCATGGTCAGATGGCTCTCATGAGCTGCCGTCCCCAGCAATAGAATTTCGGCATCTTCATCGACCACATCAAGTTTTGCCAGCGTCGGCCGGATCACTTCACGGCGAAAGCGCTCGGCTTCAGTTTCTTCTGTCTGTGGCTGGGTCTCAGCTTGTTGACTATCTGCGGCGCCGGGCGCCACTGCAGATGCCGCTCCGCCACCGGCCGCAGCGTCTGCTGTTTCTGCCGTATCGGCTTCAGTTGAAGTCTCAGCAGCGCTTTGCGACTGAGCTTGAGGCTGAGATTGAGCCTCCTCTTCGGTCAGCGGGCACACCTGCACTGCAGGCGCGGCGAACTCCTCGGCAACCAACAGCGCAGATAGGGGAACACTCCCCCCCTGAGGCAATACCGCCTGTTCAACCGCGCCGGGTAACACAGGTGCCAAACCGCTGAAACCACTGGCACTGCCTGGGCTGCCCCCTGAGTTGAGGTTGATCCCGGGGCCGGAAAGATGCACCCCGGCCGGATCGACTTTGACAAAACTGCCACCGGCTTTAAGCGTTACTTCGGCGCCGGACTCGATCACTATCTTGGCACCGGCTTTCAGTTGAATTTCCGGCCCGGCCTGCAGCAGGTATTTGTCTGCAACCTTGATCTGTTGGCTGCCATCCACTATCAGGCTCTTGTCGCCTGTTACCTGCTGACGGGACTCGCCCAACACTGTCAGGTGGTCGTTGCCGCCGATGCGGCGGCGCCTTTCATTGTCCACATCCAGGTGGCTGTCGTGCTTGATATGCTCGTGCCTGTCGTTCTCGGTCAGTAGGTTCAGGTCTTTCTGCGCATGCAGGTAAATCTCCTCTTCCCCCGCTTCATCCTCAAACCTCAGCTCGTTGCTGCCCTCGCCCTTGTGGCTTTGGGTCTTCAGCACCGTGCGGGTCTTGTGGGCCGGCAGCGCGTAAGGCACCTGGTTCACCGCATGGTAGGCCCGGCCGGTGATGATGGGTTGGTCCGGGTCGCCGTCCAGAAACGACACTATCACTTCATGCCCTATCCGTGGCAGCGCCATAAAGCCATACTGACCACCGGCCCAGCCCTGGCTGACCCGTATCCAGCAGCTGCCGTGCTCGTCACCCTTGGCATATCTGTCCCAGGGGAACTGCACCTTCACCCGGCCGTATTCGTCACAAAATATCTCTTCATCCTTCGGCCCCACCACGGTCGCTATCTGCGGCCCCGCCATCTGTGGTTTGGCCCTCGGCTCCGCTTGCCATTGCATGGAGGATGGCACCGCCACTATCTCGTTACTGTAAGTCGTGCCGCGGCGGCTGTTGTCCTCTTCCGCTGCATTGCCCTGCTCGCCTGTGTGGCTGCCCCCCACTATTACCCATTCGCGGTTAAGGCTCGCATCCGGGTGTTCGCTCAGGGCAAACTTCTGCCCGCTCAACGCCTGCAGTTGGTCACTCTTGAGCAGCAGCTGTTCGCTCTCCCGTCGCAGTCCCGCCAGACGCACCTTGCTGAACAGTTTGCCGTCGGCATCGTCCTTGTAGCGCCCCGGGTAGTCGAAGTGTTCATAGCCGCTCTGTTGCCAGTCTGCATCCTCTGTACTCGGTTGCAGGAAGCTGTAGGCCGGTTTGCGGAAGCTGTAGTCCTTGAGGGTGGCCCCGCTCTCGGCACGGCGGTGGCGGTATTCGGCGCTGCGGACACTCGCCTGCTCGGCGCGTCCTCCCGCCAGGGCGTTGTAGGGGTAGCTGTGGGGGCTCAGGCTCAGTTTGTCCAGTGCATCGCACAGCACCAGGGTGTGTTTGTCGCTGCTGTGCTCGAAGTAGTAGAACAGTCCCGCTTCGCGGGTCAGGCGCTCGAAGAAGTCAAAGTCGCTCTCGCCATACTGCACGCAGTATTCCCGTTTGCGGCTTTCATGGCGCGGGTCACAGCGAAAGGCGTAATCGGTAATGCCCATTTCGCCGAACAGCACCGCGATGATGTCGGTCAGGCTCTTTTCCTGGAAGATGCGGCTGTTGCGCCGCAGCTGCAGGCGGCTCAGGGCCGGCTCCAGTCTCAGCCGGTAGTGGGTCTGTCTGTGGCCGCTGTCGCCGCGGCCAAAGCGGCTTACTATGCCGTGCAATTCTCGTTGGCATTCGCCGTCCTGCCACCAACTCAGTACCCCGCTCTGGTCCACCAAGTCGCTCGCCTTGATATCGTCCCGGCGACTCAGCAGCTCAAGCTCAACCACATAAGGACTCGACAGCGATTCTTTCAGCTTGAACGACAGCACCGACAGGCTATCCTCTGCCAAACTGCCCGCCTTGAATCCAAAACGCATGCCGCTCCCTTGATGACTCATCTTCGCTGTCCTTATTGTCCCTGTCCTTTCGCGGTACTCTTGCTGTCTGAGCTCTTGCTGTCTGAGCCCAGGCTTCCCCTGCTTTAGGGGAAGGCGTTGAACTCCGCTCGCTGAGTGCCGTTTTGCTCTTGGTTTAAATGCTCTTGGTTTAAATGCGATTGACTTGAATGTCTGTTGAATGTCCGTTTAGCCGAATTGCACCAAAAGCCATTGGCCTGCTCTCTGGCTCTCAATCAACCGCTTACACTGTCAGTTGACGTCCCCGCCAGAAAACACCCCAATGGCAAACAGCCACCGCAAGGCGGTGGCTGACACACACTATCAGGCTTCGATGGGCTTGCGCCAGTCATCCGCACCTGAAGTACCGGCACTCACGTGGTCCCAGTCTATCTTGCGATAGGCCATTGACACCTCAACCAATTGAGTGAAATCTGCCTTGTTCGGGTCCTGGCAGTGTGGCATGTGGCAGTTGATGTCCACTATCGTCGCACCTTCAAGCTTGGTAGTGAAGAAGTGCTCCTGCTTGCCCTCGATAGAGGTGCGGTACCACTTCAGCTCAACCTTGTTCAGCTTCTCACCGGATGACAGCGAGTTGTACATCAAAGGCACCGCCTTGTTCAGCGCCACGGTGAACTTGAACGGCTTGTGCACCCGTTGACCCGAAGGCATACCTGACTGTGGGTCGGTCGGCACTGTCACCACATGGTTGAATTCCTGAACCAGCATCTCGTCTTCATGACCTTCCACAAAGATGTCGCCCACTGACTCGGCCGTAAACGCACCTGCAGTGATGTTGCCCTGGGTTTGACCTTCGATGGAGATATAACATGGTGTTGGCATGGTTAATTCCTTTTACTGTTGAATGAGTGATAAAACCTCATCAGCCAATGCCAGAAGCATGCCAAATCGTAACCCACTGTTTTACAACAACATCCAAACCCACTCCCGCTCTACGGGCAATTTCTTGCCCGAACCCGGGCAATTTTTTGCTCGCCGGGCAACTTCTTGCCCGAAGATAGTTGCCTGAAAGAGTGGCCCGAAAGAGTTGCCTGAAGGAATGTCCCAAAGGGTAAGCGAAAGTCGACTGGCTTTAAGAGCATTCCTGTAAAAGTCTTAGAGAAGGTGTGAATAAGCCCTGGTGGCGTTCACCTTTTGCAATTTGGGTATAGCTCTGGGGTAAATTAGCTCGTCGTCATAGCCCTAGGCGGCTGGTTTGACAAAATCCCCCAGAGAACCTCCGGCTTGGTAGTGCGCGGTGATTTCCGCTTTTAAGCGAACCAGCTCTGCGCTGGGTTGGGCCCATTCACTTTCAGGCAACGGCTGAGACCAGGCCTCCAGTGCTGTTGTGTGAGCCAGCCACTAATTAGTTTATGCCTGTGAGAAAGGGCCCTTCGCAATGTAAGAATAATAGTCAATACAATCAGGACGGTTAATTAACAGGCTAAAGCCATTAACTCATGTAAATATTGCAGAGTCTCAAACTCTGCCAGTTGGTATACAGAGAGCAGTACTATTAAATAATAGTCCATTGCTCTTGCACAATCTTGGCTTTAGGCAATTTATTTAGTACGAACGCTTTAACTTCCTCATAATTCTCTTTGGTGCAAAATATTGCATCATTATAATACCAGCTACGACTTCTAATATGGACAATACGTCTTTTAGGATTAAGATTAATTAGACTCGCCTTATCTTCATCTACCATCTTACTATCATCCCAAAGCACAGGAATATAGTGAGCCTTTTCCGGCTCAGAAAGCTCTACCTTTTTAAAGCTCAATAACGCCAGGCCGCCGACACCCACCAATAAAAATGGGTGTACAACCAAGGCAATCGGTACCAGGATCAGCGCCATGACCCGTAATACCCACATCAAACCTTCCGGGTTAACAGCGCCATAACCCCACCTTGGGCACAGTTTAACCTCATCCCTTAAAAAACCCGACGCGGTGATCTTATATGCTACATGGTGATATTGAAGTCGAGTGAAATAATAAATTATCAATAAAATCGACGAAAGGAAAACGCCAATACCGATAACTGAATTCCAATCATCAGGTTGTGGATTTTCTGATGCTAGATTTATCAATGAAAAAAACAACATAGGGATACCTGCGAAAATCCCCCAAATCATTGAAATCGATGCCAAACCACTAAATCGATGAAAAAAAGCCCTTGGTATAGTCCATTGAAAGATGGCCGGTTCGTCTTCAAGCTTGGTAATATCGGCTTGGGTGAACCAGCCTCTTTCCAAGCCATCCTGACTATACTGAATATAACCTGGCCGTGCAAAAAGTGCACTCAAAGCGACCACCATAAAAATGTCACATCAGTAAATTTCGAGCGGTTCATTAAGCACCTTAGCTTCAGGAAGTTTATCTATAACCAGTTTTTTTACTTGATCAAAATTTTCTTCCGCACAAAATATTATCGCACCTCGACTAAGATCTTTGCTGTATATATCTATTATCCTACGACCTTCACAAATATTTATGAAATCTACATTATAACGCCCATTTTTTTGCCAGTAAAATGGGATATAATGAGCATATTCAGGTTCACCCTTGGGAAAGGGATAGAAACTTAACAGGGCTAACCCTCCCGCCCCCGCCAACAGCAATGGATTGACCATCAAGGCGATAGGGATCACTAAGAGTGCGATGCCTCTTAAGACAAAGAGAAATGACTCCGGCACTTCATTTTTATAACGCCATCTGGGGTAGATTTTTACTTCGTCTCTTAGAATACCGGACTCAGTGATTTTATAGACCACGCTGTGATATTGACTTCTTGTCATATAGTAAAAAAAAAGCAGTATGGAAAACATAAAGGTAAATAATACTGCTAAAAACTTCATCAAATTCCAGGTAATCCCTTTATCACTCAACAAATTTGGGAAGAAAAACACCCCCACTGGAACACCACATAAAAGCCCGATAACTTTCAAATGATTAACCAAAGCTGAATCCTTCCAAAAAAAAGCACGCGGCATAGTCCATTGAAACAGAGCCGGTTCCCGCTCCAGTTTATCAATCTCTGCCTGTGGAAAAGCGCCCTCTTCAACGTAAGGGTAGTACTCAATGTAATCTGGCCGCTTAATTAACAGACTCAAACTATTATCCTATTAAAAACTCTAATACCAATCGACTATGACTATACTGGATATAGTCAGGTCTTTTTACTAATTGGCTCATCATCCGTCCAAATCAATTGAAAATTCACTTTAAATGGATAATTCTTCTTGAACTATTTTTGCCTTTGGCAACTTTCCTAAAACAAATTCTTTCACATCATTATAATTCTCTTTCGTGCATAATATAGCTGCTCCATTAGACCAATCCTTGCTCCTGACATGAATAATTCTTCGGCTATCACAAATATTAATTATACTTAACTCGCTAGCAGCCTCTAAACCTTTCTCATGCCAGAATACTGGAATGTAATGAGCATATTCAGGTTCGCCTTTGGGAAAAGGATAAAAACTTAACAAGGCTAACCCTCCCGCCCCAGCCAACAGCAATGGATTGACCATCAAGGCGATAGGGATCACCAAGAGTGCAACGCCTCTTAAGACAAAGAGAAATGACTCCGGCACCTCATTTTTATAGCGCCACTTAGGGTAAGTTTTCACTTTATCCCTTAGAATACCGGACTCAGTGATTTTATAGGCCACGCTGTGATATTGGCTTCTGGTTATGTAATAAAAAAATAACAGTATAGAAAACATAAACGTGAACAGAACAAACAAGGACTCGATTAATTCATAGTCAACGCCCTTATCGCCAACAATACCAATAAACAGGAAGAAACCCACAGGTATACCACATAAGAGACCAACTGCTTTCAAATGATGTACTAATGGGGAATCCTTCCAAAAAAAAGCTCGCGGCATAGTCCACTGAAACAATGCCGGTTCCTGCTCCAGTTTATCAATCTCTGCCTGCGGGAAGTCCCCCTCCTCAACGTAAGGATAATACTCAATATAATCAGGCCGCTTAATCAAGATACTCAAGTTTATACTCCCTCTTTGCTACTAGGAAATCTCAAGGGTACAGCCTTGAAGGATTCAGGCTTATCGATTGCTTCATGCTCATAATTTTTCCCTCGCCATATCAAGTCATAGGACTCAATCGTATACTGCCACGACTTGGATACGCCGAGACTCTCTGGACGCGTGATCTCCAGCCAAATATCGGCCACATCTTTTATAAACCAATCGCTAACCTTATCAAGCTTTACTCCTAACAGCCATATATTGGAAGCAAGCTCTGGATCCTTACTCTCAGATAAGAAATCGATATTGTCCAAGCTATCGGGCAAGCCATCACGAATAATCTTATCAAAAGTGTTCTCAGATATAGGGGTCGCTATCAACTCGTTCAGTTTTGGGTCATGCCACTGCTCCAGCCCCCAAAATCGGTACTTATAGTAAACTTCCGAGATATCCACTGTCATATCTTTCAGTGGTAAACGAAAGACAATCCAGCAGCCTTTGACATCATGGCGTACATATCCCTCAGCACCGATTATGACATCAAAGCAGGCTTCAGCGTAAACAAAAGGTTTTATCAGGCAGTCCATCAGATGCTGAAACTCTGCCGCTGGGTTATTCTGCCAGAGTTTTAGTTTGCCAAAACTGGATTTTTCCAGCCACTTATCCAAATCATCACGGAATATAAGCTCCTGCAGTACACTGGTGATCAGATAAACAACCCCGGCAACGGCGGCCAAAGGCCCCATCCAAGCAACACCGGCAACCCATCCCAATCCCATTAAGAATACGTAAGTTCCGCTGATAGCGGTTACCGCAGTAGCCACCCCTTTGACCAGCACTATGCCTCTTTCCAGTTCATTGTAATCTTTACCCTTACTGCCAAAGTAACCCAGATCATAGCCTATCACCATAAGTTCAAACACGGATGCCACAATAGTTGCTGCGCCCATAATCCTGGCTAACCCTCTAAAGTTTTTGAGTAGAGTGGAGAAATTTCCTCCCCGGATATCAGCGGCTTCTTTCAATGAAAGTTTGAGTATTGCCTTAGTCTCTTTCCCCACACGATGCCGAACTTTATATATTGGACTGGTATTTTTTAGCTTGCCTTCAGCATTTTTTACATTATCCTTAAGCTCTTCCCAAGCTGTATCGTACCAAATAGCCGTTAACGCAGCAGAAAAATAAGACACATTCGAAACCAGTGTTTTTACTTTTATACTATTCTTATCTGATGTTCTTAGATAAAAGTTGTCAACATCAATACTTTTAGGCATAGGTGTTTCACACAGGTTCCAAAGATTCAGTAATACGGCAACCCGGCCAATCCCCAAACTCTTTAACGCTGTAGCCCCTTTTGAGGCAAACAGTTTCATCGCGTTATCAACTTTAACGCGATATTGTTCCATCACCTCATTATTCTTTAAAACTGCAAGCCAGCCACTGTTATTAATTTTTTGCTGCGAAAATGCCTCTGCCCATTCCGCCTCAATCTTACCGAGCTTAACTTGCTCCGCATTCCTGTTTGGCAGATATCCTCGTTCCAGTATTCCTTTTTGCTTTGCCAACTTACCAGAAAGATTCTTAACCTCTTTATCTGCTCTGTTTTTATTCCTATGATAGTCTCCATTGGGTGCCAGTTTTTCATCATTAACAAATGAAGCAATCAACGTCATGCCCAACATTTTTCTGGGAGAGATGAGTGAACTGATATTACCAGCCTGGGCAATATCCTGTCTTTTTAAGTGAATAAGAGGTAAAAAGGCATGCATCAGGTTGGTCCAACCTCGATTGATCTCATGCCCTAAGGCATCGCGCATGGCCGTTAGCGTTTTAAGCGCATCGCCATGGAATCGCGTCGCCCAATCGTGTTCCATCAAGCCTATTTCATCAAATGCCGAGAAAATTTCTTTCACTCTTGAATTGGCATTATTGGCTAACGCCACAGAGTTGCTACCAGTAGCATTTGGATCTTCTGGGAAATGACTTAATATTTGTCGGATCCCATCATATAACTCACTATCGAAGCCGCTGTAACTCAGTATGATTAATGCTTCAGGTTTATCGGAGTGCCATAGCGCATTCATCAACCGCTCTTTGATTGGCCCATCTATAAAGGGCATCAGCAGTTCGAAGTTTTCACCGATCCAATTGGTCAATGCAAACTGGTGTTCCGGATGGTGACAATCTGCCCCGACAATACGGGCATCGGGTGGAATACTGAGATGGCAGCTAAACAGCTCTTCGACTCTTAACTCAATTTCATCATTCAGGTCACTGTCATGCTTTAGATGTTCAGCTAAAAAGTCTTCAGCAGCCTGAAGGTCAGCATATTGGCGCTTTTTCTTATTCTTTTCCCAACCACTGGGAATGACAGGAACACGCCCATACTCTTCAACTATCTCTTTTTCAAGCCGTTTGAACACTTCGCTGGATGGCAGATCAAAGCTGTCATTCAGCTTTCGAGACGCTCTTTGGACAGCGATATTCCATTGTTCTTTCTCATACGCATAGTCACTCACCTTATCCAGATAACGGCCGATCGCCAGCTTATTGCCTCTGATTTTGGGAGGAAGCCTTTTACTATGCATCCAATCTTCCATGCTGAGCATATCACCGGCGCCGCAGAGTTGGATCACTGCCTGCGCATTCATACGTCGATAAACTTCAGTTTCATCCAGTTCATGCATTTGTCCCGGTAGATAAGCAACTTGTGACATCATGTCGTTGATATCCGACCAAATATCATCCAGTGCGACCATCAGGGCCGAGTCTTTATCGCTTATAGGGCCTAGGTAGGTAGTCAGTGGTTGAACCGGCTTACCGCTGATCTTTTCATCTCCCTCCCCTCTGTCTTGCAGGGAAGGGACCGCCAGAGGGAACTTGGCCTCGCCGGCAATATCGGCAACCTGGCTCAACACCTTGATTGGGGCAGTATGGGGCTCTGCCATAGTGCGGCAAAATCCGGGCAATGACAGCTTGCGTCCCCAGCGTCGCTGGGCTTCGCCATTACTGCGATAATGCTCCAACATAGGCCAGGAGCACCTTAGCTGGCTGAACATCAGATACAGCTCAGAGCCGCGGTTATATTCCAGATAGACTTTAGGCTCCAGCTCTGTACCGCGCTCGCTGAGCGGTTTGTCGGCCTCGTTGTCGCCAAACTGGTAACGGATCAGCTGAGGTCCCCTGACTTCATATTCGTGCAGGGTCTTTTCGGTTTGGTTCCAGACATAAAGCCAGCCATCGGTAAGCTGACGCAGGGTGTAGCTATTACATTTGAGCTGTTTGCTGAAGTAGCCACCGGGGAAGTTACCTTCTGAAGGCAAGTTGTGCTTGGGGCAAGGCTCCGGCACCAACTGGAATTCATCCAAGGCATAACGCACAGGCACGATTTTGACGGTTTGCGCCTTGAGTGGGCAAGTTGCCAGTAAAGAACCGGCTTTAGTGTCCGACTCTTGAGTGGCCTTATCGTTGGCATCCTGTTGTTGTCTATCGGCCGACATGGGTAACTCCTTGTAACGCATTGGCTCTTTGTTGATTTAACTGCTTGGCCAAATCTGCGGCTTGTGCCAAAGCCGCAGATCTGTCACTTCCCCGGGTTTGCATCAGGTTAATAATGCCGGCGTACTCTGATTGAGAGACGGGTTCATCGCTAGCCTGGTGCTGATCAAGCAAAGCCCCGGAAGCACTGCTTGTCTGATTACCGATAAGATTCTTTTCAAAGTCGGCACCGAGATAACCCAAAATATTGCCGTAAAGAAAAATGTCCCGCTCCGATTCCCACCCTTGCGCGGCGGCGCGTTCGGCAATAGCCAAGGTTCCCGCCAGGGAAACCGAACCGAACTCATCGGCAAAGAAGTGCCTCAAATGCTGCTGCAGCCTAAGACCAAATTGCTGCCAGCAGACCTGCTGCATCACCTTGAGGTGGTCATCGGTCAATTGAAAGCGCTGAGTTGCCTCACTGGACTGAGCCGACTGAGGCACTCGGCAGTGCCAGTGTTCGGCAATAGTGTCATACACCCATACCCGGCCGAATATGCCCGCCGGGAACAGTGCTTCCAGCGGCAGTTGCGCCGCCATAAAGCCCGCCAGCACTCTGGGGTCCTGATAGCGAAATAATACCTGGTGGCCCAGCGGGTGTTGCTGCAAAGGTAATTGCTGAAAATAGTGCAACAATTCAGCACTGGAGGAGGTTGACTCAAACAGCCAGACACTGTCCCGGTAGCAAAGCTGTTGCTCCAACCAATCCAACAACTGACTGTCGGCTGGACATTGCAGCAGCAAGGGTTGAATATCGCCGAGAGACTCGAACTGAGTCCCCTGATACAGGGGTAGCATAAAGACGCGGTTGTCCAGCTGATACAGGGTTTGCGCCAGGTTTCGGTGCAAACAGGCATCCCAAAGCAGATAAAGCTGCCCCTTGAGTCCAGCGAGATCAGGCAGGGGCATCTTCTTCCTCCGGCTGCTCGCAAATTTCGCACACACCTTTAGCCGTACTGGCAGCCAGCAGCAGAGTGCCACTCTGCTGGGATGGATTGGGCAAAATCACTTTTTCGCCTTGGGGCAACTCGGCATCGGCCACTTCACCCGGAAGCTCCGGTGCCTTGCCGGCAAAGCCGCTGCCTGAGCCGGGGCTGCCACCCGAGTTGAGATTAACCGCCGCGCCGCCCAGGTGCACCCCGGCCGGGTCCACTTTGACGAAGCTGCCACCGGCACTGATGCTGATCTCGGCGCCGGCATCGAGCACAATTTTCCCCAATGACTTGAGATGAACTTCACTGCCCACTTCGAGCGCTTCTTTGGCGGCGACTTTCTGCTGATAGCTGCCATCCACTATCAGGCTCTTGTCGCCTGTTACCTGCTGACGGGACTCGCCCAACACTGTCAGGTGGTCGTTGCCGCCGATGCGGCTGCGCCTTTCATTGTCCACATCCAGGTGGTTGTCGTGCTTGATATGCTCGTGTCTGTCATTCTCGGTCAGTAGGTTCAGGTCTTTCTGCGCATGCAGGTAAATCTCCTCTTCCCCCGCTTCATCCTCAAACCTCAGCTCGTTGCTGCCCTCGCCCTTGTGGCTCTGGGTCTTCAGCACGGTGCGGGTCTTGTGGGCCGGCAGCGCGTAAGGCACCTGGTTCACCGCATGGAAGGCCCGGCCGGTGATGATGGGTTGGTCCGGGTCGCCGTCCAAAAACGACACTATCACTTCATGCCCTATCCGTGGCAGTGCCATAAAGCCATACTGACCACCGGCCCAGCCCTGGCTGACCCGTATCCAGCAACTGCCGTGCTCGTCACCCTTGGCATATCTGTCCCAGGGGAATTGCACCTTCACCCGGCCGTATTCGTCACAAAATATCTCTTCATCCTTCGGCCCCACCACGGTCGCTATCTGCGGCCCCGCCATCTGTGGTTTGGCCTTCGGCTCCGCTTGCCATTGCATGGAGGATGGCACCGCCACTATCTCGTTACTGTAAGTGGTGCCGCGGCTGCTGTTGTCCTCTTCCGCCGCATTGCCCTGCTCGCCTGTGTGGCTGACCCCCACTATCACCCACTGCCGGTTTAAGTTCGCATCCGGGTGTTCGCTCAGGGCAAACTTCTGCCCGCTCAACGCCTGCAGTTGGTCACTCTTGAGTAGCAACTGCTCGCTCTCCCGTCGCAGTCCCGCCAGGCGCACCTTGCTGAACAGTTTGCCGTCGGCATCGTCCTTGTAGCGCCCCGGGTAGTCGAAGTGTTCATAGCCGCTCTGTTGCCAGTCTGCATCCTCTGTGCTCGGTTGCAGGAAGCTGTAGGCCGGTTTGCGGAAGCTGTAGTCCTTGAGGGTCGCCCCGCTCTCGGCCCGACTGTGGCGGTATTCGGCGCTGCGGACACTCGCCTGCTCGGCGCGTCCTCCCGCCAGGGCGTTGTAGGGGTAGCTGTGGGGGCTCAGGCTCAGTTTGTCCAGTGCATCGCACAGCACCAGGGTGTGTTTGTCGCTGCTGTGCTCGAAGTAGTAGAACAGTCCCGCTTCGCGGGTCAGGCGCTCGAAGAAGTCAAAGTCGCTCTCGCCATACTGCACGCAGTATTCCCGTTTGCGGCTTTCATGGCGCGGGTCACAGCGAAAGGCGTAATCGGTAATGCCCATTTCACCGAACAGTACCGCGATGATGTCGGTCAGGCTCTTTTCCTGGAAGATGCGGCTGTTGCGCCGCAGTTGCAGGCGGCTCAGGGCCGGCTCCAGCCTCAGCCGGTAGCGGGTCTGTCTGTGGCCGCTGTCGCCGCGGCCAAAGCGGCTTACTATGCCGTGCAATTCTCGCTGGCATTCGCCATCCTGCCACCAACTCAGTACCCCGCTCTGGTCCACCAAGTCGCTCGCCTTGATATCGTCCCGGCGACTCAGCAACTCAAGCTCTACCACATAAGGACTCGACAGCGATTCTTCCAGCTTGAACGACAGCACCGACAGGCTATCCTCTGCCAAACTGCCCGCCTTGAATCCAAAACGCATGCCGCTCCCTTGATGACTCATCTTCGCTGTCCTTATTGTCCCTGTCCTTTCGCGGTACTCTTGCTGACTGAGCTCTTGCTGTCTGAGCCCCGGCTTCTATCCCTGCTTGGGGGAAGCCGTTGAGCTCCGCTCGCCGAGTGCCGTTTTGCTCTTGGTTTAAATGCGATTGACTCGAATGTCTGTTGAATGTCCGTTTAGCCGAATTGCACCAAAAGCCATTGGCCTGCTCTCTGTCTCTCCATCAACCGTTTACACTGTCAGTTGACGTCCTCGCCAGAAAACACCCCAATGGCAAACAGCCACCGCAAGGCGGTGGCTGACACACTATCAGGCTTCGATGGGCTTGCGCCAGTCATCCGCACCTGAAGTACCGGCACTCACGTGGTCCCAGTCTATCTTGCGATAGGCCATTGACACCTCAACCAATTGAGTGAAATCTGCCTTGTTCGGGTCCTGGCAGTGTGGCATGTGGCAGTTGATGTCCACTATCGTCGCACCTTCAAGCTTGGTAGTGAAGAAGTGCTCCTGCTTGCCCTCGATAGAGGTGCGGTACCACTTCAGCTCAACCTTGTTCAGCTTCTCACCGGATGACAGCGAGTTGTACATCAAAGGCACCGCCTTGTTCAGCGCCACGGTGAACTTGAACGGCTTGTGCACCCGTTGACCCGAAGGCATACCTGACTGTGGGTCGGTCGGCACTGTCACCACATGGTTGAATTCCTGAACCAGCATCTCGTCTTCATGACCTTCCACAAAGATGTCGCCCACTGACTCGGCCGTAAACGCGCCTGCGGTGATATTGCCCTGGGTTTGACCTTCGATGGAGATATAACATGGTGTTGGCATGGTTAATTCCTTTTACTGTTGAATGAGTGATAAAACTTCATCAGCCAATGCCAGAAGCATGCCAAATCATAAGCCACTGTTTTACAACAACATCCAAACCTACCCCCACTCTCCGGGCAATTTCTTGCCCGAACCCGGGCAATTTTTTGCTCGCCGGGCAACTTCTTGCCCGAAGAGAGCTGCCTGAAAGAGTGGCCAAAAGCCGCCAAAGGCCAGAGCTCAAGAGCGAACACAAAGGCGGCCAAACGGGGGAATTCTTGTATTACATAACAACATCTTGAACGTCGGCCGCATCTTGGACATTAGCTCTATCTGAACCCGCCGCCATTGGCGCTTTATCCGAGTCAGGGGCGGTTTTGGCTGCCGGGTCATTTGTCACGCCAGAAGCCTGAGTGAGCCCCAAACTCTGGGCCAACAAAGTGCGCTTGATCAGCAGGGATTTCAGTTGCCTGTCCAGCAGTGCCAGCTCCTGAGCTGCACGCTCATTTTGCTGTTGCTTGAGCAGCTCATCGATGAAATAGGCTCTGGCCAACACGGGGGACAGGCTGCTGGCATACTCGGCCATATCCCGTGACTGACGCTGCAGCGCACTGAGTTTGTTGGCATCAAGCCCCTGCCATTGCTGTAACTCTTTGCTTAAGTTGGCCGCTCGGGTGCGGCTGGCGGCAAAACGCTGGAAATACTTGTCCAGTTCCAACAGATAATCCACCTGCTCGGGATAAACATATGGCTCATCGTTGGCCAAAGGTGCGGCGGCAAATAGCTGATCTATCTTCTGCCACAGCGGCAATGCCGTTTCAGTCGGCAACTGGGTCACCTGCTCGGGTGGTTTGGGCGCAAATCGCTCCGGCCAGAACTTCTGCCCTATGGTCAGCCCCAAAGGTTCGGCAAAGTGTCCCGCCGTCAATGCCAGCAACAAGAGGATTAGTCCCAGCGGCCAACTCAGCCCCTTGGAATTAGCCTGCTGCTGAGCACTTGTGGCAACAGCGGGTCGCTTGGCCGGCTGTTTAACGCCATCGATCTTGTCGAAGATTTGAAAGCCGAGCGCATCCAGGTTTGGCATCTGCTTGGGTTGACGCGCCTGCATCAGCTCAAACAGCTGCTGACAGGCATATTCACAACGATACCACTCACGGATATTGCCTTCAGTAGCCTGCATATCCTTGAGCTCCGGCAACAACTTACCTATGGCCCAGTTCAGTATTTCGGCGCACTTTTCCGGGCTGATAGTGCCCATCTCTTTCGAGTGCGCCAACACGGTTAACAGTAACTCCAGCCCGGATGCCAAACCGGCAATGCCGCGGGTCTTGGCTGCAGCCACCGAAAAGTAGCTGGCCGCCAGTAGATCCACCCCATCAGTCATCGCCAGGGTGGCGGCGAGATCATAGACCTTTTCCCAATCCGTCCCACCACTGAAGGGAGATTGGCGCCGGTTGATCTCACTACGCATCTGCTGATAGCGGTTATCTTCCCGAAGCTGAGCCGGTGCTGCGGTCATTCTGAACCATCCGGCATTCACTGTTGTTTGCTGTATCAACTTGGTACACCTCAAATTCCATTAAGTTGAGTCCCACAGGGGAATTGGGCTTCCACGCTGTGGAAGCCCGGCGGCTCAGTAGAGTGTTTTAGGCAACTGATAGTTGCTGAGCAGATTTGAGGTAAAGGGATTACTGTTGTCTGCCGTGTGGATCCGATAGGAGATATCGCCCTTATCCACATTGAACTGATAATCCACACTGGTCGAGCTGGAGC
The DNA here is from genome assembly GCF_019670705.1 of Shewanella carassii. Lineage (NCBI taxonomy): Bacteria > Pseudomonadati > Pseudomonadota > Gammaproteobacteria > Alteromonadales > Shewanellaceae > Shewanella > Shewanella carassii. The sequence goes on from NZ_AP024618.1 coordinate 3,551,188, forward strand.
CGGTGATCCTGGCGCTGTCGAGCAACCTGAAGAATGCCCATGGGCCTTCGTAGCTCAAGGAACGTGGTGACATATTCACTTCGCTTGGCACCAAAGTCAGCTTACTCTCGGCCGTTTCCCGCAAGGTGTTGGGCCATACCAATTCGATGGCGCGACGTGGGCCATGGGTGTATTCCACGTACTGGCCATCGACGTTGATCACACTACGACGCTTGTTGGGGCTCATCTGCAGTGGCTCCAGGGTGAACTGTACGTCCAGGTTGCCCTTGAGGTTGAAGAAGGCGGTCTGGATCTGTTTCGCCTGCTCTATCGCCTGCAAGACCTCTTTACGGATCAGGCCTGTTTCACTGCCTGCCAGCTGGTTGAGCTGATCCATGTTTTCTTCCAGGAACATCCGCATCTGCTGATCATAGAAGGTATCCAGCGTGCCTTGCGGGCCGAAGAAACGTTCAAAATCGGCAATCGACACCTGTTTAGTGGCCTTTGGATTGAAGGGATAACGGGATGCCAGATTCTGCTGGAACTCCATATACACTTCGTTGTACCAACGCACCTCAAGATGCTTGATAGCACTCTGCAGCACGACCTTCCAGCTCTCCTTGGCCAACTTGGACACCATGGAGTCCAGCGGCTTGGGCAGGCCATCGGAAATACGTTCCAGCGCGTAAACAGGGTCGGCGTCGTTGAGCTTGAGCCTTTCCTGAGCCGCCTTCAGTGCCGCCTTGCCCACATCCGGGGAGTTTTGGATCCCGCGCAGATAGGCGTGCAGGCGCACCACGGCTTCCATCACTTCATCCAGATAAGCCGGCTTACCGTCCTGGGACTTGAGCATCTGGTTCAGTTCGACAAAGTCACCGTCTATGGTCGAGGCGATACGATACTGAGGCGACTTGAGCAGCGCCTGACGGGCCTGATCATCATCCGGCATATCCGGGAACAGCTGGGTATTGCTGCCCAGCGTTTCCAGCAGGCGCGACAGCGGCTTGTTGCTCATGGCCACGTTATCCAGTACCAACACCGCCTGGTTGATGTCTTCGAAATTCTTCAGTTCAAAACCATTCAGCGCCCGGCGCCAGCTGGCGTTATAGTCGGCCAGATATTGGGCCACTATCTTGTTACGCAGCGCCGTCTTGTCGGCATCGCTGAAGTCTGTGCTGTGAGCCTGGCCGAGTACCCAGCTGTCAATCAACGCCAGCTCGGCGACTGAATCAGATCTCGGGATAAAGAAGCGCTCAAAACCTTGTTTGGTGAGTATTTTCGGGATCTTGAAGATCTCAGGATCCTGCGCAGCTATCTGGGAGTCAAACACCAATTCATTGGCCGGTCCAACGGTCAAACGCAGATCCAGCGGCGCCCCCAACTGAGATACGGAAGAGGACTTGAGGTATCTGTATACCCGCTGTTCTATCGGCAACAGGCTCAGCTCATTCTGGGCCTGGGCCACCATGGTATCGAATGGCTTGAGCACAGTCTCGGCGTCCGGATTGGACTCCAGCCGTGCATGCTGCAAATCTGTGTGCAACAAGGCGTAATCCAGATGCTCCATCAGCTGGGTCTGCAGCTCACGATTGCCTTCATAGGCCTTCTGCCAAACATCGGCAAAGTATTCGCGAACAAAGCTGTCGCGGCGGCCACTCTTGTCGGCCAGCATTCTGAATACCCGCAATACCGCCAGCTTTTCATCACTGCCTTCTGGCGCATCGGCCAGATCCCGCGCTACTTGCCGGAGCAGTATCGGCAGATAACGATAAGACAGCAGGTTCAGATAGGTCTCTTCCACCTTGGGTCCTATGGTGTGACCCTGGTAGAGGCCGAGATCTGAGATTAACCTCGGCTTGTCACGGAAGAAACCAAACTCCAGCGTGGCCGCCCGAATGGTGTTCAGTGGCGGGATCACGTTGCGGGCCAGCGGATCAAAGTTGGTGTTATCGATAAGCTCGTTGTATTCATTCACCTTACTCAGCACGGCATCGGCCTGAGCGCTGTTGAGCAGGTAGTATCTGTGCCAGCTGCCAATCAAGAGCACAGAGGCGATGGAGCAGGCCACAAAGGACAGCGCCATGATACGGCGTTTTTGCTTGGCCACCTTGAAGTTGTCCGAAGCCAGACCCGCTTCCGGATATATGATGCGGGTAAAAAGCGAACGGGTGAAATAGGGAGTAGAGTTTTCACTGCGCTGGGCACTGTTGACCGACTCACTCAGGCCATAACGGCGGGAAGCGCCATCCACATAGGCATCTGTCGGCACACCTTGCTGATAAACAGAGGTCATATAAACCCCGCGCACCAGTGCCGAGGTCGAGAACTGATCGCTTGCCAACGCATCGACGAAAAACTCACGCAGCACCTTGTGGGCACCGGCAATCTGACGTGAGAAGCTGTAGATGGCCGAGCGTTCTTCCTTGTCGCGACACTGCAGCAGCGCCCTTGGCAAGCCGGCATTGATGCGCTGAATAAAGTCTTGCCAATCCTGATCAAACTCATTGAGCCAGCTGTCGAGATCGTTGACCGAATTCAGGGAGAAGGTGAAACCGAGGATCTCATCTCGCTGCGCCTGGGTGAAATGGCGGAAGAAGGGCTCAAATCCCAGCAGTAGATCCAGTTTGGTCAGGGTGATATACACGGGCAGACGAGTTGACAGGGTTTCCATCAGCTCGCGCAATCTGGCACGCAACAAGTGGGCGTAGGCCTTGCGTTCAGCCACAGGATCGCTGACCAGGCTGGCCATGTCCAGCGCCAACACCACGCCGTTCAGAGGGCGGCGACTGCGGGTGCGCTCCAGCCACTCGACAAAGTGCAACCACAGGCGGCGCTCTGTCTCGCCATCCGGGCTGGTTACCGAAGGCTTCTGGGTCAACAGCTCACCGTCCGGGTCAATCAGTACGGCATCGTCACCTATCCACCAGTCAAAAGAGAAAGGGTTTTCAGACTTCTTGCCCGAGGCTCGCATAACGGAAGAGAAAACAAACTTCTGCCCGGAGCGGTTAATCAGGCTGGTCTTACCGGCGTTTTCCACCCCAAGCACCAGGAACCAAGGCAAGGCGTACAGGTAGTTACGGGTGTTGAGGCTTTCTTTCATGCCCACCATCACCTCGTTGAGTTCCTGCTCCTGGCGTTCCACCAGGATCTTCACCGGGTCTTCCTTGAGCTGCTGCTCCCTGACCTTCAAGGCGCCGATACGTAACAGACGACGCCACTGCACCCAGCCCCAAATAGTAAAGCAGGACAGGGAGAAGATGGTGCTGGCTATAATTCGGGCCGTTGTCGATGCCAACGGTTTCTCACCGTCCAGCTCCAGCCAGGGGCCCGCCCACCAAATCGCCACATTGACCAGAACGAAGATAGCCACCAGCAAAATGGGCAGCGCCGACTTCAGTTCCGGCAACAGTTTCCTCAAAAAGGATTTGATCATCGACCACATATACATTTCCCTGTACCTAACTCAGATTGACTTTTTGTTGTAAACGAGACATCAGACCCGGCTCCCAATCCGCCAGACTGGTGTCCGTGGCCTGGCCAAGCAGCACTTGGTACTCCACCTCTGCCATAGCCCCTAACTGGTGTTTGTCTTTCAAATCGGCCCCCAGCAGCCGCAGATAGAACTTGTCCCTCGGCTCAGTGGCCTTGTGCAGTTTTTCGTTGAGCGCCGCAAATGCCAGCGACAACCCGCCACTGGCGGCCAGTTCCCAAATTTCCTGCTCGTAACTGTTGCCTTCGGCCGAACCTGAACCCTGCTGCTCGCTGCCGTTGAGCCAACTGCGGGTTTCTTTGGAAACAAAAGGCACGCCACCTTTGAACGACATATCCAAAAGCGCAGGCAGACGTTCAACAAAGGCTGCCGTCTCCTCCAGAATCGCCTGAGCCCAGGCCGGCTGCCCCAAGGTCTGTGCCAATTGGGCACTGAGACAATGACCGTCAATCCAGAAAGGACTCAGGCTAAGGCTCTGCTCTATGCGTCTGAGCAGCGCCAGATCCGGACTCTTGGCCAACTGGCTGCGATACTCGGCCACTCTGTCGGCAGAGATAGGCATCAGGCTGGTTTCGCCCTTGGCATTGGCATTTTCCGGCGCCGAGGTCACACTGAACCAGATGGCAAAGCGTCTGAGCCTGAGGCCAAGCGCCATGCCCGCCGGATTCTCGGCGATAAAGTCTGCCACCTTGAGCAGAGCTTGCTTGGTCGCCTTGTCACTGCTGTTGTCTATCTCCAGCCTAGGCATATCCCTGCTTTCACTGCTACTGCGGCTTTCACCGGCGCTGGATTCCTGCGCGGGTTTGGGCTTGTTGGCAGGCTCACTGCTGAAACGGCGCTTGAGCTTGGCCTCCAGGGCCTGCAGTTCATCCACAGGCAACTCTTTGGCGGCCGCGGTATCACACAGAGCCTTGAGAGACTGCAGCAATACCGACTTGGTGTCGGGATCGCAAAAATCGGTATCCAGCCCTTCGGCCGCCTTCAGGGTTCGCTGCACTATTTGGGCGAAAAACTTGCGCCTGGGCAACACGCCTCTGGGGCCCGGCGCCGGATGGCAAGTCTCCCAGAAGGAGGCCATAAAACGCTCCAGCAGTGCCAGCGAACAGGAGAAACGCTCCAAACTGCACTGATGCTGCAGGCACTGCAGCAAATAGGTGAGCAGTTTCAAATCCTTGCTCTTGGTTTCCAGCAACTTTAAGGCCGCACTTTCCACCTCGTGCCATTGCACTTCGGAATGCGAAAGCGACCCCACCTTCATCATCTGGCCTTCCACATAGTCAAACAGCACATCATCGCTGAGGCGCTCTCCTATGGGATTGGCCTCACTGATGGGGCGGCTGACTTTATCCAGGTATTGATTCAGATCCATCTATCACCACCTGCAAGATTGGCGCAGTGGCTTGAGCGCACTGCCAAGTTCTCGGGTATCAAACTGTAAGCCGTCTATCGCCTTGTTGGCCGAACGCAGGCGCACATCGTCGCCGCGGATCAGGGCTTTCATCACCTGAATGGCCGGCAGGCCGCGGCCGGTGCGAAAGATATAGCCGGTATCATCACTGAGCCAGCGCTGCGACTGCTGCTCGACGCCGTTGATCTGCAGCCCTACCTGGGCCCAACCATCTTCCAACGCCGTGGGCAACATCAGCTCGACCCGGCTGATATCGTCGATGCAGCTGAGCATAAGTACCGGACGCGGTGGCAAGGCGCCTATGGCGGGTGCGGTCAACCAGAGATCTTCTACGGCATCCGCTTGATGCCCGGCAATAAAGGCCATGCCCTGCTGACGATTTTTCTCGGACGCCATGGCGACCTGAAACGCCTCGGGATAAGGGCTGCTGTCAGTGGTTTGCTGCGGCACCACAGTTGCCACCGGAGTGTTGAACAGCTCATCGAAACAAGCCAGTCGCTCCAGTCTGGAGGGGATTTGGGTACAAGCCTCTGCCTTGGCCACTGTGTCGTCCGAGGCCTGAGCCGAAGCGGCCAGCCCCCACAGGCATAAAAATATAACGCCTTGAATCCTTGACATTATTCGTTAATCTCCAACTTCTGGCATTTGTGGGAAAAGGTGCGTTTCGGCATTCCCAGACTGACAGCCGCCTTGGCTCTGTCACCGTTGCAGGCCTTCAATCTGGCGCTGATCACCGCCCGCTCAAACTGAGCTACCGCCAGCCTGAGATCGGAAATGGTCTCAAACTCCTGCCCCTCTTCGGTAGGCAATTGCGGCTTGGGCATTTCCGAATCCGTTGCCGGCAAAGACGCGGTATCTATCTCGACACCGTCGGCGGTGAGGGCGCAGGCATAATCCAGCATATTGCGCAGCTCGCGGACATTGCCCGGGTAGCCGTGGTTCTTCAGCCGATTGAGGGCGCTGAAGCGGATGCCGGGGATCTGTCGCTGCTGACTCTGATTGAACAGTGCAATAAAGTGCGCCGCCAAATCGGGGATATCCTCGAGCCGCTCCCTGAGCGCCGGTACCTGCAGTGGAAACTGGCACAAGCGGTAGAAGAGATCGCGACGAAACTCGCCACTGTGGATCTGCTCCTTGAGGTTCACATGGGTAGCGGCCACCAAGCGAAAATCGGCGTAGATCTCCTTGTTGCCTCCCAGTGCCCGGTAGTGCCCCGTCTCCAGTACCCGCAGTAACTTGGACTGCAGATTCAAAGGCATATCACCGATTTCATCTAAAAACAGCGTGCCCTGGTGCGCCTGGGCTATCAGCCCCTGCTTATCCTTGTCGGCACCGGAAAAGGCCCCCTTGGCGTAACCGAACAGCTCGGACTCCAGCAGGTTTTCCGGTATTGCAGCGCAGTTGATCGCCACAAAAGGTTTGCCGCTGCGCTCGGAAAAGTCGTGTATCGCCCGGGCCACCAGTTCTTTGCCCGTCCCCGTTTCGCCCTGCACCAACACAGACAACTGCGAGGCCGCGCCGCGCACTATCTCCTGCCTGAGCTGACTCATGGCCTGGCTGTCGCCCACCAGGTTCTTGCCAAGTTGTTGCATGGCATCATGTTGTTGCTGCTGGCGACGCAGTTCATCGAGCGAGCTGGAGAGCTGAGACTGATCTGAATTCTGCCGCAACAACTTATCCAGCAACTGCCAGTGGCGCATAAAGACGGTGGCATATTGCTGCCAGTCCTGACGGACAAGCAGACCACTGCCCTGTTGCTCGGCCAGACGCAGACAGAGGATAGCCCGCACATGCCCCTCATGGCTCAGCGGGAAAAGCAGCAGTGCCTGCTCTTTGCCGACCCGATCGCACAGGCTGACAAAACCGCTGTGCTCCTGCCAGTAGGCGAGCCGGGCCTTGTTCAGCAGCATGGCTTCGCCTGTCTGCAACACATGGGCGAACGGATGACGAAAGTCGGTAACCGCCAAACAAAGCGCCTGCAATGGGATCCCTTCGCACAGGCCAAGGCAGGACAGTGGCTTGAGTTCCCGACCATCGAAGCCAGGCGCCAGAAACAGATGGTTATCCAGCCCCAGCTCCAATGCCAAAGTATCGAGAAACTGCTGCAACAGCCCATCAAACTGCTGGCATTCCAGCAATTTTGCCGCCTGTTCCAACCACTGCTCAGTCACCACTATCGCGCCTCTCCGAAGAACTCACCGTCACGGCAGCCCAGATGGATCTCACTGACCTCCTCTTTGGCCGCCAGCTTGTTGAGCAGCGACAGCGATAAGGGCGGCAGTACCTGGCCGTCTATGATGGCTTCCAGCATACGGGCGCCGTTTTCACTGCGGGTCGCGCGGCGCATGATTTCATCTACCAGAGCCTCTTCACAATGCACCTTGGCCTTGTAACGCTCCAGCAAACGCTGCTCCAGCGACGCCAACTTGTAGTGAATGATCTCCTTGAGCACCTCTTCACCCAGCGGCAGATAGGGCACTATCTCCATCCGTGCCAGCAGCGCAGGCTTGAAGAAGGCCGCCAGCTCAGGGTAAAGCTTGTCGTCCAGCAGCTCTGGCTGGGCGCTGTAGTCCACTATCGTCTGATAGCCCAGGTTGGAGGTCAGGAAAAACAGCACATTCTGGCAGTCAATCAACCGGCCTTCGCCATCGGCCAATTCGCCCTTGTCGAACGCCTGATAGAAGAGGTTCAGCACATCCGGATGCGCCTTTTCCACCTCATCGAGCAGCACTATGGAGTAAGGCATCTTGCGGATGGACTCGGTCAGAATACCGCCCTCACCGAAACCGACATACCCGGGAGGCGAGCCTATCAGCCTGGAGACAGTGTGCTTCTCCTGATATTCGGACATATTGATAGTGGTCAGGAATTGCTTGCCGCCATACAGCTGCTCGGCAATCTGCACCACGGTTTCTGTCTTGCCGACGCCACTTGGGCCCACCAGCAGGAAGGCGCCCTTGGGACGTCCGGCGCGGCGCAGATCTGCCCGGGCGGTGAGCATATTCTTGTGCAGGCGGGCAATGGCCACATCCTGCCCTTTGAGGCTATGCCCCAAGAGCTCAGGCAGATGGGTTATCTTGTGCAGCTCATCGCCACTCATTTGCGATACCGGCACGCCGGTCCAGTCGGAGATGACTGCCGCTATCTGGGCCTCATCCACCTGAGGGTAAATGAGGCGTTGATCGCCACTGATGGCTTCGAGTGATTCTTCGGCCTGTTGCAGCTCCAGCCGCAGCCCTTCGAGCTCGGCTTCATCGTCACAATCAAGAATGGCGCGTCTCAGGGCCACTACTTGAGTGACTCCCGCCTGTTGCTGCTGCCACAGGGATTCCAGCTCGGCATACTCACTGTCGGCTTCTTCCTGGGCTTGATGCAGATGATCCAGGCGTTCTTCATCAACCGGATGACCAAGTTTTTTCTGGCGCTCCAGCAGTTCGGTTTCCATATGGCGCTGATGGCGCAAGTTATCCAATGCCGCCAAACGCTTGGGGGTACTGCTGAGATTAATGGCGATTCGGGCACAGGCGGTATCCAGCACATCGATGGCCTTATCGGGCAACTGACGGCCGGAGATATAGCGCGCCGACAGATAAGCCGCCGAGCGCAGGGCGCAGTCCTGGATCAATACATTATGGGAAGACTCGTAGACCCCATGCAGGCCACGGAGAATATTCACCGCCTGCTCGACACTGGGCTCATCGAGCTTCACCAGTTGGAAACGGCGGCTCAGCGCCGGGTCTTTCTCGAAATACTTCTTGTACTCTTTCCAGGTGGTGGCGCCTATGGTGCGCAGCTCACCGCGGGCCAGAGCCGGTTTGAGCAGGTTGGCCGCATCACCGCCGCCTTCCTGATTACCGGCGCCTATCATGGTATGGGCTTCATCGATAAAGAGTATGATGGGTTCGGCCGACTGTTTGACCTCTTCAATAATCGACTTCAGGCGCTTTTCAAACTCGCCCTTGACCGCGGCGCCGGCCTGCAACAGACCAAGATCCAGCGACAACAGCTGCACCCCCTTGAGCGCATCCGGCACCCGGCCGTCACAAATACGCAGCGCCAAACCTTCCACCACGGCACTCTTGCCCACACCGGCATCACCAACCACTATCGGGTTGTTCTTACGGCGGCGGCTTAAGATGTCGATCATCAGGTTGATCTCATCATCCCGGCACAATACAGGATCCAGCTCGCCTTTGCGGGCCAACTCGGTAAAGTTGCTGGTGTATTTCGCCAGCGACGATTGGGCCTCATTCAGTACCGGCGCGCCGCGTTCGGCCTTGACCGTTTGCGATTCGGATGAAGCCTGGGTCAGGGTATTGAATTCCCGTCTCAGGGTTTCGCGATTGATGCTGCCAAGCAGAGTGGCGAGATCCCTTGGCAAGTAGCGCTCGGCCTGCATCAATGCGGCGGCGAAGATGGCGCCGGATCTCAGTTCCGTCTGGCCAAGTTCAGTGCTTGAAAGCAGCCAGGCATCCTGCAGCAGCTCGACCAGCAGCGGTGAAAATGCCGGATAGGTTTCAAGGCTCTCTTCCCTTGGCAGGGTTTCACCGGCAATTTGCCTTACCTGCTCGGCATCGACTTCGGCGGCTTTGAGCAGCAGACGCACATCACCCAACGGATTGTCCAACAGACAAGTCAGCAGGTGCATAAAGGTCACTTCCGGGTTCTGACGGGCAATACAGAGTGATGCCGCCTCTTCCATGGCGAGTTTGGTCACGGCATTGAGCTTGCCGATCAAGGTAGTGAGTTCAATTCGGATCATCACAGCTTCCTCAATTCAGGATCTGATACAGTTGCTTGAGCACGCCCGAGGATTTGTTCGCCAGGGACAGGGAATAAAACAGAAAGACTATGGTCAGCATCAGGCCGAAACCGGCAAAGACTGTCCAAATAGGCATCTGGCGCCCAAGGCGATAACGGGTGTTGACCACATGCTCTGTGGCCCCGGTCAGCAGTTCCGGCTCTTCTTCCCGGAGGTGGCGCAGGGTTTCATAGAGGCGGTTGACTATCTTGTCGAACTCCTCACGGCCGTTGGCCACCACCTTGTAGCGCCCTTCGAAACCCAGACAGAAGCACAGGTAGATAAACTCCAGCAGTTCACGATACTTGCTCGGTTCGGTTTCCAGACGCTGCAGGATGCCAAACACCTTCTCACCGCCCCAGGTTTCATTGTGAAAACGGGTCAGCAACGAATGTTCGGCCCAGGCACTGTCGGCGCCCCAAGGGGTATTCATCACGGCTTCATCGATAAAGGAACAAAGCACATAGCGATAGGCCAGCACTTCGGCGCGATCATAGCCCGCCTCGGTGAGCTCTGCCTCGATGGCCATGATGTCATCCACAGTGTTGTGATAGAGCTTTTCCACATCATCCAAGATGGCCAGCTTGCGTACCCGCAACACCATGCCGATAAGGGGGGATGCCGCATCGATAAGTGCATTGAGGCTGTCACCACGCAGTTGAAACCAATACTCTTTATCGGCATTCATGTTCTGCGCTTCGTCATAGAGCAGCTCTTCGACCTGCTCAGGCGATATAGGCTGTTTTTCTGCTTTGATATCCATTTCTTAGCTCCTGATAGCCCAGAATTGCAGTTCGAGTTCCGGGAAGTCCCCCGCCACGTGGAAGGCAAAACCACTGGAATTCACCAGCATCTCCCAGGCCCGGCTGGAACGCTCCAGCTGGAAGTAGGTGTAACCCGCGTGGTAAGGCAACTGCCTTGGGGCCACCGGCAGCGGAGACAGAGGCACACCCGGCAGCTGCAGCGAAATGAGCTCGCGGATCTTCTCCACCGAGGCGATCTTGGTTTGCTGGATAAACAGTTTCTTGAGTTCGTCCAGCGGCATTCTGGCACGCACCGCCAGAATGAAGTCGGCCTGTTTCAACAGATCCGGATCCTGCACCGGCGCCACCATGAGGCCATACTTGCGTTTGTGCAGCTGCAGCGATACCGCCTTGGGCTCGAGCACTATGCTGAGAGACTGGCGCAGAGTCGACATCACCTGAGTGAAGGCCGCTACCGGCATATCGTGGTCATAGGCGGCAAACGCCGGTGCCATGCGGCTATCATCGGTAAAGGTGAACAGCTCGCCACAAACACTGACCAGAGCCTGATACAGGGTTTCCGGATGCAGGGTCCGCGACAGGGACTGGTGCTGCAACACAGGCTGCATGCGATTGAGAGATTGCAGCAACATGAAATCGGCCACATCTGCCACCCCGCCCTGGCTCGGCGAGCCCAGGCGCTGGGCGATATTGCGGGCCCGCTCGCGCATCAGACCGGCCATCTCGCCGAGGAAACGGTGCAAAATCGGCACGGCGCTGACATTGTAGTGGCAGGGAATAAAGTTGGGATCCAGCACTACACTGCCGTCGGGACGCTTTTCCAGAATGCGGGCGATGGCCAGCGAGCTGTAGGCGCTGCGATCTTCCTTCTCCAGCATCAATCTGAGCCTGACCGGGCTGACATCAATGGCGGTAAAGTCGCCCTGATGGGTGTGAATGTCCCGCACCTCGTGACGCCGATTGAGATAGCGTCCGGCGCCCTGCTCGTCCTGGGCCACTTCGGTAATTGAATCACTGCGCAGCGACAGCGCCAGGTAAACAATCTGGTTGGCCAGTGAGCTGTCGGCCACTTCCAGTGCGTCCGGCAATACATCCTCCTGAGGGATGTTGAACACAGTGCCGTCCGGCATTACACCACGGGCACGCTGAATCGCAATGCGACCAAAGCTGAGATACTCGGGGTTGAGTTCAAGCTCGGTGATCCCATAGAGGTAACCGCTGACCGCATTGAGCCTGGCGTCAGTGAGGTATTCCTGATAACGCTGCTGCTGTTGGAAGTGCTGAGGCTTGATAAACAGCCCTTCACTCCATATCACTCTGTTTCTTGAAGACATTGTTATTCCACTTTATCCAGTACTATGTCCTGCTCACTGAAAAACATCAGCAGGTGATATTCACGGCCCATGGGTTTGATCTTGACGACCTTCTTCCATTGGGCGACCTCGGGATCACTGAAATGCGCCATGATGCCTATGTATCTGGTGTCCTCATCGACAGCGAAATGGTCGATAAACTTGAACTGTCCCGGCAGCAGGGTGTAGTCACTGTGGTCGATATAATTGGAGCCGAGCGCCTCTTTGTAATCCGCCTTGAGCGAGTCAAAGTCGGCGGCCAGAAACTTGGAGTCATCTTCCAGCTCGTACACCACCAGCTCCAGCGGCGTGGCATCGCCGGCCGCATTGGGGTTGACCTTATCGAGCGCATACATGCTGTAGGTCAGTTGTGTCGGCAGGTCTTTGGCCTCTCCCACTGGAATGGAAGGGTCCCACAGTACCTGCGCCGTTTTCTTGGTGGCATTCCATGCCGAGCTGCAAGCGGCCAGCTGAAGCAAACAAAGCCCGATTAAACCCAGCCTTATCAGTCCCATCAGAATTCCCTTTGCAGTTCCCTGAGTTTCTTGTCATAGGCCTGTTCAAACACTTCCCAGAAGAGTTTACGGAAGCCCTGTTGACGGGATGACGTCAACTCCTGGTAGTAGTTCTCGTACATTTCCCAGGCCCAGTTCTCACCTGGGTTGAGCGCCGACTCGCTCACCTTGCGGTATTGGCTGAAGCGCCTCAGCAGGGTGTCGGGTGAGAAAGACTTGAGGATGTAGTTGAGCGCCTCTGTGATGGCGTGCTGTACCGCTTCATTGTGGTGCTCGATGGAATTCAGGCTCTCGCTGATGGCGGCCGCCGGAGACAGATGCACCGGGCTCTTGTTGTCATCAAACAGAGTGCGGACGGTTTCCTGATAATCCAGCCCCAGACGCAGCGGGTTATCTTCGATGGGCTGCAGGTTCTTGTTGATCAGATCATAACGGCTGCTTTGCGCGTCCTGATGCAGTGACAGCAGGCCTTTAATGGCGGCCTGCAAAGCAGCGCCCATTTCAATGGCCAGTGCCTGCTGGGTGCCTGTGTCGTTCATATCACCCAGCTGTACCCCTAAGCCGCGCAGCATAGGTCCGGTGGCGATATGGGTGCCTTCATCGGCGGGCCAATCATTGCCCAGGCCGTTTTTGACTTCAGATTCCAGTAAGTCCAGTGCATTCTCGTCCATAATATTGTCCATTTTCGCTCGTTTGTTCAGATGAATAGCCGAACCGGTATCGAAGTCCGTGTCGGCCTGGGCGGTAAAATTCTTGCCTTGCCAGTAGAGTTCCTTGGCCAGCAGGGATTCGGCGTTTTCCTGCTCTTTGGTCACAGATTCCTGGTCAAATTCAACGCTTTTGACCGCGGCCTGTTGTTGCCTGTCCAGTGCCAGTAAAGGGTCATCCAGACTGGCATCGGTTTCTTCCTCTTCTTCGGCGGTTTCCGCCTGAATAAGTGAACCGTTCTCAGACTTGAACCATTCAGAAAGCTGGCCGGTTACCGGGTCATCGGCCTGCTCGCTGTCGAGCAGCGTCACCCGTACTTTGTAGGGGCCAATGGCGATATGATCGTTCTCATTCAGCCGGGCTTTGCGATCCCGCCCAAGCTCCACGGTGGAGCCGTTGAGAAACACCCGGCCGCAGAGATCTTCAATACAGAAATGACCGTCCAACCAGAGGATGCGACAGAAGTAGTCGCCTATGGTGCGCTCCCTGTCCCTGAGCACCCATTCGCAACCTGGGCCGGCGCCTATCAGGCCGCCGTCCTTGTTCATTCTTGTGTGGGGCACCAGGCCTGACTCCAACAGCTGGGAGTTCACCACATTCAACGCAATCAAATTACTCAAGAGGCCAACCTCCCTTTATTGCCTGATTTGAATCAATACGCTCTTGCGCGTGCTATCGCCCTTGCCGAGGAAAGAGGACCATCCCAATTGGCCGCCCTTTTCTTCCCCCAGTTGCAGCAGCGGGGCTTCATCTTCCCTGAGCGTCAGCTCAAGGTCATAGGCCATCTGTTCCCGCAGGATCACTTCCATCACCTTACAAAGTGGCTGGAACTCCCGCCCGGATGGCAGAAAATCGCGAAAACGCTCTAACGACAGCTCTTCCATACAGAGCACAAACTTGCCGCAAAGATCGCCGACCCGCTCCCCGAGCATGGTGTCTTCCCCCAGCCTGGAATTGGCCATCCCCAAACGGCAACGCTGGGACTCGGGGATCTCCACCTGTCGCAGTTGCCATTGGCGAATGCTCACCTGGGGCAGGTCGAAACAGTGCGCCACTATGCCGGCAACCGCCTGGGGCGAGCGGCTGCGACCGGCGAGCATGCCGGCGTAGGCCAGCATCTTGCACCAGTTGATTGGCGTGTCGCCGCGGATATCCTCATTGGCCAGTCCCACCAGGGCGTAGACCTGGGCCGAAAAACTGTCGCTGGCATCGTCCTGAAAACGCACGTAATAACGGTATTTGCGCCACAGGCGATACAACAAGGAAATCAATCTGTTATTAAAGAAATCCAGAAAGTTGCGCCGAATGCCGTCTTCATCGTCGAGCAGCATATCCAGCAGGTAACTGGGCAGCGGCGACTGGGCGCCATTGAGACCGAGAAAACAGGTCTCCAGCCGCAGGCGCCCATCCCCCAGAGACTCGAGCATGGAGATATCCGCCGGCGCAAATCCAAGGCTTGGATTGGCGCTGAACTGCAACTCACCGGCCAGTTCCCACTGGGCATCTTCCGGATCTCTGTCTTCCAGTTGGTGCAATAACTCCACCAACTGGAAAAAGCTGTACTCACGGTAATCCTGCGGCAGCCTGCTGCCACCCGGCTCCGGAAAGGTTATATCAGCGGTTGTTGACCGCTCTGGATATCCCATGTGTACCTTTCCTTGTTATGAGCATTGATAACCACCAACTCATGAAACGAGTTGATGCTGGCGTAGAGGGCAAAAAAGTGGTTCAGCACAGTGCCGAACAGGTAAAGGTCACCCTCGGAGCCGAAATACTGTTGGTCGAGCACCAGCTCTGTCTTGAGGCCACGAACCGGCAATCCCCTGACAATTCTTTCGGTCGGCCCGGACTGAATACTGCTGATGCCGTCGAGTCGCATCCGGGTGACCCGCTCGGCTTGTCTGTCGACCAACGCCTTGAAGTCATAGGCACGGATGATGGAACAGATGGCATCACGGGACAGCAGTGACAGATAGTTGAGCGACAAGTTGGAGATCAGGGTCCACAGCAAACTGCCATCGAGCACAGGCCGCAAAGGGTGGCTGGGCTCGGTGATATTGCTGAAACGGGCAAAGCTTGGCGATGTATCTGTGGCGACGCAGATGTCGCCCTTGCCCAACTTGGTCGGCAGTTGCCGGTTGGAGCAGGTCAGTGTCACCGACACGGCTTCTGTCATGTCCAGGCACTGGGTTTCGTCACTGCGCACAAATGAGAGGCAATGGTCCAGGCCATCGTTGCGCATGCTGTCGCGCACCCGCATCCGGTAATAAAGCGCGGTGCGATTACGAGCGCGCTCCACTTCATGTTGGAAGCTCTCAAACGGCGAATAGACTCGCTGTTGGCCGCGCATTCTGCCCTCATTGGAGTCCAGCCAACCCTGCACCTTGTCGACACTGAAGATTTCAAAATGAGATGGATGGCGACTGGAAGGCACAATCGGGTATTCGACCCGCTTGCCGTTGAGATCAATAGGATCGGCGTCGTGCTCAAACAGGTTGATAGCCGGAACACAGTAGAGCAGGAAAGTATCCTGACGCACATGCACGTCGGCAGGCAACGTCTTGGAAAAAGTGAGTTTGAGGCTGAAGTCACCCTTGAGATATTCGGGGATACACTTGGCGATTCCCTTGATATCGAAGAAATGAAACGCCTCGGGGAATGTCAGGTACTCCTGCAGGATCCGATAGCCTTCATAGACGTTTTTCGGATAGGGCAAGATACCACTGCCGGCCTCAAATCCTACTGACGCAAAGCTGCTGCGCGGCAAGCGATAACTGCCATGGGCGCCGACAATTTCGATAGAGTCCAGATAATGATTCAACCAAAGATACAGCATCTGGGCACTGTAGCTTTGGCCTCCCAGATAAAACCTGAGGCTTTCCAGCCCCATTTCAAGCAGGGAAAGGTCGCTGTTGTTATCAAAATCCAATTGAATAATAGAGGCTTCCCGGGAATGGGAAGCGTCTATATGACGGATTTGCACCGGATAAACATCAACAGGACGACAGGTACGAAAGTGGCAGATCTGCCCTTCAACCGGATGACTGTCCAGCATACAACCGGCCGCAATTTCCTGCCTATGGGTGATCCCCTTCTCATGCGGATAGAAGCGCATGATGGTATGACTGGGAATAGGCCTGAGATAGTTGGGCCACAGCATGCTGATCATCGAGTGAGTAAACTCGGGGAATTCATCGTCAATCTTTTCCCTGAGTCGACCGGTCAGAAAAGCAAAGCCCTCGAGCAAACGCTCGATATCGGGATCAGTGTGGTTACCGTGAAGATAACGCGCCAACTGCGGATGGATATCCGAAAATTCCCGCCCCTGCTCTCTCAAGAAAGCAAGTTCATCCCTGAAGTATTTGTCCTGAGGCACTGCTAAACCACTCTGTATCTGCGACTGTTATCCAATAACAAATCGATCTTCAACTTATCCTTGTTGGAAGCCACTCTGATGCTGCCGTAGATGTGGAACCTGAGGTTCATCGGATTGCCCTCATCGAACAACACGCTGACATCAATATCTGTCAGCCTGGGTTCAAAGCGGCTCAGGCAAGCCTTGATTCCGTTACGCATCCTCAGGCCAAGATCCACACTGCCGGAACTGGCATCATTGAAATCGAACAGTCCCAGTTCAGGACAGCTCTGGCTTTCTCCAATGCGGGTATTGAGAATATGTGAAACATTACGTTTGATGGAATCGACGACAGCATCCAAGCTGCTGTCGCCATATCCACTTTGGCGTTCGGCTCCCAAGCGTTCAAAGAAGCCGACACCAAAAGTTCCGGAGAAATCATCGTTCAACAACGTGATTACTCCTGATCCAAACGTCCTACCAGCGACAGTTCAAAGTTGGCACCCATGTACTTGAAGTGCGGACGCACAGCCATGGAAACCTGATACCAACCTGGATCGCCCTGAACATCCATCACCTCAACCTTGGCGGCACGCAAAGGACGACGGCTACGAACATCTGCCGGTGGGTTTTCCTGATCGGCAACATACTGTTTGATCCAGTTGTTCAGCTCGCGCTCCAGATCCTGACGCTCTTTCCAAGAACCTATCTGCTCACGCTGCAACACCTTGATGTAGTGTGCCAGGCGGTTGATGATCATCATGTAAGGGATCTGGGTACCCAACTTGTAGTTGGTCTCGGCTTCCTTGCCTTCCTTGGTGTTGGGGAACACCTTAGGTTTTTGAATCGAGTTGGCAGAGAAGAAGGCCGCATTGTCACTGCCCTTACGCATAGTCAGGCTGATAAAGCCTTCATCGGCCAGTTCAAATTCCTTGCGGTCGGTGATCAAGACTTCGGTCGGGATCTTGGACTGCAAAGCGCCCATGGATTCGAACACGTGTACCGGCAGATCTTCCACCGCACCACCGCTCTGTGGGCCAATGATGTTAGGACACCAGCGATACTTGGCGAAGCTCTCTGTCAAACGGGTAGCCAGAGCAAACGCCGTGTTACCCCAGAGGTAATCTTCGTGGCTGGCGCTGACATTTTCACGATAGTTAAAGCTGCGAACCGGGTTATCGATTGGGTCATAAGGCACACGCAGCAGGAAGCGAGGCGCCGTCAGACCTATGTAGCGCGCATCTTCAGACTCACGCAGCCCACGCCACTTGGTGTACTTGGGGCTTTCGAAAGTAGACTTGAGGTCCTTGAGATTCGGCAGTTCTTCAAACGAGTCGACACCGAAGAATTCAGGCGCAACTGAAGACAGGAACGGCGCATGAGCCATGGCCCCAACAGCACCAACGTACTGCAGCAACTTCATATCCTGAGTCGAAGGGGTGAAGGCATAGTTACCGACGATAGCGCCAACAGGCTCACCACCGAATTGGCCGTAACCGGCAGAATAAACATGCTTGTACAGACCGGACTGAGCAGTTTCCGGTGAAAATTCAAAATCATCCAGCAGCTCGTCTTTGGTGACGTGCAGCAATTCAATTTTGATATTTTCACGGAAATCGGTTCTGTCGACCAACAGCTTGAGGCTACGCCAGGCTGATTCTATCTGCTGCACCTTTTCATTGTGCAGAATGGCATCCATCTGTTGGCTGATCTTCTTGTCCAGCTCAACCAACATCTTGTCGACCAGAGCCTTGTTGACCGGCTCGGCAGTGTTGTCTGTCTCCAGAATGTTACCGATGAAAGCAGCAACACCACGGCGAGCAATGTCATAGCCTTCATCCACCGGCGCCATCCGGGTTTGTGCCATTATCTGATCGAGCAGAGTTGCATTGGCACTTTGGGAAGCGCCTGATGTTTGATTTTGAACATCCATGAATTTTGATTCCTCAATTACACTTGTGTCTATATCCGAGACATAATCCACAGCCTATCTCCATAACGGCTTATATTGGCTTGAATTATTGTTCCATCTGCTGCAATTCACTCAGCAGTTTTTCTCTAGACTCTTCCGTTGCAATTAATTCCTGCAACTTGGCTCTGAAGGCAGGAATATTTCCCAATGGTCCCTTAAGTGCAACCAAAGCTTCACGAAGTTCGATTAACTTTTGAATTTCAGGAACCTGCTCACCAATAGAATCAGGTGAGAAATCTTTGAGGGAATCGAATTTAAGATCAACAGACAACTCAGCACCATCTTCATCTGTCAATTTATTGTCAACTGTCGCAGAAATTGACAGATTGGCTTCTTTCATAACGGATTCAAAATTAGATTTATCAACTTGAACCGTCTTACGCTCTTCCAATTGAGAGTCTTCAGGATGACCCTTAAAGTCACCTAAAACCAACAACTTAAGAGGAAGTTCCATTTCACTCTGTTGATCACCCGTAGAGGGAACATATTTGATGTTAATACGTTCCTTCGGAGCGACTGAACCATCTTTCGCCATGAGATTATCTCCATATAAGATCTTTTACGACTGGTAAGTCCATTTCAAAAGCAGACCTAACTTACAAGCCCAACAAGTCATAGTCAATCGGCGTTTCAGACCTTAGTATAATAATCAAATTCACATTTAATTAACAATAGAAACAATAATATCAAGAAGAGTAATACTTAAGTGGGGCATCCATTATCCCAAAAGGCTAAATTTAAGAACATTAGATAATCAAAACTGCTTTTTTATAAAGATGAGCCTCCATTAAAAAGTCTCTTATAAATACAAAAAGTAAGAGATCTCTTACAGTGAATAAAGAAAGATCCGGGGCCTATTCTACAAAAGTGGGAAAAACCAAGACCTAAGTATTAGCGTTTGTTAAATTACAGTAACCGATCAAAAAACCAAGCCAGAGAGTAGAGAGCAGAGAGTCACCAAGCAAGCAAAGGACCGCTAAGGAAGCTCCCTATGGGTTCCATACGCGCTCTACATAGGTAAACAGCAGTGGGTGCGAGGCGAGTCTCGCCGCGAATGCTACAAACAGTGACCACTTTTCTTTGCCCATTGTTTCCTGCTTTGCCACATCATTCTAGCTGCCCGGCATCCTGGATGGCGGCAGAGGTTCCAAACCTATTCGATACAAGCTAGAAAAGTGTTATCGCTAAGCAGCCTCGACAAGGAAGTGAGTGGTGCCAGGGATCCCCAAAAAATCAGCACCTTTTCGCTGGATCTGGAGTGACTTCTTTAAACAGGTAAATACTGCAGGAAGGCCCGAATGGTTAGGGACTCCTTCAAGGCCAAGAGTTCCTTATTTGCAGGGATGGGTTGCTAAGATCTCTGTTGAGATATAACTACATCAGCACAGATATAGTCTTGTCTTGCCGCATCCATGCTCTTGCTAGTGATAGACTTCCACATCGTAAATTGCATCGATATAAATAACCGGCGTTATTTCTGAGATGATTTTTTCGGCTTGTTCTTTAGCCGCAGATATTTCATCTTCAGTGAGTGGTGAATTCAATTCTCTTGCATGATACTGTATAAGCATTACATATGAATCATCCCTAAAGTAATCTTTAGAAACATATACATAAGGAAGGAGCAACAAAATATTTTCTCTCCCGATTACATTATCACCGTATCCTATATATGCTGCATAAATAGAACGAATAGCATTAGAATTGTATCCCAGTGCCAAGGCCCTCTTGGCGTAAACCAGTGCTTCATCCTGACCAATGTACTTTCTAAATGATGTGGATAACCTATACATAGCTGGCGCGAAGTTATCATTGGCCGCCATTTTGAGTAGAGTTACCACCTTGGCAGCATCGGCTTCACTGAGTTCACCAGCCTCATAAGCCTGACCATATTTCAGTGCCAGCTTGACCATAGGGGCATAATACTTCTGCTTGGCCGCTTCAGCTGCCCTGTCGGCATCCATGGAGGCCGCATAACGACTCAGTACATCATCGGGGTTGGCTTGCAAGCGCTGCCGGAAAGCTTCCCGCGCCTTGTCTGCCCAGGCATCGTCGCAGTAACTGCCAAGATACCATTCACAATCCTGAAGGGTTTCTCCCGCTGGTACCAAACGCCGCATCGCATAGGGGTTTCCGGCCATAGCAGCATCATGGATCCATTTGTCTCCACCAGACAGAACACTGAGTCGTAAGACTGTCATGCCATACCATAACATAGCATCACTGTTACCTGCTTCGGCCAGTGGCAAGAGTGCCCTTTCGGCCAGATCCCTTCTCAGCGACTGCAACTCATATAAACCGTTGAATAAAGGATCATCGGGTTTGACCAAGCTACTGGCATAGATATCCGGATTGGGCTGACTCTCGGCTGCCAAGGCCAGTAACTCGTCATTATCAATAATCGCAGCATGGGGACTGGGTTGTGCACTCTGGCCGCCATATAACCACAGCCCGATCAAGCATATTGATAACACCAGTGTTCCGATTGTTCGCAATGAAACACTAAAAGCAACTAATTTAAACTTAACCGTTTGTTGTCTCATCTACAGATAGTAGGATTAATAATAATTATAATAACGATGATCGAATAACTCATCGATATATACCACCGGTGTTATTTTCTCAATAATTTTTTTCGCTTCTTCCGTGGCATCACTCAGTTCAGCTTCAACAAATGGCCTATCTATTTTACTCACATCATGATTCAGCAAGTCTAATACAGTCTTATTACCAAAATAGTCATTCGAAACATATGCATAAGGAAGTACGCGTAGAAGATAATTTCGATCAGATGTCTTATTAAACATCTTCTTATTTCTAAAATATATTGAGCTAGTAGAATCACTTCCGAGCTGCATAGCCTTTTCTGCCCAGAATATTGATTTACTGTAACCGATAGTATCAGTAAAAGTGCGAACAGCTAATAAACGAATTGCGGGTACGAAATTATCGTTTGCTGCCAATGTCAATAATTGTGCTAATTGACGAATTTCCTCAGCTGAAAGAATATGAACTTCACTTTCATTCACATATATACGAATTAAACTGGTTAACGGCGCATAGTATTTACCCTTTGCTGCCTCAGCCGCTCTATCCAATGCCTTTGAGGCCGCATAACGAGCCCGCACATCTGTTGGGTTATTCTTTGCCATTTCTTCAAAGGCTTGCTGGGCTTTACCTGCCCAACTTCGATCACAAAAGCCCGCTAAGTAAAAATGGCAGGGATTTTCTTTGTCTTTAGTGGGAATAAGCTTTTTCATCGCGTAAGGATTACCCAGCTTGGCCGATCGCTCTATCATACTCGGCGCAT
Organism: Shewanella carassii; assembly: GCF_019670705.1. NCBI lineage: Bacteria > Pseudomonadati > Pseudomonadota > Gammaproteobacteria > Alteromonadales > Shewanellaceae > Shewanella > Shewanella carassii. The sequence continues at coordinate 3,572,842 of NZ_AP024618.1, forward strand.
CAGAGCTGAGTATATTCAGTCCCAATGATGCCAAGCCATACCAGTACATTCCCTCGGGGTTGTCTATGACGGCAAAGGCAGCTAGCTCACCACTGGCTGCTCTATCCTGCTGTAGCTGCAACTTATAAAGACCTGAAAATAAGGGGTTGTCGGGTTTAATAAAGCTGCTGGCATAGATGTCCGGATTAGGCTGACTCTTGGCTGCAAGTGCCAAGAGCTCCTTATTTTCAAGAATGGGTTGATGCGAATAGCTAAGATCCCTGTTGATATATAAGTAGATAAAAACAACTAAAAGAGCAGAAAACGTGGCTACCGCCAGCAACAGCAACCCAACCCGCTTCTTCTTTTCAGAGATCTTTTCAAACTTCTCTATAATTGTGCCTACTGTAAAATCCATGACTTTGCCCATCATGATCACTAAAATTAATTCAAGAAGGAGTATTTAAAAAATTAACTACATACCACGACCATAGATATCAATATCAAATATTTCATCAATATACACAACTGGTTTCATTCCTTCAACAATATCTCCAGCCATTTTTTTTGCCTCAACTTTCTCATTATCTGTAATTGGCTCGTTAATTCTAACCGCATCATTTTCAATAAAAAACAAAAATGCTTCATCACCAAAATATTCCTTTGAAACATATGCAGCAGGAAGTGAATTTAGCAAATACCTCCTATCCAAACTTTCATCAAAAAGCTCCTTGTTTCTGAAATATATTGAAACAGCAGAATTACTACCTAACCCCATAGCTTTTTCAGACCAAAAAATAGCTTTTTCATATCCAATTTCATTGTTAAACACAGATACCAGCATCCGCATGGCAGGTACAAAATTATCGTTTGCAGCCATGGTTAAAAGTGAAACTAATTTCTGTGAGTCCTCCTCGCTTGGAGCTTGTCTCCTTTCAAAAGAATTAAGGTATACACTAATCCGCTCAACCATTGGTGCATAATACTTACTCTTTGCTGCCTCAACCACTCTATTTAACTCTTTTGAGGCAGCATAACGAGCTCGCACATCTTTTGGATTATTGTTAACCTTTTCTTCAAAGGAACGTTGTGCTTTCTCAGCCCATAAATCATTACAGTATTGTTCCAAATACCATTCACAATCTCTAAGTGTTGTACCTGCTGGAATTAACTTACGCATTGCATAAGGGTTTCCAAGCTTAGCTGAGCGCTCAATCAAACTTGGTGCATCTGAACTAAGTATATTCAACCCCAAAGTCGTAAATCCCAACCAATACATGGCTTCAATATTTCCTTTTGCAGCTAAAGGAGCAAGCGCTTCAGCAGCGACTTTACGTTTACGAAGTTGCAATGCATATACTCCAGTAAATAAAGGGTCATCTGGCATAATAAAACTACTTGCGTAAATATCAGGATTTGGTTGACTCTTAGCCGCCAAGTCTAAGAGTTCTTGGCTCTCAATTATGGATTGATGCGAATAGCTAAGATCTCTGTTGATATATAAGTAGATAACAACGGCCAAGAGAGCAGAAAACGTGGCTACCGCCAGCAACAGCAACCCGGCCCGCTTCTTCTTTTTAGAGATCTTTTCAAATTTCTCTATGATTGTGCCTACTGTAATATCAGCCACATCAGTTCCTTTTTAAGTTATGTAAATAATCAAAATATTAACCATCACGATGCCATGCTTTAATAGTATGAACTGCTCCAGGATGTAACATCATCAGTGCTGGGTTGTGCACTCTGGCTCCCAAATCGCCATAGTCCGAACAAGCATATCGATAACACCAATGCTGCAATGATTAATTTATGGGTTTTATTAAATTTTGATCTTTGAATCTGCACCATCAAAGCAAGCCCTCTGTTTTCAGGACGGAGAGAAATGTCTCCCTTCGGGGCCAATAAACTCTTACGGATGACACCTACTCTTCCCTCGCATCCTCGCTCGCTCATTATCTAAACATTTAGTAGTTATAAGATTCGACATCATAAATCTCATCGATATAAATAACAGGCGTTATTTCTGAGATGATTTTTTTGGCTTTTTCTTTAGCCGCAGAAATTTCCACTTTACTTACAGGAGCTCCTCCCTTATCAAGGTCGCCTATAATTATAAAGTCCAAGTTACGTCTTCTATAATATTTTTCAGCGGCATATATATAGGATAAAGCGACCAGCATTTCATCCCGATTCGTTCCTTTCTGCCACTCTTTAATATTCACGAGGATAATGGCATCTAAAGAGTTAAAACCTAGATGAAATGCTCTTTTGGCATAATAATTGGCCATCTCAAAACCGATAATTTTGTAAAAAGACCCCGCCAGTATGTCCATTGCCAACGGAAAGTTATCGTTAGCCGCCATTTTGAGTAGAGTCACCACCTTGGCAGCATCGGCTTCACTGAGCTTGCCGCCCTCATAAGCCCGAGCATACCTAAGAGCCTGCTTGACCATAGGGGCATAATACTTCTGCTTGGCCGCTTCAGCTGCCCTGTCGGCATCAATGGAGGCGGCATAACGACTCAGCATATCATCTGGATTGGCTTGCAAGCGCTGCTGGAAAGCTTCCCGCGCCTTATCCGCCCAGGCGTCGTCGCAGTATTTACCTAAATACCACTCACAGTTTTGCAGGGTTTCTCCCGCCGGTACCAAGCGCCGCATCGCATAGGGGTTTCCGGCCATAGCAGCATCATGGATCCATTTGTCTCCACCAGACAGAACACTGAGTCGTAAGACTGTCATGCCATACCATAACATGGCATCACTGTTGCCTGCCTCGGCCAGCGGCAAGAGTGCCTCTGCGGCCAAATCCTTTCTCAGCGACTGCAACTCATATAAACCTTTGAATAAAGGATCACCGGGTTTGACCAAGCTACTGGCATAGATATCCGGATTGGGCTGACTCTCGGCTGCCAAAGCCAGTAACTCGTCATTATCAATAATCGCAGCATGGGGACTGGGTTGTGCACTCTGGCTCCCAAATCGCCATAGTCCGAGCAGGCATATCGATAACACCAGTGTTCCGGTTGTTCGCAATGAAACACTAAAAGCATCCATTTTAGACTTAACAGTTTGTTGTCTCATCTACAGATAGTAGGCTCAATAATAGTGATAATAATCATGATCGAATAACTCATCGATATATACAACAGGGGTTATCTCTGAAATAATTTGTTCTGCTTTATGCTTGGCATCACTCAGTTCAGCTTCAGAAAATGGCTTATTTATTTTACCAACATCATCATTTAAAAGTTGTAACAATCCTTCATCACCAAAATATTTATCAGCAACATATGCCGCTGGCAATGACTTTAACAGATACTCTCTTTTAGATGTATCTTTAAACTTCTCTTTATTTATAAAGTATATTGAATTTGCAGAGTGACTACCTAACGCCATTGCTTTTTCAGACCAAAATATAACTCTTTCATAGCCGATAGCATTATCGAATGCACCGCCTATTAGCATCCGCATCGCCGGAACAAAATTATCATTTGCTGCCATAATCAAAAGTGAAACCAGCTCCTTCATCTCTGCATCACTTGGACTTTGCCCCTTTCCAAGAGAATTGAAATATACTTTAATCTGTTCAATCATAGGCGAATAGTACTTGCCCTTTGCGGCCTCAGCCACTCTATTCAACGCCTTTGAAGCAGCATAACGAGCCCGCACATCTGTTGGGTTACTTTTTACAATTTCTTCAAAGGCTTGCTGGGCTTTATCCGCCCAACTCCGATCACAGAAGCCCACCAAGTAAAAGTGGCAGAGATTTTCTTTGTCTTTAGTGGGAATAAGCTTTTTCATCGCGTAAGGATTACCCAGCTTGGCCGACCGCTCTATCATACTCGGCGCATCAGAGCTGAGTATATTCAGTCCCAATGATGCCAAGCCATACCAGTACATTCCCTCGGGGTTGTCTATAACGGCAAAGGCCGCCAGCTCACCACTGGCAGCACGATACTGCTGTAACTGCAACTTATAAAGACCGGAAAATAAGGGGTTGTCGGGTTTAATCAAACTACTGGCATAGATGTCCGGATTAGGCTGACTCTTGACTGCTAGTGCCAAGAGTTCCTTATTTTCAAGAATGGGTTGATGCGAATAGCTAAGATCTCTGTTGATATATAAGTAGATAACAACGGCCAAGAGAGCAGAAAACGTGGCTACCGCCAGCAACAGTAACCCAACCCGCTTCTTCTTTTCAGAGATCTTTTCAAACTTCTCTATGATTGTGCCCACAGTCGCATCCATGCTTACCTCAGCTAGTGATAGGCTTCTACATCGTAAATTGCATCGATATAAATAACCGGTGTTATTTCTGAGATGATTTTTTCAGCTTGTTCTTTAGCTTTGGATTCTTCTTTGCTTGTAAGTATGTACTTATTATCTTCCAAACGATATTTTATAAGCATTAAGAAACGATCTTCTCTAAAATAGTTTTTAGCAACATAAGCATATGGCAACAATGATTTCAGTTCATCTATATTTCCGGTAGAATCAAATGACCTCCGCCCTTCCACATAAATAGATACAATTGAGTTATACCCTAACATCAGTGCTTTCTCAGCATAAAACAATGATTCTTCCTTCCCCAAGTATTTACTGAATGATGCAGATAGCATATACATAGCGGGCGCAAAATTATCATTGGCCGCCATTTTGAGTAGAGTTACCACCTTGGCAGCATCGACTTCACTGAGTTCACCAGCCTCATAAGCCTGACCATATTTCAGCGCCAGCTTGACCATAGGGGCATAATACTTCTGCTTGGCCGCTTCAGCCGCCCTGTCGGCATCCATGGAGGCGGCATAACGACTCAGTACATCATCGGGGTTGGCTTGCAAGCGCTGCTGGAAAGCTTCCTGCGCCTTGTCGACCCAGGCATCGTCGCAGTAACTGCCCAGATACCATTCACAATCCTGAAGGGTTTCTCCCTCCGGAACCAAGCGCCGCATCGCATAGGGGTTTCCGGCCATAGCAGCCTCATGGATCCATTTGTCTCCACCAGATAGAACACTGGAACGCAAGACCGTCATACCATACCATAACATGGCATCACTGTTCCCTGCCTCGGCCAGCGGTAAGAGTGCCTTTTCGGCCAAATCCCTTCTCAGCGACTGCAACTCATATAAACCTTTGAATAAAGGATCACCGGGTTTGACCAAGCTACTGGCATAGATATCCGGATTGGGCTGACTCTCGGCCGCCAAGGCCAGTAACTCGTCATTATCAATAATCGCAGCATGGGGGCTGGGTTGTGTACTCTGGCTCCCAAATCGCCATAGCCCGAGCAGGCATATCAATAACACTAGTGTTGCAATGATTAATTTATGGGTTTTACTAAATTTTGAACTTTGAGTTTGCACCATCAAAGCAAGCCCTCTATTTTCTTTGTTCTGGAAGGGGGAAGCAGGGTATCCAACTCAGCAAGGCTCCAAGTTCTTTGCTTGAACAAGCCATTCCGCCGGTGTTCGAACATGGCCAAGTTTTCTGCCTCACTCACGGATTCTTGCAGAGTCTGGTATTTTTGGCTATCTGGATCGACTATTTTGGCAGTGACCATGGCCTGTAATCCTTCTGAGGTCAGATAACAGCCATAGACACTCTTACGGTTGACCTTTGGTTTGCCATCACGACCAATCCCTGGCTCATCCCATTCGTTGGAATACCAACACATATGAGCACATAGGCGTCCTCCCAAGCTATCAAAACTATCTTTAATCACGTCTATGAGCTTGCCATCCGTAGTCCTAACTTTTTTAATAAAATAAGCCAATTTCAGCCAGCTATCGAGTACTCTTTGCCAACGCCTGAGATAGGAGGCCGCCTCCTGGCCCTCCTTCACTCCCATTAACTCCAGTGCCTTGGTAAATTGGCGGCGGCGCAATACAACCTCCCTTGTATCGTCTCCCGGTTGCAGTTGTCGCATAATAAACAGCAGTGCTTCGGCCTGAATGCCACTGCCATTCCCTCCCGGGGATGCTATTAAGGCATCGAATAAGGCAGCCAAGGTTTCCGGAGGAGAATCCTTAAGCCAGGTCCGTGTCTTCTCACGTTGCTGAGTTTGCAGAATCCGGGAGGCAATTACTGGCGCATAATCTTCCTGAGTCGACTTATGCAGCCAATCTGCGTAAACCCTGGGAGGGAAAAGTAATATATCGGCCAGACTGAGCCCTGTGGCGATTGCCAAGGTCAATCTTTGGTTGAGTATATAAAAAAGCTTGGAGTCTTCATCGTCAAAGACGGCCAAACGACTAAAGCCGCTCTGCTTTAGCATGTTCAACAAGCAGCCAACAAAAAGATCTGTACTGAAAGGGTCGATTGCAATATTCAAGCTGCCCTTTACCCCAGGGCCACAAACGACCTTGGCGCCGACAACCAAGAAGAAACAACCCGCATCATAGCCTAGACGAAATGTCCCCTCGAATCCAAGACCTATCCCAACTGCGCCGCCGGCAGTTATTGAACCGAGTTTTCGCCACTGATTGGTGTTTAATTGCTCCTTATCTTGCTTCGTTTCTTTGGTTTCCTTCTCTTGCTTCTTATCAAGAACATCGGAAGACACAGGGGGTTTCCAATGAACTTCTCCTGTTACCGTGCCGCCGACTTCTGCACCGGCAAACAGTTCCGCAGTGGCTCCTGCCTGGGCGGCCCCTTCTATAACATTCTCTGGCCCCTCGGCCTTTATTTTCGAACGATTATAACCCGATGGCCGAAATGCCGAGCCTCTAACGCCTATCTCTTTCTTATCTGAACTGGAACCTATGCTGATGTTTGTAGCCAAATTCAAACTGGCTGCTATAAGGCCGTATGTGGTTACCTGTAGCCAAAAACAAATTTCACCGGCTTGATACAGTTGCTTGACTTCACTACCTGACTTGCGCGCAATATAGGGAAAATCAAGCTGTAACCCTTTCACTGGCATGGGGTTATAAGGCACATAAGCGTTCCCGGGAGCCTTGTTTCCCAAAGGAAACCAGGCACTGAAACCCAATTGTGCTCTGGCCAGATCCAGAGATAGATTAAGCGCAGTGTCTCCACTGAGTCTTTTGGCTACTTCAGAACCTTGGATAGCCAACCCCGGAGCCGTTAAAGAAGTGGTTGCCGATGAGGTGAAACGCATAAGTTGGGCATCGGCGGAAACAGTATAGCCATCCATACTGGTGTTGGATTGGTAAGCCCAATCCTTGCCCAGTAAAGAATGCTCATTTTGAAAATGAATCAAGGACATATCAAGAGAAAGTTGTTTATTCTCAGAAATTTGATTCATAAACTTCTTGTATGCATCTTTAGGCAGTCGGACTTTTGTCTGTTTGACTGTCTCAGCCACATCCTTGGGAAATTGGTTCAGCGTAGGTTCTTTCTGCTGCGCTTCAGCCGCATTTAATTCGTCACGCTCCTCCTTGGATTCAACCGCTTTGGTTGAGGCTGATAAGGCCACCCGCTGAGAAATGTCTTTAACATGCCCCTTGCCTGAACTAACCAGGTGCTTTTCCGAGGATGCGGGTAGCAACCAAGATGGGGTTCTGAGGTAGAAAGGGGTACCTTCACCTCCTTCTGAGAGCAGATAACATTCAACAACCCTGAGATCATTGTTATCAGGCAGATTCATTATCATGCCCGGGTGTTTTACGGCAGGTCTCCAGTCTTCAAAATTCCAAAGCACTGAATAGGATTTCTTGTTGACTTTCTTACTGATATTGATCACATCGCCCTTTTGAGCTCTGGAGTTTGCAAGCGCCTTCCAGTAATCCATTCGAACTTTACAGGCTTTCTTGATTAACAAGGGTTTTTCAAAGAAATCCGGAATGGATTCCAGTTTTATCTGCCGTAGGTCTTTAACTTGCTTCTCCCAAAAAGCATCCAGCTTAATATCCAGAGCTACCGTATCCCAATAGCCCCACTGAAAACCGCCACTCTCCATGAAAGCCTTGAGCCAGACATAGTCATCCGATTGCTCAAAATGCTTTTGTTTTCGATCCTTCTGTAACAGTTCAAAAAGAAGGTCTATCTGTTCATTGTTCAGTTCATCATCGCCAAAAAATGATGAACGCCGAACATTCACAACAGCATTATATTTTTTTGAATACTGCCTATATGAAGAAAACGTTTCTTTATATAGATTATTATTATTCAGTTCATCTAATGTAAGACATTGTTCCTTGAGGGCCATACCGGAAAGATTAAACATCAAAAGATTCCAGTAAAAACCATATTTCCTAGTATCATAGCCTAAAGAACCACTAAGGCTACTTAATTTATACCAGGAAATTTCTGGCTCATTAAAAATATCATCATACTGAAAGAACTCTTCCCCCCAGAAATAATTAAATGTTTTAGCAGCTTCACTATCACTTTGAGAAGCTAATGACTTATACTCAAATCCCAAGGTGCGTTTCAGGCTGCTGACATAGAGACTTACATTCTTCTCTTTATCACTGGTGAAATAATCTAAATTTTCATCATAAATAAACTTAGTGCCATCATCGGTTTCCCAACCATTGGCCTGTTTTTGGCTTTATCTTCCAGCTTTTTGCATTCAGCCAACACATATTCTTTCAGTTCTAATTCAATTTTCTTTCTGGCCTCGCCCAAGACATATTGGGTATTCAAGCTATCCAAAGAGCCTGATGGGTAATGATTGGCCGCTCTTACGCGCAGCTCAACCTCACTCTTGATAAAAAAGAATGTTTAGCCAGCAACTCAAAGCCTACGCTGCGAGCATAATCATCCAACTCATTAAGTTCAGCTTTTACCCAGAGTCCCAGTCCTTGGCTCCATTTGAGCAACCATAATGTTTTGTACCTTTCTTTATCTGCCGCATCAGAAAGAAATATCTCATACGGTAAATAGTCATAACGAGAGAGCAACCCAAGCTCATTGAGCTTTTGCAGCATCTTTTCATTAAAGTCGGGCGCATTGATATCCATGTCACTGAGCTGCAAATGCTGTCTTTCTTGCTTGAGTCTTTCTAACGCTTCAGAGGTCAGAGCATACCAATAGCGCTTCCCATCCTTTGGATGATTTGGCACATAGAGTACGTCTTCATACTCCACATAGGCACCTTCACAGGTTGTAATTCCTTTTCCACAGGCCCCATCCTCTGGAGGCGTAACGGTAGGCAGATGCTTGTTGACGTCAATAGGTACGACTTCATACTTCCAACTGATGAATTTATTCTGCAGCTCCAGAGTATTCATGTTCGCCAATTCGGCATAATCCATTTTGTGATAGTCGGCCAACATTCTCAGGCATTCATCCTGGACGTTTTGGCAAGCCCTAAGTGCCAAGTTATCTTTATGATTCATTTCACTAAATCCATTTACTAAAAACGGCTGAATTAAAGCTATAGCTTTCAACGGCTTTGGGTGTGTGTTTCAGAGACCTGAGTTCGCCCTGCTGGGAGGTCCACCAAAGCGCCGAGGCAGGCCCCAGAAGGGTGTCCCTGTCATCGGCATCCAGTTCAGAGTACAAAGGGGTCCAGCGTTTGATTGCTGTAATATCTGAAGATGGTCTGGCGCCCCAGGATCCTGGGCTGTAACAGGGCCAGCAAGTGTTGTTTCAGTGTGTCGAACGCCCCAGCCTGGCTGGCAAAAATCACCGCCGAGCTGCGCCAGAGAGAGTCATTTTGCCATATGGGCAACAGGCTGCTGTCGTGGCGCAAACGAAAGATGACCGGGCTCTGTGGCATCAGGTAGGCAAATGGACTATTGATGAAGAGATCGGCCAATTCGGGAGCCGCTTCATGTTGATAAGCCAGCTGCATCACCTTGGGATAACGAATTTTGTCGGTCAGCATCCAATACTCGACACCGGCCAATTCAGGCAGTAACTCACTCATGGCCCATTACCCCTTGTGCTTCAAGCAGGGGCAATCTTCCAGAGGACAACTGCCATCGGTTTGCTTTTGGCACAAGCGAGCCACGGCGACATTGTTGTAGGAAAGCATTTCCATGCTGGCGGGAGCCAATTGCAGAGGTAAGGGATTAGGAAGCTCGGCAGCGGCCACTTTTCCCGGAAGCTCCGGCGCTTTACCGCTATAACCACTGCCTGATGCCGCGCCGCCGCCGGCATTAAGGTTGATCCCGGGGCCGGAAAGATGCACCCCGGCCGGATCGACCTTGACAAAACTGCCACCGGCTTTGACTGTGATTTCAGAGGAAGACTCCAACACCACTTTTTGCCCCGCCTTGATATGAATTTCATCACCGGTTTCATTAACCCACACGGGTAAGCTTTTTAGATGTAAGCTGCCATCCACTATCAGGCTCTTGTCGCCTGTTACCTGCTGACGGGACTCGCCCAGCACCGTCAGGTGGTCGTTGCCGCCGATGCGGCTGCGCCTTTCATTGTCCACATCCAGGTGGCTGTCGTGCTTGATATGCTCGTGTCTGTCATTCTCGGTCAGTAGGTTCAGGTCTTTCTGCGCGTGCAGGTAGATTTCCTCTTCCCCCGCTTCATCCTCAAACCTCAGCTCGTTGCTGCCCTCGCCCTTGTGACTCTGGGTCTTCAGCACGGTGCGGGTCTTGTGGTAAAGCAGCGCGTAAGGCACCTGGTTCACCGCATGGTAGGCCCGGCCGGTGATGATGGGTTGGTCCGGGTCGCCGTCCAGAAACGACACTATCACTTCATGCCCTATCCGCGGCAGTGCCATAAAGCCATACTGACCACCGGCCCAGCCCTGGCTGACCCGTATCCAGCAGCTGCCGTGCTCGTCACCCTTGGCATATCTGTCCCAGGGGAATTGCACCTTCACTCGGCCGTATTCGTCACAAAATATCTCTTCATCCTTCGGCCCCACCACGGTCGCTATCTGCGGCCCCGCCATCTGTGGTTTGGCCTTCGGCTCCGCTTGCCATTGCATGGAGGATGGCACCGCCACTATCTCGTTACTGTAAGTGGTGCCGCGGCGGCTGTTGTCCTCTTCCGCTGCATTGCCCTGCTCGCCTGTGTGGCTGCCCCCCACTATTACCCATTCGCGGTTAAGGCTCGCATCCGGGTGTTCGCTCAGGGCAAACTTCTGCCCGCTCAACGCCTGCAGTTGGTCACTCTTGAGCAGCAGCTGTTCGCTCTCCCGTCGCAGTCCCGCCAGACGCACCTTGCTGAACAGTTTGCCGTCGGCATCGTCCTTGTAGCGCCCCGGGTAGTCGAAGTGTTCATAGCCGCTCTGTTGCCAGTCTGCATCCTCTGTACTCGGTTGCAGGAAGCTGTAGGCCGGTTTGCGGAAGCTGTAGTCCTTGAGGGTGGCCCCGCTCTCGGCACGGCGGTGGCGGTATTCGGCGCTGCGGACACTCGCCTGCTCGGCGCGTCCTCCCGCCAGGGCGTTGTAGGGGTAGCTGTGGGGGCTCAGGCTCAGTTTGTCCAGTGCATCGCACAGCACCAGGGTGTGTTTGTCGCTGCTGTGCTCGAAGTAGTAGAACAGTCCCGCTTCGCGGGTCAGGCGCTCGAAGAAGTCAAAGTCGCTCTCGCCATACTGCACGCAGTATTCCCGTTTGCGGCTTTCATGGCGCGGGTCACAGCGAAAGGCGTAATCGGTAATGCCCATTTCGCCGAACAGCACCGCGATGATGTCGGTCAGGCTCTTTTCCTGGAAGATGCGGCTGTTGCGCCGCAGCTGCAGGCGGCTCAGGGTGGCTCCAGTCTCAGCCGGTAGTGGGTCTGTCTGTGGCCGCTGTCGCCGCGGCCAAAGCGGCTTACTATGCCGTGCAATTCTCGTTGGCATTCGCCGTCCTGCCACCAACTCAGTACCCCGCTCTGGTCCACCAAGTCGCTCGCCTTGATATCGTCCCGGCGACTCAGCAACTCAAGCTCAACCACATAAGGACTCGACAGCGATTCTTCCAGCTTGAACGACAGCACCGACAGGCTATCCTCTGCCAAACTGCCCGCCTTGAATCCAAAACGCATGCCACTCCCTTGATGACTCATCTTCGCTGTCCTTATTGTCCCTGTCCTTTCGCGGTACTCTTGCTGTCTGAGCTCTTGCTGTCTGAGCTCTTGCTGTCTGAGCCCCGGCTTCCCCTGTTTTAGGGAAGGCGTTGAGCTCCGCTCGCTGAGTGCCGTTTTGCTCTTGGTTTAAATGCGATTGACTCGAATGTCTGTTGAATGTCCGTTTAGCCGAATTGCACCAAAAGCCATTGGCCTGCTCTCTGGCTCTTAATCAACCGGTTACACTGTCAGTTGACGTCCCCGCCAGAAAACACCCCAATGGCAAACAGCCACCGCAAGGCGGTGGCTGACACACTATCAGGCTTCGATGGGCTTGCGCCAGTCATCCGCACCTGAAGTACCGGCACTCACGTGGTCCCAGTCTATCTTGCGATAGGCCATTGACACCTCAACCAATTGAGTGAAATCTGCCTTGTTCGGGTCCTGGCAGTGTGGCATGTGGCAGTTGATGTCCACTATCGTCGCACCTTCAAGCTTGGTAGTGAAGAAGTGCTCCTGCTTGCCCTCGATAGAGGTGCGGTACCACTTCAGCTCAACCTTGTTCAGCTTCTCACCGGATGACAGCGAGTTGTACATCAAAGGCACCGCCTTGTTCAGCGCCACGGTGAACTTGAACGGCTTGTGCACCCGCTGACCCGAAGGCATACCTGACTGTGGGTCGGTCGGCACTGTCACCACATGGTTGAATTCCTGAACCAGCATCTCGTCTTCATGACCTTCCACAAAGATGTCGCCCACTGACTCGGCTGTAAACGCGCCTGCGGTGATATTGCCCTGGGTTTGACCTTCGATGGAGATATAACATGGTGTTGGCATGGTTAATTCCTTTTACTGTTGAATGAGTGATAAAACTTCATCAGCCAATGCCAGAAGCATGCCAAATCGTAAACTACTGTTTTACAACAACATCTAAACCTACCCCCACTCTCCGGGCAATTTATTGCCCAAACCCGGGCAATTTTTTGCTCGCCGGGCAACTTCTTGCCCGAAGAGAGTTGCCCAAGTAGAGTGGCCTGAAAGAGTTGCCTGAAAGAATGTCCCAAAGGGTAGGCCGAAGTCGATTGGCTTTTGTGAGCCAATAACGCGTAATTCGATAAGAAAATGAAGGGATAAAAAAACAGCAAGCCTTAGCTTGCTGTCTCAATTATTTCTATGAATCGCTTGAATGAGAGTCGCTTAAACGGAATTTCAAGCGGCGCAGGCGATACCGGGATCGGCAAGCAACATAACAGCACTGCGGCCCAGGAGATCATTGATCATCTGCTCGCCCTTTTCACCCAGCTCTATCTGGGCATTTTCCCTAGCCATAGTCACAGCACGAAACAGAGTGATTTCAGGATTGTTGTGTCCGCAGAGACTAAAGAAGAGTCTCAATACAGCCCTGTGCTCTGCTTGCTGCAACGCCTGCATCCAGGATTTTTCGAGTGCTTCAACACTGGAAAAATCCAGAGCGGCCAGAAACAACCGACCAATACGCACATCCAACCTGGCAAGAAAATCGATTTTGCGCGGAAAATGGTGACTGATCCCCGTGCGGCTAATTCCCGTTGCTTCAGAAAGCGTTGTGTAAGACATAGCCTCAAAACCAATAGTTAAGATCTGTTTGAGAGCTTCGTCCATAATCTGATTGATAGTCAGCTCAGTCTGAGCCTTTGAACGCTTGGCCATTCTTGTCTGCCTCTTATCCCCGTTATTTTTATTGCCAAGGAGCTTATCAAAGGCATAGAGAGAATACTGCCAAAAAGAGGGGTGTTAACAGCGTTTTTCACCTTTGTTCAGCAAAGGTTCAGCTAGGAGAGCTAAAAAAAGCCTTGTTAATCACATTACCGCAACATTCTTTCTTTGGATAACCAAAGTTTTGCTGTTTCGCTCCCCACCAGTTTTTCAAGAGTAGGTTGCAACACTTCACCCAACTGTTTACGGCGCCAAAACATGTATTCTGGCAGGGTTTGTCGGCCACTCCGGTTAAAGAGATGCTGCAGCAAGCTGGAAAACTCTGCCACTTCATCTGGAGAATAACGGCGGATTTCCGGATAAAAACTGAGCACAAATGTAGCAAAATCAGCAAATTCCGCGATTTGTTTCAGATCATACTTATTTAACACTTGTATCAGATAAAGTGGGCTCCAATGTGACAAATTGCCGATATCGGAAAATACTGCCAGGTTACGCCTGTGGTATTGTTGCCACACAAGTTCCAGACTGTTCCATTCTTTAGCACAACGCCAAGCGAGATAAGTATCAGCCAACCACTCATGGTCCAGTTCAGACAACTCGGCAGGCAAAACATTTCCTTGCAGACGCTTTACTTCCAGATGCCCCAACTCATGCCAGAGAGTTAATTGCGGCTGATGCCGCAACACCAGTTCATGATTTTGACCATTCCAGATAGCAGTTTGACTTTGTGGGAGATAGTACGGCGCCCAGAGAACCATGCCGGCAACGCTTTCATCTTCGACGGGCAGAGACATGGCGCCTCTCATTCCCAGTGCATCGAAGAAAGCCTTTTGAGACAGGGGCAGTTGTTGTTTGACTCTATCGGGGAGTTGTTGCAAACACTGAGGCAGTTCCGATGGCGGGCATATCAAGGCTTGTTTTGGACCTACATCAGCCCAAAACAAGCTTCCCGATAGCAACACCGCCATCAACATCAGGGCTTGGCCATAATATTCTGAATAATGGCGGTGGTGGAGATACCATCTTCGAACCCCAGCACCTTGACACTGCCACCGGCGGCGATCACCTCTTCACCTCCGGCTATCTCTTCCACCCGGTAGTCGCCCCCCTTGACCAGGAGATCCGGCAGCAATCTAGAGATCACTCGCTGCGGTGTATCTTCACTGAAAGGCACCACCCAATCGACAGCGGCCAGCCCCGCCAGTACTGCCATTCGCCGCTCAAGACTATTGACTGGACGCCCCTCGCCCTTGAGCCGTTTAACCGAAGCGTCATCATTGACCGCCACAATCAATCTATCGCCCAAGGCACGGGCTTCTTTGAGGTAACTGACGTGCCCGGCATGGAGTATGTCAAAGCAACCATTGGTCATCACCACCCGCTCACCTCTGAGCTTGGCTTGCTGCATGGCGTACAGCAGTTGATCTTCGCTGACCACACCAAAGCCAGACTCTCCCTGATGTTGAGCCAGAGCCTCGATGAGCTCAATGCGGCTGACAGTGGAAGTGCCCAGTTTGCCAACCACCACACCGGCGGCGGTATTGGCAATGGCACAGGCTTGCGGCAGGTCGCTGCCGGCCGCCAAAGCTGTGGCGAGAGCCGAAATCACAGTATCTCCGGCGCCGGTCACATCATAGACTTCCCGAGCCACTGTAGGGATATGCAGCTCATCCCCTTCGCTGGTGATCAGTGTCATGCCCTTCTCCGAGCGGGTAACCAGAATCGCCCCCAGTTGATGCTTGCTAATCAAAGCCTGGGCCTTGGCCACCAGATCAGCTTCCGAGCTGACAGTACCCACCACAGCCTCAAACTCACTCATGTTGGGAGTAATTAAACTGGCACCGGCATAACGGCCGAAATCGCTGCCCTTGGGGTCCACCAAGACACTGATCCCCTTGGCTCTAGCCTTGGCGATAAAGGCCTGAGGCTCAAAGATGGCACCCTTGGCATAGTCAGACAGCACCAGCACCTTGCAATCGTCCAGTAGAGCTTCGCTCTGCGCCAATAGCGCCTGGCTCTGCTCCTGGTCAAAGGTCTCTTCAAAATCCAAGCGAATAAGCTGTTGGTTACGACTCAATACCCGCAGTTTGGTGATTGTGGGTTTATCTTCAACCGTCAGCCACTTAGGCTCCACACCTAGAGTACTGATGCCCATATGCAGGGCCGATGCGGCTTCATCGGCTCCGACAATACCGGCCAGTTGCACCGAGCCGCCCAGCGCCGCGATATTCAGCGCCACGTTGGCTGCTCCGCCGGGCCTATCCTCTATCTGATTGATACGCACCACAGGTACAGGCGCCTCGGGTGAAATACGGCCGGTTGGGCCAACCCAGTAACGGTCGAGCATCACATCACCAACCACCAGAACCTTGGCTTTTTCAAATGGGGGCAGAGTTACCTTCATAACGGACTTGTCTTATTAGGCAAAATAAACCCCGATTGTACCTAATTTTTACACTGAATTGGGTTAGAATATGCGGTAATTTTTCCTGTAAACGGGTTTATCGTTTTGGTAGAGAAAGCACAATTTTCCGCTCACTTGTATCACCCTAAATTCTGGTTGCTGTGGCTGGCTGTCGGTCTGGCCAGACTGACCCTCCTGCTGCCACTCAAGTGGCAGATGAAGCTTGGCAGTGGCATAGGTCTGCTGGCAATGAAGCTGGCTAGAAGCCGGGTTAACACCGCCAAACGCAACCTGGAGTTGTGTTTTCCACAAATGAGTGAGGCCGAGCGAGAGACGCTGCTCAGACGTAATTTCCAGGAAACCGGCAAGGCCATTTTCGACACTATCAATGCCTGGTGGTGGAGCAACGACAAAGTGCAGAAGCACATGCAGATAAAGGGCCAGGAGCATGTTGAGCAGACACTGGCCGCCGGTCAAGGAGTTATTCTGTTTGCGGTTCACTGCTTGCCGCTGGAAATGGGGGCAAGAATATTTGGCCAATTTCAGCCCGGGGTTGGTGTGTACCGCCCCCACAACAACCCTGTAATGGAATATCTGCAGGTGAAGGGCCGTTTGCGTTCAAACAAAGCGCTGGTTCCCAAGCGGGATCTAAGGCAAATGGTGCGTTGCCTGCGTAACCCTGATGTCATTTGGTACACAGCAGATCAGGACTTTGGCCGCTCCAGCGCCATCTTTATCCCCTTCTTCGCCGTTCCCGATGCTGCCACCATCACCGGCGGCACCACCTTGGCCAAGCTGGGTAAAGCCAAAGTACTGCCCTTCTTTGTCGAGCGCAACGCCGATGATACGGGTTACAATATAGAGATCCAGGCGCCGCTGGATAACTTCCCCGGCGAAAATGAGGTGGAAGACGCCAAACGCGGTAACGGCATTGTCGAGCAGTTGATCAGCCGTAACCCGGCGCAATACATGTGGCTGCACCGCAGGTTCAAGACCCGCCCCAATGAGAGCACGCCCTCACTCTATTGAGAAAGTAACCGTAAAAATGCCGACTCAAGGTCGGCATTTCTTCGTTCTTCGCTTTTTTCAGTCTTCTGAGGGCAATCTCAAACCAACCCGGCTGACAGTGCCTTCCTGCACCTCGGCGACTATCCAGTCCAGCCCTTGCCAGAGGAATTGATCCCCCACCACAGGGTGACTGCCGAGTTGCTGCTGCAGTAAGTCGGCAACCCGCATCTGCTCATATTCGGGTTCCAGCTGCATGCCGTAAATCGGTGCCATATCGGCCAGCATCACATCCACTGAAATAAAGAAGTCACCAAAGAAGCGGGGCGCCTCGCGTTTTTCTGGCGCCTCACTGAACAGCTGACTCAGAGGCTCCAAATCGTCCTCTTGCCCCAGCACACAAAGAATGTCATCGGCCATCAGCCTGGTACTCCCCGAAGGGTGCAACAGTTCGTTATTGCGAAATACGGCGGCAATCCGGGTTCCCGCCGGCATGGCAAGACGCCTCAGAGGCTCACCGATACACCATTTGTTTTCACTGAGTCGATAGACAAATATCTCCCACTCACTGGTGGGATAAATTTCCACCCCGGCGCGGGAAATAGGTGCCGGTTTGGGTGGCAACTCCACCTTGGCCAGCTGCGCCGCCTTGGACAAGGTACTGCCCTGCAGCAGCAAGGAAACCATCACCACGAAGAAGGCCAGGTTGAAGTAAAGCTGCGCTTGTGGCAGCCCCGCCATCATGGGAAATACCGCCAAAATAATGGGCACTGCGCCGCGCAGCCCTACCCAAGAGATAAACCATCTATCTCTGTCATGGAAGCTGCGAAACGGTAGCAAACTGAGCCAAACCGCAATCGGCCGCGCCAGAAAGATCATCCCAAACGCCAGTGCCAAACCCGGTAAGGCGATATCTTTCAGATCCGATGGCGTCAGCAAGAGTCCCAGTACCAGGAACATGCCTATCTGACTGAGCCAGGTCATACCATCGAGCACGTTGAGAATCGAGTGTTTGCCACGGGTCGCCTTGTTACCGAGAAATAGACCCACCAGATAAATAGACAGAATACCACTGCCTCCCAGGGCATTGGAGATGGCGAAGATCATCAGTCCGCCACTCAGCACCAAAATGGAGTAGAGGCCTTCCGGCAATTGATTGCGATTGATAACCTGCCACAACAGCCAACCGCCGCCGACACCGAGGATCCCGCCCAGGCCAAACTGTTTGATAAAGCTCAGTGCCAGATAGTTACCCGAGAGTTCATCGCCACTGCTGCCGAGAATGGCAATCAGAGTCACGGTCAAAAACACAGCCATGGGGTCGTTACAACCGGATTCGATTTCCAGTGTCGAACCGACACGCTCATTCACGTTTTTGCCCTTGAGCAGGCTAAATACCGCCGCGGCATCGGTCGAACCGACAATGGCTCCCACCAACATGCCCTGGAGTAAGTTGAGATCGAATAACCAGGCAGCCAACAAACCTGTCAGTGTGGTGGTTAACGCCACCCCAAAAGTGGCCAATGACAGAGCCGGCCACAATGCCACCCTGAAACTGGCAACCCGGGTACGCATGCCACCATCGAGCAGAATAACCGCCAGCGCCAGGTTACTGACCAAATAAGCCACTGAATAGTCATTGAATACTATGCCGCCTGGGCCATCTTCACCGGCAAAGATACCCACCGCAAGAAATACCACCAAAATAGGAATACCGAGTCGCGACGATACTGGGCTGAGCAGTACGCTGACTGCGACAAGCAAGGCCCCGACAAGGAAAAAGCTGTTGATGATATCTGCGTTCAAATGACCCTCCAGTTGAAAATGCGGGGAAGCTAATAAAAGAGAAACCTGACTCTAACGAGACTCCGGAAAACACGTGGGTTACAGACGGGATTATATCATTAATTAGGGTTATTTTTCAGTAGAAACAGTTGACTTATTTTTGTTTTCAGCGAAAAAGACCAGCAAAAGAAGCCATGTAACCCCTTAAAAAATAGAAAATTTAATCGTTTAATCGAGATATCAAGCAAAAACAAACATAAACTCAAATTAATGAATAAATTTTATTTTTTTCAATTGCTTAAACAAACATACATAAAAAAACAAACATAAGAGTAAAGTGATAAAGGCTATCTTTATATATGGTTCACATTAAAGGGGAGTTACGCCAATAAATGGGCTGCTGGAGAACAAAGTTCCCATCAAAAAAGCCACTCTCCGGATGGAGATGAGCTCGAACTATCCTAGACATCTTAAGGATTTTTGGGACCCCAAATAGAAAGGAAAACAACTTCGTCTTATCATCGAACAATAGACTTAGGTACGAAAAATTTTGCTGCAATCTGTTGAAATCTGCGCCGGAAAAGGTAAGGATGCCTGCTCGACTCTGATGCCTGAAACCATGGCGACTGACAGCGTTTAATGAAGAAAAATATCCTATGACAAGAATTCCCCGCCTCGCCCTGTTACTGGGCCTGTTGCTTCCCGCCTGCCTGTCGCAGGCCGTTGAATATCCTCTGCCGCCAGAGGGCAGCAGTATCGTCGGTGACAACCAGTATTATGTGGTGCCCGATGATAAGCGCACACTGGAGAGTGTTGCCGACGAATATCAACTGGGACTGACCAACATGACCGAGGCCAACCCAGGGGTCGACCCTTTTCTTCCCAAGCCCCGCAGCACATTGCTGATCCCTCACAAGCTGATCCTGCCGGATGCCCCCCGTAAAGGGATAGTGATCAACGTGGCCGAAATGCGCCTCTACTACTATCCCAAAGACAGCAATACGGTACAGGTCTTACCCATAGGCATAGGCCAGATAGGCCGGGATACCCCGGAAAACTGGGTAACCAAGGTTTATCGCAAACGCGCCAACCCCACCTGGACCCCAACGGCCAGGATCCGCAAGGAATATGCCGCCAACGGTATCACCCTGCCCAAGGTCTGGCCTGCAGGCCCGGATAACCCCATGGGCTTGTATGCGCTTTATATCGGTAACCTGTATGCCATTCACGGCACCAATGCCAGCTTCGGTATCGGCCTGCGTGTCAGCCAGGGTTGTGTCCGCCTGCGCAATCAGGATATCGAGCATCTGTTTAATACTGTGCCCAACGGCACCCGGGTACAGTTTGTCAATCAGCCGATAAAGGCCAGCCTGGAGCCGGATGGCGGTCGCTATCTGGAAGTGCATCAGCCGCTGTCGCGCACCGAGGCCGAGTTTGAATCCACCGCGCCTGTGGTATTAAAGATGACCCCGGCCATCAGCCGTTTTCTCGCTCATGCCGATACCGACTCGACCGTGCTCAAACGCCTGTTGGATGACAGAAGCGGTATTCCTACCCGCATCAATCCCTGACCCCTTTAAAAAGAACAAGACCCCAGCCTAGGCTGGGGTCTTGCTTTTGGCTGTTACCCCTTGATGGGAGCCAACTGCTGCTGCACAAAGGCGTGCATCACGGCGCTGTTGGCCAGAATTCGCTGATCCAGGTTCTGGGTTGCCGGTGTTTCACTGCAAACACCCACCTTGGCACCGGAGCGAACCAGCCAGGCCTCGAACGAAGTATCAAAGTGGTTGAAGATGACCCCGTCTTGCACCGGACAGCCATCGATATCGCCATCGGCGGCAATATCAAAGAAACGCCCCAGAGTATCACGCAGCTGCAAACTGAACTGACCGGGTGATTGTCTGGGCTCAAAAGAATAGATATAGGTATGCTGCTGCAACACATCCTCATGACAGGTCAATATGCCTTCGCGGCTGGCGCCCTGCAGCAGTTGACCATATTCCAGCAGCAGCTTGCCTTCAACCGAAGGTGAACTGGCTTCGCCCTCTTTGGGCTGCAAAAAACCCCGATTGGGGTTTTCACCGAACTTATTGAATCTGTGCCCCTTGGCAAAGCCAGTGGGGTTGACCAAGGGCAACAAGCTCAGATTAATTCGCTCGAAAATATCCTGTTGCAGTTCACTGAGAAAATGCAGCATACCCCAAGGGCCGGCCGCCTCTTCACCGTGGAATCCGGCACTGATCAACACAGAAGGCAGCTCCGCCGTCGCTGAGGGCGACTGATACAGCTCCAGTGGATAATCACCTATTTCGCCCAGCTTCTTGCGCCCAAGCTGCAGACGATCAACTTCCTGTTGCAATTGGGCATAGAAATGTTCGATATCCGTACTGTCGCAGGCAAAAATGTCTGAATGCCATTGAAAAGATGCGAAGGGGGAACGGCTCATAGTGCTTTTATGACTCAGATGAATGAAGGGCAAAGCTATAATATCAGCTTTATATAAAAACAAAATCCATCTTAGCCAATAGCGCTCAAAAGCCCAGGACTCAATCGTCGCGGGTCAGGACCTCCAGCAGTTCGATTTCAAATTCAAGATCCGAATTCGGCTTGATCAGCGCCCCAACCTGGCGTTCACCATAAGCCAGATGTGCCGGAACCTTGAGTCGGCGTTTGCCACCGACCTTCATCCCCATCAAGCCCAGATCCCAGCCCTTGATCACCCGCCCTGTGCCTATGACACACTGAAAGGGACGGCCCTTGTCCCAGGAAGAATCAAATTGAGTACCGTCACTCAACCAACCTCGGTAGTGAGCCGTGATAAGCGCTCCTTTCACCGCGGCTTTGCCCTGACCTTCCTCGATATCTATGATTGCCAATTCTGCCGTCATGGCTTGTTCCTCAACCTATGGCTCAAAAGGCGCATCTTAGCCGTAAAAGGAACTGAACACTATTCCATGGATAGATAAAGCGGCATGGCAGGCACTTTTCCTTCAGGCTCAAGCCCTTGCTATACTGGCCGCCCGCGGCACTTATATGGCACTTAAATAACAGTCACAGGATGGGACGTCCAGAATGAAGCACACAATTTCCCCCTCTGAACGCTATGCCCAAGGCCCTTGGCTGCAAGACCCAGCCCAGTTGCCTGCGCTGGCAGCGCTTGATAAGCGTTTTCAGGCACTCGGTCAGGGAAACAAAGTCCCCGGGCTCTACCTGTGGGGGGATGTCGGCCGCGGCAAGACCATGTTGATGGATCTCTTTTTCAATGCCGTCGAGGGGCAGCCCAAGCTCAGACTGCATTTTCATCACTTTATGGCCAGGGTTCACAGAGATCTGAACCGCATCAGCGGCACCCGTGAGCCTTTGGATCAGATTGCCGCCACACTGGCCAAAGAATGCCGCCTGCTGTGCTTCGATGAGTTTTTCGTCTCGGATATCGGCGATGCCATTATTCTTGGACGTTTACTCGAAGGCCTGTTTAACCGTGGCGTTATGCTGGTCAGCACTTCCAATACGCCAATCGAGCGCCTCTATGAAAACGGCCTGCAGCGAGAGCGCTTTTTACCGACTATCGACTTGTTGCAACAGAAGATGGAATCACTGCACCTCAATGGCGAGCGAGACCATCGCCTCACCAAAGGCGCGCCCCATGCCCAGGCGGCACTTCCCCTGCTGCAGCTTGGCAATGAACCTGACTTCAGCCAGTGGTTTTCAAAAAACGCCTCGGGCCCAGGGCAACTCAGCATCATGGGCAGAGCGCTTTTTTTCCAAGCCATGGAAGCCACACAATCCCTGGCCTGGTTTCGCTTCGATCAGCTCTGCGAAGGGCCGAGATCCACTCTGGATTATATGGAGCTGGCCGAAACACTGGATACTCTGCTGCTGAGCCATGTGCCCAGGCTTGGCGGTGAGCGCCGCGGCTGGATCCGCGCCCGCGGCACCGAAGATGCTGCCGAAGCCGTCAGCACAGGCGATAGAAAACTCAGTTATGCGCCGGAGGATGATGCCGCCCGGCGCTTTATCGCCCTGATAGATGAGTTTTATGACAGGGGTAAACAACTGGTGCTACATGCCCAAGTACCACTGGAGCAGCTGTATCAGGGCGGCGCCCTCAACTTCGAGTTTCGCCGCACCTACAGCCGCTTAAGCGAAATGTTGCAGGGAACTCCCGGCAAGCCAAGGGCAGGTTATTGAAAGTCGAATAAAGATGGCATCAACCTCTTGTATCCGAGCCATGCCCATCAGCCATAAATAACTATTGCCCCAGGATAAGCTCATAGATGTTGCTGACCCGTTCGGCCTGCTCCGCCACTTTTTCCTGCGCCACTTGCCCAGGCAACCCGGCCAGAGTCAACCTGTGGTTTTCATCCCTCAGCATGCAATAGGCCTGGGTCAGATGCTGCGCCGACATCAAGGGCAACAGCTCAAGCTCAGCCAACACCTCAAAAATCCGCACATTATCAGACCAGATACACAGCTCAGGGTACTTATGGGCATGAGCCAGCACCAGATACTGAGCGATAAATTCAATATCGGCGATACCGCCAACGCTTTGTTTAAGATCGAACATTCCCTGCGGCGCTTTGAGCAGATGGTCGCGCATCTTAAGGCGCATCTCGCGCACTTCGCTGGCCAGCTGTTTCCTGTCTCTTGCTTGGCGCAGCACACTGTCTCGCACCGTCTGAAACTCCTGCGCCAGGACGTTGTCACCGAAGACAAAGCGGGCACGAACCAAAGCCTGATGTTCCCAGGTCCAAGCTTCCTGCTGCTGATACTCGCCGAAACGACCAATTTCACTGACCAAGAGCCCGGAGGCGCCCGATGGTCTCAGGCGCATATCCACCTCGTAGAGCTCGCCCGACATGGTGCGGGTGGAAAACAGGTGTAATATCCGCTGCGCCAGTTTGAGATAGAAGTGCCCTACATCCAACGGCTTGTCACCGTCAGTCGAGCCACCCTTGGCATTGTGCAGAAACACCAGGTCGAGATCCGAGCCGTAGCCCAGCTCAATGCCCCCCAGCTTGCCATAGCCGACGACGGCAAAACCTATCTCCCCGTCAGCCAGGCCAGGCGGCACGCCGTGGCGCTCTGTCATTTGCTGCCAGGCCTGTTGCACCACTTGCTCTATGATGGCCTCGGCAAGAAAAGTCAGGTGATCGCTGACCTGCATGATAGGTAAGACCCCGGTGACATCCGCAGCGGCAATTTTCAACTGTTGCGACAGTTTAAACTGCCTGAGCGCCTCCATCTGCTGCTCCATATCCTCTTCCGGAACCCGCAGCAAGTATTGGCGCAGTTCACTGCCGTAGTCATCCAGAGAGGTGGTGTCATAAAGCTGCGCCGGATCGATCAGCTCATCCAGCAACATGGGGAATTTCGCCAGTTGCTGGGCAATCCAGGGACTGGCACAACACAGGCTCACCAATTGTTGGCGGGCGCCGGGGTTTTCACACAAAAGTTCAAGATAAGTGGTGCGGGTGAGGATCTGCTCCAGTACGCCGGTTACCGGCTTGAATGCCTTGCCGGGATTGGGCTGCAGCGTCAGCTCCTCAAGCATTTTCGGCATCAGCTTATCCAGGGTATCCCGCCCTCTTGGGCCTATGGCCCGGCGTGATACCGTCTCGTGCCAATGGGCCAGACTGCTCCAGAGTTCATTGTCTTCTATGCCTCGCTCGGCCAGCAGCGATTGTATGTCTTCCTCGCTGTCACAGACCCAGAGCTGGCAGGCCCAGCTGTCGCTTTGCTCCTCATTGTCTTCATCACCGCCGACGGTATCGCGAAAATGGCGATGAATTTTGAACATGGCAGAATCAATCTCACTGCGCAGCTCTGCTTCATTGGCCATCTCCAGTGCATAGCAGAGACGATGCCAATCCAAACCGTTATCCGGCAGGGTCTGGGTCTGTTTATCTCCTATGGCCTGCAACAGGTTTTCTACCCGGCGCAGCAGCAGATAACTTTGCTTGAGTTCATCTACCGCCAGGTACTCAAGTTGCCCCAAACGAAAGAGGGTATCTATGGCATCGAACAGGCTTTGACTGCGCAGCGCAGGCTCCCGGCCGCCGCGGATAAGCTGAAAACTCTGCACCACGAACTCCACTTCGCGGATACCGCCGGCACCGAGTTTGATGTTGTCCTTGAGCTGGCGCCGCCGCACTTCCTGGGCGATAAGGCGTTTCATCCGCCTCAAGGAATCTATGGCAGAAAAGTCGATATAACGCCGGTAAACAAAGGGGCGCAGCAGGTCGTGAAGCTCATCAGAGTATTGAGTCCAGGGACCAAGCGCACGGGCTTTGACCATGGCATAACGCTCCCAGTCACGCCCCTGCTCCTGATAATAATCCTCAAGGGCGCTGTAGCTGACCACCAGCGGGCCACTCTCGCCATAGGGACGCAAACGCATGTCGACCCGGAACACAAAGCCATCGACTGTGACCTGCCCCAGCAGATTGACCAGGCGTTGCCCCATGCGGATAAAGAACTGCTGGTTATCCAGGCTGCGCCGACCGCCCTGGGTCTCGCCGTGTTCCGGGAAGGTAAAGATCAAGTCGATATCGGATGAGAAATTCAGCTCACGACCGCCCAGCTTGCCCATTCCCAGGATCATCAAGGGTTGTGGCTTGCCGTCGCTGTCACAGGGGGTTCCCAGACTCTGGCACATTTCACGATAGAGCCAGTCTCTGGCGCCGATGATCAGTGCCTCAGCCAATACAGAGAGATCGAGCAGTGACTCCTGCAGCGGGCTATAACCCATGAAGTCGCGCCAGGCGAGGCGTACCATTTGCCGATTGCGATAATTTCGCAGCACTGATTTGGCGGTTTCTTCCTGGGTGACAGAGTCGAGCAGGGATTGAATTTCGCCGGCAAAGTCTTGTCTATCCAGGCGAGTGAGCTGGCCGGTAAACAAGGGGGCAATCCACTCTGGGTGGCGGCACAGCTGAGTGGCAACATAATCACTCAGGCCCATAACTCGCTGCAGCTCCTGCTGCTCGATGAGGCTGAGCTCGGTGACCACCTCAGGCCAGCGCTCCACCAGCAGATGCCAATGCTTACCGGCCTGCTTACACAGCAACTCGGAAAACGGCTTTTGACTGTCACACCCCAATTCCATAGTTATCCCTGTTCGATTGTATTCAAGATTATTTAGACATATTATGTCATTTTACTGCACGTATCTCTGCTCGACATGAAGGTTACCAAATCGATGCCTGTGATTCTGACTTCACCCCAATTCTTGTGGGTGATACTCTGTGCACAGATTACACCAACTTGCACTGACGGCCTACGGGGACCAGAGGTTTTAGCACCGTTTGCCAGTCTCAAGTGCTTATCATAATGGAGAAAACATGGCAGGAATGCTGATCCGTATTCTCAGTCTGCTAATGCTGTTATCACTGACAGCCTGCGGTGACGACAGACCCGAGCAGATCGCCCAGTTGCAACAGCTGAATGACCAACGTCTGGAAAAACTCGGCCAGATGCTGGACAAAGACCAGCTGCGCAACGGCATCTTACTTAAACAGTATGGTCAAATTCTGGCGCAGCAGCGGCCGGAATTACAACCGCTGGTGGAGCAACTGACACTGGATGCCACCAGTAAAGGACCACTGTACAAGTCACTGGAAAGCAGGGTGAAAGACGCCAAGGTGGCGAGCAACTTTGTTAATCTTGACCAACAGTTGGAAGAGGAAAACAACCTCTATCAAGCGCTGGACTCAAGCCTGTTCAACGACATGCTGTCAGATCCCGTCAATGTGATTGCCGATATGTCAGAGGGCAAACTCGCCAGGGTCAACGCCATCAGCCGCGAGGCTTCAACCCTGGCCAATGGCTCGGAAGACTTTGGTGCCGGCAGCCAGTTGGTGGGTAACCCCGCCTATGGCCAGTGGCAAACCGATTCCAACGGCATGTCCTTTTGGGCCTGGTATGGCATGTACTCCATGTTTTCCAACCTGTTCCACAGGCCGGTTTATTATGACAACTGGTCCAGAGGCAGGGATTACAGCTATTACAATGATGTGGGCCGCTATCGCTATACCTCCCCCAAGCAGGCCAAGGCCCAAACTCAGGTCTATGAGCGCACCAAAAAACGTTTCGACTCTCAAGGCAAACGCTTTGACAGCCCTTATGCCAAGTCCCGCTCCGGCTCCAGCGCCCTCTCTCGTCAGAGCAGCGCCGCACCCAAGCCATCCAGCAGTGGACAATCGGCCAGCAAGTTTCGCTCAAACTACTCTAAAGACAGCAGTTTCCGTAATTCTGGCAGTCGCACCAGCCGTGGTGTCAGCCGGGGCAAATAACTCAGCCAGGATCACAACTTAAGGAATGAACATGACTCTATTTCAGGAATTCGGCATCACTCAGGAACTGGCCGTCATACTCGCCATCGACCTTTCTATCGCCGTGGTACTGCTCACTCTGACCCGCTACCTGCAGGGCTGGAGTATTCGGGTAAACAGCAGTGAAGAGCTGGCGGTCAGAGACAACTTCGCCTTCGGCATCAGCACCGCCGGCGCTGTTGCGGCACTGGGTATAGTGCTGACAGGCGCCATTACCGGCGCCGCCGCTCACAGTTATCTGCAGGAAGCCATCGGCATGAGCGCCTACGGCCTGTTTGGTCTGGTGCTGATCAAAATGGGGCGCTTTTTGCACGATAAAATCGCCTTGAATAATATCGACAAGAACGCCCTGGTACTCAAAGGCAATGTGTCGGTTGCCATAGTCGATGCCTCGGCCGCTATCGCCACTGCGATTATTATCCGCGCCGTGCTGCTGTGGGCCGAAGATCTGACTCTGGATACCTTTATTGCCATCCTCAGTGCCTTCGCCATCTCTCAATTGATGCTGGTGTTGCTGACCCGCCTCAGAGAGAATCGCTACGCCGCCCGCAACCAGGACAGCTCAATGCAGCAAGCGCTGGCGCAGGGAAATACCGCCCTGGCGATACGTCATGCCGGGGCGATGATCGCCATGGCGCTGAGCTTCAATGCCGCCAGTCACTTTATCGTCTTCAGCCCTGAAGCCTATGTAACCAACGCCCTTGGCTGGCTGGTGTTCTCCTTCATTATGTTGGTGGTACTGAGCCTGTTGCTACCCTTGGTCAAACTCCTGGTGCTGGCAAAAATTGACCTCGCCGATGAGGTGGAAAAGCAGCACAACATAGGCTTGGCCGCGGTTGAAATGGCGATCAGCATAGCGGTTGCGCTGATCCTCACCGCTTTGATGGCCTGATCCCGTGGCATTAAGTAGTCACGCCAACCCCCAAGAGCCCAACAGACGCCACTTAGGTGCCCTCGATGATACCTTGCTTTTGGGGATCATGGGGGTACTGGCGGCCTGTGGTCTGATATACGAATACCTGCTTTCCCATTATGCCGGGCGCATTTTGGGCGCCCTCGAGGCAGCCATCTACACCATGATAGGCTTGATGATAGTCTCCATGGGCTTGGGGGCCTTTGCCGCCCGCAAGATAAAGTGCGCCTTCAGCGGCTTTGCAGTATTGGAATTAACTGTCGCCTTGCTGGGCTCACTGGCGATTCTGATCACCGCCGCCGTCATCGGCTTTGGCCACGAGCTGCCGGAACTGATAGGACGAACCCTGGGGCTACCGCCGGATCATCTGCCTCAGGGTGGCTTTATCGGCCGTTTTCAGGAGTTGTCCCGCTACCTGCCCTATCTCTGGGGTGTGTTGCTCGGTTTGATGATAGGGATGGAGATCCCGCTTATCGCCAGGGTGCGTCAGGCTCTTTCCGAAGAACACCTGCTGCACAATGCCGGCACCATCTATGGCGCCGACTATATAGGTGCTGGTGTGGGTGCGGCGCTCTGGGTCGGCTTTATGCTGGCGCTGGATATCCAGCTGGCTGCCGCCATGACCGCCGCCTTTAACCTCTTGGCCGGGTTTATCTTTATTATCCGCTTCAGGGACAGGATCCGCGCCGCCAACTGGTTACTGGCGGCACACGTACTGGCTACGGGGATACTGCTGATGCTGGCCATTAAGGGGCCGACCTGGGAGCAAGGATTCAACAACCTCCTGTATCAAGACAAGGTCGTCTATGCCAAGGCTACCCGGTTTCAGCAACTGACACTGACCAAGCGCCTGATGGGTAACCATCTGCCGCCGGTGTACTCCCTCTATATCAATGGCAGGCTGCAGTTCTCCTCCAGTGATGAACACATCTATCACGCCTTCCTGGTACATCCGACTCTGGCGGCCAGTGCCCGTCACGACAAGGTGTTGATCATAGGCGGCGGTGATGGATTGGGCTTGAAACAGGTACTGAAATGGCAACCCAAGCAGGTCACTCTGGTGGATCTCGATGCCGAGATGGTCAAACTGTTCAAAGAACCCGGGGCTGAAGTACCGGAAGATCTCAGGACAGCATTGCTCGGCCTCAACGGCAACGCCTTTGCCGATCCCAGGGTGGAAACGGTTTTCGACGATGCCTTTAACGGTGTCGACCGCTTGCTGGCCCGCGGCGATAAATACGATGCCATCATAGTGGATTTGCCTGATCCCTCACATCCGGATCTCAATAAGCTCTATTCAGACCTGTTTTATAAAAAACTCAGGGAACTTCTGAGCGCGGATGGGGCCATCAGTATACAGTCCACCTCGCCTTACCATGCGACCAAGGCCTTTATCTCTGTAGGCAAGACCCTGGCACTGGCGGGATTCAAGGTGAATCAGTATCACCACAATGTGCCCAGCTTTGGCGAATGGGGCTGGACCATAGGGACACTCAATGGCCAGGATGCCAAGAGCCGACTGCAACAGATGCAGCAACTGCCGGTAGAGGATGACTGGTTGACGCCCGGGCTTATTCGCGGCGCCTTCGAGTTTCCGAAACAGTTTTACACTAAGATGGACCAGGTTCAGCCCAACACCATAGGCTCACTGCAGCTGTATTACTACCACCTGCAGGCATGGACAGATGAACAGGGTGTAGCAACCTTTTAAACAGGCAAAGATAACGCTTGACATATTATGTCTCGGTGTTATCTTTAAACGCAGACATAATATGTCAAAGAGGACAAATATGAATATTCACACTATTGCCAATCATTTAAATGGACTTGGCGACAACAGCTCTACTGGGTTCCAGTTTGACTGTTACCCCATTGAAGGGGATGTAGAAGTGTTGCAGGTCAATGTGGTTGGCCGTGAAGAGATCCCCGTATTTGTTTCGGTAACGGAAAACCAAATCCTCTGCATCAGTTATCTCTGGGGAGAGGATGAACTCAAGCAGGAACGCCGTGCCGAGATGTTTGAAACCATGTTGGAACTCAACATCCCTATGCCACTGTCTTCATTCGCCAAGATTGACGATAAGTATGTGGTTTACGGTGCACTCTCCCTGCAATCGAGCATGCTGGAAATAGAACAGGAACTCTCGGTCCTGTCTGACAACTGTCTCGAAGTCATTGACGAACTGGTCGACTTTTTGAAATAAGGAGCCAAATCATGGGCATACTGAACAAAATTCTTACAGCATTCCGCGGTGGGGCCAACGAAGTCGGCCAAAGCATAGTGGACGCCAACTCAACCCGCATCTTCGAACAGGAGATCCGTGACGCCGAGAAACACCTCACCAAGGCCAAGCGTGAACTGACAGATGTGATGGCCAAAGAGATGCAAGCCAGCCGTGAAATCGATCGCATTAAACGTGCTGTCGCCGAGCATGAAGGCTATGCCACTCAGGCACTGGAAAAAGGCAATGAAATCCTGGCGCTGGAAGTGGCCGAGAAAATTGCCCAGCTGGAAATGGAACTGGCCGAGCAACAAACCGCCAACGACAGCTTCAGCGCCCATGCTGCCCGCCTGAAAGATCTGGTGAAGAAGACCGAACGTCAGTTGGCCGACTATCAGCGTCAGTTGAGCATGGTCAAGACCACTGAAAGCGTGCAAAAGGCCACGGCTTCCATTACCGACTCTTTCGCGTCAAGCAACTCCAAGCTGCTCAACGCCAAAGACTCACTGGAGCGTATCAAGGCCCGTCAGCAACAGTTTGACGACCGCCTGAAGGCTGCCGAAAACCTGGAAGCCGAGAACAGTGACCAATCGCTGAAAGCCAAGCTGGCTGAAGCCGGTATCGGCGAGCAGAAGAGCAACGCCAGCGATGTGCTCGAGCGTTTGAAAGCCAAGAAAGGCTGATAACTTATGGGATTCTTTGGCAGCCTGTTTGGCAAAAAAGAAACTCCAGTGCGTCAGCTTAAGCACCCATCTGAGCTGCAAAAGGGCGATATGATCTCCCTTGATGACAGCTTTGCCCTGCCCGCGCATCTGCGCGGGCAGCAGCTTAGGGTCGAAGCCGTCAATACCTATGAGTATCAGCGTAGTCAGTCGACTGAATGGGTGCTCAAGGGGCACAGCGGCGAAGCCATCTATCTGGGGCTGGATGAAGACGACGAAACCTGGCTGGCTTTCTCGCTGAAGATAAGCCGCGCTCAGGTGGATGCCTTATTCGATCTGGATGATTTCTCCGCCATCTTCGATGAACCGGGGAAAGCTGAGCTGAGTACCAAGGCACTCACTGCCGAGACTGAGATGCTTGAGCAATGGCTCGGGAAACACTACCATCAGGTCAGTTTTGCTGAGTTTGGCTATTTCCACCGGGAAGATTACCGTGGACTCAGGCCGCCTCAGGATGCTGACGGTGCAACAGGAGATGCCTTCGAAAGCTATCAGTTGCTGGATGATGACGAGTCTCGCGCTGTGGATATCGAAGTCTATGAAGGCGGCGAAACCGACGTTGCGCTGACCCTTTACCGCCCCCTCAGCGATATTCGTGACTACTGGCCAGGAGAATAATGCGGCATGAGCAAGAACCACCCTTATCCGGAAAAATGGTTACAAAACCAAAAGGCTGCCAAGGCGACTCAGGTAGCATTCGATCTGGATGAAAGGTTTCAATACTCTATCCGCAAGGCGGCCCTGGATACAGGTGTCAGCCCCTCAGATCAGATCCGCATGATACTGGGTTTATCCGTGGCCAAGCGTCCCAAGCGGCCACGGTTAACCGTTTCGCTCAGCCCCGCCGACTATGTCCAGCTCGCCGAAAAATACGGCTTGACGCCGGATGCACAGCTGGAAATTAAAAAACGGGTACTGGAAGACCTGGTACAATTCGTAGACGAACAATAAACACGCGCGTTTACAGCTAACGGCAAGTCTTTTACCCTGAAAGGATATCTAGTTTTTCAATGGAAGAACCGATGCCGGATAAATCTCGCTGGTTCCTGAAGCCGTCTATTCAAGTCTCCCCTTTCGAATTGGCGATGATGTTATTGTCGCTGATTTCCGTGGTTGTGATCCTGGTCATGACCTTTGTCCCTGTCGATCCCGAAACCCACAAACTACTGTTTTACATCGATACGGGTATCTGTTTTATCTTTATGAGTTATTTTCTGATAGGGCTTTTCCGGGCAGAAAATCGACTCGCCTACATCAAATACCATTGGGTCGACTTTGTTGCCAGTATTCCGGCGATTGAAGCGCTGCGCTTCGCCCGTTTATTCCAGATCCTCAGGGTATTGCGGCTCATTCGTATGAGTCGTTCCCTGATAGGGCCACTACTAAAACAAAGGCGTCAGGCCACCATCGCCAGCTTGCTGGTATCTATGGTGACCATCATCACTATCGCCTCGGTAATGATGTTGCTGGTGGAAAGTGGCGTCGAAGGCGCCAATATTCAAACCGCCGAAAACGCCATCTGGTGGGCGATAGTGACCATATCCACTGTGGGTTACGGTGACTTCTACCCTGTGACGACTGTGGGCCATGTGATAGGTGGGGTAGTTATCGTCTGCGGGGTCAGTTTCTTCGGGGTCATTTCCGGTTATATGGCATCGCTGTTTGTCGCCCCCGATGAGCAGGAGAGCCTGGAAAACCAAAGCAAGGTCATCAAGAGCGAGTTGGATCTGGTACTCGAACGTATGGAAGCCAACCAACAACAGATGCTGACGGAAATCGCCGACTTGAAACAGAAGTTGGCGCAGCAACAACGGGACGAATAGAATCAACTAAAAAGGACGCCGAGGCGTCCTTCTTAATGCTTACTCACGAGCGATTCGTCCGAAACGCTTAGTTCTACCAGGCATCAGCGCCAGTAAGGATGTTGCTGCAGCGCCATCTTACGGGATTGTTCCATCGCAAAAATCAGGCTCTGCTGTTTGTCGGCCAAGGCCTCGGCAAGCTCTGGTGCCAACTGCTCGGCCATGGCATAAGCGCCAAGACTGATGATCCCCTGACTCAAGTCCTGCCAGGGCGCGCGGAAACTATCGCGAGCCTTGGATGAGTAGAGACTGCCATAGGCCAGCCCCACCAGAATGCCTTCATCCAAGGGAGCGGCCAGTTTCAAATAATCATCACGGCCGAGTTCATCTCCCGGCATGGCCGCCAGCAGCTTTTGCCAGGAGGCCTCCTGCAGGCCGTCACAGGTTCCCTTCAAGCCCCCTGCCACGGCTATCTGCATCTCGCCACTGGCCAGCTCGAGCAACATGTTCACCAGTTGCAACTGCAGCTGACCATAACGGCAATCCTGCCATAGCGTTTGTAAACGGCCGTGGAAATCCATCTTTTGCAACTGTTGCACGGCCTGGCCGCGCACACTCTCGGCATTGGCCAATTTGCCAAGCAATAACTTATCCTGGACCAAACGCCCGAGATAATTTGCTTCTGTCACAAAGACCAGTTGCTGCTCCAGCCAGGAAAATCCCGCATCTGTCTGGCTATTGCTCAGAGTAAACTGCCCCAGGGTCAAGCGCAGCAGGCGCACGCAAGAGCGCAGACGCTGCCACAATAGCGCTTGCCCTGCCGGATCATCCAAACTCTCGGCAATCATACCCTCCAGCAATTGCCAGCGCTCCAGCGCCGTTTCCAGCACCACTAGGAGAGTCGCCTTAACATCACTGTCGCAGGGCAGACTGATATATTGCAACGCCTCCAAAGCCAGCGGGCTGGCCTGCTGCGCCAGCCGATAGCCTCGCTGCGCCTTACTGGCCTTACCCAGGCGCATGGGTACATTGGCCGCGACCTGCAGTGCCAGCGGCAATAGATCGGCCGCTCGCCCCCGCTTGAGCTCAAATTCCAGCTCACAAAGCGACTCGCTCTGGCCACCGGCAGCAATAGTGCCGGTATCCAGCGCCAGTTCTATCAGACTCTCCCCCTGAACCACCAACCAGCGGCAACGCTGAAAATCGGTATGAAACAGGCATCTGAGGCGAGTTTGCAACGCATCGACATCGGTATTTTCAGGCCAAATTTCGGCAGGAAACAGCGACAAAACCGGGCTGTTGGCATCAATATCGACATTGTATTCCGGTCGACTGTGGATCCCACCGCTGACCCGACCGGCCGTTTTGATGGTTTGCTCCCGCTTGCTGTCACATCCGCGGACTCTAAGACCCATATCCAGCTGACGCAACGCCAACTCGGGCGTATCATAATAACCATTACTCAACTGCTGACAGCCCTCGGCCCTGCAGTTGGCTAAAGCATTTAAAAAAGTGGTCAGGTGACTGACTTCTGTGGCGGGGAAAAAGAGCTTAAGCTCTATCTCATTTTGTTGATTTTCGGCATCCATGGTGGGCTACTGCTCATTTTGTCATCAAAAATTCATCATCTCGTCATCCGAAGGTCACAATGTCATATTGTTGTCACAAAAATGACCTAGGATTATCCTGTCGGGCGTTATATAACCCGATAGAATAAAAACCGACGTGTTTTCTGTAAAAACACAGTTTCAATAAGCGGACGCTTGGGTTAACATTCGCCCGCTTTTCCAATAGTGGAATAACCTAAATAGGTAAACGGCTATGCCAGTAAACTCTATTTTAGGCGTGTTTGCAAAATCGCCGATAAAACCTCTGCAAGAGCATATAGACAAAGTATACGATTGCGCCTCATTGCTCGTGCCCTTCTTCGAAGCGACCATAGCTGAAGACTGGGATAATGCGGTCACTATTCGCAAGAAAATCAGCCAAGAGGAAAAAGAAGCTGACTTTCTAAAGCGCGAAATCCGCCTGACACTGCCAGGTGGCTTGTTTATGCCAGTAGAAAGGACTGACTTACTGGAACTCCTGACTCAACAGGACAAAATCGCCAATAAAGCCAAAGATATTTCCGGTCGAATCATCGGCCGTCAACTGCTTGTCCCTCAAACCATCCAAACCCCATTTATCGCCTATTTGCAGCGCTGCCTCGACGCAGTCGCCCTAGCCAAAGAAGCGATCAACGAGCTCGATGATCTGCTGGAAGCAGGCTTCCGTGGCCGTGAAGTGGATTTGGTAGCCAAGATGATCAGTGAACTCGATGCTATCGAAGAAGACACTGATGATCTGCAAATTCAGGTGCGTCGACAGCTGTTCGCCATGGAAGCTGAGCTGAATCCTATCGATGTCATGTTCCTCTATAAGATAATTGAGTGGGTTGGTGACCTGGCAGATCTTGCCGAACGTGTCGGTTCCCGCCTTGAGCTGATGCTGGCTCGCGTCTAACAAACAAAAGGTTATCAAGGTAACAACATGGTTGATGTATTAGTCACCTATGGCCCCTGGCTCATAGGTATCGCGGCGGTTTTCGGGTTTCTTATGGCCTGGGGCATTGGTGCCAACGACGTAGCGAATGCAATGGGTACGTCTGTTGGTTCAAACGCTATTACCATTAAGCAAGCGATCATTATCGCAATGATCTTCGAATTCGCCGGTGCTTACTTGGCCGGTGGTGAAGTCACCAGTACCATTCGCAACGGGATCATAGATTCCAGCTACTTTATCGAAGTGCCGGAACTCCTGGTCTACGGCATGATAGCTTCGCTGCTGGCCGCGGGTATTTGGTTGGTCGCCGCATCAGCACTAGGCTGGCCGGTTTCCACCACTCACTCTATCGTGGGTGCCATCATAGGCTTTGCTGCCGTGGGCGTGGGCACTGAAGCCGTTGCCTGGGGTAAAGTGGTTGGTATTGTTGGCTCTTGGGTCATCACCCCTGCGATTTCCGGCTTTATCGCCTTTATGATTTTCCAGAGTGTACAAAAACTGATTTTCAATACCGAAGATCCTCTGGGTAACGCCAAACGTTATGTGCCTTTCTACATGGCCTTTGCCGGCTTTGTGATGTCTTTGGTGACTATCACCAAAGGATTGAAGCATGTTGGTCTCAAATTCAGCACTGTCGAAGCCTATCTGCTAGCATTGGTGATCGCCATTCTGGTGGGGATCGCGGGCAAAATCGCCATCAGCCGCCTGAAAATGAGCAGCAAAAACGATCGCCAGACTCAATTTGGTAACGTAGAGAAGGTCTTCGCTATTCTGATGGTAGTGACCGCCTGTTGTATGGCCTTTGCTCACGGCTCCAATGACGTGGCCAATGCCATTGGCCCATTGGCTGCGGTAGTCTCTGTAGTCAACAGCGGTGGTGAAATCAGTTCAAAATCAGCTTTGGTCTGGTGGATCCTGCCCCTGGGCGCCGTCGGTATCGTTATGGGTCTGGCCATCTTCGGTAAGCGCGTAATGACCACCATAGGCAAAAATATTACTCACCTGACCCCAAGTCGCGGCTTTGCCGCCGAGCTGGCTGCAGCCTCCACTGTGGTTATCGCTTCGGGGACTGGCTTGCCTATCTCTACCACTCAGACTCTGGTAGGTGCGGTATTGGGTGTAGGTATGGCCAGGGGTATTGCCGCCATCAACATAGGGGTGGTTCGCAACATCGTGGTCTCTTGGGTCGTTACCCTGCCAGCCGGTGCCGGTTTGTCTATTCTGTTCTTCTTCACCATCAAGGGTGTGTTCGGTTAACAGACATAGCCAATAAAATCACGGTAAATATCATGATTATAAGAGGGAAGTCGAATGACTTCCCTCTTGCATTGACGCCCTCAAATCCCTAGCATGTGGGCAGTATTTTGCGACAGAGAATGACTAAGTGCTAAGACTCCTGACTCTCATAGGGATGATGCTCCTGTCTCCCACCCTGTTGGCCCAAGGCCAAACTCGTTATATTTCCGACGAGGTTTATATCTATATTCACGGCGGACCCGGCACTCAATACCGGATCTTGGGTAGTATCGAAGCCGGACAACAGATAAGCGTGTTGCCTGAGCGCCAAGGTGATTACACCAAGATTATCGACCATAAGGATCGTGAAGGCTGGGTACTGACCAGCATGATCTCCAAGGACAAGTCGCTGCGTTTTCGCGTTCCTGAGCTGGAAAGCCAACTGGCCGATGCCAAGAGTCGGCTAAGCAATCTGTCAAACGAAAACGGTGACTATAAGGGCGAGCTCGATAGCCTCAAGTCTCAGTTGAACAAGGCGCAAGCCGAGCTCAGCCAAGCCAGCACAGAACGCGATGAAGCCATCGCCAAACTGCAGTCGATGAAAGATAACGAGCGTTTCCGCATGTGGCAGGAAGGCGGACTCATCGCCGCTCTGGGTTTGATCCTCGGGGTCATTCTGGTCTATTTACCAAGACCGCAGCGGCGCAAGAAAGATCGTTGGATGTGATAGCTTCCATACTCCTTCCAAAGGCCAGTGTTTAAAACCACTGGCCTTTTGTTTATGTGGCTTTACAGCTGGCCCCCCTAAAAACCAATTAAACATATATCACACTTTCACCACCTTAGTGCCATAAGTCACATTTGATCATATAATCAGCGCGCGCGAGCGCCGATATTGTATACAAAAATAATAAAGCGCCTTCTGCGTCAGACATATTCCAGGTAATTCGAGCAGTCCTTAACTGCCCCCAACCGGCTGAGATGGAAGCGATAACTATGTTCAAAGCGAGTGAAGTTCTGGCAGGCCACTACGATAACGCCAATCTCGACGAACTCTTTAAAGCCATCAGTGACAACTATATTGTCGATGAAGAACAATATCTGTCCGATCTGATCAAGCTAGTCCCGTCGAGTGACGAAACCATAGAGCGTGTGACCCATCGGGCCCACGACTTGGTCAGTAAGGTTCGTCAATATGACAAAAAAGGTCTGATGGTAGGTATAGACGCTTTTTTACAACAATACAGTCTTGAAACCCAGGAAGGCATCATACTCATGTGCCTGGCCGAAGCCCTGTTGCGGATCCCGGATCCGGAAACGGCCGATGCCCTGATTGAAGACAAGCTCTCAGGTGCCAAATGGGACGAGCATCTGTCAAAGAGTGATTCAGTATTGGTCAACGCCTCGACCTGGGGCCTGATGCTGACGGGAAAAATCGTCAAACTGGATCGCAACCTGGATGGCAGTCCAAGCAACTTATTGAAGCGCTTGGTTAATCGCCTGGGTGAACCTGTGATACGTCAGGCCATGTATGCCGCCATGAAGATCATGGGCAAACAGTTCGTACTCGGCCGCACAGTTAAAGAAGCGCTGAAAAACAGTGAAGACAAGCGCAAGCAGGGCTATACCCACTCTTACGACATGCTGGGTGAAGCCGCACTGACCCAGAGAGACGCCCAGAAATACTTCCAGGATTACTCCCACGCCATCAGCGAATTGGGAGCCCAGCAGTACGATGAATCCCAGGCGCCCAGACCGACGATTTCCATCAAACTGTCGGCGCTGCATCCCCGCTATGAAGTGGCCAATGAAGACAGAGTCATGTCCGAGTTGTATGCCACAGTGATCAAGCTGATTGAGCAGGCTCGCGGCCTAAATGTCGGTATCTCTATCGATGCCGAAGAGGTAGACCGTCTCGAGCTGTCACTCAAGCTGTTCCGCAAGCTATACAACTCAGAAGCCGCCAAGGGCTGGGGCCTATTGGGCATAGTGGTGCAGGCTTACTCCAAACGGGCACTGCCTGTACTCCTTTGGCTGACCAAGCTTGCCAAAGATCAAGGTGATGAAATCCCGCTGCGACTGGTGAAAGGTGCTTATTGGGACAGCGAACTCAAGTGGGCTCAACAGGCAGGTGAAGCCGGTTACCCGCTGTACACTCGCAAGGTGGGAACAGATATCTCCTATCTGGCCTGTGCCCGCTTCCTGCTGTCGGACAAGACCCGTGGTGCCATCTATCCACAATTTGCCAGCCATAACGCCCAGACGGTCGCTGCCATCAGCGATATGGCCGGCGATCGTGAGTTTGAATTCCAGCGTCTGCACGGTATGGGACAGGAACTCTACGACACTATTTTGGCGGAAAGCCGAGCTCGCACCGTCCGAATTTATGCCCCGATAGGTGCCCATAAAGATCTGCTGCCCTATCTGGTGCGCCGTCTGCTGGAAAACGGTGCCAACACTTCATTTGTGCATAAGTTGGTGGATCCCAACACACCAATCGATTCACTGATCACCCACCCTCTGGTGACAGTCAAACAATACAAAACCCTGGCCAATAACAAGATAGTGAAGCCTGCCGACATCTTTGGCAGCGAACGTAAAAACTCCAAGGGACTCAATATGAACATTCTCTCTGAAGCCGAACCCTTCTTCGCGGCACTGGATCAGTTCAAGACTCATCAATGGCATGGCGGCCCGCTGATCAATGGCGAAACCCTGAGCGGCGAGTCAAAGCCGGTTGTCAGCCCCTATGACACGACACAAACCGTAGGTCAGGTGGTTTTTGCCGACAACCAAGCCGTCGAGCAGGCCATCAGTTCAGCCGTTGCCGCCTTCCCTGCCTGGTGTCGCACGCCAGTGGCACAGCGCGCCAGCGCGCTACAAAAACTGGCCGACCTGCTGGAAGAAAATCGCGAAGAGCTGATCGTGCTCTGTACCCGCGAAGCAGGCAAGAGCCTACAGGACGGCATAGATGAAGTCCGTGAAGCCATCGACTTCTGCCGCTACTATGCGGTGCAGGCCAAGAAGATGATGAGCAAACCCGAACTGCTCCCCGGGCCGACAGGCGAATTGAACGAGCTGTTTGTTCAAGGCCGCGGTGTCTTTGTCT
Organism: Shewanella carassii; assembly: GCF_019670705.1. Lineage (NCBI taxonomy): Bacteria > Pseudomonadati > Pseudomonadota > Gammaproteobacteria > Alteromonadales > Shewanellaceae > Shewanella > Shewanella carassii. Next base: position 3,612,518 of record NZ_AP024618.1, read on the forward strand.
GTATCAGCCCCTGGAACTTCCCGTTGGCGATTTTCCTCGGTCAGGTGACAGCAGCCCTTGCTGCCGGCAACACAGTTATCGCCAAACCTGCCGAGCAAACCTGCCTTGTGGGTTACCGCGCCGTACAACTGGCCCATGAAGCCGGGATCCCCAAAGAAGCGCTGCAATTCCTGCCGGGCACAGGCGCCAGCGTTGGCGCTGCACTGACCAGCGATGAACGCATTGGCGGCGTCTGCTTCACAGGCTCTACCGGCACGGCCAAGGTGATCAACCGTGCTCTGGCTGCCCGCGAAGGGGCCATTATTCCGCTTATCGCCGAAACCGGTGGTCAAAATGCCATGGTGGTGGACTCCACTTCCCAGCCGGAGCAAGTGGTCAACGATGTGGTTGCCTCTTCCTTTACCAGCGCTGGCCAGCGCTGCTCGGCGCTGCGAGTACTCTATCTGCAGGAAGATATTGCCGATCGGGTACTGGAGATCCTCAAGGGTGCCATGGATGAACTCAGCATTGGCTATCCAGGTTCAGTGAAGACAGATGTCGGCCCTGTGATCGATGCCACTGCCAAGGCCAATCTCAACGCCCATATCGAGCACCTCAAGCAGGTAGGCAAGCTTATCAAACAGGTGGAGCTGCCCGCTGACTGTAAGGATGGCCACTTCGTTGCTCCAACCGCGGTGGAAATCGATTCCATCAAGGTGCTGGAGAAAGAACATTTCGGCCCGATACTGCACGTTATCCGTTTCAAAGCCTCAGAGCTGGACAAGGTGATTGCCGATATCAACAGCACAGGCTTTGGCCTGACTCTGGGGATCCACAGCCGCAACGAGGGCCACGCCCTGAGCGTTGCCGACCGAGTCAATGTAGGTAACGTCTATATCAACCGTAACCAGATTGGCGCCGTGGTGGGTGTGCAGCCCTTCGGTGGCCAGGGGCTTTCCGGCACAGGCCCCAAGGCCGGCGGGCCACACTACCTGACCCGCTTTATGACGGAAAAGACCCGCACCAACAACATCACAGCCATAGGTGGCAATGCCACTCTGCTGTCACTGGGGGATGCGGAATAATCTTCCACCCATGAACAAAGCCAGGAATAGTTTCCTGGCTTTTTATCACTTGCAAGCATAAGATTTGCCTTGCCCCCCCGAGGATTGGCTATAATGCGCGGCAGATTTTATCCTTGGAATCCCCCCATGTCGCTGACACCGCCATCGCAATTATTAATGCGCAATAGTGCGCTTTTTGAAGGCCAGAGCCTGTTACTACTCAATCACGAGAGTGACAGTTGTGCCAAAGAGCTGTTGAGTCTGTGCCCCAGAGTCGATGCGCTGGCGCTGGACTTCAATCACTTCCAACAACTTAAGTCGCAGGCCCAAGCCAGGCTTCAGTGTTACTTCGGCCATCAACTACCTCATACTGAAAAGTTCGAGACGGTTGTCGTCTATTACCCCAAGGCCAAACCGCTATTGGCCTATCTACTGGAGCTGGCGGCGCTGCACCTGCAGCCGGGAGGCCAACTGCTGGTCATAGGGGAAAACAAAGGCGGGATAAAGTCGTTTGCCAAACAGCAAAGCCGCTGGTTCAGCAATGCGGTCAAACTGGACAACGCCCGTCACTGCCTGCTGTTTGCCGCCGAGGCCATCGCCAGCCCTGAAACGCTGGATATTGAAGCCTTTGTTAGCCATTACAGCTTGCCCACTCCCCAAGGAGATGTGCAGATCTGCAATATGGCCGGGGTATTCAGTGAAAAAAGCCTGGATCAGGGCACTGAGCTGCTGCTGTCGCATCTGCCCAAACTTGAAGGTCGGGTACTGGACTTTGGCTGCGGCGCCGGTGTAATTGCGGCCGCCCTGCTCAAGGCCCAGCCGGATCTTCATCTGGAATGTGTCGACATCAACGCCATGGCGCTGCTGTCCTGTGAGTTGACGCTAAAGGCCAATGCTCTGACGGCCAAGGTCTATCCATCCGATGGCTTGAGTGCCACTCAAGGCGAGTTCGATGCCATCATCTCCAATCCACCGTTTCACGATGGCTTGGCGGCAACCACCCATATTGCCGAAAGCTTTATCGCCGACAGCGCCAAAACGCTTAAAGACCGAGGAGTCTGGCAGATAGTGGCCAACCGCCACCTGCCCTACAGCGATACAATCGCGGCCCATTTCGGTAACGTGAACGTGATTGCAGAAAACAACAAATACAAGCTTTATCGGAATATTGGTAACAAAAAGTAACTCCAAGCAATTTTGGTAACTTTTCGCTAAGAGATCAAAGATTTTTATAAGTATTCAAGGCTATTATCTTTTTTAACGACTGCTAACGGGATGTTAATCACAGGCTTCATTTCAACGAGCTTATGTTGTTATACTCAAACAGCAGTCTGGAAAAGAATAATAGTACCATTCCACACGGGAGTTGACTCACTCAGTCGATTAACGCCCTGTTCTGTTGTGACACAACAAACAGGTTCGTACTCGAATGGCAGATTTGCTCAAACGTTCAAAAGGAAGGGTATAACTAACCTGGATACTCTAATATGCTGGCGCCGGATCTCGTTGAACTCAGCAGTAACAAACAATTTGCTGAGCTAAAGCTCATTCCCAAAAATCATGGTCCCGTGACGGAAGACGCCATTCGTCACCTGCTGGCCCTCCCTGACTTCGCCAATCTCTGTCCTCTGGACAGTCAAATCGCCAAAGCCGTCAAAGAGATCAATAAGCTCTACGCCGAAGAGGATGGCCAATTCGAGCAGTTCTTTCAGATAGCCGAGCGCCGCGACGGCCAGATCTCACTCAAGCCCAGTAAAGATAAGATGCAGGCCAGTATGAGCCTCACTGCAGCCTGGGGCGGCAAGGAGATCACCCTACCGGACATTCTTCGCTGCCTGAAAGAAGAGAAGATCTGCATGGGGCTATCGAAAATCAAAATAGAGACCATGCTCAAGCGCCTGAAGCAGAGCAAACCCGGTGAAACCTTCGAATGCATCATTGCCTGCGGCAAGGCGGCAGTGAATGGCAACCATGCCAAATTGGACCGCAAAGTGCCACTGGCCCGTGAACGCCTGTTGCATCCGCAAGAGCGTGAGGATGGCACAGTGGACATGCGCAATCTAGGCGCCGTCATCATGGTTAATGCTGGCGATCTCTTAATGGAGAGGATCCCCGCAACTCAAGGAACACCGGGATACAATGTCTTCGGTGAAGTATTGCCAGCCAAGCCGGGGAAAGATCTGGAGATGGTAGCTGGCAAGGGCACAGAGTTCAGCAGCAAAGACAGCAATAAGCTTATTGCCACTGTGGCCGGTCAGCCGGTGGAAATCCGCAATGGCATGCAGGTAGATGATGTGCTGCAGATAAAAGATGTGGACGTGGGCTACGGCAATGTCGACTTCAAGGGCAGTATCCTGATCAGCGGTGATGTCCATGATGGGATGCAGGTCAAAAGCAGCGGCGATATCACAGTCATGGGCTTTGTCGACTCGGCATCCCTGATAGCCGAAGGGGACATTACGGTCAGCAAAGGCATCATAGGCCGACAGATCCGTGCCACTGAACTGTCGACGCAGATCAGAGCCAAAGGCCAGATCTCGGCCCAGTTTGTACAATATTCGGACCTCCAGTGCCAGGGCGATATCCTGGTGACCAAGCAACTACTACACAGTCACAGTTGCACCGACAGCAAATTAATTGTCAGCGATGCCAACGGCCGCCGCGGAGATCTGGTGGGCGGCATTGCCAAGGCAGAAAAAGGTATCAAGGCCGTCGCCATCGGAGCCACCGCCGATACTAAAACAGATCTCTTCTGCGCCATGCGTTTGGGGGAGTACCGCCAAAACCTCAAAGAACTCGAAGAGAGCGTTCGGGTTTTGGTCGTGGCCGGTTTGGATATGGAAGCCAGGCTGAGAAAACTGCCACCCAAGAGCGAATGGCAGGCAGATCCGACCATGGTTGAGCAGGTTAAAATGATGCTGGAAGAGAAGCATCGAGTCGATGATGAACGACGGCGTGAAGAAACCGAACTCGAACTGCTGAAGGCGGAAACCGAAGGTTACTACCGCCACTACTTTATCGAAGCTCTGAAGCATATTTACTCCAATGTGGAAATTCACATAGGCCCGGCGCAGCAACGCACCCAGAGGGAACACGGTCCCTGTGTGGTTGAAAACCACAACGGAGAAATCCATTTCGACTACAGCAATCGCGGCTAACACCAAGTCCGTAAATGCGGGCATCTGCTTGGTGCAGTATAGGCAATAGCAACACCAAACCATTGTGTTATGGTGTGGGGAACGGTTTATCCATGGAGCCTCTATGACACAGCCCACCTGGCCCGTCATTCTTAAACCGGCAGATGCAGACGAACTTCTGTATCTCGAAAATGAAAGCGACTGGTTGGAATACATCTGCCTGAATCAACATCTGAGTTGCCAGGGCGATCAACTAATAGATTCCGGCGGCTTATGTTATCCCATACTCCCGGCCATTCGCTGTGACGAACCTATACTGGCCGCCTTACCACAAATAGGCCCGAGCCAGTCTCGACTCGAACTTAAAGATCTCAAACTGTTACTGCAAAAGCACGCCGCCGCGCTCGGCAGTTGTTGCGTCGCCAAACTGGCCTTTATCACTTTTCCCCAAGGGTTGGAGATGGTGCGTTATCTCGACAATCTCTGACAAAGCTCGGCGCCCACGGGTATAATCGGCGCGTTTTCTCTCATCGGAGTCATAGATTTGCAACTTCTGAAAATAGATTGCTTAGGTAAGCCTCTGAGGCTGGAAGGTTCCATGGCCGGTTGGCAGCAACTCTTTTGGGATAACCAATTGGTCTCACAGCAAGCCGCCAGCGCCAATGACCAAGGCACCGGCAGCCATGAGTTCAGCCTTAGTCGCACCGATGGCAGCAGCATCAAGGTCTGCTTACAAACCCAGCTCAACTGGCAACCCTTTGAGCTGAGCTATCGTTTGCTCATCGATGAGCAAGTCACGATTGAAGGCCGCCGCAATAGCAAAGATATTGAGCGGCAAACACCAGACATAGCGCCGGTGAAACAACAGAAACTGAGTCTGGTGGGGCTGGTATCTCTGGGCTTTAAACTGCTCAAGAGTGCCAAGGTGATCAAGGTCGTCCTGGCTGGAGCCAGTATTGCCGCCTATTCTTGGCTGTTTTCACTGCAGTTTGCCCTGGCCCTTATTGCCTGTCTGGTGTTTCACGAGTATGGCCATATCCGGGCGATGAAGTATTTTGGCATGAAGACCAAGGGTATCTACCTCATTCCCTTTATGGGCGGCCTGGCCTTGTCCGATGAGAAGATCAACACCCGCTGGCAAGACGTGGTGATCTCCATCATGGGGCCAACCTTTGGCCTGTTGATGTCGTTGGCGGCACTCGTGGCCTACTGGATCACTGGCAATCCCTTCTTTGCCGGTCTGGCGGCCTTCAACGCCTTACTCAATCTGTTCAACCTGTTGCCAATTCTGCCGCTGGACGGCGGACATATTCTCAAGAGCATCAGCTTTTCGATGAACGGCGCTATCGGCCTTATCGCCTGTATTGTCGGTGCCGCCATCGGAGTATTTATCAGCTACAGTCTGGGGCTGGCGCTGCTGGGGTTCCTATTGCTGATAGGCAGCGCCGAGATTCTGTTTGAGTGGAAACAGCGTCATCACAGCCATCTGTTGCCGCTGGACAGGTATGGGCAAGTGTTTTCCCTTATCTGGTATCTGTTAACCGTGGCCGCCCTGGTGGCGGTTATCTGGCATCTGGCGGGTAGCGGAGATGACATGCTGGGACTGCCACTCAAGATATTGCAGAGCTGACAAGCGCCAAAGGGTTAAGCGTTTGCGGCGGCCCAGACTCTCTAAACAAAGCGCCACTTTTGTGGCGCTTTGTTTTTTACTGACTTGCCGGCAACATCACAGCCTCAAAGACCCGGCTTTGCCGGATAAACTGCTTAAGCAGGCTATCCAGCTCGGCGACTGTGACCTCCTCATTGAAGCGAGCTTTTTGCCCTATCTGCTGCGGCCCGCCCACTGTCATATAGCTTTGGCTGACCGCCTCCAGCCAACCGAGATTGGATTTAAGCTCCCGCTGCAGCCTGTCTTGACGCTGACGGCGCTTATTTTCCAGCGAATGGGGCGATACGCCCTCATCAGCCATCCGCTGGAGCACCAGATGCAGTTGTTGGATCAATTCATCGACCCGCTCCGGATCGCTGCTGAAGCTGATACGGCCCGAGCTGAAGTCTTCCCCCGGCTCCTGCCAGAACCAAGCGGTTACCCCATAAACACCGCTGGCCTCCTCTCTGAGTTTAAGCCTGAGCTGCTCCTGAATAAGCTCCCCCATGAGCGACAACTGATAGGCTTGCTTTGCTGACCAAGGCTGCGGATAGGAGGTCAGATAGACCTCTGTTTCGGCTCTGGGCTCACTGGAGACGGGCATCTGCAGACGCTCCTTTGGGGTCGCCGGCCGAATTTGGTATTGCTTGCGCGCCTCCCTTTTTACCTCAATCCCCGCCAGATACTGCTCGGCTAAGTGAATGAGGCGTGCCTCGTCGATATCGCCGACAAAGAACAGAATAAAGTCGGTATTACCCAGCATGTGACGGCGATAATCGGCCAGCAGCTCATCCTCGGTCAGGGTCGTCAGCAACTCGGGAGCCGGGTTGTAAACCGTCGGCACTCCGGGATAGCGCTTGGCATCTATGGTGCGGGCAAACTGCTCCCCTGGATCATTGGCATATTGTGCCCGGGTAGCCTGATACTCTTCGCGCCAGAGCTTCAAGGCATTCGATGCAAACTGTACCTGCTGCAACTTGAAGCGAAACAGCTGCAACAACGCCGCCAGATCATCCCTGTGGGCCCAGCCGGAAAAGCCTTGCGTCTGGCCGTCCAGCAAACTGGAAAGCACCAGAGGATAGTCGCTGTCATAGTGGTCGATCGCCTGCTGCGGCACCTCGCCGGCACCGAACTCATCCGCTAGGTTCACCGCCAGACGCAGCTTTTGCGCCTCCGAAGGCGCCAGGCTGCCCATCCCCCCGACAGTCAAGGCCTTGAAGTGCACTTCACCCGAATTGAGATCAGATTGGCTGAATACCAGACGCAACCCGTTGCTGAGTCGATACTCCTTCAGGCGTCCATCGGCGGCTTCACCGATAAAGCGACTGCTGCCGACCTCGGCCTTGAACTCGGGCATCTCAGTGGTCTGTTGCCCGGCGTCAAAGTCGCTGTGCTGCCTGTTCATGCTCTGCAGCCACAATGCATTGGCTTCAGCACTCGTCAGTGCCGACATCTCCCCCGCCCCAAGAGTCTGCAGCAATAAGCGGGAACTTGGCGCCGTTAAACGCGCCAGCGCCTGATTGATATCCTCGGTCGTCAGCGAGCCAATCAGCTCCAGGTTGAGCCTGGCTCTGTCTTTATAGCTCAGCCAGGGGTCGAGATTGGCAGCGGTAGTGACCAGGTCGCCGGCAATATCTATGCTGTAAACCGCCTTATCGGCGCGGCGCTGTTCCAATTTCAGTTGGCGTTTCAGCTGGGAGGCCACCGCCTTATCGCTGAAACCATGCTGCTTGAGGGTGGCCAGAAGATCAAACAGTGCGCTAGCCGCGCTATGGTACTCCCCCTTCTTGAGCTGCAAGGTGAAAATGCTCTGCCTGGTCTCGCGGCCGATGGCCGAGGAGAAGAAAGCGCCCGACAGCAGCCAGTCTTGATGTTGCTTCTCCCATTGTTGCAGACGCAGATTCAGCATACGCCCGGCTATCTGCTCGGCCAGCTCGCGGCGATAACCGGCCCGTGAATAATCCGCCTCAAGCGGCGAGAAAAAGCTCAGTTCCAGCGCCGGCTCTTCGGCGCCGACTTCATGCACCTTGGCGGCCCTCAGACCGTCTTGCAGCGGTATGCCAAAGTCCACGGTTTCCAGTGGTGTCGTCGCCGCAGGCATAGCTCCCAGATATTGCTCGACCATGGCCTGGAATTTGGCGACATCTATATCACCGCTCGCCACCAGCGCCATATTATCCGGCCGATACCAGCGGCGATAAAAGTCGGCCACCCGCTTGCCGGATACCTGGCGTATGGTTTCGGGATCGCCTATGGGATCGCGCGTTGCATAACGGGAACCGGCCATTTCGATGGCAGACTTTTTGTCCCCCAAACGCAGCATAGGCCCAAGCCTTGCCCGCCACTCCTCCAGCACTATGCCACGCTCGGCATCGAGATCGTCGCGGGCAATGCTCACCTCTGCCGCCCAGTCGGCAATAATTCTAAGCGCCAGCTCCAGAGTCTGCGGCCGGTTATCCGGCAGATTGAGCAGATAGACGGTATTTTCAAAATCAGTGAAGGCATTGACATCTATGCCAAACTTCAGCCCGGCATCCTCCAGCGCGTTGATGACGCTATTGCCCTTAAAGTGCTTACTGCCGTTAAAGGCCATATGCTCGACCATATGGGCCACGCCTCTTTGGTCGTCATCTTCATGCATGGAACCGGCGTTGACCACCAAACGCAGATACACGCGTTTAGCCGGGGCATCGTTGGGGGCCAAATAATAGCGAAAGCCATTGTCCAACCGCCCCTGAACCAAGTCAGGATCGCTGTTCAGAGGCAGCATCTCGCTGGTTTGACAGGCCGCCAACAGGCAGACCATCGCCGCCATCATCAGGCGGCCGAATCGTGTTTTAACAATCATCTCAGGATTTCCAGAACTCAACAAAAAAGCAGCTTCCGGTGAAGCTGCTCATCACTACGACTCAGGGTTTAGAAGCGATAACCCACTTCCAGCCAGAACTGACGCCCTGGGGTATAGAGGCCGTATTCGCCGTTCTGGTTGGCCTTGAGGCTATACTGGCGTACCTGGTTGAGCACATTGTTGATATCCAGCTGCAGATAGACCTCACCGCCCAGCGCCTGCGGCTCCCAGCGAATACGGCTATCCCACTGGGTGTGACTGCCGAAGTCATAGCTGCGGTACATCTCCAGCGCCGCCTGGCTGTTTACCGACTCATATCCCCGTACCGGCGCCTTGACGTAAAGCTTGTTGCCCCAGGTGATATTCCAGGCCGGTAACTCCATATCCAACCCAAGACGCACCATCCACTCTTCCTCGGATGAGTTGACCTTCTGCTCCATCTGGCGACGGCTCATCACGGCGCCATCGAGCATCACCGCCTCATCCGGGTTCATCGCCGCATCTAGATCGTTGCGATCTGTCTCCAGCCAATCGGCCGCCAGCGACCACTCCCATTGACTGGCACCTAAGGTCAGCGGCGCTATGTTATTCAGTTGCAGGGTATAGACATGAACCTTGTAGTCTTCGCCATTGCGATAGTCGTCCACCTTGACGCTGCCTACCTGGCTTCTATGGGTCACCAGGCGATCGCGATAGTCCCTCAGGGTATAGCGACCGCTAATGCTTAAATTGCCCAGATTCTGGTGCAGCGCCAGAGTCAACTCATCGGAGAAGGGGGTTTTCAGATCCTTGATGCTCTCGTATCTGCGGGTGTGATCCTGGCTGAGTTTAAGTATTTCGTCCGCCAGCTTCATCGAAGCGAAAGAGCGGCCATAGTAACGGTTAAGCCCGATATCCACCCGGGTGCCCTCGACGACATCCCAGTTGAGTGCCAGCCGCGGCGCCAGGTTGAGATTATCCAGGTAGTCATCATGCTCAAGCCTCAACCCGGGGCGGAATTGCCAGGAGCCGAATTTAATGGTGTCCTGCAGATAAGCCGCCGAGTTGCGGTGGCGGGTGTCTATGCTGCCGGCCAATACGGTTTGTTCATCGAGCGGCATCTCCATGCCCGACATTATCAAGCGGATCTCCTGATTGACCTCCCTTGGGCGATAGAAATCATAGTCGGTCTGCTGGAAACTCAAGCCGGTTTCCAGGCTGTGACTGACATCGCCCCAATAGAGGCGTTTGAAACTGACATCGGCCAGCAGTTGCAGATTTCGCTGCTTGAGACGACTGTCGCCATAGCCCCCCTTCTGGTAATCCAGCCCGGTATCGGCATCACTGATCACCAGCACAGTATCACTCTGGGAGTGACGCTCATCCTCAAAGCTGTCGTAGGCCGCCTTGAGGGACAGACTTCCCAGGCTGAACTCCCGCTCCAGACTCAGGGTCGATCCCAGCGCCGAGTGGCTGTCTTCAAAGTCATTGTCTATGTTCTCGCCCATAAACAGGCCTTCACGGTAGGCCGAATAACGCCAGTCCCAGTCGATTCGGGTCAAGGGATCCGGCGTCCAGGCCAGATTCAACAACAGGTTGTCCGATCTACGACTCTGATCCTGAGAATCAACCGTGCCTTCTGCATCCATGATCCTGCTCTGGCGAATGCTGGAGCGGCGTTGACCAAAGGCCAGCACCATGCCCAGCTCGTCGTTAATCCCCTGCTGCCACTGCCCCGAATAGCTGTGTTTAACAAAATCGGGCTGATAGATGGCCTTACCGCCGTCGGGCCTGGCCTGCTGCAAAAACTCGTTGATGTTGGGATCGACCTTCTGGCTGGTCCAACTGCTGCGGCTGGTACGGTAACGCAGCTGGCCGCCGTTGACGCCGTTGTAGCTTAAGGTATCGGCCACTACGGCCCCGCCGGTAAAGCCCCCCAGGCTGGCCGGCACATTGTTGTCATAAACGGTGATCCCGGCCAGCATGGCAGCGTCGAAAAAATAGGCCTGTTCCGAACTCATCCCCGGCAAGACCCCGACACTGCCGTCAAACAGGCCTGAGCTGGGATCCAGATCGTTGTTGATATTGATGCCATCAATAAGAAACGCTGTCTGTTCAGACTCGGCGCCATAGATGGAGATCTTCGACGGTTTGATTTCACCGCCACTAAACCCTTCATCCAGCCCCTCCAGGCGCACCGCAGGGTTGGATTTGACCAAGTCGCTCAAGTTGCCATCAGCCGAAGGGGTACGGCGGATCATCTGCTCATCCAGAGTGCTTTTGCCATCCAAACCGTTATCGGCTCTGTCTTTGACTGTCACAACCGCGCGGGTCTCCGGCGACTCATCCGAAGAGGGCGCTTGCTTATTTAGCGTTTCGGCGCCGGATGCGGCGCAAAAGAGTACGGCAGCCACAGCCAAAGCCACGGCAGAAGGTGCTGGGTATTGCATATAAAACCTGACTAATGAGAATGATTCTCATAATTGTTACAGGCAAAATATTTCCCGACAAGATAGCCAAAATTCAGCCAAGGTAATAAGGATGTTTTGTAAAAAGCACCACAAGTTTAACTTTTGGTAACTTTTTAAGAGGGGAGCAAACAATCAGGCTCAGGCTAACCTTTAAAATCAATCAAAGGTGGGTTTGGACAAAACCTATCACAGGTTAACCGCATCACATCCCAAATGACTTTTTAACGAAAAAATCTTAAAAATTTACATTTGTATCAGTGCTGATGTGCTATTTAGGCGAATAAAAGGCAAGAGGCGGCCACAGCAAAGCAGCCGTCTGTTGCCTATGTCAGTTAAACGGAACCGGATGGGATCTCACCGAAATCACCGTTTTGGTAGTCACGAATGGCCTGCAGGATCTCCGCCTGGGTATTCATCACAAAAGGCCCCATCTGCACCACGGCCTCACCAATGGGGTTACCGGCCAGAATGAGCAGGCCCGAGCCCTTGAGACCGGCTTGCAGCTCGAGAGGATAACGACTATCGAGCAGCAACATATTACCGGCCGCCAGTTGTTTGCCATCCGGCAGTTGCAATTCACCACTGTGCAGATAGAGCGCCAGTCGCCCCAGATGACTGAGATCCAACTCGGCTTGGGCATCAGGCGCCAGCGTCAAATTGGCAATCGCCGCATCGCCGGCCAACCCGGTCAAGGGAGCACTGGCTTCAGTACCGGCGAAACGCCAGTCACCGGCCAGCAGTCTCAGGCTGGCGCCGTCAGTTTCAAGCTGCGGGTGTTCATCGGCAGCGCTGTCCTGATACCTGGGCGGCCGCATCTTGTCCTTGGCCGGCATATTGAGCCAGATCTGAAAGCCATGCAGCCCCTCTTTGGCATCGGCCAGCGGCATTTCGGAGTGGACCACGCCGCGGCCGGTACTCATCCACTGCACCTTGCCTTCGCGGATGGCGCGGACATTGCCCAGTTGATCCCTGTGCTCAAAGCCGCCCTTGCGGATATAAGTAAAGGTTTCCATTCCGCGGTGGGGATGCGGCGGAAAACCGCCGAGATAATCGCGTTCATCGTCGGAGCGGATCTCATCCAGCATCAGATAAGGATCCAACGCCAGAGCCTGAAAATCGGCGACCCGGCTGATATTGACCCCATCGCCGTCAGAGGTGGGTTGCGCCGGCAGTATTTGCAATATTTTCATCATTGGGCTCCTTCACTTTGGAATAGCCCCAGCTTACTGCCGACAAATAACAACAAAAAGCGCATTTATCCGCTATGAGTCTTCGACTTTATAGAAAGGTCACACCCACCAATAGCGCACCACATGGAAGAAAACCGGCGCGGCAAAACAGACAGAATCCATGCGATCCAGCATGCCGCCGTGGCCCTCTATCATATGACCCCAATCCTTGACGCCGCGGTCACGCTTGATGGCCGACATCACCAGTCCCCCGGCAAAGCCGAGCAGGTTCACCAGTAAAGCTATGATTGCTGCCTGCCAGGGGGTGAATGGGGTGATCCAAAACAGCGAAGTACCCACCAGCGTCGCCAGCAACACCCCACCGACCAGGCCTTCCAGGGTCTTGGAGGGCGACAGCTTGGGTGCCACCTTGCGTTTGCCAAACAGCTTGCCACAGCAATACTGCAGCACATCGGAGAGTTGCACTACCAGAATAAGCCAGGCGATCAGCAGCAAGTTACGCCCTTCATAGCCCTCTATCTTCAAGGTCATCAGCGCCGGCACTGACGAGACACAATAGACGGCTATCATCAGCCCCCACTGCACCTTGGCGGTACGCTCAAGGTAACGTGTAGTATCGCCGCCAAGTGCTGCCAGAATCGGCATCAGCAGGAACAGATACACGGGAATAAAGATACTGAACATGCCGTACCAATGGATGGCGATCAGCAGATATTGCACCGGCAAGGCAAAATAGAAGGCGGCGACCAGGGCCGGATAATCGCTGGCCCGGGTCGGTGTCAGGGTTAAAAACTCCCTGAGCGCATAGAAAGATACCAGGGCAAACAGCAATATCACCCCATAGAGCCCGAACAGGAAAGCGATACCTATGGCCAGCACCATCATCCACCAGGCATCGATTCTGGCATTGAGATTGGCAATAACGGCGTTGTTGCCCTTACGCCAGGCCAGCAAACGACCTATCAGGGTCGCTACCACCAGCAGTATGCCTATACCGGCAAACAACCACAGTGTCTGGTTCATACTTCCTCCCGTGACATCGCCAATAGTGCCAAACGCAAACGCTCGAGAAAGGCCACCTTGGTTTCCTGCGGCTGCAGCTTGATAGGCGTGCCGAAACTCAAAGTGCAGAGCAGCGGCAACGGCAGATAACGCCCCTTGGGCATGGCGCGATTGAGGTTGGCAATCCACACGGGGATCAGTTCCAGATCCGGGCGCGAGTGCGCCAGATGATAGATTCCACTCTTGAACGGCAACAATGGCGCCTCGCTCAGATTACGGGTACCTTCCGGGAAGAAGATCAGCGAGTCACCCTCTGCCAGCGCCTTTTCCACCGGCGCCAAGGGATTGCCCTCACCATGGCTCTCTCTTGGAATAAGCACGGCATTGAATACCCGCTGAATAATAAAGCGCCTCAGCGCCGTCTTTTGCCAATACTCGGCGCCGGCGACCGGACGTGTCTTGCGTCTCAGCAAGGCAGGCAATGATGCCCACAGCAACACAAAGTCACCGTGACTGCTGTGATTGGCAAAGTAGAGCCGCTGATTGTGATTGGCGCGGCAGCCAAGCCACAGGGCGCGGGCACCGGTGACCAACCTGGCCGCCGAGGTGATCCCAAAGGCGGTCAATCCCGCGAGCCAGCCGATTAGGGTATCCATAGATAAGGGTAAACTCCTCTTACAGGAAAAAGCGCCAGACGAGTAACAACACCAGCGCCGCGGCCTGCCCGGCAAAGCAGAGGAACAGACGCTTTAGCAGCGCCTGCGCCCCTTGGGCACGCAGCAGCATACTGCGACCAGCCTGTTCTTCTTTAAGCCAGCCGAGCTGCTGCATGCTGTGATCCAGACGTTCGCAGGAATGCTCCCCAGCCAGGGCGGCAAACAGCTTGGCATCCAGCGCCACTCTGAGGCCAAAATACTGTCCGCCCAGCCCGAAAAGCACCATCAACAGGGCGCTGAGCAGTTCCGGCCATCCCTGAAGCTTGCCGCCCCAGAGAAGCAACAAAGGTGCCAACATCAAAACGGCACTGAACCAGCGCAGCGGCGCGGCATTGCCTAATAAAGTGGCCACCAATTTTGCCAGATCCCGCTGCTGCGACTCAGGCATGTTGCACCTCTGGCGGGCAAAAACCGGACTTGAGCCGCTCCAGGTAAGCCAGAGTCTCTGGCTTGAAAACCACCTTGGGTCTGACGGCGGCAATCATCTTTGCGGCATCCTGGGCACTGCCGGCCCGACCGCTCAGCAGCAACCAGGCTGCCAATACCAAGGCGCTACGGCCATAACCCAAGGCGCAACATACCAGTAGAGTACCTGAGGTGCGCAAACACTCGAGCCGCCTGACCGCTTCCAGGCAGTCCTGTTCATCCGGCAAACATAAATCCAGCATGGGCATGGGCTGATACCATTTGAGCTTGCCTTCGGTCATTCCCCGAGCGGGTGTCAGCAAGGCCTTGCCTGAATAGGGGAAAGGCAACTCGGCGCAGAGATCCAATATGGCATCATATTGCTGCGCTTCACTCATGGTGGGCATGCGCCCGAGCCAAACCCCGGGCAGCACCTCTTGCGCCGCCACCTGGCCACCGGTCCAGAAACGGATATTGAGCCAGGCAAACAAACGATAAGGTAACAACAGCCAGCGACTGGCGAAGCTGGGATGGCCCAGCTCACTCTTTTGAAAACCCGCGGCGGCAAACAGGAGATAATTGAGCGCCACCATGGCCAGCGCCAAGGCCAGCCAAAACAGCAGCATGCCAAGCAGACTCATGGGCCAGAGCAAGGCCGCGAGCAGCAGCAAGACGGCGCCCACGCCATAAGCCGCTGCCAGCTTGAGCCTGCGGGGTTCCCTCGCCAAACTCAAGCGGCTGAACGAATGTCGTGGCCACAGCCAGAGGCAGAACAGACCGGCCGCCAGCCCTGTGGGCAGGTCGATAAAATGATGTTGCCAGGTTGTCAGCACAGACAGGCCAATCAAGGCAAACCAGCCGTGGAGCAGATAACGCCAGGCGCCCTTGGCCCGCTGACTGTATTCACTCCAGAGCACCACCAAGAGGGCGATGTGCAAAGAGGGCGCCTGATTGAAAGGCTTATCAAACCCCATCAGGAGATCGAACAAACCACCAAAAACGCCGTCGAGCGGCGGGCGCTCAAAACTGAATTTAAGTGGCCAGATGAGAAAACAGCCGATACACAGAAGCTGTACGCTCAGCAACCTGAGCCCCAGTCTGTCTATCCCCTTGCGGCTGAGGGGGAGCAGAAACGCCAGGCCGTAGAGAAGATCTATCGACCAGTAAGGCACTATGGTCCAGGGCCAGAGCGGAATGGCGTGCTCCCAGGAAAACACCAGACTGGCAACCTCACTTTGCTGCGAGGCATACCAATTGGCAAAACCATAGCTGGCAAAGAAAAACGGTGCCAACAAGGCCAGCCAAAGCAGGCCCCGGCGAATGGTGCCGACCTCGCGTCGACGGGCGGGCAGCTCAGGCATCAGTCGGCCTTAAGCGCCATGGACACGGTAAATATGCCCCACTCATCCACTCTTTGAGTCAACTTGTGAAAGCCGTTGGCTTTGGTCAGTTGATCCATCTCCTGCTGACTGCGGCGACGCATCACCCAAGGCTGACCATCTCTGTGGCTGGTCAGGGCCCGGCCGATGAATTCCAGCTGCGGATGCCAAGGCTGGCCCGTGTAGATAAGCAGGCCTCCTGGCGCCAGCGCCGCAGCAATACCCGCCAGGGAGCGGGACACCATCTCATTGTCACCAAACAGCTCGTAAAGGCCGGAGACTACCGCCAGGGTTGGCTTGGGCTCGACCGCCGCCAGCGAATCAAAGTCGAAGGCATCGCCCTTTTCAAAGCGTACTATGTCACTGAGGCCAAGCTCATCGATGAGAGCGCGGCCGTCGCGGATATTGATATCACTGTAATCACGCAGCAGCACAGAATCGGGCTTGATATCGCTGTTCGCCAGGCTCTCCAGCAGATAGCGGCCATGTCCGGCGGCCACATCCATCAAATGCAGCGGCTTTTCTTCCTTTCTGAGCGTCGACAGCGCCTGCGCCAGCAGCTCTTCGATATGGCGTTTACGCTGGCGTATGCCGCGCCAGCCAATGGCATTGAGATATTGTTTGTCAACAAAGCGGCCAAACTCCCCTTTGCCGGAGGGGGTGTTGCGATAGACATAGTCCAGGGTGCTGCCAGAGTCGAAGCCGCGCTCGAAACCCAAGGCGATACCCTCTGAGTATTTCTCCCCCAGCTTCATCACTGCGCGGGTGGCTTGCCAGTACTTGGCCTGCCAGGAAGCCTCGGGCAGAGGGGCGGCGAGCGATTCACTCTCGGCGCAGCTCGGGCCGAATTTATCTTGCTGCAACAAATTCACTGCCGCCTGCGGCGAGGCGATATTGGCCCGCAGGAAGCGTCTGATCCTGGCTATCGGGTCGGCCCGGTCCAGCTCTCCCAGGGTGTCATGATAAAACCCGGGCAACAGGTGCAATTCTTTACGCTGAGAACCCAAACGCTCAAAAAACTGCTGCTGCGGCTTGCGCCGAACCACATAATCGGCGCCCGAGATCAGTACCTGAGTCGGTACAGTAATCGCCTGGGCATTAGCCACCACCCTTTCGGCGGCATCATAGAGTCCCAACAACACATTGACCGAGATCGGTCTGGCGATCAGTGGATC
Organism: Shewanella carassii; assembly: GCF_019670705.1. Taxonomy (NCBI): domain Bacteria; kingdom Pseudomonadati; phylum Pseudomonadota; class Gammaproteobacteria; order Alteromonadales; family Shewanellaceae; genus Shewanella; species Shewanella carassii. Next base: position 3,629,511 of record NZ_AP024618.1, read on the forward strand.
TGTCTCAAAGCTGTATTGTCTGGCTGGGTCATGGGTCAACAGCTTGGCCTTAACATAGCTGTTGACGAAAAAGTTGCCCTTGAGGCTCTTCAGCAGCTTGAGCCCAGGGATAGCAAAAGGCACATAGAGTTTGACGCTGAAGGCCGGCGACGCCATCACCAGCGCACGAATAGCAGGCGCATAGTCATGCACCCAGGTGCTGGCCAGCACGGCGCCGACACTTTGGGCCACCACACACAGCTGCTCTTGGCTGAAACCATGTTTGCGCTCTATGTGTTCCACAAAGGTCTGAATGTCGCGAACACTGGTACCGAAGGAGGGGCTGTCGCCTCTGGCGCCCGGTGATTGCCCATGACCACGGGCATCCCAGGCGAAAAAAGCCTGCTCAGGCAGCGCCAGTTCATCCACCAGGTGCGCCATTCTGCCACCGTGTTCATGGCCACGGTGAAACAGCAACACGGCCCCGGGATCCTCTTGTTCATTGGTTTCCTGCGCCGGCCAGAAACGATAAAACAGCTGGAATCCATCATGGGTAGTAAAAAAGTGTTCCTCGGGTACCCTCGCGGCATTATCCATATATTTCATTCCTTTGATAACCAACTTAACTTGCGCTCTCGCCCTGCTTCAAACCGGATTTTACCCGGTTGAATATGGTCAGGCAGAGTAACAGAAGCACCAATGACAGGATCAAATTGAGCCAGAATGGCGTCAACCAACCCAAGGCGACGGCCAGCCCCAGAATACCGAAGACAAACGCGCGATCGCTCTTGCCCATGGGGCCATCATAGCGGCGCTCGGCTCCCACCATCAGGCCGAGCACCCCGGCATATTCACTGGCTATGGCCAGTAAGGTCAAGGCGATCACCAGTGCAGGTTCCACACCACCGAGCAAGGCAAAAGGCAGATAGAGTATCGCATCCGAAACAATATCGGCGAGCTCATTAAGATAGGCGCCGAGACGGGATTGTTGCCCAAACTCGCGGGCCAACATGCCATCTATGGCATTGAGTGCCATTCTTTTCAGCATCCAAATCGGGATGAGGGCAAAGAGCCAAGGATGAGGCCAGATAAGCAACAGGGTTCCCAGCAGTATAGAACCCAGCGCCGCCAACAACGTGACTTGATTGGCGCTGACGCCGCGCCGATACAGACGGGCAACCAGTGGCCTCAGTAGGCCCTGAAAGCGGGATTTCAACTGATAAACAGACAAACTCATTGGCTACAACATCCTAATCGAGAAAGAAAAGTTCTCACAGTCATCCTTGAGTCTCGCGCAAATGACCAGAGCGCACTATGCCTGATTTTTAGTGCGCTTCAAAGTGCTTGAGGGAAAAAGCCGCGGCTGAATCACGCCACAGTGGCGGCGCCCCCAGCAAGGGACAAAAATGCCGCTACACCTCTCTGTATCCAGTCCATTGATTCTCTCCGATGATAGGCTTTAGGGTTATCCTGCTGATAGATAGCCATGAATGGCCCAGTCAAGTAACTAAGCCCCAATAGGCATTTGGAATAGCCACACTGACGATTATTCAAATAGAAAAACACTCAAAGTGTTCTGACATACCATACAACAAATTGATACTTTGACTAATTTAAGCAAGCTTGCGTTTCAAAAAACCAAACACAGCTCAACGCCCCGAATGGTGTAGACATAGTGTTGCACTCACCTTCTGTTGTGCTCAAAAATGATTAACCAAAATTAATTCAGCATTCCACCCAAGTTATGCTGCAATAGGCTCAAGTTAAACCCAATTTGAGGCCCTTGGTTCACCACTATGGAACTTTTGCTCGACCCACACATATGGATCGGACTCTTTACCCTTATCATCCTCGAGATAGTTCTCGGCATAGACAACCTGGTATTTATTGCCATTCTGGTTAAAAAACTCCCTCAACATCAAAGAGACAAAGCCCGGGTCATAGGCCTGTCGCTGGCCCTGTTGATGCGCCTTGGCCTGTTGGCCGTGGTGTCCTGGCTGGTCACCCTCAACCAACCTCTGTTCAGCCTTGCCAATTTCAGTTTTTCCGGACGGGATCTGATCCTGATATCCGGTGGTCTGTTCCTGCTGTTCAAGGCCACCAGCGAACTGCATGAAAGGCTGGAGTCCAAAGAGCCGGAAATTGGCCAGAAAGTCGCCTATGCCGGCTTTGGCATAGTTGTGACCCAAATATTGGTGCTGGATGCGGTATTCTCCATCGACTCCATCATCACTGCGGTCGGCATGGTGGATGAACTCTGGGTGATGATGACAGCCGTAGTGGTGGCCATGACCGTGATGTTGCTGGCTTCCAAACCGCTGACTCGCTTTGTCAACGCCCACCCAACCGTGGTGGTGCTCTGTCTCAGCTTCCTGCTGATGATAGGTTTCAGCCTGGTGGCCGAAGGCTTTGGTTTCCATATTCCCAAAGGCTATCTGTATGCCGCCATAGGTTTCTCCATCATGATCGAGTTCTTCAACCAGTTGGGGCAACGCAGGTTCGAACAACGAGAGGCCCGCAAACCCTTGAGGGACAGGACGGCCAACGCCATCTTTAAGTTGATGGGTGGCAAGAAGCAGTTTGAAGAAATTGAAGAAGATGAAGAGTTGCCCGAAGACGAGCGCGCCCTAAGTAAGTGCTTTGGTGAAGATGAACGCAACATGGTCGGCGAGGTGCTGACTCTGGCCGAGCGCAGCATCAAGAGCATTATGACACCGCGGGCCGAAATAAGCTGGGTTAACCTCAGCCACAGCTCCGAGCAGATAAAACAGCAACTGCTTAGCGACAGTTTCAGCCAGTACCCCCTGTGTGACGGCGACATAGACAAGGTCGTGGCACTGGTCAGTGCCAAGGAGTTGCTGGCCGCCATAGAACAACAACGGCCGCTGCAGAGTCTGCGCCCCGGCCACAAGCCGGTGATAGTGCCGAAAAGCATCAGCGTGTTCCGTTTGTTGGAAGAGCTGAAACGCGCCAAGGCCGACATGGCACTGGTCACCGATGAATTCGGAGCCCTACTGGGACTGGTCACCGGCCACGACATTCTCGAAGCCATAGTCGGCGAGCTGCCCAAGGAAGATGAGGCCGAAGAGATCCGTATCGATGGTGATGGTTGGCGCGCTCGCGGCAGCATTAACCTGCATCAGTTGGAGAAGCTACTGGGCTGCGATGAACTCGAGAGCCATAATCACGAGTACGTCACCCTGGCGGGCATGTTGCTGGCGCGCTTTGGCCGGATCCCGGAAGCAGGTAGCGTACTGACTCTGATGCCTTGGCGCTTTGAGGTGACGGCGATGAATCAGCACCAGATAGCCGAAGTCAAAATAAGCCGTCTGAAGCAGCAAATTGAAAACTGCCCAGCCAACGACGGCTCCTATCAAACGCTAGTAGAAAACTGATCCACAAGCGCCGATAGCCAAGCAAAATCTGCTACTATCGGCGCTGTTTTACTGCAACCAACCTTTACCCTCACTTGTTGATCACCTCGCTCCTGCGGGCGCAGCGGCTCTATCAGACAATTCCCAAACTTAAGTAGTCGTCCGTGAATAATTAGACAAACCCAAGCCGCCAACGCGATAATCCCTCCCCAATATCACTTGTATCAGACATTTTCGATTCAAAGAGCACCAAGAGTATGAAGAAACGCTTCTGCCTGCCATGGATAGCAATAATGATTATACTGGCCAGCCCGAGCCTATCGGCGGCCAATGCAGAGCAATTCTCCCGCCTGCTTAAGGGGGCTGAAAGCCAGCTCTATTCCTTGCCACAAAGGGCGCAGGCTCAACTGCATGAGATGGAAGGCGGACAACTCAAAGACCTGCCCAAACCTCTGTTGACCCGTTTTTACCTGACCAAGGCGACAGTATCTCTGCTGCTGCATGAGATACCCGCCGCCGAGCAAGCCGCCAAAGAGGGCCTGAAACTGGCGGTTCCGGGAACCAGCGAACATAGCCAGCTGGAGCTGAGACTGGTACAGGTGATGTTGCAAACCGGCAAGGTCACACAGGCCATCAGCGAGTTGCAAAAAGTAATAGATAGTCAGCAAAATTCGGCCGACAAGGCGTTGCAGGCCGAAGCCCTGCTGCTGAAAAGCAAGGCGCTTGAACAACAGGGCAAGCTGGATGCATCCTACGCCAGCCTGATGCTGTCATTGGACGCTGCCGATCAGAGCCAGGACAAGGAGTTGCTTGAACGGATCTCCTTTGGCATGGGCCAACTTCTGGTGCGCCTCAACGGCTTTGAGCGCTCTGAAAAACTGCTCAAGAAGGCGTTTAATTTTTTCAAGGACAGAAGGATGTCCTACAACCAGATGCTGGTGCAATTGGAATTGGCGCAGCTGGCTGAACGTCAGGGCCAGGCAGAAGCCGCCATCGACAAATACCAAGCTGCGCTGGAGCTGGCCAGAGTGTTGGGTTACGGCCTGTATCGCTTTCGCATCAATGTAGAACTGGCGCTGAAGTACCGGGAGCTGGGGGATGAATCTTCCATGGCAAAGCACCTACAACTGGCCGACAACCTACAATATCGCGAGACTTCGACCTACTACACCAGTCGATTTCAACTGCTCAAGGCCCAGGACTTGCTCAACAAGCATCAGTATGCCGAGATGGCCGTCTATGTCGATCCTCTGCTTATCGGCTTGACCAAGGAGCAAATCTTGTTACGCTCCCAGATAGAGCTGTTAAAGGTCAGCGCCGAAGGCTTTGCCGGGTTGGGTAACTTCAAGCGTGCCTACGAGGTGCTGGAGCAGTACCAGCAACGCTTCGCCGCATACAGCTCCAAAGAGTTACTCAACAATCTGGATCGCCAACAGTTACTGTTCGATTTAGAGCGCCTCGAGTTTGAAAACCAGGATCTCAACTGGAACAACGTGTTGCAAAAGCTGGAACTGGAAACCAACCGTACTACCCTGAATCAGCTCAATATCATCAGCAGCATCATCCTGTTACTGTTGTTGCTGGCCACAATCATCATTCTCTGGCTCAATCGCTCACGCCTGAAGTGGGGCCTGCTGGCCAAGACCGACAGCCTCACCGGCCTCTATAACCGCCGCTATCTGGCCGGTTGGTTGCTGTACCATCAAGCTTCAGAGGATAAAGGCCTAGAATCCCTGTCCAAATGGCGCACGCTGCTTGTTCGGCTAAAAACACTGTTGCTGCCAGCCAAAGTCCAGAGCAACCATGGCCCGTTGGCGCTGCTTGCTATCGACATAGATCACTTCAAAAAGGTCAATGACACCCATGGCCACAATAACGGCGACCGAGCACTGTTCGAACTGGCCAAGGTCATGCAAGCTTCGCTACGAAAAGATGATCTACTGGCCCGGGTTGGCGGTGAAGAGTTTATGTTGTTGCTGCCCAATACCGGTTTGAATGACGCTGTGGCAATCGCCGAAACTCTGAGGCAAAGTGTGGCCGAGCACATATTCACCCTGGAAAATGGCGAGCCGCTAAGGCTCACCGTCAGTCAGGGGTTGGCTTTAGACACCGATGGCAGCCAGAGCTTCAGCCAACTGACTGATACTGCAGATAAACTCCTGTATCAGGCTAAGCAGCTGGGGCGTAACCGGGTCGAAAGTGAGCTGTCGCCTGGCTCAGAAGCCGGCGCAGTTTGAATTCAAGCGTTTGTCTGTGAGCCACCATTCCAGCTGCCATCGCGGCGCGCCTGATACTCACTGACCATAGCCTCGACAGCCGCCTCGTCGAAAGGACGTAAGCCACTGAGTACTAAGGTCTTACGTCCGGTTCCTACCTGTTTGTCATCACTGATAAGCGCGAAATCCAGCGTCACATCGCCGCGTTTGCCATCGACTTTGAGATTGCTGTTAATCAGCTCCAGTTTAACCTGCTCAAACTCCAGGGTGTCCAGCTCAAAACCCATGCTTTCATAGATAACCAAGGGCCGCGCCGGATTGATGGTGACCTGATGCTCCCGCATCAAAGGCACCAAAACATGAGTGAAGTTGAGGCCGGAAAAGGCCACATAGCTGCGGATAAAGGACTCCAACTGCCGTTCGCAGTGGCGCACTTCACCATCGCGATGGACATTCAGGTAGCGCTTGCCGCGCTCATCTTCTATCGCCAGCTCAGCACCTTGGTCACTGGGGAAATGCAGACATACGCCGTCTCCGACCATGCCTTCAAACTTAAACAGCATCCGGCGGCTGAGGCCATAATCGTTCAACACCAGGGCAAAAAGGAGATCGCCGGGAACACAAAAACGTTTGGCATCCTCATCATGGATGGGATTGAAATCTCCTGCGACACCCTTGGCAAAATCACTGGCCTGTTTGCGGCCTATGGTTATTTGGTTATTTTCTCTTTTAAAATAATCAACTAGAAACATCTTGTTCGAACACTCACAAAGCCAAGGCTAACCGGAATAAAAAGGCCGACCAGTTTAACCGCCTTTTGACAAATAACTCACCCGATCTGTTGGCCCAGGCTTCCAGCCAAAGTTAAGTGTTCAAAAATTCAGCAATCGCACTTCAACGGATTTATCCGGGAATGACGTCAGGTTCTCCCCTTGCGACTAAAACATAGTCTTAATACTTTAATAAAAAGATCAAAAAACTTACATTGTAAGCATCCGTTTTCAGACAAAACATTAACAATAACAAGCAAGTTTACAGATGCTGACATTTGTTAATTTTTATCACATTAATAAATGCAAATCGTTTGCATTTATTAAATCAATTGCTAGAATTCGCCCGATTTCAACAACAGTAACATCACAACGGGAACCAAGATGATCAAGAAAACTCTCATTGCCAGTGCGCTACTGACAGCCCTGTGCGGCCCGCAGGCATTCGCCTCGGACGAGACTCAGGAGCTGCGCAAAATCATCGAACAGCAGCAAAAGGTCCTCAAGGATCTGGAGCGCCGTCTAGCAGAAACCGAAAAGCGTCAGCAACAAACTGCCGAGCGGGTCGAGCAAACTGCTGAGCGGGTTGAACAGACCGCCGAGGTGGTAGATTCCACCCCGCAAAAAACCGCCACCACTATTGGCGGCTATGGCGAGCTGCACTACAACAACATAGACAACAAGCTGGGCGAGGATAAGAAAGAGTTCGACTTCCACCGTTTCGTGCTCTTCTTCGGCCATGAGTTTACCGAAAACACCCGTTTCTTCTCCGAGCTGGAAGTGGAGCACTCCATCTCAGGCGATGGTCAAAATGGCGAAGTCGAGCTGGAGCAGGCCTACATAGAGCACGACTTCAACCAAGCACTGACTGCCAAGGCGGGTCTGTTCCTGATGCCGGTTGGCATCATCAATGAAACCCACGAGCCACCGGCATTTTATGGTGTCGAGCGCAACCCGGTTGAGAAAGACATACTCCCGGCTACCTGGTGGGAAGCGGGTTTGGCAATGAATATCCAGGCAGCTCCCGGACTGGCCTTCGATGCGGCCGTGACCTCGGGCCTGAATGTCCCTACCACAGGAAAAAATGCCTATAAGCCAAGAAGCGGTCGCCAAAAGGTTTCCGAGGCCAAGGCTGACGATCTGGCCTATACCGGCCGGGTGAAATACACAGCCGTTCCCGGTCTGGAGCTGGCCGCCACGGTGCAGTACCAATCGGATCTGACTCAAGGCGAAGCCAGTGTAGACACAGCCTCGGCTCTGATGTGGTCGGCGCACGCCATCTACCACCTAGAAAACTTCAGCATCAGAGCCCTCTATGCCGAGTGGGACATAGATGGATTTGAAGCAGAAGCCCTGGGCCGCGACAAGCAAAATGGCTGGTATATAGAGCCGTCCTACCGCTTTAACGAGCAGTTCGGCATCTTCGCCCGCTACAACGAATGGGACAACAATGCCGGTGACAATCAAGACACCAAAGAAACTCAAACCAATGTGGGTGTCAACTACTGGTTGCACGAGAATGTGGTGTTCAAGGCCGACTACGAAAAACGTGGCGGTAAGTCAGACTCAGATGGGTTCAATCTGGGTGTAGGTTATCAGTTCTGATGATCTTTGGGTGCCCTCTGGGGCACCCTCGTTGAGGCACTTATGAAGACCCTTATTGCACTACTCTCACTGTTTTTGCTGCCATTCGCTCAAACCCTGGCGGCGCAAAGCGTTTACCAAAGCCCGGCAGACTTTATCACCCAGGCCTTGGGCTCCCAAGGTAAAGGTAAAGGTAAAGGTAAAGCCAAAGTCTTTTGGTTCAGCGCCGAGCAACGCCTGGTCATAGAAGAGATACTGGCCCACGATTTTCGGCCGCTGCGTACCCGCTATTGGCAGCAGGGAGACGACACTGTCTGGATCCTCGAGGAGATAGGCAAAGAAGCGCCAATCACTGTGGGCATTCAGGTGCGCCATAGACAGATTTATCGCACCAAGGTGCTTATCTACCGCGAGAGCCGCGGTGATGAGGTCAGGCACGACTTCTTTACCGATCAATTTAAATCGGCAACACTCACAAAAGATAAACAGCTGGACAAACATATAGATGGCATTACCGGAGCGACACTTTCCGTCAGGGCCCTGACCAAACTGGCCCGCATCGCCCTCTATCTTGACCAACAACTCAGCCTGCAACAACACAGCCTGCAACAAAACAGTGAGCCCAGATGACACGTAAACATCCGGACTTTCGAGTCCGTCTCCTGCGTACCCTGCGCCCTTGGCACAGACGTATTGGCATCATCAGCAGTGTGCTTGTGTTGCTGCTGACACTGACCGGCCTGGCCTTGAATCACGGCCGTGAGCTGAACCTATCCCAAGGCGTGCACTGGCAATGGCTGCAAGACTATTACGGCATTGGCGCCCCGGAAGATGTCAAAGTCTGGCAAGCCCAGCCGCTGGCGGGCAGCAGTAAGGGTCAGGCATGGATAGCCGGCACGCCGCTAGCCGAGCAAACCGATGAGATACTGGCCATAGCCCCCTTTGAAGACAAGTGGCTGCTGCTGACCCGAAACAGTTTGACGATTTTGAGCCAGGATCTTGCTGTGCTGGAAACCCAAACCGAACTGACAGGTTTGCCGCCGCAGATAAACGCCATGGCGGTCGAGCCCGGCAGTGTCTGGCTGAAAACACCCCGGGGCCAATATCGCAGCGACAGCGAACTGTTGGATTGGCAAGCGGCCAGCAGCCTGGTGGCCCTCCCCTGGATAAAACCACTCGAAGGGGCAAAGATACAAACGCAGCAGTTGCTCGGAGATATTCGCGCCAGTCGCCTGTCTTGGCACAGGGTTCTTCAGGATCTGCACAGCGGCCGAATCTTCGGCGCTGCCGGCAGTTATCTGATGGATCTGGCGGCGATCGCCTTATTGTTACTGGCGGTGACTGGCCTGATTATTTATTTAAAACAGAAGCGCTGAGATCAAGCCAGCGATGATGCCTGCCCGGGCTCGTTTGAGCCACTGGCCAGACTATCGGGCGCGAGCAACTGCAGACTGGCAAACTCACGGTACAGCGGGCTGGTTTGCATCAACTCGTTGTGGCTGCCACTGGCCAATAATCGCCCCCGCTCCAGCACCAGAATACGGTCAGCATTGAGCACTGTCGCCAACCTGTGGGCTATAATGAGCGTGGTTCGTCCCGCCATCAACTCATCCAAAGCCTGCTTGACCTTGACTTCACTGACCGCATCCAGGGCACTGGTGGCTTCATCGAGCAGCAGTAAAGGCCTGCGGGCCAAGATGGCGCGGGCAATGGCAATTCGCTGCTTTTGACCACCGGAAAGGCGCACGCCACGCTCACCCAAATAGGTGTTATACCCCTGGGCAAACTCACTGATAAATTCATGAGCTCTGGCGCCCTTACAGGCGGCAACCACCTCTTCCAGGCTGGCCTCCGGGCGGCCATAACGCACATTTTCCAGCACACTGGTGGCGAAGATCACCGACTCCTGGGGCACCAGGGCAAACTGTGCCCTCAGGCTCGCCAATGATACAGAAGCGATATCGACGCCATCGAGCAGAATGCGGCCACAACTCGGCTGATAGAAGCGCTGCAGCAGCTGAAATAACGTACTCTTGCCGGCGCCGCTGGGCCCAACCAGAGCCACCCGTTCACCGGGTTGAATATGGATATTGAGATCCTCAAGCACAGCTGCGCCCTCATCATAGGCAAAACTCAGCTGCTCTATCCTGAGTTCTCCCTTGAGCGGACTGGGCAGCGCCAGCGGCTTGGCCGGCTCGGCAATATTTGCCTTGGACTCGGCCAGCTCCATCAAGCGTTCGCTGGCACCGGCAGCCCGCTGAATATCCCCTATCACTTCGCTTATGGTGGCCACGGCGCCGGCCACCATCATGGCGTAAAACATGAATGCCGACAGCTCACCGGCGCTGACCACACCGGCCATTACGTCTCTGGCTCCCACCCAGGTCACAGCCACTATGGCACCGATAGTCAGCAACATGACAGAGGAGATCAACGCCGAGCGATAGCGGATGCGGCCACTGGCAGCACGCATCACCGCCGCCAGGTAGCCGTCAAAATTATCGCGATCGCGAGCCTCGTGACCATAGGATTGTACCGTGTGGATCTCATGCAAGGTTTCATCCACATAGGCGCCGAGATCGGCGACACTGTCCTGACTGGTGCGCGCAAGCTTGCGTACCCGCCGCCCGAGTAAGCCCACAGGCACCAACACCAGCGGCACGGCCAGCAGCACCAAGGCCGTGAGCTTGATGCTGGTAAAAGCCATCATCACCAAGCCACCTATAGTGGTCACTGAAGATCTCAGTGCCATCGACAGGCTAGAACCTATAACTGTCTGCAACAGAGTACTGTCGGCGGTAAAGCGGGAGATGATCTCCCCGGTGCGCAAGCGGGCGAAAAACACCGGGCTTTGTTCCAGTAACCTGTGATACACCAAGCGGCGAATATCGTTGCTGACTTTCTCACCGAGCCAGGTCATCAGATAAAAGCGGCAGAACACGGCCACGGCACTGACCAGGGTGATCCCCAGAATAAGCAATACAATTTCGTTGAGGCGACCCGAGTTGTCGGCCATAAAGCCCTCATCCACTATCAAGCGAACCCCTTGTCCCAGGGCCAGCCAGGCCAGTGACCCCAGCAGCAGAAACAGCAGCGCCAGGGCGACCCGCAAACGATAGGGCTTAAGAAAGCTCAGGATCCAGGGCAGGATCCGAGCCGAAGCGATTTGAGGAGCAGACAAGCGAAAATCCAGACAATGACTGTTAATCAGGATTGTGGCGCCAAAGCGCCGATGAGTCCAGCAAAGGGAAGGTTTCCCGCGCCCAGATGAACCAACAGCGCACGCCCCAAGCTTGTTGGATGTTGACCGCGGCAAGATACCGACTCCTCCCCCAACAATATGGGCCAAGTCACAGGCACAGTTGTGGTCATCTCTCGGCGGGCGGGTATAATCTCGTCGTCAGTCAACAGCCCAAGTCACCATGAGCAAAAAGCAACCTATTTCTACCGAGACCCAATCCGAAGCCATGCGTATAGCCAAAGCCACTCAAAAAGCGGGCCAGACCAAAGAGCAAACTAAACTGATCGCCCAAGGCATAGAGAAAGGCATTGCCGAATACAAGAAGCAGCAGAAGATTAAGGCCAGAGAGAGGGACAAGGCTCGCAAGCAAGAGCTGCGGCAGAAAACTCGGCTTCAACACTGTGCAGATGACGACGCTGAGACACAGGAAAAACCGTCCAGCAATGCCCTAACCAAATGTTTGTTGTGGTTACCTTGGGTTTTGCTTGGCCTGAGCTGGCTGAGTTTTGCTTTTATCTGATTTTATCTAGCGAGAATAATCGACATTCGGGGCCCAACATCGCGAGCGGCGCCAAGTCCTCACAGAGGATGAGCCCCAAAACAATGACCACTTAAAGTGGCCGGAATAGAAGAGAACCTCACAGCCCCTCCCACCAGAAAAACTCAGGCCTCGGGGAACAGCAAGGCGCGGATCTGCTCCAGATGAGTGCCGACCCAAGCGCTGTTAATCGGCCCCCAGGTGCGAATATGATAGTGTCCTGAGTTATTCCGGCGCCCATCCTGAATAAAGTCCACTTGAATACCTATATCACCGAAGGCGGCAATGGCATCCTGCAAGGTGCGGCGCGGCATGCCGGTTTCCTTCTGCAAGGACAACAAATTATGTTGGTTATCGTCTATCAGGTGGGCCAGATAGAGTTTACGCAGAAAGGCGGTTTGTTGTTTAGATACCTTATCGGCTTGAAACATACTCATCATCCTGATGGTTTACAGCCAGTATTGGCGCGTTTGGAAAAGATGCGCCGCACGGGCAACAAAGTCTTGCTTCCAAATTACTTGATATCCAGTTGTTAACACAAGCGCAATCGCTACGGATCCGGAACTGCATCAAATCTTTGTCATCCACGCGCCATGCGCAAACAGGTGGAGGTAAAACGCCTGAGAGCGATAGGGCTGATTGTGAGCTAAAACTTTGATAGCGAATGGTATAGACTCTCTCTTGTCGCAGTCAGACCACAAGGATTCAAAGCAGATGGATACCCGCTCGCCGCACTCGCCCCTGCCTCAACAGCAGTGGTTGGGCTTTGACAGCCAGCCCTTGCTCACCTTGTCTCCTCGTTACCGCCAACAACTACTGTGGCAAAACTTGCTGCTGACGGCGCTGGTCATACTGCTGCTGGTGCCTGCTCTGTTGCTCGGCGCCCAACTGAGTGGCTTTGAGCTCATCCCGCCTGTGATGCTGGCACTGCTGCTCTTGGGATTCAAGGCCTGGCTCAATCAAAGACAAGCCGAAGCCATGGCTTATGGTGTTTGTGAATACGGCATATTGCTGCGTGAAGGGCTTTGGTGGCAGAGCCATACCGCCATGCCGGCCAGCAGGCTGCAGCATGTGAGCCTGTCTCAGGGGCCATTACAGCGCCATTTCGGGCTGACAAGTTTGCGCTGCTACAGTGCTGGCAGTTCGGCGGCCGAAGTCAGCCTACCCGGGCTGGATATTGAAGTCGCCGAAGCATTGCGCCAACACCTGTTGTCTTTGGCGGGGAAGGATGGCGGTGAAACCTCGGAGGAGATGCCGAATTGAACCAGGTGCAGCAAGCCGACTGGCAATCACTCTCTCCCTGGGCGATCATCAGCTTCAGTTTCTCCAGCCTGAAGCAGTTCTTCAGCAACGGTTACGCCCTGGTGCCTATTATCTACACCGGCTGGCAACAGGGGTTTGACTCTGTGTGGCTGCCACTGGCGCTGGCATTGACCCTGGTAGTGATTTTTGCCCATGGGCTATTGAGCTGGCGTAAATTCCGTTATCGCTTGATTCCAGGGAAACTCGAGGTCCACAGTGGCGCCCTGTTCAGGCGCAAAGTCGAGCTGCCGATAGACAAAATTCAGAATGTGCGTCTGGAGCAACCGTTTTATTTCAAGCCGTTGCGACTGGGTAATCTACTGGTGGAAACTGCGGGATCCACTGACGATGAGGTCTGCTTAAGCGCCGTCACTCAAACTCAAGCCCAGTCACTAAGATTGCAGCTGATGACTCGGGGTCACACAGACGAAAGCGCCCCCACCTCAGCACCGCCAAACTCCCGCTTACTGGTGAAGAAGTCTCTGCCAGAGTTAGCCCTCTTTGGCCTGTATCAAAATAATTTTGTCTGGTTTGCCGTCATTACAGGCCCAATACTCAGCCAGCTCGAAGGCACTCAACTGATGGAGCTGGGACTGAAACGAGTCTTCGACTGGCATCAGCAACAGGTAAGCGGCAACCCGCTGCTGGAACTGGGGTGTCTATTAGGCCTGCTGCTCCTTGGCTATCTGCTGTTTTCCGTGATCTCAATAGTCGCTGCGCTGCTCAAATATGCTCCCTATCGCCTGATCCAAGAGCAGGAGACATTGCAGCGTAGCGGCGGCCTGCTGTCCCACCAGCAAGACATACTCAAACAGCGCAGAATTCAACTCATCAGCTTGCAGCAGTCGTTGCTGGCCCGCTGGCTGAAACGCTGGACTCTGAGCTTCAAACAGGTAAAAGGCCATGAGGTGGAAGGCGGCAGCAACCATCAAATGTTGGTGCCATCGCTCGGTAGAGGCGAAGTGCGCCGCCTGCTAAAAAGACTCAACCAAAGAAGCAGCAAGGCCGACCGTATTCCCAATCGTTGGCACCCCATTCACCCGAGCTGGTTTTACTATAGGGCGCTGTGGTGCTTAACTCCCGCATCGTTGACATGGGCGTTTTGGGGTCTGACGACAGAAGTTTGGCTACTATTACTGCCAGGAGTAATGGCTGTCCCGGCACTTTATCTGCGCTATCGTCAATGGGGATTTTGGCGGGTTGAAAACGATCTCTGGATCCACAAGGGGCTCCTAGGTCACAGTTGGCAGTTGGTGTCTCTGAGCAAGGTGCAACATCTGCAGCTAATCCAAAGCCGGGGGCAAAAACGCCGAGGCCTTGCCAGTCTCAAGCTGGGGCTGGCCAGCGGTGAACTGACGCTGCCATCCATCCCGCTGGCCAAGGCGCAGGATATCGCAGCGCAAACCCTTGGGCTTATCGCCCATGATCACAGCAACTGGATTTAATCTCAGGTCAATAGAAGGAATTGTCATGTCAGCGCAAATCGTCTCCGAGTACAGGCCACAACAGATAATCCATTTTTGGTTTGAAGAGATAAGTCCCAAGGCCTGGTGGGGCAAGGATCCTGAGTTTGACCAAACAATTGAGCGCCGCTTCGGCGCCTTGCTGAATGCTGCCCGTCAGGGCGAGTTATGGCATTGGCGGCAAACGCCACAAGGACGCCTGGCGGAAATTTTGCTGCTGGATCAGTTCTCGCGCAACATTCACCGTGATACTCCCGATGCCTTCAGTGCCGATCCCATGGCCTTAGCTCTAGCGCAGGAGGCGATCAGCATAGGCGCCGACAAACTACTGCAAGCCCCTATGCTGGCATTCCTCTATATGCCCTTTATGCACAGCGAGTCGGCGCTTATCCATCAAAAAGCCCTGGAACTATTCGCCTCGGAACAGACCAGGGACAACTATGACTTTGAGTTGAGGCACAAGGCGATTATTGACAGGTTTGGCCGCTATCCCCATCGCAATGCCATATTAGGACGACAGTCGACCGCCGAGGAGCTGACCTTTCTCGAGCAACCCGGCTCCTCGTTCTAGTGCTCATGCAAGCGGTACGACTTGCTACTTCACCACCAGCACGGGGCAGCGAGCCTTGTTGGCCACGGCCTCGGCCACATTGGTGCTGAGAAAATGGGCCAGGCCACTGCGACCATGGCTGGCAATCACTATCATGCCAACATCGGCAGACTCGGCTTCATCCAAGATCTCTTCAACCGCGTCACCGCGGCGAATAACAGTTTCAATCTTCAGTGGGCTTTTCAGCTTGGCCAGCAACTCATGCATCTTTTCGGCGGCGGCCTTTTCCATGGTTTGTGCCAGCTCTTCCGGAGTGATGATCAACAACTGATAGTTTTCATCACCTATAGGTTGATCTACCACGTGCAAAATCCGCAGCCCAACATGATAGAGGTTGGCCATTTCAATGGCATATCTCAAGGCGTTGGCGGCCGTATCACTGAAATCAGTGGGCCAGAGGATATCTTTGTTACGCATAGCGACCTCCTTGACACGGCGGGCATCGACTGATGAGATACCTGCCGAACAATATCAACAAGTTATATTGCAAAACTTTAAGCACCCTATGAATACTTTACTCCATTTAGCCACAACCGTAAGCTTATTGGTGATTATTTTTACCCCGGTTTACGCCGAGGATGCCGCCAGTCTGGTAGAAGAAGCCAAGACGCTACAACAAGCCGGACAGAGCCAACAGGCCAAGCCGCTCTTTGAACGAGCCGCGGCCCTTGGCAGCAGCGAAGCCCACTTCATGCTGAGCTACAGTTATTCCTTACCTTTGGCCGAAGACATAGCCCATTTAAGCCAGGCGGCAAAGGCCGGTCACCCCAAGGCATTCTATTACCTGACAGAGCGCCTGTTGACCCGCGGCGGCTCAGCAAATAGTGCCGACCCGCTCAGGCTGGGCGAGGTGTTAAAACAGTATCAAAGTCACCATCCGGACTTTAGCTTTGACTATCAAACCACGCTGGATGCCTGCATCTATGTCGGCAAGCCCGATTTCAACTGGCTTAATGCTCTGAGCGCTCCCTTAGAGGAAGGCTATAGCTATCGTTTGTGGCAACAGGCCGAGAATCTCTCCAAACTGCAAGATGGCAACAATTATGATCGCCAGGTGCTACAGCTCGTCTGTTATGGCGCCGAGGTACCGGCCGAGCTGGATATCGCCGTCAAAGACAGGCTCAAACTCGACCCCGGTGCCAAACAGACCACTGAATTTGATCTCTGCAGCGCGATTACCAGCGGCATGGGAATGGGCTTTTGTGCCTCACGGGAAGAGCAGCGGCTGGAGCAACAACGCCTCGCCAAACAAGAGCGGATCATCCAAAGTATCAAACAACGCCTGGGGCAAGCGCCGCTTAAATTACTTGAGCCGGCCAACAGCGCATTCGAGCTGTGGCTGCAAGCGAAAACCTCAAGGGAGGAAGGCCATGGCGGCAGCGGGCGCAGCGCCTTTATTATCGGCTCCCAGAGCGAGCAGCGGCAAAACTATCTGGCACGTTTGGAAATGCTCAGTAACGAAGAGCAAGTGGTGAGCACTTTTCCTGACTTTGCCAGCGCCGACAAAGAGCTCAACCAGGTGTACCGCGCCTTGATGAAGAAACTGCGCCCGGCGGATGACCCAGAGCTTTATATGTTTGAAGTGACCAAAGAAGACCTTCGCGCGGTGCAGCGGTTGTGGCTTAAATACCGCGACAGCAATGCGCGCCTATTTGCCGCACTTAAAGGCTCCACCACTGAGCAGGAGTGGCAGGCACTCTTGACTCAAGAGCGCAGCGAGCAGCTCAAAACCTTGTTAGAATGGCAATAAAAAACGCCCGCGCCTCCTCACAGGTCGCGGGCATTTCATGGCAAGACGGTTTAGTCTTTCAGCCAGTCGATGGCATCGAGACGGTCGACAAAGAACTTCACATCTAAGGGAGTGAACCAGTCGGCCATCTTGGTCATCCATTCCTGCAAACTGGTATTGCCTATGATGGCAATCTTCTCGAAATGACTCCCATGCTTGATCCCCAACTTGAGATCGTCCCACATGGCTCTGGCTTCCCAACCATCCATTTCGGTGACATCCAGCAGGGCGTAAATATCCGGATCCTTCACACCGGCTATCGCCGACTCCAGCATAGGCACCATATATTCATAGTCTTCGTGGGTCAGTTTTCCCACGGCTTTCATGGTGACAAAGAAATCGTCATCACCATAACGCTCAATTCCGATTGAAATACCATGCATGTTCAAGCTCATCATCAATTCCTTATGTCAACGATTTCAAAAACAAAGCCCCATCTATTCGATTTCAGTCTAGTTGGCGGCCGTAACGCATTCTGTGATCCACATCAAATATAGCCGGGTTATTGCCAACAGACGCAGACTGAACTAACATCAGACCGACTAATCAGTCGGTTATTTTAAAGACAGTCTAACGGCTGCCAAAGGAGGCAAAATGTCGCTTGTTTACCCAGAGCCGCTCACAGTGGAAAATCAGCAACTGCTGCAAAAATTCACCGTGCAGCGCCAGGCTTTCAGTGCCGCCCCCATGCCAAGCCTTGACGAGCGCAAGGCCAAGCTCAAGGCGTTAAAACAAGCCTTGTTGAAACACCAGCAAGCGCTCACGGATGCACTCAGCCGCGACTATGGCCACAGGTCGACCGACGATAGCCTGATCTCCGACATACTGCCGGTCGTTACCCAGATCAACTACAGCCTCAGACATCTCAAAGGCTGGATGAAACCCAGTCGCCGCCATGCCGGATTATTGTTGGCCCCGGCCAGCGTCAGGGTGGAGTATCAGCCCAAAGGAGTGGTGGGCATCATAGTGCCGTGGAACTTCCCTATCATGTTGTCCTTGAGTCCGCTGGCCACAGTCATTGCCGCCGGTAACCGCGCCATGTTGAAGCTGTCTGAATTTACTCCCCACACCAATGCAGCCCTGCGTACCCTGCTGGCCGAAGTCTTCGATGGCTCCGAGGTCTGTGTGATTGAAGGGGAAGCCGAGATTGCCGCCAGTTTCTCCGCCCTGCCCTTCGATCATCTGCTGTTTACCGGCTCGACTCAGGTAGGACGCCATGTAATGCGCGCGGCGGCCGATAATCTCACCCCTGTGACTCTTGAGCTGGGAGGCAAGTCTCCTGTGTTAATCGCCCGGGACATGCCCATGGAGACAGCGGTAGAGCGCCTCATCTATGGCAAGTGCCTCAACGTCGGGCAAATTTGTGTCGCCCCCGACTATATTCTCTGCCCCAGTGGTAAAGAGGCCGAGTTTATTAGCGCCTATCGGCGCCGCTTCCAGCAGTTCTACCCCGACTTTGCCAACACCCCGGACTATGGCCAGATACTCAACGAGCGTCAGGCCGCGAGACTGGTCGCCCTCCTGGAAGATGCCACCGCCAAGGGGGCACAGGTATTTGCCGCCGACCGCGAGCAACCACTCAGCAAACTGCCCAGCGCCGAACTGCGCAAATGGCCCACCTTGCTGCTGACCAAGGTCAGTGATGATATGAAACTGATGCAGGAAGAGATCTTCGGCCCTTTGCTGCCCTTGGTCAGTTATCAAGAGCTGGGGCAGGCACTCGACTATATCAAGGCCCGCCCCAGACCTTTGGCCCTGTATCTGATGAGTTTCGATAAAGAAGTGCAGCAAAAGGTATTGTCCCAAACCCACTCTGGCGGTGTCTGTATCAATGAAACCGTGTTTCATGTGGCCGCCGACGATGCCCCCTTCGGAGGCATAGGCCCGTCCGGCATGGGGCACTACCACGGCCAGGAAGGGTTTCGCACCTTCAGCCACGCCCGCACTGTGCTGTCCCGGGGGCGATTCAATACCGGCAAACTGGTGCATCCTCCCTACGGCAAGGGGATCCAGAAGCTGCTGCTGAAGGTGTTTCTCAGATGAAGCGCAGCAGCGAAGCAACCCGGGCAATAAGCGGCAAACTGGACAAGAAGCAGCAGATCCTGGGCAGCGCCCTGCAACTGTTTGTCGAGCAAGGTTTCTATGCCACCTCGACCGCCAGCATAGCCCGTCACGCTGGTGTCGCCACAGGCACCCTGTTCCATCACTTTAGCAGTAAAGAAATCCTGATGGACCAGCTGTTTCTGGCCATAAAGACAGAGTTTGCCAACGCCATTTCAGCAAGTTTGCCAAAGACGCCGGCAAGCATTACTGAATTACCGCAGCGGGCAGAAATGCTATGGCAGGCAGGGCTCGATTGGGCGCTGGCACAGCCTCTGAAGCTGAGCTTCTTTGTGCAATACGCCATGTCGCCCAGTGTCAGTGAAGCGGTCAGGCAGCAGGCGATGCATGGCATTCTCGGCTTTATCGCTGAGCTGTTGGAGCAGGGCATCAACCAAGGGGTATTGGCTGACCTACCCAGAGAGCTGTTGCTGGAAGCTTGCCACAGCCAGTTCCTGGCGGCGGCGCGCTTCTTCTGCAACCAGCCTCAGAAGGCCACTCAGGAGGCCAGAGACGCCAGCTTTCGCCTGTTCTGGCGCGGTGTGGCAGCCTAGCCATTTGAAGCCAAAGTCCAATGACAGCCGCCAGCCTGCCGCTTGAAATCGGCCTTCTGAAATCAGCTTTCTGAAATGAGCCAGCTGAAATGAACGCCCTGGAGTTAGTCAAACAAAGGGCCCGCAATTGCGGGCCCTTCTTTTTGAAAATCAACAAACTGCGGTTTACCTATCGCTCAAGCTGTTGCTCTCTCGCTCAAGCTGTTTATCCCTGACTCAGGCTGTTGTCGTCGCCCGAAGCCTCGGCGCTCCAGTAACCCATGCGGCTCCCCTTATCGATAAGCTCGGAGACCGCCAGTTCTATCGCCTGCAACACACAAAACTGTACCGGCTCATTGGTGGTAAAGCCCACTTCGGCCTCGGCCAAGCGGTTCAAACTGGTGTAACGGAACAGGCCGGCACGCATCTCCTGAGAGAACACCCGCTTGGTGGTATTGACCGACATCAGCACCTTACCTGTGTGTACATCCACTGCCCTGAGATAAATGGTCACCTGATCTTCCCGGTACAGCTCGGAGGCGCCTATACCGTAGTATTCCACGCCGCTGCCGCCGGTTTCCACGTTGGTTTCATAGCTGATGATCCCGCCTTCCAGAAGCAGCCTGGCATTGGTCAGGGTCGGCACTTCATTATTGCGCCCCTGCTGCTTACCTGAGATCTTGCGCTCGGTCAGCAGGTTCTGCAGCCCTTCCCGCTCCACAGGGGTAAACCACCTGGAATCCAGCAGAGTCTGCACCAGCATGGAAGTGGCCCCCTGAGTCACTGCGGTCGAGAAGGAACTGACATTGGCCTGGGGCTTATATTGCCCGGTCTGATCCCGGAAAGAGTAAACCGCAACCGGGATAGGAAAACGCGGCCCGGGACGCGACTGCAGCGCCTTCATGGTTTCACTCAAGGGATTTACCTGGGCCTCATTGATATTCAAATCAGGCTTGGGAACCAGGCTGCAGCCCCCCAGCAGTAACAGTGGAACCAGTGCCAGCCACCTCATGGATTACCTCCATAGATAGGCATCTCTATCACTGTGACTTCGCCGGAAAGCAGGTTGGTAATAGTCAACATCACGCCGTTACCGGTGGAGGCGACTTCGACCCGGTAGTCCCCCGTGTCATACACACCGTCGGTTATCTCGCCGTCGGCCACACCGCGGGTGATGGAGTTGATAATGTTACGCTCCAGCGACTCCTTGAAGCGGGTAACAAAGTCCTTTTCATTGCCGCTGGGCTGATTGTCATTTTGGGCCTGGGCCTTATTCAGCAGAAACGAACCGTTGAGAGGGTTACCGCCAAAACTGGGGTTGATTGGGGTATAGACCAGTTCGGTGGCCTGCCCCGAAAAAGCCAGCAAGGCGCCGGCCGCGATTAACATCCTGAGTGTCATTGTGCTTGCTTCCTAAATTCCATCCCAATGGGATCCCAATTCCCCTGTCATGGATTGGGCTCTGACCGAGGCGATATAATCTATGGTCAAGAGAATCGCCTGTTCGGCCCGCTCCTTGATGGGACTGGCTCTGCGGCCAAAATGGGTTTGGTAAATACGAGTACCGTTAACCTCCAGTGTCAGCAAGGTGCCGGCCTGAGGGAAAACCGTTTCGTAAAGGGTGACATTGAATCCCTGGGTAAAGGGCAGATCCCGCCAATACCCCGAGTAGTAAAAACCAAAATCCTTGCCAAAGCGGGTCAGGGTTCTGTCTATGACCAGGCCACTGATCTCTATGTCATCCGCCTCGGCTGCGGCCAACGCCGGAGCAGGCGCAAGTGTCAGCATCAGTAAGCACAAGATACAGCGCATGGATAACAAGACAGAGTGCGACATTGTCCCCGAAAATTCCCTTTATTGCCTGAAAAGACCATTCCTTTAACAAGAGCATTACATTAACAGCAGCGCCGGAACCGAGTCACCCGCCAGCGACATATTTACCTGAAAAATAGCTATTTCGGCTGAGTCGAGATCCGTTAAAAACCACCCGAAAGTATGACTCGCTGTTGCGGTAACCACATCCGTTCCAGCAAACCGTTATCCCAATATTTTTGCTGACAATAAAGGTGCCTTTAACCGATAAACATCAGGAAATAACCGAGTCGCGGCATCATGGTTTTGCCTTGGCATTCGCTTCGCGGGCCTGGTCGAGCACCTTGCAGATAGCCTCAACACCTTCCAGCGCCCTTGGGGTCGCCCGGTGCAGGAGATCGGCGTTAAGTGTGTAGATTTGTTCCGTTTTCACCGCAGGGATCTCCTGCCATTGGCTCCAGTCCAACCGCTTGCCATCGCCCTTTTCATCCGTCTTGATGATCACCTCGGGTTGACTGAGAAGCACATTTTCCATGCTTACCTGCGGATAGGGAGAGCTGCTGTCCTTGAAGACGTTGTTGCCATGGCAGACTTCCAACAACTGCTGGATCCAGCTGTCCTGGGCCACTGTCATCAAAGGCTCGGACCAGAGTTGATAGAACACCTTGATCTCCGGCTTGGCGGCATTGTCCCGGCGCAAATTTGCCAATTGTTGCCGGTAGTCGGCAGCCACTTCCCCGGCCTGCTGTCTGTGGCCGGTGAGACGCCCTAGCTGTTCCAGCTCTTCGGCAATACCTTCCAAGGTCTTGGGGTCACTACCGTAAATGCGATACCCAAGCTTGGTCAGCTGTTCGATATCTTCGCTGCGGTTGCCTGTATCCCAGACCACCACCAGATCCGGATTCAGCTCTATCACTCTTTCTATCTGTATGCCGTAGTAGCCGCCTATGCGGGGAATGGCCTTGGCGGCCTCGGGGAAATCGGCATAGTCTGTGGTGGCCACTATCTGTTCACCCGCGCCTATGGCAAACAGCATCTCCACCGCATGGGGAGAGAGCGCCACTATGCGCATGGCCGGCCTGGCACTGACGCTTTTGTTGCCCCCCTTATTGACTGCTTTGTCGGGCGACTTGGCCTGGGCGACAGGGCTCAGAGCCAAACTGCAAAGCAGGCAGAGTATCAGTCGGTTCACCTGGTTTCCTTGGTTATTCACAAAATTGCTTCAAGCATACCTCAAGCAAGTTGCGAGTAAAACGCGCGGCCCAGGTTCTGCGGCCGCAAAAAAGCGCACCATTTGACCAATAAAAAGTCAGCCAATGTTCAGTTTTGAGACGGCACAAGTAAAACTTGTTAAACATTGGCATCACAGGTTGACCGAGAGTAAATAATTAATTTTAATACCCTGTTTTTATATATAGTTACAGAGCACCAAGGAATACAAGTGCGCCTCTTTTTTGTCCTGATATTTTGCTGTTTCGGCCTGCTTGGCGGCTGTAAAAGCACCCCCTCCGCCCCCGAACCTCAGCCCGTGGATCCGCAAAAACTGGCGCTGGAACAAGCCTTCAATGCCCGAGGCTTTACTCTGTCAACACTGGATAACATCAATTATCTGGGTGCCAGGCAGTGCAGCAACCTGGAGCTCCAGGCCCACAGAGGCTCGATACGTTTTCCGGAAAACTCGCTGGAAGCCGTCATAGATGCCCTGGATAACCAGTTTGATGTGGTTGAAATCGACGTGCGCCTGACCCGGGATGATGTCTGGGTCATTCATCACGATGGCCGCACCGGACGCGAAACCGGCACCATAGACAATAAGCGCCGCAAGATAGAGTCGATTCGCTATGAGAAAGAGTGGGGCTATCTTCGCCAGCGGGACATGCAAACCGGCGCCCTCACAGATACGGTACCGCCCAACTTTCGCCAACTGGCGCAGGTGTTCAGTCGCTATGCCCATAGCGGACAGAAGCTGAATATTGAGATCAAGAGTCGTGCCGGCAGCCGGGATCTGGAGATGCTCGACTATCTGGCCTTCAGTATCATAGGCCAGGGGCGCTACTTCTACAGCAGTCTGGAGCTGGAAAACCTCAAAAAAATGAGGCAGATAAACGACGCTGTTTTCCTGTCCTTTATCCAGAGCCCCGCCAAGGCCTCGATGAACAAACTGGCGGCCGATATGAAACGCGGCGCAGGTCAAGATCCCATTTTTTTGCGTAATCAATCCATGCTGGAGGATATTCAGGGTTACGCCAACCGCCGCTACCGGGAAAAACGTTATGACTCCTCGGCCGGACTCAATAAGCTGAGAAAGGCGCTCAAGTCCAACTTCGGTATCGCCGTGGACATACGCCACTATCGGCGAAACGCCCAAGGCTTCAAATCATTGGCCCATAACCGCGGCATTCCTGTGGCCAGCTATACCATCAATGGCCATGATTACCACGAACAGAGCCTGCTGGGACTCAAGCGCAGTCAACTGCCCGACTCTGTGATTATCGACGACAGTCTCTATGGCTTTTGCAGCCGCTTCGCCCTGCCGCCCATGCTGCCTTATCAAGGCAGTACTGAGCTGACCCGCAAGCTGGCCACGCTGCCCAAGGATCTGGATCTTTCCAAACTCTCTTTGCTGGAAACCTACTGGCCCAACGGCCTGTATCCGGCGGTGGATGGCAAACTGAAGTCCTTCAAGACAGGCGCTGTGGCCAATAAAGGCAAGGCGTCCCAGTCCGAGGCTGGCGGCGGCTTTGTTCCTGTGATCATGAAAACCCAGGCCGGCCCCAGAGAAAACCAGACCCAAGTAGACCTCACCGCCGATGACGCAGTGAAAATCGAGCTGCGCCGCAGCGAGCAGCAGTGAGGAACCAAGGATGAAAAAACTATCCTGGCGGGTATTTTTCCTGCTGCTGAGCGCTGCCTATCTGATCCCTGAGGCCATCTTCAACGCCCAACTGGTTTCTTTGGTGGGCTTGGGCACCCCCAAGCCCGAGCAACTCGAACACCTGGAGATATACGGCCGCACCATTTCCGGGATAGGTGTGACCCTGCTGCTGGCCGATCTCTTGCCGGCACGGCTGTTCAAAACCGGCCTGAGAGGCAGCCTGACCCTGTTGCTGCTCACCTTGTGTGTCTGGCCCAGCGTGTTTTTCGGCCAAAAATACCTGATAGAGCAATGGCTGATTGAACCCTCTACCCCGGAGCAGCGTCAATACGCGGCCTACAGCGCGGCGCTGCGTGATGCCCTGGCGGTTAATGCGGTCGAAGTCGAAGGTCTCAACTACGACCCCAAAGAGCTGCACAGCTCTGAAAACCTGACCTTTCTGGCCCTATTCGGCGGCCTGGCCTATGCCGACCACAACCTCACCGACAACCTGGATGATTACAAACAGAAGATCATTCACAACTTCGTGCAAAAGCGGGCCTATCGCGACTTTGACCAGCACTATCACGACTTTGGTCAACTCTATGATGAGCTGTCGGCCAGCTATCGCAGTTATGCCGAAGGCTCCAACCGCTACAACCAGACCCTGGCGGGGATCCCTGAGCGGGAGATGGGTTACTGGCAGAACATAGAGCAAGAGGTCAATCAGGGCTGGGGCAAGTATCAACAGGCGCAAAAGGCCCATGTGGCCAAGGCCGGTGCCAGGGCCCAGGAATACGGCCCCAAGATCTTCGCCTACCATGAAGACACCAACCGCTGCCAGGAACGCTACAAGAAGTCGTCCCAGAAAGAACGTCGCTATCAATGTATAGAACGGGAAAACGCCCGCTACAAGACAATGATCTCCAAGGCGGGGCTCGGCTACATAGATCCCAACTACTGGTTGATAGTCGAAGACATCAGCACAGGCGAAAACCTGCTGTCCAGCGCCCTGTTCGGGGTGATGACAGCCGGTGTCGGCACCGCCATGCAGGCGCTGAGTCTGGCTACAGGTGGCGATGGCGGTCTCAAGGACAAACGCTATAAGTACACAGACGATCCGGATCACTACCAGCGTCTGTTCTTGGCCCATCCCAAGTTCCAGGCGATGTTTGAAAAGGAAACCGGCTATCCGTTCAACATAGCGTCACTGGCCGACTTCAGGGTGCATCCTGTGACTCAGGTGAAACTGCGCCGGGCCCTCAAGGCCAAGGGGCTGAAACTGCCTGACAGCTGGCATATCAGCAATCGTCCGCTGTTTAGTCAAAGCGTGGCCAAGACGGTTAAGGCCGAAGCCGATGCCCGCTGGCAGAGCGAGATGCGTAAACGCGGTTTGGACTTGCCCATCAACTTAAGTTGGAACGCCTTCCAGTTGCATCCGCAGATCCAAAGCAAGATAGCCGCACGCATGGGCGATCTCTATGTGCCTAACGTCCGCGCCGACTGGAACCAGGCCAACTTCAAACGCCATGTGCTGGATCCCAACATCCAGAAGCGTACCCAGAGTTACCTGCAGATGCTGGCCGAGTCGGAACGTGAATTTGCCGATGGCGGACGCTATGCCGAGCAAGGCAAGCAGGCGCTGCGTTCTGTGATTATTCCGCCCATCTCCATGTCACTCAGCCTGTTTTTGATCTGCATGACCTTCATCAAACTGCCGCTGAAGACGCTGCAGCTGTTCCGCCCCGGCACGAGTCAAGCAAGTGGCAGCGAAGACAGTACCGGCATAGATGAGAATGCCAATGAAAGTGCCAAGTCCGGCAAACGCCGCTGGCTGGCATTGACCGCCAAGTTGTTGCCGCCCCTGTTGCTGCTGACCTTGCCGGTGCTTTTGGTGCAAAACCGCTACACCCAGGATGATACCAGCCCGGTGAACTACTTCCTCACCAAGGTGGAACAGTCCGGCAATATCGGCTTTGCCTATGCCCTGCGCTGGACACTGCACGCCCAGCCGCTACTGCATCCTTTGGGGCTGAGCTTTGAGCAACACACGGGTATCTATCAGGCCTTCTCGCCACTGGCGCATTCACTGGCCAAGATAGACTTGCTGCACAAGAGCACTCCAACACCACTCAAGGCCAGCGAGCTGGCACCGACCGAGACACGCCTCAAGGTCAAAACCAATGCGAACAACGCAAATATCAGGATCATGAATATCGGCCCCAAGTATCACCCGGGGATCCGGCTTAAACCGGGCAACTACGATGTGCAGGTAAGCGCCCCCGGTTATCAGACCTACCGCAAATGGCACAGCCTGAATGGCGGCGAACAAACACTGACAATCCGTCTTTTACCCAATTGACAAGGAAACTGAATGCACCACTGCAATCAACCCATTTATGCCAAGGAAAACTTCTGCGGTCACTGCGGAGAGTCCCTGCCTGAGCAGCCCAAGCTGAAGAACATTGAGGATGTCGCCCCTGAGATCCTAAAAGATCTCAAACCCCACTATTCCGGCGCCAGAACCTTCACCGGCCGGGTCAACTCCAGCTTCCTCTACAAGCGGCGCCGGGTAGACAGTGGCAATAACCTCACCTACAGCTACTGGTGGCTTGAGCTGGAAGACAAGGACGGCAACATAGAGCGGGTCAGTGTCAACGCCGAGAACAAGTTCTACGACCAACTTCGCCGCGGCGATGTGCTGACCTTGTTTTATCCGACAGACTACACCCTGAATTACCGCATCGAAGGTAAAGACGCCAAACGCCTGGTCAGCCATAACCATATGGCTCCGGCAGCCATCAGTCATGAAGCCGACGGTCAACGCTCCACCATAGTGCCCGACTATGAGCCGGGTAGCCAATCCAGCGCCTTCTGGTGGCTGCTGCTGGGGATTGCCAGCGCCTTGTTGCTGTACTTTGGTGCCAAGCAACCCACAGAAATCGCTATCGGGGTAGCCGTGGTTCTGTCTGTGGTGTGTTTCATTCTGGAGCGTCAGCGCAACCAGAAGAAACACACCAGGGAACTGCGCCGCTACGAGGCGCTGCAACTGGCGATGAAACGCCTGTTGTCTGTCACCCAAGAAGCGTTGGGCTACCATATCGCCCAGCGGCCGAGAAAAGACTCGGATATTTTCTGCTTCAAATGCCAGAGTCGCATCGATGGCGAGCACGGCTACTGTGTTCAGTGCGGCAGCTCGCAGCAGCAGGCACCGGCAACGGCCGCCAACAGCCTCAGTGTCCGCGATGAGGAAGAGGCCATGATGCGGCAATACAGCCTGAGTTACCGTGAGCCCTATCTGCACAAGCATGTCTTGGCAGGCGATGAAAAGGGTGAAGTCAGCGTTTCCTGTATCATGGGCAAAGTGCTCGACAGAAGTGCCAGCGCCAGTGTCGATGACTTCACGGTCACCACCACTAAAACCACCACCACAGACCATTATGTGGGTAACAGATTCTCCCACAGCACCACAGACACTGAAACCAGCAGCCATCGCAGCCGCAGCTCCAACGTTGATGGCGAAGTCTTGCTGCAACTGGCCGATGGTGAAGTGCGGGAGATGCGCTTCGGCGAAGATCTGTTGGGGGATCTGGATGTGGGCGATTGGATGATTTACGCCAGCTCAAGGGCCAAATTGGGCGTTGATGACTATAACCGTGAGTACGCCTATAACCTGACCAAGAGCAAACGTTATAACAACACATCTTTCCAGCAATACGGCAAGCTCAACGGCGCAGGCACCTGGATCTTGTTGGCGATTGCCGCCTTGATCTTCAACTTCTGGGGCCCGGATCATATCTGGTATCCGCTGTTCGATATGCTCTACTTCCCGCTGCTGGATCCCATCTACAGCACCTCATTTTTCAGACACAACCTGACCCTGGTGGTGTTTATCATGGTCAGTGCAGTACTCCTGGTTTGGACCCTACTGTATGGTCGGCGTAACCAAGAGCGTAAACGTAAACTGCTGTCACGCCTGACCGACCATATCGACGGTTTTACTCGCGCCATCCCAGAATTGAAGGAAAAGCTTAAACGTATGGGCTAAAGCCGGTTTATACTCCCCAAGCCACCTCACGAGGTGGCTTTTTTTGCCCCAGAGAAAAATATAGAGAATTGAGAATGCAAGTAGCCTATATAAACGAAGACATTAATGAAGGGGAATCACTATTTAGTGCGGTCGATATTCGCTCGTCACTTTATGATGACAATGACTTTATCCCAACAAGTTGTCTGAATGAGATTGTATGGCAGGACACTGACATCCTCGATATTGAAGCGCTGGACTTAATCAGAGGGGGCGCTTTTAATGTTACCAAGGAGATAGCCGAATTAATCATGAGCTTTGACCCTTACGGGGTTGAAGTCTATCCCTCCAAGTTAACCTGCGCCGGCTCAGGGGTTTTAACCGATCGTTATATCCTGGCAGTAGACAACTTGGTGGATGCCGTCGATACCGAAAACAGCATCAAAATAACCAACGCTACCAGCCGGTTTTTCTTATCAGCTGAAAAAATCAACAAACTCCCCGAAAGTAAGAGGCACGTATTCAAACCGATAGGAATGACGAAAACATTCTTCTCTATTGAATTACTTGAAGCCCTCATACGCCTGGACGAGGAAGGAAAGATAAACACCAGCATTGTGGCATTCTCATTTGATACATCTGAAGAGACACCTAGAATATAAGCCTTTAAAACGGATGCACCTGGCTATGAATCCTACCAAGAATGCCGCCCGGCATCTTTATATGGAGCGGATCAGCAAACATTGGTTTGAAGCAATCGAAGCGTTACCGAACCATGCGATTCAATAGCCTGGGTTTTACAATCAGAAAGGCCACTCATGGGCACCCCGCCTTAATGGCGGTAGCCCCGAAAAATAACCGTTGCACTAAAAGCCCCATACCGCAGCCATTTCCCCCTCCCCCTTGCCCCCTATAAACTGATGACAAAGCAGGACTGTTCACGATAGCATAAGCGAATGAAAACCATCATTCACTAAGCCCCTCATTTTAATTGTAAATACAGGGGTATTTTGCGAAAAAATGATGGCAAAAGCCCAGCTACAAGCTTAATGAAACAACTCGCAACAAGGACTTTGCATGAAACAAGGATTGGTATTTCTTGGCCTGGCCCTGGGTGGCCTAACCCTCAATGTCAACGCTCAGCAGTGCGATCTCAGCATCACAGGCACTGTGCCCGAAGGGATTAGCCTGGATAAGTTGGTCGTTTCCACCTATGACAAGGAGCTACCGGTCACCAGCAGGGACTACTCCCTGTGCGCCAGTAAGCAAGATCTCCAAGTCGTCGGCCGCCACAGCCCCAACAACACCATCTATCTGATGGATAAGAGTGGTGCCATCCCCAGGGGCATCTATACCGCCGAGGTGTTTGTCCAGAGCGAGGCGCTCACCTTGGGCCCGGCTTCCAGTTTGACCAAGCAAGCCTGTAACCTGCGCTGCGGCTACTATGCCAGCCAAAGGGTGCAGAACTCCAAAGAGTTGCAACAACTGGCAGTCGAATACCAACGGCTGTCCGCCACAGATGGCAAGGCGATTGGCGCCTTCCTTAGCCAAAACCAAGCCAAATTAGATCGAATCTACTATGGCGATATCCACCCTAAGCCATCAGCCCCAATAAGCACAGGCGATCTCTGGGTCGATCCCTACAGCGGCGCGGGACTCTACTTCGATGCCCCCGAAACCGTACTCAACAGCACCTTTAGAGATTATGTGAGCACCGAAGCCAGAGCGGCGCGGCAACAGGATAAGGCCGTCGCCGAAGCGATGAAGCAGCATAAAGCTTCACTGCAAGCTCTAATGAAGGGTTTCAACAGTTGGCAAGAGCGGGTGGAGGCCGTCAACAGAGTCAGCGCTGAGCTAAAGGCCAGCCAGGATCCGGCTGCGATAAAGGTGGCGCAAATATTCGAGCGCGGCCTTGAGGAAGCCGAGGCGACTCTTAAAAGTTACCTTACCAACGACAACAAGACCCCCATCGCATCTCTGACCCAGGCAAACAAGACCTTCGAACTCTTGTTAGCCGACTGGACCAGCGCCGCCTATATCCACAGCAAGGACAAACAGGCCTTCGCCGCCCTGTTCAGTGAGCAGTTTAAGCAGCAACTGCCAATACAAGATCGCGAGTTGGACAAGGCGCTGAGCCGCCTTATCGATCTACCAAATCATCTGGGGAAGTTGTCTATCGAGGATGGTTATCAACACATTCAGCTGGAGTTTAACAATCTCCTGCCAGACTCGAACCAACGCTATGACTTTAAGGATGCCCTGCACAGCGTTAGCTTCGTGTATGAGAAGGGAGCCTGGCGACTCGACAGCGTCAGCCAGCTGCCCATTCGCCACTATGATCAGGGCTAGACTAAAGGCTAGATATAAAATGGCGATCAAGGGGGCGAGTTTGAATCAACACCTCAGCCCCTTGATTCCAACCCTTTCAACAACTCTGGCATCTTGAATTTGTTCACTCTTAACACGTTATTTTTATCAAAATATAATAAACCAAGCCAAAGCAACAATTTATAAATCATAGCAAGCCATCATATTATCTAATCTCTTTATCATAAGTTTTCATCAATTTGGCCAAGGGAGTCATATCAATGTCATGGTCTTAAATTCGGGGGAAAGGTCAGTTCATTATTACTTGTTAGGGTAAAAAGTTAAGATCACGCCTAATCCACCTTGCTTGGTATCTTGCAGCATGCCCACCAGTTTCTAAATATATGACAAATGTAGCCATACACGAATCACAACGATATACATCACTACCGTTGTAAGGGTAATGCGACAAACTCACAGGAGCCATATCTGAAAATGGATTACTACCATTTTTGCTGTAAGTCTGATAACCGAGAAAAGTCATTGGTTCTATTTTACCCATAAAATGAAGTTTGTTTTCCAGGCCATCAGAGTTAGTCAAATGAAGCTTGGATTCCTTTCCGCACTCAGAACAAGAATTAGATTCTTGTTCTGCTACAACATTGAGTAATTCATCGATATTCATAAATCCCTCAGAACATAAAATAAAAATGGGAAAAGAAGAGTCACTTCAATCCCTAAATCAAAGCACCTATTTCAAACTGTTTGCGGCTGTGGCTAAGCCGTCAAGGAGACTCAGCCCATGAGCATACAATGAATATGTGATCGCGGGCTGACACACTTCAATCCCTAAAACCAGTCCACCTATTTCAAACGGTTTGCTGCTGTGGCTAAGCCGTCAAGGAGGCTCAGCCCATGAGCATACAATGAGTATGTGATTGGGTGAGCCGACGCAGACAATAACGCCACGGTCGCACAAAAAGTAAAGCACTGCAGTCTGATCGAGGGCTGACAAAGCCGCCGAGTCGCTTCAGTCCCTGAGCCTAGTTATCCTAGGTGATGGGATGAAGCTACGCTGGCAATACCGTCAGCCTCGAAGAACAGGCTGCAGATTCAGTAGTCGAAACCAGGCTGCAGATTCAGTAGTCGAAACCAGGCTGCGCTTTAACCCCCGCCTCAAACGCATGCTTCACGCTATTCACCTCACTGACAGTATCCGCCAATTCAATCAGTTGCCTGTGGCAGTTGCGGCCGGTGATGATCACATGCTGCATGGGGGGACGATTTTGCAACGCATCTATCACCCGCTGCAGATCCAGATAGTGGTAGCTGACCATGTAGGTGAGTTCATCGAGCAGCAGTATGTCTATGCTGGCATCCTGAAGCCATTTTTCGGCGGCCGCCCAGGCCTTTTCGGCGGCGGCGATATCCTTGGCTTTGTCCTGGGTGTCCCAGGTAAAGCCTGTGCCCATGACTTCAAACTTGACCCCGGCGCCTTCCAGTAGCTTGCGCTCACCGCACTCCCAGGTGCCCTTGATAAACTGCACCACGGCGCCCTGTTTACCATGACCGACCGCACGGGCCAGAGTGCCAAAGCCGGAGGTGGACTTGCCCTTGCCGTTACCTGTCACTACCAGGAGTATGCCCTTCTCTTCGGTGGCAGCCGCGATTTTGGCATCCACCGCCGCTTTCACTTTCTGCTGCCGCTGTTTATGACGCTCTGCCTTGATATCGGTTTGATTATTATCGGTCACCCGGGTCTTCCTCTTTGAATATGTTGATTATTTTATTGAAATCCAGATGTTGCTCCAGCACATCGGCCAAACGATCCAGCTGTTGTTGCCGCTGCTGATTGATATCCACTGTGCGGCCTTGTGACGCCGTCATCCCGGCCCAGGCGAGCAGCAGCTCACAGGCCTCAGGGCTGTCAAACAGGCCATGCAAATAACTGCCGAGAATTTGATTATCCTCCGACAGCAGACCTTCGCTGCGGGGTGCTGTGGTTTTTGCAGGCTCAGTGATTTTTGCGGGCTCAGTGGCACTGGCACAGTTGCCGTCACCGCCTCGCTCATTAAGCAACAGTGGCTGGGTGCATTGGTTCGGGATCCGCGACGCTCCGCAGTGGATCTCATAACCGGAGACTGACGCCGATGATTGCCCAAGCCTCAGGGTACCGCTGACATTGAGCAGCTGTTTTTCGACTTGCAGCTCGGTAGTGAGCGGCAGGTAGCCCAGCCCTTGGCTGGTACCGGGCAAGTCTTCCAGCCCCAAGGGGTCGGCAATGCTCTGCCCCAGCATCTGAAAGCCGCCGCAGATACCGATAAGCTTGCCGCCATAGCGCAGATGGCGGGCTATGCCCTTATCCCAGCCCTGTTGGCGGACAAAAGCCAGGTCGGCGCGCACATTCTTGCTGCCGGGCAACAGCAGGAGATCCAGCCCTGGAAGTTCACCCTGATGAGTCGGCCCTATATAACAAAACTCGATATCCGGATGCAGCCGCAGCGGATCAAAGTCGGTATGGTTGCTGATCCTGGGGTACACCAAGACGCCGACTCGCAGTCGCGTCCCAGTTCTTTCAGATTGAGTTGCTTCAGATTGAGCTGTTTCAGATTGAGCTCGTGCTGATTGAGCTGTTGTCGGCTGCTCGGTAGCAGCCTGAGACTGAGCATTGGGCTGCACCAGTGCATCTTCGGCGTCCAGATGCAGGGCATCGAGGTAGGGCAATACGCCCAATACCGGCTTGCCGGTGTGAGCCTCAAGCCAATCCAGCCCGGACTGCAGCAATGAGATATCACCGCGAAAACGATTGATCACAAAGCCCTTTACCCGCGCCTGCTCACTCTCGGACAGCAGGGCCAAGGTACCGACCAAGTGGGCAAATACCCCGCCCTTGTCGATATCGGCGATGAGGATCACCGGGCAGTCCACCGCTTCGGCAAAACCCATATTGGCAATATCGCCCTGGCGCAAATTGATTTCGGCCGGGCTACCGGCGCCTTCTACCAGCAGCCAGTCAAACTCCTGCTGCAACCTGTGCCAGGATGCCAACACCGCCTGCATGGCAGCGGCTTTATAGTCACGACTCTCGGGGCCGAAAAAGGCGGCAGCTTCCAGGCTGGTCAGCGCCTTGCCCTGAATAATCACCTGCGCCTTGGTATCTGAGCTGGGTTTAAGCAATACCGGGTTGAAGTCGATTCTCGGCTCAAGACCGGCGGCCACCGCCTGCAGCGCCTGGGCCCGGCCAATTTCACCGCCATCCCGGGTGACGGCGCTGTTGAGCGCCATATTTTGCGGCTTGAAGGGCGCCACTCGCTGACCATGACGATGAAACACCCGGCAGAGTCCGGCCACCAAGGTACTCTTACCGGCATCCGAAGTGGTGCCCTGCACCATAAGGCTGCGACCAGGCCGGGCCAGAGTCGAGAGCGCGGCTTCAAGTTCAGCGCTAATAGCTGTTACTGGGCCGCTCATGTATTACCCCACTGATCCGGGCTTGTACCCGAAGCGCTCAAGCCCAGGGAGCCACTGCTATCAGAGCTCACAGGCTTTAACGCCAGCGGTAAACCTGCGACAACCAGAGTGACTCTGTCGGCCTTGGCGGCCAGCGCCTGATTGAGCCAACCGGCCTCATCGACAAAACGCCGACTCAGCTCCCCAAGCGGCACTATGCCGGAGCCAACTTCATTGCTCACCAGCAGCAGATCGCCGTCAAACTCGGCTACCGCCTGCAGCAAGGCCGCGCGTTCGCAAGCCATATCAGCACCAAAGCAGAGCTGATTACTGAGCCAAAGCGTCAGGCAGTCTACCAATACCGGCGCTCCAGAGCCTGAGCGCTGCACAAGCGCCTTGGCCAAATCGAGCGGCACCTCGGCCAACTGCCATTCGAGGCTGCCGCCTTGGCGCGCGGTTTGATGGTGGGCGATACGCCGGGCCATCTCCTCATCGGCGGACTCGGCTGTTGCCAGATACCAGGGGCGGACATTGGCCGGGCACAAGTCGGCCAGTTGCCGCTCGGCGTAGCCACTCTTGCCGCTGCGGGCACCGCCCAGAATAAGATGGATCATGCCGGGCTGCCTCCCAATGCCAGCAACAGCATATAAACCGCCAGCTCACTCACCTGCTGCGCCGCTCCCAGGGTATCGCCGGTGTAGCCGCCAATCTGGCGCCGGAACCAGAACACCAGGGCCCAACGCAGCAGCAACATGGTCGGCAATAGCCAGAACAGCAGCGTGGTGGACAGCAGTGCCGTCAGCACAATTCCAGTCAGCAGCAAAATACCCAGCTCATTGAGCCCCTGCTGCTGCGCCAAAGGTTTGCTCTTGCCCTCGTCGCGAACATAGGTTTCGCTGAAGATAATGCTGGCCGCCGTCACCCGGCTGACACAGTGCGCCAATACCAGGGCCAGCGCCGCCTGGTTGATGTCGTAAAGTGCCAACTCTAGCAGTACCTGGTACTTGAGCAGCAACACCAACACCAATGCCAAGGCGCCATAGCTGCCAAGGCGGCTGTCTTTCATGATTTTCAGTTTGTCTTCTACCCGCCAACCGCCGCCGAAACCATCGGCGGTATCGGCCAGGCCATCTTCATGAAAACCGCCGGTAACCAGCACACTGCAAATCATCGCCAGCACTATGGCGATGGAGCTTGGCAATATGCCGGCGGCCAGCAGTAACACCAAGGCGGAGATCAAGCCCACCACCACGCCCACCAGGCCAAAGTAGCGGCTGGCCTTGTTGAGGCTGTCGCTGTCCACCGTCAGGGCGCTGGGTACAGGAATACGGGTGAAAAAACCTATTGCGATCAAAAACAGCCGCAGCTGCCCGAGCCAGAATCCCATCAGAGCACCTCTTGGGTAGCTGGCTCTACCACCTTGTCGACCCCGGCTTCACCAAAGCTGGCCATCTGGTTGTAGAAGTTGGCCGCCGCCTGCACCAAAGGCAGCGCCAGCGCCGCGCCCGAGCCTTCACCCAACCTGAGTCCAAGCCTGAGCAAGGGCTTGGCGGACATGGCCTCGAGCAGCAACTTGTGGCCGCGCTCTTCAGACTCATGGGCAAAAATAAGATAATCCCTCACCCCCGGCGCCAAACGCACAGCCGCCAGCGCCGCTGTCGACGCGATAAAACCGTCCACCAGCACGGGCACACCAAATTCGGCCGCCGCCAACATGGCTCCTGTCATCTGCACTATTTCAAAGCCTCCGAGGCAGGCGAGGATACTGAGCGGCTCGGTCAGCTCGCAGTGGTGCAGCAGCAGTGCCTGCTCTATCAGCAGGCATTTGCGCTTAAGCGTCGCGGCATCTATGCCGGTGCCGCGGCCGACACATTCACTCACAGGCAGGCCGGTCAGGGCGGCCATCACGGCGGCGGCAGAAGAGGTGTTGCCTATTCCCATCTCCCCCAGCGCCAGCAGGTTGCTGCCGGCATCGATATGGCGTTTTACCAAGGTGCGCGCCATGGCAAACCCTTGATGCACAGCGCCCAGAGTCATGGCGGCGCGTTTGTGGATAGGCCCAGTACCGGCGCCCAGACGCTGCTCTGTAACCTCGGGGATCCCCAAGGGGCTGAGAATGCCGCAGTCAATCACCTCCAGCTCGAAGCCGGTCTGGCGACAAAACACATTGATGGCGGCGCCGCCGGCAACAAAGTTGAGCACCATTTGGGTGGTCACCTCGCTGGGGGCAATCGACACCCCGGCCGCGGCAATACCATGGTCGGCGGCAAACACCAGCATCACGGGGCGGCGGATGACCAACTCATCGGTGGCGGAACCGAGCTGAATGCGCCCCAACTGCAGCGCCAAAGCCTCCAGCTCACCCAAAGCGCCCAGGGGTTTGGTCTTGTTGTCTATGCGGGCCTGAATCGCGTCATCCAGCGTGTGATTGATTGCTGCAACCTGGTACATCCTTCCCTCTCTTATCGTTATTGGCCGCGTTTACGCAGCACCATCAGGAAAAACAGACTGCCGATGGCCGAGGTGATCACCCCCACCGGCAGCTCTTGGGTGGGCAGTATGCTGCGAGCCAGCACATCGACCCAAACCATAAACAGGCCGCCCGCCAGTGCCGTCAGCACCATGGGATGCTGCCCCGGCAGCAACAACCTGACAATATGAGGCACCATCAGCCCCACAAAACCTATCCCGCCGCAGTGGGCCACCAAAGTGGCGGTAATAAGCGAGCATAACAGCAGCATGGAAACCCTGAGCCTTTGCACCCTGATCCCCAGAGTGTGGGCGGTTTCATCACCGGCAAGCATCGCCAGTACCTGGCGCTTGAAGGCCAGGATCACCAGCAAGGCCGCCAGCACCACCAGAGTGGGCAGTCCAAGCCCATCCCAACTGGCACGGGCAAAACTGCCCAGGCTCCAAAACAGCAAGGAGGTGGTGGCCTGCGGGGTGGAAAAATACAAGATCAAGCTGGTGAGGGCACTGAACATAAAGGAGATGGCGACCCCGGAGAGCAACATTCTCTCTATCTGGTTGCCGATATTCCTGCCCGCGAGCAGCAGTACCATAAGCACAGCCAAACTGGCACCGATAAAGGCTCCCAGCGGCAGCGATACCCCGGAGATGGCCGAACTCAGGCCAAGGCCGGTCGCCAGGGCGACCGAGACCACGGCGCCGAAGCTGGCGCCCGAGCTGATACCGAACAGGTAAGGATCGGCCAGCGGGTTGCGGGTCACCGCCTGCAATACATAACCCGACAATGCCAAACCGCTGCCGGCGATAAAGGCCAGCAAGATACGCGGCAGGCGCAGATCCCAGACGATACGCTCGCTGATGGCAGAAGGCTCACCCACGCCCAGCAGGTGTTTGCCAATCACTCTTGCCACATCGAAGAGGCTGATATCGGCGGCGCCAAAACCGGCGGCGGCCAAGGGTGTCAACACAGTGCAGAGCAGCAACAGCAGCCAGCACCAGTAAAGTCTGGGCAAGGGCCTGAGAAACCAGCCGATAAGCGAGCGCCCCGGTGCGGCCACGGAAGCATTCATGCGCCACCTCCCACCGAGCCTGGGCGCCGGTCAGTTTCCTTGTGAGCAACACAGGTTTCGGCCGAGGCAGGCCCTGCCATTGGCTCGACTATCGCAGCGCCTTGAACCTCGCCACTGGCGAGCGCCGCCGAGCTTACAGCCTTGCCGTGACCAGGCTCTGGCGACTGATAGCCGTAAAAGTAGTGGATCAGCGGCCGTCCCAACTGCGGATGCGTCCCCACCTGGCAGCAAACACCGAAGACACCGGCAATTCTGTCTTCGGTCAATACGCTCTGGGGCGAGCCGTGGGCAATACGGCGGCCGTTATCCAGCAGCAAGAGTTCGTCACACAGGGCCGAGGCCAGATTGAGATCGTGAATCGAGGCGATCACCGTGACCCCCAGGCTGCGCACCAGCTCGAGGATCTGGATCTGATAGCGGATATCCAGATGATTAGTGGGCTCGTCCAGGATCAAAAGCTTGGGGCGCTGCACTATGGCGCGGGCAATCAAGGCCCTTTGCTTCTCACCGCCGGAAAGCTGCGCGAAAGGCTCTGCGGCCTTGTGCTGCAACCCGACCTGCGCCAATGCCGCCTGCACCTGGGCCTTGTCGGTCGCCGATGGCATATCAAACAACCCCTTGTGGGGAGTCAGTCCCATGGCCACCAATTGAGTCAAATCCAGTGCCAACTGGGCCGGGGTATCCTGCAGCACCACGGCCACCTCTTTGGCGAAGGCTTTGGCAGACAAGCTATGGATATCCTGACCAAACAGCTGGATCTGGCCGCTGTCCGGGCGGATATAACGATAGAGGCAGCGCAGCAGGCTCGACTTACCGGCACCATTGGGGCCTATGAGCCCGAGCATCTTGCCACTTGGCAGCTCAAAACCCACATCGGCCAATACGCTGTGACCACCGGGAAGCCAGCTAAGCTGTTGCACCTTGAGTGCCAGGCTCATAACCGCCCCCCGACATTGAGCCTGTGACCGGCAGAAGGCTCAAGCTGCAGTGGAAGAATCATCTATTCGCTCCCCCGGTTTACCCGCCCGGGTTTCTGGTTTGGTTTATCAGCCTGGGCAGGTCTCCTGACTCGTCGCCAACGGCGACTCACAGTTGCGGGCACAGTCCGGGCTTTCCCGGTTCCCTGGGTTGGTTCACCTGCAAAGGCGCCAACACCCTGGCTGCTGCCGCACTTGGCGGCCATTTGGGGTTATTATCCCGGTTTTATCGCCCGGCACAATTGCCCGGCGCAATAGCGCAGCACTATTGCGGCCAGTGGAGCTTGCTGAAACACTGCCATTCCTGGTCACTTTCACCGCTGGCATCACGGCTGGCATAGAGGGTTATTCTGACCCAGGCCGCATAAGGTAGCTCCAAGGCGTTGAACACTGCCGCAGGCGGTATTTGCCCCGGCAGCAAAATCTCGGCCAGCAGCAGCCGGATAACCCCACTGTGAGTCAAGATCAGTGCCGCATCGGCGCTTGCTGAGGAACCAGAATCTCCTGAAACAGAGCTTTCGGAAGAACTAACCTCTCTAGCAAGCCAGCGCTGCACCATAGTCTGCCAGCCATCCAACACCCGGCTACGAAAGGCTGGCAGCGATTCCCCGCCCGGCGGAGTATTGGCCACGGGGTCACGCCAGAAGGCTTCAGCCGCCTCGCTATGCTGCTGATAGACACTCGCCACCTTCATGCCGTCCCAGTCACCGAAGTCCAGCTCCCAGAGCCAGTCATGCTGCTGCAGCGGCGCCGGGAAATAATCAGGCATATCGGCCTTGAGCTCGGCGGCAAAGGCCTGGCAACGCTGGGCCGGGGAGCTCAGCAGCGCCAGGCGTTCGGGCTGGCTCGGTAACTGCTCCAGCGCACTACTGATAGCCCGCCAGCTGCGCCACATCTGCGCTTTGCCCTCATCGCTCAGGGCCACATCACTGCGGCCGCGGATAATCTCGCCGCCTTCACATTCGCCGTGCCGCAGCAGATAGATATTCAGTTGCCTATGTTCAGCCACACACTTCTCCCGTCAGAGTCCGGTGGTTACCGGGCCAATTTAACCTTGCCGCAGGCCGCCGGAATCCGTATATTACGGACGTCTATACGTATAAATGTCCAAAATAACTTTCCGCGCCCACACACGCCTTTGGCTATCATGCCAGATAGTGTCCCGGGCGTCAGGTCGGCAGAGATGATGTCGCGGATGCCAAGCACCGCGAATGTAAAACAGCAATAAGACAGGTATGAAAGGTAACCCTATGGCGACTTCCCAGCACTCCCCAAGCCAGACAGAGCTCAAGCTCAAACAGACCCTCAAAGAGCGGATCCTGATTTTAGATGGCGCCATGGGCACCATGATCCAGGACTACAAGCTGGAAGAAGCCGATTACCGCGGCGAGCGCTTCAAAGATTGGCATTGCGATGTCAAAGGCAACAATGATCTGCTGGTACTGACCCAGAGCGAGATCATCAAGACCATTCACAGGGAATACCTGCTGGCCGGTGCCGACATCATAGAAACCAACACCTTCAACGCCACCACCATTGCCATGGCCGACTATGAGATGCAGAGCCTGGCGGCGGAGATCAATTACCAAGGCGCCAAAATCGCCCGCGAAGTGGCCGATGAGGTGGCCGCCGCCAGCGGTATTCCCCGCTATGTGGCCGGGGTGCTCGGCCCCACCAACCGCACCTGCTCCATCAGCCCGGATGTGAATGACCCCGGCTTTCGCAACATACATTTTGACGATCTTGTGTTGGCCTACAGCGAATCCACCGAGGCGCTGATCGCCGGTGGCGCCGACATCATCCTGGTGGAAACCATCTTCGATACTCTCAATGCCAAGGCGGCGCTGTTTGCCATCGAAAATGTGTTCGAGAAACTGGACCAAAGGTTGCCGGTGATGATTTCCGGCACCATTACCGATGCCTCGGGCCGCACCCTGACAGGGCAAACCACAGAGGCCTTTTACCATTCTCTCAGACATATCAAGCCTCTGAGCATAGGCCTCAACTGCGCCCTGGGCCCGAAAGAACTGCGGCCCTATGTCGAGGAGCTTTCCCGTATCAGCGAGTGCTTTGTCTCGGCGCACCCCAATGCCGGCCTGCCCAATGAATTCGGAGGCTATGACGAAACCCCGGCAGAGATGGCAGGCGTGATAGGCCCCTGGGCCGAAGAGGGGCTGCTCAATATTGTCGGCGGCTGCTGCGGCACCACGCCTGCGCATATCAAGGCGATTTCTGAAGCTGTTAGCCTTCATGCACCAAGGCCGCTGCCTGAGCTGCCGGTAGCATGTCGCCTCTCCGGACTGGAACCCCTGACCATAGATGCAAACAGCCTGTTTGTGAATGTGGGCGAGCGCACCAATGTCACCGGCTCGGCCCGGTTTCTCAAGTTAATCAAAGAAGGCCAGTACGAAACCGCGCTGGAGGTGGCCCGTGACCAGGTAGAAAACGGCGCCCAGATCATAGATATCAACATGGATGAGGGCATGCTCGACGGGGTAGAGATGATGCAGAAATTCCTCAACCTTATCGCCTCAGAGCCGGATATCAGCAAGGTGCCTGTGATGATAGACTCCTCCAAGTGGGAGGTGATTGAGGCCGGGCTCAAGTGCATTCAGGGCAAGGGAATAGTCAACTCCATCTCCCTCAAAGAGGGCGAGGCCAAGTTTATTGAACAGGCCAAACTGGTGAAGCGCTACGGCGCCGCCGCCATCATCATGGCCTTCGATGAACAGGGCCAGGCCGACACCCGGGAGCGCAAAACCGAAATCTGTACCCGTGCCTACCGGGTGCTGCTGGATAAGGTGGGCTTCCCGCCGGAAGATATTATCTTCGACCCCAATATCTTCGCCATCGCCACCGGCATAGAGGAGCACGATAACTATGCGGTGGACTTTATCGGCGCCATTGCAGATATCAAGGCCAACCTGCCCCATGCGATGATTTCCGGCGGGGTGTCCAACGTTTCTTTCTCCTTTCGCGGCAACAACCCGGTGCGAGAAGCCATTCATGCCGTATTCCTCTATCACGCCATCAAGGCGGGTATGGATATGGGCATAGTCAACGCCGGTCAGTTGGCCATCTATGACGATATCGACCCTGAGCTGAAGCAGAAGGTAGAGGCCGTGGTGCTCAACCTGCCCTGCCCGGTTGCCGACTCCAGTAACACAGAGCAGCTGCTCGAAGTCGCCGAGAAGTATCGCGGTGGCCCGGGCGGCGCAGGCAAGAAAGAAGATCTCGAATGGCGCAAGTTGCCGGTCAACAAGCGCCTGGAACACGCGCTGGTGAAAGGGATCACCGAATACATAGACGCCGACACCGAAGAAGCGCGCCTGCAGGCCAAGCGGCCGCTGGATGTGATTGAAGGCCCGCTGATGGACGGCATGAACGTGGTGGGCGATCTCTTTGGCGCCGGTAAGATGTTTCTGCCGCAAGTGGTCAAGTCCGCCCGGGTGATGAAAAAGGCGGTCGCCTATCTCAACCCCTATATCGAAGCCGAAAAAGTTGAAGGCCAGAGCAACGGTAAGGTGCTGATGGTCACAGTCAAGGGCGATGTTCACGACATAGGCAAGAACATAGTCGGTGTGGTGCTGGCCTGTAACGGCTATGAAGTGATAGATCTCGGTGTCATGGTGCCGGTGGAGAAAATCATCGAAGTCGCCAAGGCCGAGAAGGTCGACATCATAGGCATGTCCGGGCTCATTACCCCGAGCCTGGATGAGATGGTGCACAACGTTAAAACCTTCGAGCGCGAAGGTCTGACCCTGCCGGCGATTATCGGTGGTGCCACCTGCTCCA
The DNA here is from genome assembly GCF_019670705.1 of Shewanella carassii. NCBI lineage: Bacteria > Pseudomonadati > Pseudomonadota > Gammaproteobacteria > Alteromonadales > Shewanellaceae > Shewanella > Shewanella carassii. The sequence goes on from NZ_AP024618.1 coordinate 3,671,771, forward strand.
AGATCCATACCGCAGTGAAGATAGCGCCTCATTATCCCCATGGCGCCATCTATATCGCCGATGCATCGCGCGCCGTGCCCATGGTCAGCAAGCTCATCAACAATGAAACCCGCCAGGCCACCATAGACGAAACCTATCGCGAATATGAAATGATGCGCCAAAAGCGTCTGTCACAGACCAAGCGCAAGCAGATAGTGCCCTTGCAGGTAGCACGGGATAACCGCTGCAGCCACGACTGGGCCAACTACCAAGCAGTGAAGCCCAACACCCCGGGGATCCAGGTGTTTGACGACTATCCGCTTGAGGACTTACTCGAGCGCATCGACTGGACGCCGTTTTTCCGCGCCTGGGAGTTGCACGGTCATTTCCCGCAAATACTGGATGATGAAGTCGTCGGTACTGAGGCCCGTAAAGTCTATGCCGACGGCAAGGCGATGCTGGAGCAAATCATCCAAGAGAAGTGGCTCACCGCCAAGGGCGTTATCGGCCTCTTTCCCGCCAACAGCGTCAACTTCGATGATATCGAGATCTACACAGATGACTCACGCAGCCAAGTGTTGCTGACCACCCATCATCTACGGATGCAGCTGGAGCGGGTGGGCAACCACAACTTCTGTCTCTCTGACTTTGTTGCTCCCAAAGAGAGCGGCGTGACCGACTATATGGGGGGATTTGCGGTCACCGCCGGCCATGGCATCGATGCCCATATTGCCCGTTTCGAGGCGGCCCACGATGACTATAGCGCCATCATGCTCAAGTGTCTGGCCGACCGCCTGGCCGAAGCCTTCGCCGAGCGGATGCACGAGCGGGTGCGTAAGGAGTTCTGGGGTTATGCCAGCGAAGAAAACCTGGATAACGAGGCGCTTATTCGTGAAAAGTACAAGGGCATACGCCCGGCTCCCGGCTACCCTGCCTGCCCGGACCACACGGAAAAAGGCCTGCTTTGGCAGCTTCTTAAGCCAGACGAGTGTATCGACCTTAAGATCACCGAGAGCTTTGCCATGTACCCCACGGCGGCGGTCAGCGGCTGGTACTTTGCGCACCCGCAATCACGCTATTTTGGGGTAAGTAACATAGGCCGAGATCAGGTGGAAGACTACGCCCGCCGTAAAGGGATGACAGTGGCCGAGGCCGAGAAGTGGCTGGCCCCGGTGTTGGATTATGATCCTGAGTAAAAGAGGCTCTTAAGCGAACAACTGAGCCGTTCAGGGGCTCTCGCCTTTTCTCATCAGAGCCCCTGATTGCTGACCATTGCTCCCCTTTAAAACTAGCGCTCCCCAAAACCCGTTATTGCCTCCAATCACAGCCCTCTGGGCTTTCTGGTGTAAAGGCCGCAAAAACATCAGCATCTATATCAGCGGTGTTGAATATCCCGAAGGATAATTGGCAATGAGTCAGCTTAGGTTCAGGAAAGATAAAAACATGTACTCCCCAACCCGCCAAACAAAACCTAACCAACTGTTAAATAATAAAATTATATGAATTAGCTTGGGACGTCGACGGCTAATAACGCCTTACATCCAAGCCGGTAAACCGACGCTACGCACGCATGGAACTTGTGCACAACTCGCCTGACAACTCCAACTTGGTTTATTTAAAATGTATATTTAAATCAGGTAGATACAATCTTTGACAACGGTAATCTCAGCATCTTCCTCTCCGCTCATAGTTATCACACAAGATCTGGAACTATCTCTGTGACAAGGCTCTTATTGTTCTATTTTTTGAGACAAAGAGACACACAGTTACGGGCTTCTATCACTGCTTTGCTTGCCATAAAGTATGACTCACCAAGCCAATAAACATTCTGATTAAACGACTTAGCAGTCTTAGGAGTCAATGATGAAACTGAACAAAATAATGATGATGGCTGCAGGAGCAGCATTGGTATGCAGCGGCGCACAAGCGGTCGAGATAGATTACTTTGCCGGGGTAGGCTTAGGCTACCAAAGCGATGAAATCGAGGGCGTAGTCAATAAAGACGCCGAAGATATGAGCTATCAGGCACGTATAGGCATGCTGATTGAACAGCAACACCGTATTACCGGTACTTTTGGTTACATGGAAGATAAGTTCAGCTTGGCCGCCAACAACTACAAACAGGAACAATACAGCTGGCTAGTCTCCTATGACTACCTATTGCCAGTGCATCAAGATGTCAATCTGTTCGCCGGTGTCAGTATGGGCGCCAATGACAACAAGATTGCCGGTGAATCTTCAACAGATTTTGTTTGGGGCGGTCAAGTCGGTGTGCAGTACAAATGGAGCGAACACTTTTCCTCAGACCTCGGCTATCGCTACCTGGCCCAGGACTATGAAGAAAACGGCATTGAAATCAATGACAGTCAACAAGTGTATTTGACCCTGGATTACAAGTTCTGAACTGTAGCGGCGTAATTGCCGATAGCTAAGCCAGCGAATTTATTCTCATCCTTAATTCATCAACCCAATGGCCATTTGGCTAATGCCAGTCAGCTCGAACTGACTGGCATTCTTTTTTAATCCGGCTCGGTCATGTCTTGCAAACTCAGATGCCAATGCACCTGAGCGCATGTCCTTGTATTTATCGCAGCACTGATATCCAAGCAATGCCTATACAATGCCGGGAGTAATCGCCGTATTATTCAGTTTTCACTGAATGCTAAGCCTTGGCCTTTAACTCGCCTATTGGCAAAATCGTGTAGCCATATTCATTGTTGAGCACTTGCGCCATAGCAAAGTAAATCGCACTCGCGCCACAGATAATGCCTTCAAAACCTGCAATAGTGCCAATCAGAGCACTGCCGGTAAAATCTCTCGCGGCCAACAGGAAGAACAAAATGGTTAGCGACGCAAAGACAAACTGTTTAGCTCTGGGGTAGCGCAGCGATCCCACAAACATAAAGGCAGTAAAGATCCCCCAAAGGGTCAAATACCATCCCATAAAATGAGTTGGGCTAGCCGCTACACCAGCATTGGGCATAAGAATAAGCCCGACGAGGGTTAACCAAAATAAACCATAGGATGTAAAGGCTGTCGTCCCAAAGGTGTCACCTCGCATAAAACACATAATACCGACAATGACTTGACCGAGTCCGCCATAGAAAATGCCCATCGCCAGGATCATTGCATCAATCGGAAAGTAACCCGCATTATGAATATTCAGCAGGATAGTCGTCATACCAAAGCCCATTAAGCCTAATGGAGCAGGATTCGCCAGTGTTTTAGACACAAAAAGTCCCCAAAATGAATAAGTTAATTTCAGCACAGGCAGTCAACATGCCGTACTTGTTATCTAAAAAGCGGCGAATTTTAGATAACAAGCGAACGGAGCACAATCAAAACATTAGCAAGGCTGAAATTAAAAATTTATTATTAAAATTCAAATAATTAAACGTGTAAAAACGTAGGAAGGCTTATATAGGCCCAAATAACCTTTTACGATTCAATTAACTATAAAATAGCCAGTAAAATCCCGCTCTCACTCGAATTTAAATGGTAATTTTGCGAGAGCTCAAATTTCTTACTGTCTGGCCAAAGAAAAGCTGGGCAATGAACGGATGAAAAAACCTCAAAAACATTAACTTCCCCTCATAAATCCGCCAAAGTTGAGACATGTCTAATTTTAGACAAATTGATAACACTTGTTTCCATCCCGCCATAAAGCAGCACACAATGCCATTCAGCTGCGGCTCCACGGCCGTCAGCCTGAGGTGAAGCTATTGGCTGTGGTGGGACTTGTTGTGACAACTTCACCGTAATAACACTCAAGGCGTTAGTTTCCCACAGGGTCGCGAAGTAGAACTGGAAGTGCTGGATAGCCTGACAAAGAAGGTTTAATAAGCCGCAATAGAGGGAAAAACCCCAGTACCTTTCGGCACCATCAAAAACTTACAAAAAACCGACTCAAGGTCGGCTTATTATCTCTAGAAGAGATGGTACCAGAGGTCGGAACGACGGGGCTGGCCTTCCAGCCGACACGCGCGTGGCGCAATAACTTGCTCGAGCCTGAAAATAAAAAAACCGACTCAATGTCGGCTTATTATCTCTAGAAGAGATGGTACCAGAGGTCGGAACGACGGGGCTGGCCTTCCAGCCGACACGCGCGTGGCACAATAACTTACTCGGGCCTGAAAATAAAAAAACCGACTCAAGGTCGGCTTATTATCTCTAGAAGAGATGGTACCAGAGGTCGGAACGACGGGGCTGGCCTTCCAGCCGACACGCGCGTGGCGCAATAACTTACTCGGGCCTGAAAATAAAAAAACCGACTCAAGGTCGGCTTATTATCTCTAGAAGAGATGGTACCAGAGGTCGGACTCGAACCGACACGCTTTTAAGGGCGGGGGATTTTGAATCCCCTGTGTCTACCAATTTCACCACTCTGGCACATATAGATTGTTTCGCGATGATGCCTCATCAGCGAGTGAACGGAATTATACCTGTGCTCAGTCCAATGGCAAGTGCTTTACAAGCTTGTTTGCCAAAATCCTGATCGTTTGGACAAAATTCAGTCTGACTACTGGGCGCCATGGGCAATAAGGAAGCTGGTATAGCCCTTATCGCTACCCTGAATATGGTTGATTAACCAAGATTTGAGAAAAGCCATCAGTTCGTTGGCCACATCTTCTCCCTTGGCAACCCGCTTTTGAAAATCCAATACTTTGGCTACCAGTTGTTGATGCTTCAGCTTATGCTCCTCGGTCTGCGGATAACCGAAGCGGGCAAATAACTCCTCTTCGTAAGCAAAGTGATTGGCGGTGTAATCCACCAGGCCTTGAACAATGCGTTTAATCGCTTCCAGGCCATAAGCTTCTTCCAGGGTGCGATGCAGTTCATTGATCAGGGATACCAAACGCAGGTGCTGACGATTGATCTCTTCCATCCCAAGATCCAATTGCGGTCCCCATTCAACAAAACGATGACGCTTTTCGAGTTGCGCCATGGCTTGTTTATCCACATGAAACCGCCCAAGTAGGGCGCTTATCTCTTGTGACATATTGAACACTTTCAGACTGGAGAGGTTGGTGCTATGAGTTTCCTTGGCATTTTCGACCGCGACCTGAGCCATTAATGAGATATTACTGCTGATCTCTTCGGCCACAGCTTGCTGCTGTTCCGATGCTGCCGCAATCTGATGCGACATATCAGTAATACTTTCAATCTGCGCCACTATCTGTCCCAAAGCCTGCTGCGCCTGATGAGCCATCTCATGAGTAGCATTGGCCTGCGCAACACTGGTGGTCATGACCCTCACACTCGCATCGGCTCCCTGCTGCAATTGCAGTATCTGTTGTTGGATCTCGACCGTAGCCGCGGACGTTCGCTGCGCCAGACTACGAACCTCATCGGCAACCACAGCAAAACCTCGGCCATGCTCACCCGCACGGGCGCTCTCAATAGCGGCGTTCAATGCCAGTAGATTAGTCTGTTCGGCCACTTGGGAAATGGTGTCAATGATAGTGCTGATATTGTTGCTGTCTTCGGCCAGTCTGGCGATCACTTGTTGGGATTGCCCTACTTGGGCAGACATACCATCAATTTGTTGTACCACCTGCCTAACTGTTTGATCGCCGCGATGAGCCGCTTGCTTGGCCTGCTCCGCAGCATTGGCGGTGCTGGCGGCGTTGCGACTGATCTCCTGTACGGTAGATACCATCTGAGTCATGGCTGTCGCGGCCAGTTCCGCTTGTTTTTCCTGCTCTTCGACTCCCAGATGGGCGGTATCACTGATGGATTTGATATCCATGGAAACCTTTTTCATGGCTTCGGCAGTATTGACCAAGGAAAGAATCGTTCGGCTAACATCCTCTCCCATACGGTTAATGCCATGAACCACGGAATGAAACATACCGGCATCCCGCTCAGATAATTGATAACTGAGGTCACCCTCGCCGAAATGACGGGCGGCATTTTCCAAGCGCTTGAGATTGAAGAGTTGTTTGACGCCAAGCCAAACCAACAACAGGAGAGCGAGCAACAATGAGCCAAAGGCAAGATAAGCGGCTGTGCTCAACAACATAAAAAGTGGATAGATAAATAACAACAGCAAAGGAAACCACTGCCACCTTTGCAACATGAGTTTCAACACGCTTTGGGATGTTTGCATCGCACGCTCCTTGCCAATGGTTATCGCCGCCGTTCACTCTACCCCTTTAGTGTAGAGGTTAATATTAGCCTTTGAGCTTATCCCTTTCTCAACATCCCTTGCCGTTAACGCAGATAATTTCGCAACCACCTAATTCAGCAAAACATGATTCAAATCATGTTTTAACAAGGTAGTTTGTCAGATTAAACGCTCAGGTAACATTTGTTGATCGAGATCAGTTCTGCTCAACGTCGATTTGGTTAGTTTAGCTTTGACTTTACAAGAAAGAGGACTTCAGTGATGGCATTCTGGTTGGATCTAATGTTTGGAAACCCTATAGGCTTACTGTCGATGATAGTTATCTTCAGTACTATCGGTATTATCTCCTACATTATGTGGATGTTTATCGTAAAGTCGGCAAAGCCTTAGATTTCCATGTTCTTTAAATGCAATGACATTTTTGATCTAATGTTTGGGCAGCCCTAAGGCTGCCCACTTTTTTAACCGATATCAGGCAGCGTGTTTGCGCACCTGGGCAATACCATTGATAAATTGCGGCCTTGCCTTGATAAGGTATTGCAACTCTTCCTGACTCGGTTCTCCCGGAGGAAGACGCAACACTCTTCGGTTTAAATGCTTACGGGCGGCCATGGCTATCTTGTACTCGGCAGTAGGGCCTTGAATGGCGTAATGTCGCTCGTTCCCCAGACTCTCCAGTATGTGTGCCTTTAGCAGCGCCTGCACAGGAGCCTCATTTTGCGGCAGGGTCAAAACACTGGCACCCTGCAGGAAGAACTCCCTCAATAGCGCGCGCTCGGCAGGATCCAACAACCTCACTTTTTCTTCGATCGTTTCATTGATCCTGCGCTCGCTCAGACGACCAATAGCTTCATCCAGCAAAAGATTGACGGCCAAGGCACCGATATAAGCCAAAGCCAGCAGTAACGTCAGGCCAATATAATGAGCATGACTATCAACCCAAGACTCCAAATGCAACAGAGCCAGTAAGGACTTAGGCATAAACAGCAGCAATGTGGTTATCAGCAGCACCCACAGTGTCAGTTGCAATGCAGCGGCCTTGAACTTGCCCTCTTTCAATACCTCAAATTTCAGTCTCTTCATGGCTCTATCCAGCGTCAGAAAATTGTTCCAACCACTAAACAAGCAAAAACGGTGCCACGTTCATTCGAAACGCTTCATGATTATCCGATAACAAAAAACTACGAAATTTGGCGGCGAGGCTATGCTTAAGGCTATCTACAGCAAGTACTTAAGATTGTTGAATGCCCAGTTTTTTAAAACAGCTCATCAGCAGCCCCATAGGTCGAAGACTAGCCTTGGCGATTATATTGTTCAGCTCGCTGATCACCCTGGTGACCACGGGTTTACAGCTGATTTCTGATTACAAGAGCGACATTGGCCGAATAAACAATGAGTTTGCCAATATTGAAAAGGCCAACCTGGATGTGCTCGCGGCAAGTATTTGGGTAATAGATGAGAGGCTCATCAAGACCCAGTTGAACGGCCTTTACCAATTGCCGGATACCAGCTTTGTGATCATAGAAGATGATAGCGGCAAGGAATGGACGGCCGGTGAACACCGTAACCAAGGAGTGATAGAAAAACGCTTTCCCTTGATACATCAAACCGGCGATCAAACCTTTAATGTCGGCGAACTCAGAGTACAGGCCGACCTCTCCAAAATCTACGATAGATTAGTCAACAAAGCCTTACTGATCCTACTGGCTAACGCTATCAAGACCTTCCTGGTCGCAGGCTTCATTCTCTATCTGGTCTGGGCCACGATCACCCGACACCTGTTACAACTGAGTGAGTATTGCTCGCAGCTCGATTTGGAGCAGGACTATCAACCATTGCAGTTCAAACGCCGGGAAAAACAGGATGAATTTACCCGGGTTGCTCAGGCCATCAACTTGATGCAACAACAACTGCGCACCACCTTTTCGCAACTCAACCTTTCCCGCACCGAGTTGCAAGAGGCCTTGAACGACAGAGAAAGATTATTGGAACTGGAACGCAGTTATAAAGATGAGTTGGCCAAACAAGTCAAAGAGCAAACCAAAGAGCTTGAGCAGTCACTCTTGGTACTGAAGCGCGCCCAGCAGGTCATGGTCGAGCAACAGAAAATGGCGGCGCTCGGCGGGCTGGTATCCGGGATAGCCCATGAAATCAATACTCCGATAGGTATCTGTCTCACTGCCGCCAGTAGCCAACTACAACATATTCATGAATTGATTGAACTGTTGCAAAGTGATGGCGCTACGCTGGAGGAGCTCAATGCCATTCTCAATGAGTATCAACAGAGTTGTGAGCTGATCATCAGCAATATTACCCGTGCCAGTAATCTGATCCAGAAATTTAAGGCGATTGCCGCCGAGCAAGGCAATGATACCAATGAACAGATGCTGCTATCTCAGGTATTGCAGGAATTTGCCGATGCTGTGGCGCTATCTTTCAAGCAATTACAAGTAGATGTGGAGATTGACGTTGCCCCCGACCTCTGGCTCACCGGTAACCACAGTTTATTGAAGCAGATAGTCACCAATTTAATTTCCAACGCCTATGCTCACGCCTTTGAGGGTGATACCGGCCATAAGATCAGCATCAGCGCACAACAGCAGGGTCCAGAACTATTGCTGGATATCGAAGACAATGGCAAGGGGATCGCACCCGAGATTGCCAGTCAGATCTTTGAGCCTTTCTTTACCACCAGTAGACGAACCGGGGCCACAGGATTGGGGCTGGCTGCCGCCTTTAACGCCGCCACTTTACTCAAGGGCAGTATTACTCTTGTACCCGATTCCCCACTGGGTGGTGCGCATTTCCGGGTTCGCTTTCCGGCGACATTAACGTCCCACCCCGCCGATGACGACAGGGTGGAACTCTTTATGTAACCCGTTTTAGTCCGGTGGTGAGCCTAATTACTCTGCGTATCTCTGAGTGGTCAGTTTGGCAATATTGATTATCACCTCAACCGCCTTTTCCATTGACTCCAGACAAACATATTCATGCTTACCATGGAAATTGTGACCGCCGGCAAAGAGGTTGGGACAAGGCAACCCCTTCCAGGACAGTTGTGCACCATCGGTACCACCCCGAATGGGTTTAATATCCGGTGTAATACCAGCCATCTCCATCGCCTGACAGGCAATATCTGTCACATGAGGCACGGGCAAGATACATTCTTTCATATTGTAGTAACTGTCGCTGATGCTGATCTCCAGGCTACCGGCCTGCAGCTCGGCATTGCATTTAGCTACCGACTCTTGCAGCCAGACCTTGCGCTGTTCAAACTGAGCTCGGTCAAAGTCCCGAATCAGATATACCAGCTTGGCCTCTTCTGTTTGCCCCTCCATAGAGAGCAAATGGAAAAAGCCCTGATAGCCTTCACTGGTCTCGGGAGCATCATTGAGGGGCATGCGAGCATGGAACCTAGCAGCCATGGTCAGAGCATTAACCATTACCCCAAAAGCGCTACCGGGATGACAGTTGTTCCCCTTGGCAGTGATTACCGCTGTGGCCGCATTGAAGTTCTCATATTGAAGCTCACCTATCGCGCCGCCATCGACCGTATAGGCCCAATCGGCACCGAAGCGCTCGAGCTCCAAGCCATCTGTGCCACGGCCAATCTCTTCATCGGGAGTAAAACAGAGATGGATCTCTCCATGGGGAATTTCCGGGTGTTGCAGTAAATAATGCAACGCCGTAATGATCTCGGCGATACCGGCCTTGTCATCGGCACCCAATAGCGTGGTGCCATCGGCCGTGATAAGGGTTTTGTCGAGGTAATTCAATAAAGAAGGAAACTGCTCAGGGTTCAGCTCTTCCCCTTGTTCCAATGGGATGACCTGTCCTTGATACTTGTCTATCACCCTAGGTTTAACCCCGGCACCAGAGTAGTCGGCCGCGGTATCAAGATGAGCCAAGAAACCGATCGCCGGCACCTTGGCAGTATTCGCTGCGATTTTGGCATAAAGACAGCATGATTCACTGAGGAAAACATCGTCAAATCCCAGCTCGAGCAATTCCTGCTGCAACTGTTTAGCAAAGGCCACTTGCCCTGCGGAGCTGGGAACGGCAACTGAGTCAGGGTTGGCTTGTGTATCCTGTTGAACATAGCGCAAAAAACGATTGAGCAGTGCTTGTCGCATAATTTGAATATCTGTAGCGAAAAAGTGTCAGGATTCTAACAATCCAGACTTGGCCCGCATTAGACTCAGATCATGTTTTGCGCAGTTTCCTTGAGGGCCAGACTGTTCTCCCCCCACAAGGCCCGACTCATTCCTGGCCGTTGCTATCGGCAGCTTGCGCTAACCGCGCCAGTACCCGGCTGGCGGCCACGAAACCAAAACTACCGGTCACCATGGTCGCAGCACCAAACCCCGAGGCACAATCCATTCTCATATTGCCTTGAGCCCCGGCCTTACTGGCACAAACACTGCCATCACTCTGGGGGTATTTAAGATGTTCGCTGGAAAACACCGCATCTATGGCAAAACGCCGTTGCGGGTTCTTTGTAAAACCATACTCTTTACGCAGCAAGTTACGTACCTTGGCCAGCAAAGGGTCTTGAAACGTCTTGGCTAAATCTGTTTGCTGGATCTGGGTAGGATCAATCTGGCCGCCGGCTCCCCCCACTGTCACCAACTTGATCTTATTACGTTTGCACCAGGCGATTAAGGCCGCCTTGGGCTTAACCGCATCTATGCAGTCCACCACAAAGTCTATGCCCTTATCCTGTGACAAATACTGACTCAGATTGTCCGCAGCAATAAAGTCTTCGATTTCATCCACCCGGCACAAAGGATTAATCGCCTTAATCCTTTGTGCCATTACGGCCACCTTGGATTCACCTATGGTATCTGCCAAAGCATGGATCTGGCGGTTGGTATTGGTGACACAGACATCGTCAAGATCCATCAGGCTGATATGCCCTATGCCACTGCGGGCTAACGCCTCGGCCACCCAAGTGCCGACGCCGCCAATCCCTATCACCATCACATGGGCCTTGGCAAAGGCTGCCAGCGCAGCAACACCATATAGACGGGCAATACCGCCAAAACGCTGTTGATAGGCCTCTGAATTCAACAAGTCTGTGTCTGTATCTTGCATAATTTGGTTCCCAATTATCTTCGGCGGCATTCTAGCCGAACTCCCCATTTTCCCCAAACTGCAGCATGTATCGGGTTTTCAGCGGTCTGATACACTTATCAGCCTGAATAACTTCCAGCAACAACCTCTTTTTCGCACAACCAATGAGAACTAGCGCACATAAATATCATTTTTATGATGCAAAACTTCACTTTTCAACGAACATCATCTATCACTAATTTACATTTAACTCCATTAAAATTAACCGACAGATACAGTCATACATACTGAAAAATCACCTTTTTATAGGAGAAAAATGATTGTGCTGATTTTACAAACAATAGCATCGGAACACTTTTTAACCGAAACGGACATTTTGGTCACAGATTAAGGCTTTTTCGGCCGAAATGGGGGCAAAAGTTTGATCCAGGCCACAATCTTGGGCAAACAAAACTGTAAGAATCAGCGCAGCTTTGTGACGGACAGGATGTCCGCTACAAATCCAGGAACACTCGTTTGTTAAATAACCATAAATACATGGATTAGAACTCAGGTTCTAGGGAGCACAACACATGAAGAAGACCCTTATCTCTGCGTCAGTAGCAACAGTTCTGGCTGCAGCCTCTTTCGGTGCATTGGCTGATGGCCCAACTCTGTATGGCCGTTTGGATCTGGCTGTAACTCACACTGACACAGGCGCCACTCTGCAAGGCGGTACTAACGGTTTAGATGCTAGCTATGCAGATGAGAACAACTCCGGAACTTACATCGAGAACAACTTCTCAAACCTAGGTGTAAAAGGTTCCGAGAAGCTGACTGACGGTGTAGACATCATCTATCAGATGGAGTTCCAAGTAGAGAACACTTCTGGTAAAGGCGATACTTTCAAAGCCCGTAACACTTTCCTGGGTGCCAAGACCGCCTATGGTACTGTACTGGTCGGTCGTAACGACACAGTATTCAAGCAAGCTGAAGGCAGCGTAGATGCTTTCGGTAACACCAACGCGGATATCGACCGTTTGGTTGGTGGTCAGACCCGTAGCGCTGACGGTTTCTGGTACTACTCTCCAAAGATCGCCGACCTGATCACTCTGAACGCCACTTACCTGGTTGACGATAACAACGAAAGCTCTTTAAGCAATGACAGCCAGTACGCTCTGAGCGCCACCATAGGTGACAAGAAGCTGAAGGCTCAGAACTACTATGCAGCTATCGCCTACAACAAAGGCATCAGCAACATCGACGCTTACCGCGCCGTAGGTCAAGTTAAACTGGGTGACTTCAAAATCGGTGCTTTGTATCAGAACTCCGAAAGTGTTGCAGCCAACTCTGACGACTACAACACTTACTTCGTCAACGTAGTGTACAACCTGAACGGTGTAAACCTGAAGCTGCAATACGGCTATGATGAATCAGGTGAAGGCAAATACTACAATAACGTCAACACCATTGGTAAAGATGTTAACAACAAACCCATCATCAATGAAGGTTCTGATATCGAAGTGACTAACATCACTGTCGGTGCCGACTACCGCATCTCCAAGTCAACTCTGGTATACGGCCACTATGCTCATTACGAAGGTGAGCATGTATTCAATAATGTTAAAAAAGACCTGCAAGACGACAACGTATTCACCGTGGGTGTACGTTACGACTTCTAATCTCTGTTGAGATAGTGGTTGAACTAAAGGCGACCTTAGGGTCGCCTTTTTGTTTGTCGAGCTTTTAACCAAGCGCTGTTCACGCCTTCAACGCTTATCCTCGTCAGAGAAATCTATTTACGTTTCAGCAAATAGGCACTCTCGTTGAGCCAAGGCACCTCTTTGGCAATGAATCTTGGGTTGTCGGCCAACACATCGACTTGCTCCAGCAGCGTGACCTCAAACCACTGGCTCATATGCTCCCTTATCCACTCCCGGGTCACACTGAATGGCGGCCCCTTGAGCATATCCTGAGGGTATTCTAGGGTGACCAACAGGCCACTACAACCACTTGGCAACAAGGCAGCCAGCTTGGCGGCATATTGCAAACGCATCTCCTCAGGCCAGGCGATTAGCGCTGCCCTATCGTAGAAGGCCCCTACCGATGCCAGTTGCTGAACCTGCAATGCAAACAAGTCGCCCTGCAACAGGGTCATCTGTTCGCTGGAAAAAGCCTGCAGTTCGCCAAAGGCTTTCTGTTGATACGCAAGGCCATTTTCTTCAAAGAACTGCCTGACGGCCAATTCACTCAGTTCACAACCGAGCAGATCATGGCCCATCTCGGCCAAATAACACATATCCAAAGACTTGCCACAGAGTGGGACAAAGACCTGTTCATTGCCCCGGAGTGCGAGTGTGGGCCAGTACTTGACCAAGAAGGGGTTAATATCCTGCTGGTGAAAACCTATCTGCTGCTTGTGCCAGCGTTCGTGCCAAAATCCGGGTTCCATCTATCCATCCTGTGCATCAGAAAATCTTAATACTCTATCGACTTGCACGCCGAATGCAAAGAGCGCTGCTGCCACAGACAAAAAAGCCCACCCAGGAGCCGATGACTCCAGGGTGGGCCGCATAAATTTTCTCGGATTCAGGGCAACCTGGCCAGGATATCCTGCACTTTGCGCAGCCAATTACAGTTATCACACTGACACTTACGCCGTGACAAATGGTGTGGGCTCAGGCTGGAGTCGACAAAGTCGACCGCTATCAATAACTGCTGCTTCAACTCTTCGAGTGATTTCTGCTCCAGATCCACCAGCTCATCATTCTGGTTCATCCAGATACATTCCATTCCCTGATGACAAAAATTGCAGCGCTCATCCACCGGATTATAGAAACCTGCATGGGGGCAATGGCGCAATTCCATCGACTGTATCACTCGGGGACGGGCATACTCGAACAGTGCGATCAGCTCTTGCTTGTCTGGCACTGACATAAGGCCTCCATATTGCTTTTGCCATTATGGCTTGTTGCGAACAGGTTACTCCGAGGCAGCTGCGATGAAATTGATATAGGTCAAAGTGCAGCCCAAAAGGATACGCTAGGAAGCCTGGTTCTGAGCTGGATCCCAGAGTCACCACTTGCCGGTCTCACACCTTGCTGTTTTAATGAGCTTTTGCTTGTTGTTACTTTGTATCCTTGCCTCTGCCAATGGAGAAATCGCTTGCAAACACCTGAGCTGCAGCACTTTTATATTTCTGAAGAGCAGTCTGTCTATCTGCTCAAGGCCGATGATGCCCGCAAGCACAGGGCCTGGATCCGCCTCTGCCGCCAGCAACTGATCAAGTTGGGCTATGACGATCCGCAACTGATAGGCAAAGGCGCCTATGGTTTTGTGTTCGCCGGACGAAACCGCCATGGCCAGGAACATGTATTCAAGTTCTCTCGCATCACCCTGCCCCAACAGGTACAGGACAGACTGGAAGAAGAAGCCTTCATGCTGTCTCAGGTCAATCATCCCAATGTGCCGCCACTGATAAAGTTCGACAGAGTTGGGCGCCAGGGGATCTTGGTAATGGCCAGAGCTCGGGGCCAGGATCTGGATCAGCGCTGTCGCCGACATGGCGCCTTGCCGGTGGCGGAGATCATGAGCATTGCCAGACAGTTGGCAGATCTGCTGCAGTATCTGCGTGACGGCAGACCCTTGGTACACGGGGATATCAAACCTTCCAATCTGGTTTATGACCCAGAGGAAGATAAGCTGTCTCTGATTGACTGGGGCTCGGCGGTATTTGCCCAGCGCGATGCCGATAACCGCCCGGTCGGCGGCAATGTGATGGAGTTAATGTCAAGCGATCAACAGCATACCAACGCCCGCATGGGCGATGTTTATTTTATCGGCGATGAGCAACTCTCGGGGGCACTTTCCAGCCCCAGGTTTGATGAACAGGGGGTTGCCGCCACCCTCTATGCGCTGGCGTCCGGCCAGGCCAGCCGCTTCGGCTCCCAGGTGATCCCGCCCACCAGCATAGGTCTGCCGCTAGAACTGGCCAGGATCCTCGAGGGGATGTTGGGCCCAGATCCTCTCACCCGTCTCAAGGCCGGTGACTACTTCCTGCGCAGCATGAGATACAGCCAGCATCTTTTGCTGCCGCCGCTGCCACAGGATTTGACCGCCGAGATCCCCGTCTGGGTACAGAAGCGGGCCCGGGACGTGGAAACTGTCAGCTACAGTTCGCGGAAGTCGTTTCTGCGCAGCCATCATCCGGACGCCGATGCCGAGGCTATTCGCGCCGAAGATATTCAACTGGAGAAGTACTACCGCAACTTCCTCGCCGGCATGGGAGACACAGAGAAGGGCTTTATCGCCGCCGTTGGCCGCCTGGGTCAGTATCCGATTGTGGGCGGTTTGGCGATTCATTGGCAGGAGACAGGCGTCTATATCGACTCCAACCTGGCGCTTTATGATGAAGAGCTCAGGCCGGCATTAATTCAAGCGGTCAACAACATGGTGACTCTGGCCCGAGGCATTCATCGCATAGGTATCTTCAAGGCCTGTTTCTTCAACGCCAAAGATACCCTGCACCTGGAGCGAAGCGCCCCTTCAGAGCCGTTCAAGGCCAAGGCAGATCAGCTGCTGCCCTTTGAGGTGGGCGATGTGCCGACACTCGAAGATCAATCCCGGCTGCACTCCTACTTTGAAGATGGCCGGGATCCGGATGAAAACCTGGAGCTGCCTGCGGAAATCATGACTGAACTTGGCTGGCTCAACCAGATACACCACACAGGCTGTATCATCTTCGAAGCCCTGCCAACTCATATGAAGATCCACAGCTACCTGAGACTACTCAACCCGAGAAAACAGGCGCAGTTTCGCGCCTGTCTGGACAGGATCCTCAGTCATGTCGACAAGATCCAAGGTCAAGGCGTCTCGGGGTTTATGAAGCTACCCTATAAAAATACCCGCAGGTTCGAACACCTGCAGCGCAAGCCGGAGCGCTTCTATCCGAGAAATCCCAAGACCAGTGCTTAGTTGGCGTAAGTGGTCGTCACGCTCAAGCGGCGATCATTGTCAAGATACTCACGAGCCAAGGCTTCCAAAACTTCACCATCCAGTTGCCCCAATATCTGCCTGCGCTGTTGCCATCCCTGCCAACGGCCAGGTCGGCTCTGGGCCGTTGCTGCCAGTTCCAGCCAGAAACCGTTGCTTGCCGGGGCGCTTTCAAACCATTGCAGCAAGGGCTGGCGCGCCCGCTCCAGCAGTTCGCCATCTATGCCGCCCTTGGCCTTGACTCTGGCTACGACCGCAGCAAAGCCTTGTTCGGCCGCTTTCAGCTTGGCCATATCAGTGACAGTAAACAGCCCCAGATAGCCGTAACCGGTTGGATGCCAATCGAAATGATTGAAGGTATAGGGCGAATATCCGGCGCCGGCTTTTTCCCTAACCTCTTCATTCAACAAAATACCCATCACCTGCTCGAGCAACATCAGTTCACTGTGGCGCCGAACATCCTGCATGTCGGTGGTCGGCCACAGCCAGGCCAGTGCCGCCGAGTTCTCGGCACCTCTATGGAAAATCTGCCTCTGAGCCGGCACCTTGGGGAATACCGGCCGCTCGAAGGTCGACTCCTTGGCCGGATGCCGCTCGATGACACCGAATGTCTCGGCAACCGCCTTTATTCCCTGAGCCTCATCGAAATCCCCCACCAGCGCGATTTCCAGCATTCCTTTATCCAGCGCCGATGCCAACACCTTGGAAATTTCAGAAAAGTCCCGCTGCAATACCTGCTCTTCCCGGCCATACCCATAACGGGGGTCGCCGGGGAACAAGAGCCCCGTTAGGCCATCCCAGAAGGCCTGTTCCGGATTGGCATTGCGACTCTGACTTCCAGCCTCGACTTGCTGCCGAAAGAGGCTAATGGCTTCCTGGCGCCAGCCCGGCGCACTAAGAAAGGCGGCCTGTAACCCCAACTGGGTTCTGAGTTCAGCGGCATTGGTATGAGTGACGCCGCCAAAGCCTTGCAGGCCGACCCCCAGGTTGACCGAAATATTTTGCCCGGCAAAGATATCCATCAACTGCTGCCAGGAGTGCTGCTCCAGTCCGCCGTAAACAAAGGCTTGATTGAACAGGGTACCCACCCCCTCTAGGTGCGGAAATGGCAACTCACCGAATCCCAATGACAAACTGACGGCGACATTGTCCTGTTCAAATTCGGTAGGCTTGAGGTTAAGCAGAGTGCCATTGGCAAAACGCAACTGGCGTATTCCGGTATCGGGATCCCGTTTATCGGCCACTATCTTCCCGGGTTCACCAAGGCTCTGATAAGCAAACTCGCTGGCCTTTGTGCTTGTATAGGGAGTAACTGGCTGCAGCTGACTCTGTTCATATGCCGCCAAGAGTTGTGTTTCTACTGCGGTAGGCGCCTTGGCAGCAGAGAGATAGATACCGGGTTGTCCCTGCCAGAGCTCTACCAGTGTCTGCCTCATCAATGCCGGGGTTATTTGCGGCGCCAAGGCCTCAAAAATAGCCAGTTCATCCGCAGGCTCAAGCGGTATCATGGCCTTGGCATCCAGTGAAACTAAAGCCTCCGCCATATTCAGGCTGTGAATAGTATCGCTACCGGCCAGATTGAGTTGATATTGCCTATGCTGACGCCTGAGCGCCTGCTGCAACTCTTCGTTGCTGAAGCCATATTGCAGGGTCTGACGTATGGTCTGCTCCAACAGGGCCGCGGCTTGCGGCCAGTTGTCTTCCAGAGTCGCCAGAGTCAATTCCACCCTTACTGCGGTGCCAAACTCTTCGCCTATCTCAACGGCGGCATCGGTGAAACCTTCTTCGGCAAACAGGTGCGGTTGCAACCTCTGATAGAGCATATTACTCAGCAGCGACTCAAGCATCAGCTGACGACGCCGTTCAATACCATCGGGCTTTGGCTCTATGGGCGTCAGCACCCCAAGAGAGACTTGAGTCGGCAAACTGGGGTCGAAGAAAGCATCCGCCTGAGGCTGCTTTCTGACTGCAGGCGGAGCAAGCTTCACCTGAGCCGGGGCAACCGCCTGAGGGTGCGGCTTCCAATCGGCAAACAACTGCTTGATTTGAGCCTCGGAACGAGCAATGTCCAGGTCGCCAACTAGGATCAGCGTTGTCCGCTCCGGGGTATAGAAACGTTGGTACAAAGAGCGCAGCTTGGCGACATCTGCCGCCTTGATGCTGGCGGCTTCACCGATAGGGAAACGTCTGGGCAGCAGGCTGGATGGATACTCAAAGTGCAACTGGTTACGATAATTTTCCAGCCCGGCCGAGGTGCGCTCCTTGAGCTCGGCCAACACCACGGCTTTTTCCTGGGCAAGCGCCTTGGGGTCCAGAGTGAGTCTGTCGGCAATCTCCCGCATCAGCATCAACCCGGTATCCAGTTTCTGCTCATCTCCTTGGGTGATGTTGAACTTATAGACTGTCTGGGTAAATTCAGTCACGGCATTGGTATCGGCGCCAAAGCTCAAGCCGAGACGCTGCAATCTTGGGATCATATCCCCTTCAGGCACAGCGGCGGAGCCTTTGAACGCCATATGTTCCAGCAGGTGCATCAGCCCCTGCTCATTTTCTGCCTCAAGCAGTGAGCCGGAAGCGATCCGCATCCGCATCACTATAGCATTCGCCGGAGTCTTGTTATCCACCAATTGATATTTAAGACCATTGTCCAGTTGGCCCTGGTGAATACGTGGGCTGACAATGAGCCCATCGGCCTTGGCGATGAAGCAGAGCAGCAGCAATAAACCGCCGAGCCAGGCTCTGAGAAACAGGATTTTTGGCAAAAGAATTCCCCCAAAAAACAAAGGTTCGGTGCAAAACAGGCCCGAACCTTTGGAATATGAAAGATACCAATATAAGACATAGGATTAATTGTGTCACATAATCAATACCTTACAACGTACTAAATCGGCGATCCCGGTGGTATTTCAGCAGGCTTGATGATCACTCTGACCCCAGGTTGTTTCAGTGCCTGCTCAAGCACAGCTTGCAAATGGTCATAGTGGGCAGCCTTGTAACCTGAACTTCTTTTTTCCTTTCTGGGCAACTGCTTAAGCAGATATTCCAGCTTCATTCTCAATATGGCTTTAACTTCTGGACTACTGGCGTCACTCTCGAAACTCTGCAACATGCCGTCCAAAACCACCGCATTAACCCGCATCGCAATACTGGTCTGATCTCTAGAAGGCAGGGATTTCAGCAGTGTCTTAGCCAGCAATCTGTCCAGCAAATCCTCTACCGACAGCTGCTCTGTGTCTCTGGTAAAGGCCTGATCCACACGGTTGAGCCGCTGAGGGTTCAACAGCGCCGACACTGTGTGGCGACTGAGCACTTCTGCCATGGCCAGCTGATCCACGGCCCCCCCCAGAGATGAGCCGAAACTCTCGCGGCTGCGGTAATAGTTGCCGACCTTGGGCACCAGTTGCTCCAGTAGCTCGGTTGGCAGATACAGCTCTCTGGGATCCAGGGTCGCCAGCACGGTATCGAGTGCCCGCTTCTGCAATTCCGGCGCAATATAATGCCAACTACCGCTATCGGCATCGGCCAGATAATTATAGTCAATACCGCCAACAAACTTGGCCGCGGCGCTGATCTGGTAGCGATTCAGCAGATAGATGGGCACTAGGGCATCACTGAGTTCGCCCAAGGGTTGCCCCGGCAACAGTGCCTTGGCGGAGAAAGTCTCCAGTGCCTGGCGCCTGACCAGCTGCATTCTGGCCAGCTCCTTGACCGGATCCTCGCCTCTGTCCCAAAGACTGGCATAGGCATGGGCGGCTGAAGTCGCTCGCGAGTCACCCTCGCCTATGTATCTCAGCCCCTGCTGCTGCACCTCTTTGAGCAGCGACTTGAGCGCGGCCTGGGTTTGGGCTTCATCACCAAAGTCACCATAACCGTACTTGATGGCAAACTTATCCCAGGCCCCCAGCCCTTCGGCGTAAGGCTGGCTGATATCCACCCGCTTGCCATTGAGGCGCACATAGGGATGGGGGTAATCCATCACAGAGGCGTTGTTATTGGTGGAAGCGGCAAAGTTATGGTCCAGCCCCAGGGTGTGACCGATTTCATGAGCCGATAACTGGCGAATACGCGCCAGAGACAAGGCCATGGCGGCTGCATCGGCCGCTTGTCTGTCTTCCCACCCGGCGGTAAGGCCACGGGCAATCAGGTGATCCTGACGCACCCGCAGACTCCCCAGAGTGACCTGGCCCTTGATGATTTCACCACTGCGGGGATCTGTCACCGCCGCGCCGTAGGACCAGCCACGGCTGGCCCTGTGCACCCACTGGATCACGTTGTAGCGCACATCCTGAGGGTCGGCGCCTTTCGGCAATAGCTCCAACTTGAAACCGTTGATAAACCCCGCCTCATTGAAGGCCTGCTCCCACCAGCGTCCGCCTTCGAGCAAGGCACCACGAATCGGCTCGGGTACACCGGGATCCAGATAATAGGTAATGGGCTCAACCACTTCGCTTGGCTCGGGGCCGGGATTGACCTTCTGCAGCCGGTGGCGCAGCAAGAAGCGCTGGTTGATATCCTGATCTATGGCGGTGGCATAATCCTTGTACTCATCGGACAGATAACCACTCATGGGATGATAACGACGCACCTGATAACCCGGCTCGGGCAAAGCGATAAAGGAGTAGCGCAGTCTCAGAGACAGGGCCTGGCCATCCGGAGTCACCTCGGCGACTCTGGCGCCGGTCTTATCACTGGCGAAAGTCAGTTGCACATCCACATCCGAGTTACGCTCGAACGACTTGACCGAGGCTGGCAACACCACAGAGCGGCTGGTGTCCAGACGATAATGCCCTTGGCCCCTGGCCGCCAACTGTTGGCTGATGCCATGCAGGTCCTGCAACATCAAGTCATTGACCGGCACCAGCAGACGTTTTCCCGGCAGGAGTTTGCCGCGCCAGAGCACAGATTCAGCAAAGGCTTCATGCACGGCTCTTTGCTCGGCTTGGTCGTCGGTATCGGCGCGAAAACGGGTGTTGAGCTGTTTGAGCAGAATATAGGGGCCCTGGCGTTCAAATTGCACCATGCGGGTATGCCCCAGTTGCCCCCGATCGAGCCCTATGTCGTTAGAGCCAACGCCGTGGGGCAAGCTGGAGAGCAACAACATGGGCTGGTTGAGTCTGCTCGGTTCCAGATACAGCTGCCCGGCCTTGGCATCATAAAAGAGATTGATAAAACCTTCGGCCTGAGTGCTTTCGCTGATGACGTCTGCGGCCTCCCTCTCCTGTGCCGCCTGCGCCAATCCGGGTACCGCGATCAGCGCCAGCAACAAGGTCCAACTTTGAGGTTTCATCCCATCTCCTGATTGTTATCTGTAAGTTGCCATTCAAGTTAAGGGATTGGCCGGTTTATCTCAAGTCCTGCCCACCCATTCACTCAAGGTATCAAAGAGTTCATTGAGCATAATGGGCTTGGTGATATGGGCGTTCATTCCTGCCGCCAGGCTCTTCTCACGATCGCCTGACATGGCATGGGCCGTCATGGCGATAATCGGCAGCGTCTCCCTGTCGTATTTCTTGCGCAGTTCCCGGGTCGCCGTCAGGCCATCCATCACGGGCATCTGAATATCCATCAATACCGCGTCGTATTGACGCTGCTCCACCATCTCGAGGGCAATCTGGCCATTGTCGGCCAGATCTACCTCATAACCGGCGCTACGCAGCAGTTCAGAGGCCACCTGCTGGTTGATCAGATTATCTTCCACCAGCAGCACCAAGCCTTTATGACCACCGCTCTGATTATCGGTAATTTCAGCCGCAGTCGCCGGATGGGGTTTCTCGGCAAAGGCTGAGATTATCTCATCAAATAGAGTCGAGGCCTTGAAGGGTTTTTGCAACAGCGCAAACACATTGGCATCTTCCACCTCCTGTGCCAGCGGCTCGGCGGCATAGGCCGTCATCATGATCACCACGGGGCGCTTGCTTATTCTGCCATCGGCCACCATCTCGTCCAGGGTACGGATCACCTCGCGGCCATCCATTTCCGGCATCATCCAGTCGATAAGCAGCAGGTCGGTTTCCTGTTTGCCCAGCTTATAGAGGGCTTCGGCACCGCTGGCGGCGGTGTCCACCTCGAAGTGGAAGTCGCGCATCAGGGTCGAATATATCTGCAGCGCCGTAGAGTTATCGTCCACCACCAGCGCCCGCAGGCTGTTGAGCTGCTCCGGCATCACCAGAGGTTCAATCTTGGCCTCCTCGGCGATCTCAAAGCTGATGGTAAAGCTGAACACACTGCCGACACCCGGCTCACTCTGCACTTGCATCTTGCCGCCCATCATGGACACCAGATGCTTACTGATGGACAAGCCAAGGCCGGTGCCGCCATATTTACGAGTGGTGGAGCCATCCGCCTGGGCAAAGGCGTCAAACAGTATCTCTTGCTGTTCCTTGCTGATCCCTATGCCGGTGTCCCGAACCCAGAATTTGAGAGTAATGCGATGATCGCGTTCGCCGACATCTTCACAACCGAGTTCAATCTCCCCCTCTGAGGTAAACTTAACCGCATTGGACAGCAGATTCACCAGCACCTGGCCAAGACGCAGCGGATCGCCCTTGAGGATCAGCCCGGCGGTCACAGGGGCATACAACAACAGCTCGACCCCTTTCTCCTGTGCCTTGAGCGAGTTGATATCCAGGGCGTGCTCCAGCACCTTATCCAGCGGGAAGGAGACCCGCTCCAGCTCCAGCTTACCGGCTTCAATCTTGGAGAAGTCGAGAATATCGTTGATGATCCGCAGCAGTGACTGAGCCGAGAAGCCGGCCTTCTCCAGATAATCTTTCTGCTGCACCGTCAAGTTGGTGCGCTGCGCCAGCTGCAGCATGCCTATGATGGCATTCATCGGCGTGCGGATCTCATGACTCATATTGGCCAGGAATTCACTCTTGTAGAGGTTGGCCAGTTCGGCATCTTTCTTGGCCTCCAACAAGGCCACTTCATTGCTCTTGCTGCGGGTAATGTCTTTGTGGGTACCCAGCATACGCCTGGGCTCATTGTTAGCGGTAAATTCCACCACCCGGCCACGGGATAGCACCCAGTGATACTGACCACTCTTGCCGCGCATTCGGAACTCTATCTCGTAGGCTCCAATAGGATCGGCCAGATACTGCTCGCGATACTCTTCGACCCGGATCCTGTCATCCGGATGGATCAGCTCGTCTATAGTCGACAGCAGCGCCGGAAACTCATTAGTCTTGTAGCCCAGCATGGTGTAGTAGGCTGGATTACAGATGATCTGCTCCGAATCCAGATACCAGTCCCACAGGCCATCTTCTACCGCATCCATCGCCAGGTGATAACGTTCTTCCGACAATCGCAACTGCTCGGCGGCTTCATATTCGCGAGTCACATCACGCCAAACGGCAATCAAGCCCAGCATCTCACCGCGGCGGTTATAAAACGGCAGCTTGAGGGTATCGAGCAGCACGGGCTTGCCCGCCAGTTCGACCTTTTCCTGATAACGCAGCGGCGCCCTGTCCTTGAGTACCTGTTCATCCTCGGCGCGAATTCTGGCGGCCTGCTCCGGGGTGGTCAAAGTGTCTGAATTCAGGCCTATCATCTCGGCTTCTGTGTAGCCAAGCACCCGCTCGGCCGACTTGTTACAACCGAGGTACTTGCCTTCTTTGTCTTTGAAGACAATGGCTTCCGGAATCGAGTCCAGTAGAGAGCGCAGCAGGGCGTATTCCCGCTCCCGCCGCTCAGTGGTTTCCTTCAGTCGTTCGGTGCGCCGGGCCACCAGTTTATCCAGCCGCTTGTTCTGCTCCGCCAGGTGACGGGTATATTGCTGGTTCTCTTCAAAAATACGGCTGACCAACTGGAACCAGGGCTCCCAGCCCTGGGTGATCTTCGCCGGTGGTCGGATCGGCTCACGGGAACAGTCTTCCAGGTGTGACAACAGACGCGAGGCCGGGCTGACGAAGGCGCGGCGAGTCTGCCAGTGCACTATGGTCACCAGTACAGACAAGGCCAGTACCACCAGAATAAAGGTCAGCTGCAGTTTCTCGAACGAATCCAGAAACAACTCATCGACATCCTGCAGGTAGAGTAGGCGCCAGGGGGCGTTGTGCAGCGCCACCGAGTGGATGTAATAACCGTTGCGGATCATCCCCTCGTGGGCATCGAACAGTTCAGACTCAGGCAGCGAATGCAGTTCGGATGGGATCCGCTGGCTGATGTGGTAGACCCGGTTGATGCTGGAGGTATCAAAATCGCTGTGGGAGAGAATATTGTTGCCCTGATCCAGCAAAATCACTGTGCCCGGCATCTTGAAATAGAGGCGTATCTGTTTGGCGAGCGATGCCAGTGTCATGTCCAGATTAATGGAACCGATAAACTCATCTTCGAGATAGATGGGCACCCCGAGGGTAGTCAACAAGCCATTACCGGCCGAGTCCACATAGGCCTCACTCCAGAACACGCTGCGCTGGGGATTCATCGCCGGTGTCGCCAGTTGGAACTGTTTCTTACTCAGCATCTCATCGCGAAAACGCTGCTCGTCCGCTGGCCAGGGGTAGTAAGACATCATTCGCCGCTTGGACAGGTAATAGATGGCCGAAGCCTTGGGCGCGGCCTCTTTGGCGACCGGGAAAGACAACGACAGCTCGAACAGCATCTCCAGTTCCTGATAGAACTTGTCGCTGCGGCCATCGAGAGAGCCGGAGCCGGTTATCCGCCCCATGTTGGTGAAGGGCTCGCCACTCTTGGCGTAATTGGGCTCCAGGGTAAAGAATTGTCCGCTTTCGTTAAACTTCTCGTACTGGGGCAATCTGTCCTTACGTACCTGCTCGGCCAGGCGCAAATGATCCACGGCCACATTACGCAGGCTCTTGACCGCGCGGATACTGGATTCCAGCAAGAGATCAATCTGCATCACATGGCGATCGACCTGTTCCTCCCTGAGCTCCATCTGCTGGGTCTTCTGGCGTTCAAAAAACACCCAGGCGGTGAGCAGCGCCAGTACGATTACCCCCATATAGGTGTAAAACACTGCGCGGTTGTAATTTCTCTGGATCGGAGATTTCAGCTGCAGATCCGGCTCACTCAATTTCATCCATTACCCTTGCATCACGGCCCATCCCAAGCGGCGGGAAAGCACAAAGAACAGAGCCAATATCATATACTTAATTTGAGCCAATATGCAGTCCCCCGCATAAAGCAAAGGCCCCTAAATGGGGCCTTTTTCTGTTGCTGGGTTTCTCTAGAGGTGCTCTTCGGCAAACTCTGCCAGCCGTGAGCGCACTACACCGTTGAGATAAATGTTGGCACTACCCTCAAAATTTTTAAAGCGTTCAACCATATAGGTCAAACCCGAGGTGACTGCGGTCAGATAGTTGGAGTCTATCTGTGACAGGTTGCCACAACAGATAAGCTTGGTACCTTCTCCCATTCGGGTGATCATGGTTTTCAACTGTGAGGCGGTCAGGTTTTGACACTCATCCAGCAATACCACTGAGTTCTGAATCGAACGCCCACGCATGAAGTTGATCGACTTAAATTGGATATTGGCCTTTTCCATTATGTAGTTGAGCGAACCACTGGGATTGACATCATGCTTGTGCAACACCTCCAGAGTATCGGTAATTGCCGCCAGCCAGGGCGCCATTTTCTCCTCTTCCGTGCCTGGCAGGAAGCCTATCGACTCGGCAATTTCCGGGGTGTTACGGGTAACGATTACCTTGTCGTAGAGATTGCGCTCCACCACCAACTCCAGTGCCGCCGCCATCGCCAGCAAGGTCTTGCCGCACCCGGCAGGGCCGGTGAGAATAACCAAATCGATATCTGGGTCCATCAAGGCCTGCAGTGCCATGCCCTGATAGATGTTCTTCGGCCTCACGCCCCAGGCCTCCATATTCATCAGGCGTTCGCGACCGAGATCCAGCACATTGAGACTGGTTTCACTGCGGCCGACCACCCGACCACAAAACTCGGATTCCTCATCCAGCAGATATTGGTTGATATAAAAGAGATCGTCGCCCAGGTCCTTGAGCGGCACATCATGCACAGTATGACGGCCATGACGCTCGGTGGCCACCTTGTGCAGATGCTCCCAGAAGTTGCCTTCAAATTGATGAAAACCCTTGGATAGAAAACGTATGTCATCGATCAACTGATCGGTGCGGTAGTCTTCTACCAGGAGTATCCCGGCACCTTTGGCCTTGAGACGCATATTGATGTCTTTGGTGACCAGCACCACGGTACGGGGCTCATATTGATTTTGCAGATGTAGGGCGGTGTTGATGATGCGGTTGTCGTTGTTGTCGCCGGGCAGCGAGCCTATGGTGAATTCAATCTGGTGGTCGGGGAAGATGGCCAGAGTACCTGTGGCATCTGTGTGCCCTTCGCGGCTCGGAAGGGGAACCCCTTTGATTATCTGTTCCGGAGTAGTCTTGCCGCCGAGGATATCTTCCAGCGCCCGAATGGCGACCCTGGCATCGCGGCTGACATCCCGCTTTCGGTCTTTTATCTGGTCCAATTCCTCCAGTACCGTCATTGGGACCACAACATCATGTTCTTTAAAGGAGTAAATCGCTAAGGGTTCATGTAATAACACATTGGTATCAAGTACAAACAACTTTCTGTCGTCTTGTTCCATGGCGCCTCCATTTGCGTCAATGAGCTACTCACAGCTTTGTTGTCATGGGCCAGCGCAGGCCTGGGATTGGGGTATATGGCACTCCTGTTTCTAACTGATGCGGGTAAGTTTCACCACTGTGATATGGCTTAAACTAATACTGGCACCTTTAACAACGGATGACAAATACCCTTTACAACCTCTTTAATCGTCACTGCGCAAAAGCCATTTTGAGTGTAGGGCGTCAAAGATGACGATTGGATGACAGGCGGGCGAAAAGGCCAGGAGGGCGGGATTGGTATTATACTCGGATTGGTATAACATACGCGCCCTTTGTGAATCCGCCCGGAGATGAGAGTTAAAGATGCCCTTCGCCTTAGGTCAACGCTGGATCAGTGATACCGAATCAGAGCTTGGTTTGGGTACAGTAGTACAACTGGAAGGCCGCATGGTCTCACTGCTGTTCCCCGCCACCGGAGAGAACCGCATGTTCTCCCGCAACGACGCCCCGTTAACCCGGGTGATTTATAACCCAGGTGATCAGGTCAAGAGCCATGAAGACTGGACACTGACCATCAACTCTTTGGATGAAAAAGACGGGTTGGTGATCTACACCGGCATTCACAGCGAAACCGGCGAAGAAGTGCAGCTCCGGGAAACCCTGCTGGATCACAATATTCGTTTCAACAAACCGCAAGACAGACTCTTTGCCGGCCAGATAGACAGACTGGACAGATTCGGGGTGCGCTACGCCGCCCAGCAACTGCGCCACAATCTGGCCACCTCAGATCTGCTGGGACTGCAGGGCCCCAGAGTCGGCCTTATTCCGCATCAGCTGTGGATTGCCCATGAAGTTGGGCGCCGCTACGCGCCACGGGTACTGCTGGCCGATGAAGTGGGCCTGGGCAAGACCATAGAAGCCGGCCTCATTATTCATCAACAGTTGATGACAGGCCGCGCCGAGCGGGTACTTGTGATAGTGCCCGATACCCTGCGCCACCAATGGCTGGTGGAGATGCTGCGCCGCTTTAACCTGCGGTTTGCCGTATTCGATGAAGACCGCTGCATCGAGGCCTTTGCCGACCACGACAACCCCTTCTACACAGAACAGTTGGTGATCTGCTCGCTGGAATTGCTGCGCAAGAAGCGCCGTCTCGACCAGGCGCTGGATGCCGACTGGGATCTTATGGTGGTCGATGAGGCCCATCACCTGGAGTGGACCGAAGAAGCTCCAAGCCGCGCCTATCAAGTGGTTGAAGCTCTGGCGGAAGTGGTGCCCGGCGTACTGCTGCTGACCGCGACCCCGGATCAACTGGGCCATGAGAGCCACTTTGCCCGACTGCGACTGCTGGATCCGGATCGTTTCTACGACTATCAAGCCTTTATCAAAGAGGAAGAAGGCTACAAAGAGGTGGCCCTCGCCGCCGAGGCGCTGGCCAGTGGCAACAAGCTGCCCGACAATGCCATCAACAGCCTGACCGAACTCTTGTCCGAGAAGGATATCGCCCCCGCCATTCGCCTTATCCAGGCTGACGGCGTCGATTCTGAGCAGCAGCAAGCCGCCCGTGACGAGCTGCTGCAGGAGCTGCTCGACAGGCACGGCACGGGTCGAGTGTTGTACCGTAACAGCCGCGCCTCGGTCAAAGGTTTCCCGAAACGCATTTTCAACGCCTACCCACAGGCCATGCCGGAGCAGTACCTCACCGCAGCCCGAGTCAGTGCCATGATGAATGGTCACCGCACCTTGGAAATGAAGGCTGCCTATGCGCTGGCGCCGGAAAAAATGTATCAGGAGTTTGATGAAAACTCCGCCGCCTGGTGGAAGTTCGACCCCAGGGTCGACTGGCTCATAGATTTCCTCAAGCAAAATCGCAGCAAGAAAGTGCTGATCATCGCCAGTCAGGCCGCCACTGCCCTGAGTCTGGAAGAAGCGCTGCGCACCCGTGAAGGGATCCTCGCCACTGTGTTCCATGAGGGCATGTCCATCATAGAACGTGACAAGGCCGGTGCCTTCTTCGCCCAGGAAGAGGGCGGCGCCCAGGCGCTGATCTGCTCGGAAATCGGTTCCGAAGGACGTAACTTCCAGTTCGCCAGCCAGTTGGTGCTGTTCGATCTGCCATTGAACCCGGATCTGCTGGAGCAGCGCATAGGTCGCCTGGATCGCATAGGTCAGAACCATGATGTAGAGATCCACCTGCCCTTCCTTACCGACACTGCGCAGGAGCGTCTGTTGGCCTGGTACCACGAGGGCCTCAACGCCTTCGAACTTACCTGCCCCGGCGGCCATATTCTGTTTAAGGAGTTTGGCGCTCAGTTGCTGCCACTGCTGGTGGAAGAAAACGAAGAAGAGATGGCCAAGCTGCTGCGCGATACCCGTAGCCGTTATAAAGAGCTCAAGCAGGCGATGGAGCAGGGCCGTGACAAGCTGCTGGAACTCAACTCCCATGGCAGCACTAAATCACTGGCCCTGGCCGAAAGGCTGGCGCAGATGGATAACGACACCCAGCTTATCGGCTCTGTGATCCGTCTGTGGGACATCATAGGTCTGGATCAGGACGACAGAGGTGAAAACACCATAGTGCTGCGCCCGAGCGAGCACATGATGTTCCCCACTTATCCCGGCCTGCCGGAAGATGGCATTACCGTAACTTTCGACCGGGATACCGCCCTGTCCCGCGACGATATCGCCCTGATAACCCAAGAGCATCCACTGGTGCAAACCGGGTTGGATCTGATCACAGGATCTGAAACTGGCACCACAAGTGTTGCCATCCTCAAGAACAAGGCGCTGCCAGCCGGTACCGTATTCCTGGAGCTTATCTACCTGGCACAGGCCTCGGCGCCCAAGTCCAGCCAGTTGTATCGTTATCTGCCGCCGACACCGCTGCGTATTCTACTGGATAAAGACGGCAACAATCTGTCTGACAAGGTGAGCTACGAGCACTTCGATCGCCAGCTCAGCGCGGTTAACCGCCATATCGGCAGCAAGCTGGTCAACGCCTCGCAGGCGATACTGCATCCATTGCTGGCCAAGGGCGAAGCCCACGCCATGGAGGCCATGTCCAACCTGCAGGCCGAAGCCCAGCAGCAGATGGAGCGCCAACTGGGCGCCGAACTGCAGCGCCTAGAAGCCCTCAAGGCGGTGAACCCCAATATCCGTGACGCCGAGCTTGAGTATCTGCAAAATCAGATCGTCGAACTACGCGGTTATCTGGATCAGTGCCAACTGCAGCTCGATGCCATACGTCTGGTGCTGGTCAGCCACGCCTGATAGCCACTCAAATATCATCCCCAAGACCCGCTCCTGCGGGTCTTGTTTTTTGTGCTTCACTCCATGTCCGATGTCAGGCGTCTTTGAGGAACAGGTGTATGAGTTTGGCTTAAGTGGCGCAAACTTTTTACACAAGCGGTATTACAGGACAGGTTTGCGGATTATAATTTGGGCTGGGTCAATAAAGGCTGCAGAATCATGCGATTCCAGCCCATGATAAGCGTAAGGAGTTCAGTTGGCACGGATATCCAAGATGATAGCTATGTGGTGCTTTTTGCCCTTGGCGGCACTGGCTGCCGATGAGCCGGCCAACCCAGACTCTGTCAATAAAAATGCGCCCAGCCAAGAGCAGACTCAGCCAGAACCAGAGCCAGAGCCAGCGAGTCAACCGCCTGAAACGGCCAAGATGCAACCCAGAGACAATAGCCGGGCGTTGGAACATGTTGCCGCCTCTGAGTTGCAAAAGATCCAAATAGATGGCGAGGATCAAGCCGTTCTGGTGCGCTCCTGGAGTGGCCAGAAACAATTGGGCGCGGCGCTGTTGTTGCCGCCACCCGGCACCCACGCCGATGCCCCCGGGCTTAACGCCTTCTTACGCCGCGGCATCAATCCAGCAGGCTGGGCCAGCATCAGCATCACGCCTCCCCCCTTTCCGGAGCAGCCCAACTTCACCACAGAGGCCCAGGAAATAAGCAAGGCCGGCGATGGCAAGATGCCGGGGAAACGCAACCAGGCAACGAGCCGCCGAGAGGCCGAGGAGTGGCAAAAGCTCAGAAAACAACAACAGAGCTTTATCCAAAAGAGTCTGGCGCAATTGGACGCCTTGGGAGCGCCCTTTCCTGGTCAGCGCTTGCTGATAGCCCAAGATCAATCTGCCGCCTTGGTGATAGAGCTATTGGCAGCGCAGGAATTGGCTAAGCCGGACTTACTGGTGGTGATCAATCCCTACCTCGACGATCCCGATGCCAATCTGACACTGCCAAAACAGCTGGCCGGGTTAGAGCTGGCGGTACTCGATATCCAGTCCCCCGATGGTCACCAAGCCTCGCAGGCTACAGTGGAAAGTCGCAAAACGCTAGCGATGAGCAAGCCGGATAATCAATACCGGCAACAGGTGCTGGCGCTGGATCTACGTCAGGATGTTGCCTTTGAAAATACCCTGCTGATGATAGAAGGCATGGCCAGAAAGGTGTTGAAACAGCAGGCGCCAAACGAAAAAGTGGCCACTGAACCCCATCAGTGACCGCCTAATGCAAAAGTTGCTGCCGAAGCCGGCCGACAGACCAAGCTTCCCATAGAGCAAATGTCGGCAGTGCGATTACTCTTTCTTACCGCCCTTGGAGAACATCAGCGCCAGGGAAATGAGCACCACAGTGCCGCCCATGAATAACAAGTCCAGTGCTGAGCTGGGTTTGATATCGGCAAAGAAGGAAAACACCTTGATGATCAACATCATCAATATCACTTTGCCCAACTTGCTCTTGAGCGCATCTATGCTGGAGATGATCAGTATCTTACCGCCGGTATCCGATTCACCAGCCGGCTCCAGGTTACGGATAAAGAGCTCATAGAGACCGAAAGCGAAGATCAGCAGCACGGCCCCGAGCAGAAAAGTATCCAGTATCTCCACCAGTACCATCACAAGATCGTTGCGCACATCATAGCTGCCACTGAGCAGGTATTCCCACAGCAGGGCAAACATATGCAGCACGTCCTTGGCGCCCATGACGAAGGTGACCAAGGCCGCCAGCACACAGGAAAAGACCCCAACCATGACAGACAGGCGACTCCCCCAGAGCAAGCGTTCAAAAAAAATCCGCATCCCATATTTCCATTCTAAAAATAAAGTGACGGATTTTCAGGCAATTTTGCCGTAGAGGTCAAGTTAATATCCCATCGGGCGTGATAGGTATCTCACCAGTTTCGCCGCGGTTCAAAGGCTCGCTCGGGATCCTTACCCTGACGCACGGCGGCAATGGCTCTGTTACGCCCCAAGAGCAGACGCACCTGGCTCCAGGACTCCCGCGCCAGCAGGCGCCTGCGGGAACCGTTCCAGCTGCGGTTGATACTCAGCTTTATCGCCGCTAACGCATCGGGAGAGCGCTCATTGAGCTCAGCTGCCAGTTCTTGTGCCCGGGCCAGAGGATCACTGCTACACTCGGTCACCAACCCCAACTGCAGAGCCTTGGATGCCGGGATTAATTCCGCCGTCATGCTGAGTTTCAATGCCTGATCTTTGGCGAGAATTTCACGCAAACTCACCAGGCCGCCCATGTCGGGCACCAGGCCCCATTTGGCCTCCATGATGGACAACTCGGCATCATTGGCGGCAATGCGAAAATCGGCGCCGAGCGCAATTTGCAAGCCGCCGCCATAACAACGGCCATCCAAGACGGCAATCACAGGAACCGGTAGCTCGCGCCAGGCGACAGACACCTGCTGCGCCAAATTGGTATTGCCCGGTAACCACTTGAACAGCAGTTTCAGCGCTTGCCAGGGAGAGTTGGCCACACTCTTGATATCCAAGCCGGAGCTGAATTGGCCGCCCTCGCCTCTGAGGATCACCGCCCTCAAGTGTCGTTGACGGCGCAAGTGACGCGCCATCGCCTTGAGTTCACTGAACATGGTGTAGTTAATGGCGTTGAGTTTATCCGGCCGATTTAAGCTAACGATAGCCAGCTGTTGTTGCCATTCCAGGCTGAGAGTCTGCCATTGCATCTGCAGGTCCTTGAAAGTTGATGTTATGTTAACGGTATCATTATCATACAGGTCAGGCCAGTGTGAAAATTCCGCAATTTCCATAATGTTGAAACGTTAAATACTGACGATCGTCAACAATCTGACATTAACTTTGACTTAGGAACAGCAAGTGGTCACAATGTCGCCCCTTCAAAAGGCAAGCCATTGCACTATAATAAGATTTTGTCATGCCAAAATATGGGAAAACGAGCATTAAACTTAAGCTCACCGGTATATATTCAGCACCCCAAACCTTAAGTAACCCAGCGGTACGCTCCAAGGGATGATCTCAAAAAATACCGTTGAAAGTGTTATCTTCAAGTAATGCAGTAAAACAGGAAACCTCTATGGCGATTCCGGTACTCATATGTGACGACTCTGCGCTGGCACGTAAACAGATGGCCCGCACTCTTCCCAAAGACTGGGAAGTAGAGATCAGCTTTGCCGCCAACGGCGCCGAAGGGCTGGAAGCCATTCGCGCAGGCAAGGGCGAAATAGTCTTTTTGGACCTCAATATGCCGGTCATGGACGGCTACGAAGTGCTGCAAACCATTCAGCAGCAAGACCTGCCAGCCATGGTGATAGTCGTCTCGGGCGATATACAGATTAAGGCTCATCAAAGAGTCAAGGCCTTGGGCGCATTGGATTTTATTCAAAAACCCGTCAGCGCCGATGCCATTCGCAGCATACTGCAGGAATATGGCATTTTGCAGTTGGCCGAAGGCGGCGACAGCAATGAAGAGCCGATGATCCAGGTCGATATGCGCGATGCCTGCCAGGAGGTTGCCAACGTTGCCATGGGCCGCGCCGCCGATCTGCTGGCCAAGCTGTTGGATGTATTTGTGCTCTTGCCTATTCCCAACGTCAATGTGCTGGAAGTCAGCGAACTGACCATGGCACTCAAGGCCACAGAAGAAAGCCCCAAGATATCGGCACTGTGCCAGGGCTTTATCGGCGCCGGTATTGCAGGTGAGGCTCTGTTGTTGTTTCACGACTCCAGCTTCAAGGATATGGCCAAGTTAATGGGCCTGTCGGACCCCGAAGATGCCAACACCGAAATCGAGGTGATGATCGATACCGCCAACGTGTTGATCGGCGCCTTTCTCAGCGGGATCGCAGAGCAGTTGGATATGCAATTCAGCCAGGCGCACCCTGTGGTGCTCGGACGGCATTGTACTGTGAACGAGCTGATCCACGACAATTCAGATCGTTGGCAGCGCACGCTGGCGATGGAGATCAATTATCGTATCGAAGGCCATAATGTGCAGTGCGATCTGCTACTGCTCTTTACCGAAGACTCCCTGCCGACGCTGAACTTCAAGCTCGGCTATTTGATGAACTGATAAACAGGCTCGCCATGGCAACTGACTTAGATGCAATGAATGAACTGCACTGGTTGATCGATATGGTGCAAACCATAGATGTCGGCCTGGTGGTACTGGACCGAAATTACAATATTCAGCTATGGAACGGCTTTATGGAGAACCACAGCGGCGTTTCTCCCAACGATATCAAGGGTGATAACCTATTTGAGCGCTTCCCGGATCTGCCGGCCAACTGGCTCAAGCAGAAGATGGAGTCGGTGTTTTTGCTGAAAAACCGCGCCTTCATCAGCTGGGAACAAAGACCCTACGTCTTTAAATTCAGGAACTACCGACCCATTACCGGTCGCGCCGAGTTCATGTTCCAGAACGTTACCCTGCTACCACTGGCCTCATTGACCGGGCAGATCTCCCATATCAGCATCATCATTTATGATGTGACGGATATCGCCATCAACAAGCTGCAACTCAAGAGTGCCAACGAACGCCTGGAACATCTGAGCCAAACCGATGGTCTGACCCAGCTGCATAACCGCAGACACTGGCAATTGTGCATGCAGCGGGAATTTGATCGCCACTCCCGTTATGGCGATCCTGCCAGTCTGGTGATGTTCGATATAGATCACTTCAAGCGGATCAACGACAGCCTGGGGCATATCGCCGGAGACAGGGTTATTCAGCATCTGTCCCATATTCTCAGCCAAAACCTCAGGGAAACCGATTGCGCCGGACGCTATGGCGGCGAAGAGTTTGCCGTGGTCTTGTCTCATACCAGTGCCGAGGATGCACTCGCCTTCGCCGAACGACTGCGGACTCAGATGGAAAACAGCCGTTTCAGCTTCAATGGCCAGCCGGTGCCCTTTACCATCAGCCTGGGGATCTGCGATCTGAATGATGAAGTCGAAAACAGCGATCAATGGCTGGCCAACACAGACAGAGCACTGTATCAAGCAAAGATTTCCGGCCGTAACTGCGTTAGAATTTTTGAATAAACGACATTAAAGCAAAGGCTGAGAGCAGGTCTGCTATCAGCCTCGTTTTTATCTTTTATTTCAATGGCTAGCAGACTATTTGGCCTCAATTTGTATTTAAAATTATCGGCTGTTCCACACAGATTTGGTTCGGCGTGATAACTGCAGCAAAGCCATTATTCCATCAAGGGAACTACTTCCCGGTAAGGTTTGTGGCTGCGGTAACTCTCCAGCCGCTGCCGGAATTCCAGCACTTTACCGAGATCCTGTGACAACTCCAAGGCCGTGATCGCCTGCTGTTGAGTCGCCACCGCGGCGCTAAAATCTCCCAACTCGGCATAAGCGGCCGCCAAGTTATCGAGATTGGTCGGATCCTGATTGTTGTCTTCCAGTAGTT
This sequence comes from Shewanella carassii, assembly GCF_019670705.1. Classification (NCBI taxonomy): domain Bacteria; kingdom Pseudomonadati; phylum Pseudomonadota; class Gammaproteobacteria; order Alteromonadales; family Shewanellaceae; genus Shewanella; species Shewanella carassii. The sequence continues at coordinate 3,707,182 of NZ_AP024618.1, forward strand.
GCTTGGCCAGCGCCAAAGCTCGACCACCATCTCGGTACTTGGCTTCGGGGCAAGTGGCGAGGATCCAGGCGGCATTACCTAGAGAGATGTCATCTCCGGCCGAACTGAAAAACGCCACAGCCTTGCCGCAGTGACGGTCAACGCCCTCGCCGCCGGAAGCATAGAGGAAACCCAGTCTGAACCTGGCCCAATGGTTGCCCTGTTCAGCCAACGGCAGATACCAACGCTCCGCCAGCACCAGATCCCGCTGCATCAACTTGCCTTCAAATGCCAGGTCAGCCAAGGTTTGTTGTGCCTTGGTTTCGCCGCCTTCGGCAGCCTTGGTCAACCAGGCAAGGCCTGCAACCTTGTCTTCGGCGACAAAACGGCCGGAGAGATACATCAAACCGAGCAGGTACTGAGCCTCGACTTCACCATTGGCGGCATTGAGCTGAATATAGGCCAGTTTGCTGGCGGCAATTTCCTTGCTTGGCTGGGGAATGGCAAAGGCTTGAGTCTGTTCACTGAACAGACTCAAGGCCAACATGGCAACCGCTGCAATTAGGGGAGATTTCACTCTGATACCCTTTAATATTCTATGCATACTGACTCATAAATTAGCTCGAACCCGGCGTGAAAGTCGAGGCGAATCCAACAATAAAATCCTAATAATAGCCCTCTAACGGCTTGGCGGATTGTGAGCAAGGCGAAGAAGATGTGATTTAACCTACAGACTGGAGCGATTCCAGGGGCTTTTAATCTGTATTGGTTGACATGTATCACTAAAGTATCAAAATGATAACCAAGATTAGCGATTTAATTGCGTTGATTCACTCAATCTAAAGTAAGACCAAGTGCAAAGTTGAACCTTTGGCATTGACGCAAAATCCTTATTTAGAATATCCTTACTTTCGTTTTAATCAATCGAGGAACATAGGCATGGCTCTGATTGGTAAGCCAAAACCAGATCCGACTTTGGAATGGTTTTTATCACACTGTCACATTCATAAGTATCCAGCCAAAAGCACCCTGATCCATGCTGGTGAAGATTCAGACACTCTGTATTACATAGTAAAAGGGTCTGTTGCCGTATTGATTAAAGATGAAGAAGGTAAGGAAATGATCCTCTCTTACCTGAATCAAGGCGACTTTATCGGCGAACTGGGCTTGTTTGAAGAGCAAGCCGAGCGTACGGCCTGGGTTCGCGCTAAACAAGCCTGTGAAATTGCTGAAATCTCTTATAAGAAGTTCAAGCAGCTGATCCAGGTTAACCCAGAAATTCTGATGAAGCTGGCCGCCCAGATGGCACATCGTCTGCAAAGCACCAGCCAGAAAGTGGGCAACCTAGCCTTCCTTGATGTGGCCGGTCGCATCGCTCAGACCCTGTTGCATCTGGCCAAACAGCCCGATGCCATGACCCATCCAGACGGCATGCAGATCAAGATCACCCGTCAGGAAATCGGTCAGATCGTTGGCTGCTCCCGCGAAACCGTGGGCCGCATCCTCAAGATGCTGGAAGAACAAAATCTGATCCAGGCTCATGGTAAAACCATTGTGGTTTACGGCACCCGCTAAGTCAGCTTCAGCTTGATTTAAGCCTGATTCTATAGAGTGGCCAAGGTAATAACCTTGGCCACTTTTGTTTTTCAGGAGCATCAATTGAGAGGGCTATTTTTCATTTGTTTTATTAGCCTGACCTTGAGTACCGCAAAGGCTGAAGTAGCCAGTCCCCACCTGGAACCCGATCACGATATCGCCAAAGAATTAGTGAAGTCCGGGACGATCCTCTCCCTGGATGCCACACTGTCTCAGCTACAATGGGTGTGCCATGGCAAATTGATCGACGCTCATCTCTATCAGAAAGAGGGTGAATGGCGTTATGATTTGCAGATAAAAGTCGAACATGGTCGTATCGTCAGTCTGAGTCTGGATGCAGGCACAGGCTTACCCGATAACCAAACCCCATTACCGAGCGAATGTCGTCCCAATGAAACTGCTACTCGTTGAAGATAACGCCCTGCTGGTTGAAGAGCTGGCAAAACAATTGAAACAGGCTGGCTATGTCACAGATGTCACAGACAAAGCGGTAGAAGCCGACTACCTGGTCAAAGAAACCCAGTATGACTGTATCATTCTCGATATTGGCTTGCCCGATGGCAACGGCTTGCAGTTGCTGGAGAAATGGCGTCAACAGGGATTGTCCACTCCCGTGATTATGTTGACCGCCCGCAGTCAGTGGCACGAGAAAGTCGAAGGCTTCAATGCCGGCGCCGATGACTATCTGGGCAAACCCTTCCATACCCAAGAGCTGCTGGCCAGACTGCAGGCCATTATCCACCGCACCCATGGCCGCGCCAATGTACCGGGCAAACAGTTAAACTTCGGCGGCGTCAGTTTGGATGAAGCCGAACAGACAGTGACGGTCAATGGCCAACATTTTGACCTCACGGCCATGGAATTCCGCTTGCTGCGGATCTTTCTAATGTCGCCCAAGAAGCTGCTTTCCAAGGCACAGATCACCGACAAGCTGTACCAGTTTGACGATGAGAAAGAGAGCAATGTGGTCGAGGTCTATGTCACCCACCTGCGCAAGAAACTGGGCAAGGCGGCGATAGAAACCCGCCGCGGCCAAGGTTATATCTTTCACGGCAGCCAATCCTGATGATGTCCATTCGCACCAAGCTGAGCCTGTGGCTGACAGCACTGGTGCTACTGAGTACCTTGATAGGCCTGGCGTTTATGGAATCCATGCTGCGTCAGGCATTCCACGACTCTATCATCAACCGCTTACAGGAAGATCTGGAGCAGGTGGCGCTGGCTACTCATCTCAATGACGGCGAGATCCTCATCGATCAGAGCCTGCTCTCCGGCTTCTACAAACCCGCCTATTCCGGGCGCTATTATCAGCTCAATCTGCCGGATCGGGAGATCCGCTCCCGCTCCTTGTGGGATCAACGCCTGGAGATAGTGCCGTTAGAGCCAGGGCAAACCCGCGCCTGGCAAACCAAGGGCCCACAAAACCACGATATTCAACTGTTGTCATTGGGGCTGACCTCCAGCAGCAAGAAGATCAATGCCACCCTGACGGTGGCGCAGGATCTCAGCATAGGTCGCAAGGTATTTACCGAGGTCTATGGCACCAAGCTGAGTGTTAACCTGGCCATGTTGCTGGCGATGATCCTGGGGATTTTCTTGGTATTGCGGCAATCCTTCAAGCCGGTGAAGCAGATAAAACAGGCACTGGCCAAACTCAGGGAGGGGGAGATCAACTCGCTGTCGCTGGAGACTATACCTCCCGAAGTCAAACCCCTGGCCGAGACCTACAACGAGCTGCTTGAATACACCAGTAACCAAATTCAGCGCAGCCGCAATAATCTGGGCAACCTCAGCCATGGCCTGAAGACGCCGCTGGCAGTAATGCGCCAACAGGTCGAAGCGCTGGGGCTGAAAGATCCCGATACCGCCAGGGCTCTGGAACAACAGCTGGATCAGATCCACAAGATGATAGAGCGTAAGCTGGCGGCAGCGCGGATCACCGGCGATATGCTACCGGCGGCACAATTGGTGCTGCCAAGAGACCTAGAAAGCCTGTGTCAAACCCTGGACAAGGTGCATAGACACAAACAGATCAGCTGGCGCTTCGATATCAGCGAAGGCATTCCCAGGCTGCCAATCCATAGGGAAGACGGCATGGAACTGCTCGGTAACCTGCTGGATAACGCCTATAAGTGGGCCTCAAGCCAGGTATTGGTGAGAGTGTGGCAACATCAGGGGCAGGTATATGTCAGCGTCGAAGATGATGGCCCTGGGGTGGCAGAGGAAAACATGCAAACCCTCACCCGCCGCGGCAATCGACTCGATGAAGAGATCAATGGTCATGGGCTGGGGCTGTCAATAGTCAAGGATATCGCCGAGCAGTATCAGTTGGATATCGACTTCGGTAAGAGCCCGGCACTCGGGGGACTCAAGGTTTCACTGACCTTTAAGGCCTGAAAGCGTAGGAAACCACCAAGGGGCATTTATACGCCCGGGCTCGGCGGTCATCTACCCACAAAAAAGAACCCAGCCAAGGCTGGGTTCTTTGGTTTTATGCTGTCACTTAATCCAGCACTGGCAGATAGCTTAATGCCAGGCGGTCACGGGTTAACTGCTGGTTCAATCTCTCACGAACAGTTTCACCATTGACAGCCGCGGCTGCGACAAACTGCTCCACTTCCTTGATACGGGCAATCAATGCCAGCGCCAACTTGTTCTCGGCTGTGGCAGCATAGATTTTACCGTTCAGAGGTATTTGGGCCTGAATATCCAGTCCGGGAGCAGCCTGATGGATACCAACGTATTCACGCCATACCCTGGCCTTTTGCTCGCCCTGATAGTCGCTGTCGACCGAAGCCAACACTACTTGTCTCAGCACCATCTGCAGCAGGTTGCTCTTACCCTTGGGTTGACCATTGACGGTATCAAAGCCGAAGAAGCGTGATACAGTGCGGTCATAGTTAGGCAGAGGCTCTATGCTCTGGCTGGCAAAGTCGCTGTAATAAGGCAGATACTTGGCCAGTTCCGGGCTGCTGTTACAGGCATCGGCAAACAAAGGCTTGCCATTGCTGACCAGATCCGGGCCATTACCCAGCGCCATACGACACAGCATCTCTTTGAACAACTTGCCGGTTTGTGGCAGATCCACCAGCGCCTTATGACCACGGCTGGAAGTCGATCTCGGGGTAGTTCGGCTCACCAAGGCACGCACTGCCAACAGCTTGTCAGGCCATACTCCGAGCACATCCCGCTCGTTGACATAAGGATGGTTAGGCGAGCCTTCCGGAGCCTTGATCCCGTTCAGCAAACGGCCGGCGAAGGTAACATCGGCAGTCACCAGATCGCGGTATTCCGCTTTGATACTGGCATTAATCAGCAGTTCCTTCAGCGTCTCTGGAGAGTCGGCAAACTGGCTGATCACTTCGCCCGGAGCAAACTTAGCAGTCATGTCCGCACTCTTGAAGCGATACTGCTGTAACAAGTTCGCGAAGTTAAATTGCTGCTTGGACACAGCCTTACCATCTGCAGTACGGAAGGTAACATCCAGTACGGCGTCGTTTTCACCGGCAAGATGCAGGAACAGGTCAGCGGCCTTATTCATCGCCCGCTGATTGGCACAATACCAGGCATCCTGACCGGCTGCAGCTTTGGCCTGACAATCGTTGGCAAAGAAGTTTTCCGGTAAATTGAAAATGTCCTCGAGGAAACTGACATCTTCAATAAATTGGCGGATCTCGTCAAACTGACGCTTACGGGCAATGGTGTAACTCAGACTGCTGTCTTCATACAGTGACTGACGGTTATGTCTCAGGTTACTGGTTTCATAGCTGTCATGGTATCTGTCGATATAGAACTGAGCGATATCATCCAGGTTCTTACCGGCATCACTACGGTTACAGTTACTGTTGAGCGACACATGTTCATCGGTACAGAAAGCATAACTACGCAACTCATGGTTCTGCTCGATATTATAGAGCGCACCGTAGCGGGTCTCCCCTTGAAGTATGCCTTTTTTCAGCTCCTCACGACGCTTGGCATCTTCCTCTTTGAGGGAGACAAAATCACCGTCTTTAGCCTCGACTTCACGAGCATAACCGAAACGTAGTGCCGCCAGGTCATAGGGTTCAAATGTCGTGGCAAAACGGTTGACGTTGTAGTCCATCTGACTGGAAAACTCGGCGTTCACCTTCAATTCCGGATAACCGGCACTGGCAAAGGCCTGGTTCAATCCTTCCAACTCTGTCTGTTTAAAGGTATTGGCATCATCACGACTACCGGCAAAGTTGTGTCTCAAACCAAAGTTATGACCCATTTCGTGGGTCAAGGTACCGGCAAAGGCCTGGGCGGCCAGCGCCGTGCTCAGACTATCCTGCAGATCCAGACTCAGCTTCTCGAATGCCTGCAGCTTACCACCAACATCACCATTGACCCACAGCTCGGGATTCTGCCAATCAATCTTGTGGCCCTTGACGCCGGAGGGCAGCATTCTTTGTTGACCACCTGTGGCAAACACAGTATCGACATGCATCAAAGTATGCTCGGACCAATAGTCGCGATTGGCCTCATCAAAATCGGCCAAGGCGTTAAACTGCTGTTCATCAGGCATTAATGGCAGTGCAGTAGGAGCGGCGGCCATCATCACATCGGCGGGCTTGTCCAGCGCGGCAGGCACAGCTTGCAATGTGGTGGAAGCCGCTGGCTTAACTACGGCTTGCTGATAAGGCACGCCGGTCAGGGTTTCAACCGAAGCCGCATCCAGCTTGCCACGGTTATAGTCCAACATCAGTTGCCGATAGTAACGTACCGCACCTTGCTTGAGGTTGGAGCTGTACTGGTTAACCCTGGCGCTGACAATCTCCCCTGTCAGTGGGTTGGCGGCTGAAGGGCCGTAACCGGCCAGACCATTGTCCAATGGTTCATCAAACAGAGTGATATGGTTATAACGCAGATCGCCGTGGCGCTTATCGCCCGCTTTTTCCAGCTTAATCTGTGGCAAGCCGGTGTGATAACGGCTGTTGGCGATATTCATCGCGGTCACAGACTCGATAGCCGCATCCAGGAACGGCTTGTTCTTGGGCTCATAGAAGTTGTTGGACAGGTAATATACCAACTCTCCCTTGGCCGGGTTGAAGCGGTTCAAGTAAGTACGAACATAGCCATCCACCCCTTCGGAGTCGGTCCTATCCCGATAGCTGTGGCTGGAGTTAAAGAATCCAAAGGTACCTTTTTCCTGCTCACTGTAAGGGATGGGTTGATAATCTTTGCTGGCCAACTGATCCAGCGCCACGATAGAGATAAACTCAGTGGTGGTGAATGACAGATTGTCCAGATTACCGCCGTGGAACTTATTAAAACACTGGCCAGAAACCTGATAGGTGTGTTCAATCTCGAAGTTGATCACCCCTTTATCCAGATCCATTTCATAGCCTTTGTAAGCACCTGTATTGACCAATTTGGGATCTTCAGTTTCAGTGACACACTCACCAAACATAAAGATATCGTTGATCCCCAATTCGGCAATCTTGGTGTCGGCAAAGTCGGGGACAAAGTAACGCTTGTCCTGCCAGGTCAGGTTGGCATCCGTGTTAACCTGCTCGACGTTGATACATTCACGCCACTTGTCTTCGGTACATCTGAAGTCGATGTATTCACCGGGAATGGTCAGCACTGGCGCCTGGTTGATGCCTTCCTGATAACGGCTATCATGACCTAGGCCAATGGCGTCACGGTCTAATTGACGAACCTGAATACCATTCTCTGTCTTATGCAGGGTCACCAGCTTAGGGTCTCCCTGACTGAAGCCTCTTATTGATCCGGCATAACGTGGCGCTTTACCAACGCTACGAATATAGAGGTACTGGCGCTCACCCGCCTTCTCTATCGAGTCGCTGCTGATCTGCTTCTCATCTTTGGGCAATTCCTTATATGGTTCTTCTCCTGCCCCACATCCTGCGAGTGCCAGACTGGCAGCTATGGCCAGACTCAGACTTGACTTCTTCATTTAATCCTCTGAATAAATTGAGTTTATAGGTATTTTGTTACTGATAAATAGAAGGTTGAACTGCGTTTGTCATACACTTCAAACCCTTCCGAAGGCCCCAATTCCGGGTGATAAAAACTGCCGCTGTTGTTATGACCTATGGCCAATGTCCAACTCTCGGCAGGCATCCATCCCAGTTCCTGGGCAAACGTGAATTGGTCATCCATACGACGACCACGATAATTTTTCGACATCCGATAGCGACCACTGATATCCAGATACCATTGGCTGGCAAACTGCCAGTAGGCATCGGCCACCAGATCGACCTGATGTTCAATCAGCACCCGCTCACCCGCAGTCTTATACTTGTAGGCGTTGTATCTATATCTGGGAGATAGATAAAAGCTGAAATCACCTTCAGGGCGATAGAAGAGATAGGCAGCAATCCTGGGGGCATACTCCAATCTATCCAGCTTGGTGTAATGCCCCGCAGGTAGATAAACCCCGACACTGCCCTTGAGCGACAGGGTGTCGGTCAGGGAATACAGCGGCGTCCGATACTCGAGTAAGGGATCAAAAAAGCTTGACTCCTTACCGTGCAGCGTCTCTTTTTCACCGCCAAAGGTCAGTAGCACACTGCCCCAATCGCTGTTGTAATCGACCCTGGCATCCAGACTATAAGCCCGGTAGGCATCGAAGGCCGATTCACTGTAGACATTGCGGGTATAAGATGCGTTGAAATAGGCAGTCCATTCGCCAAATTCTTCCTGTTTGATTTCAAACTCGTTAACCGCCTGAGCTTGTCCAGCAAACAATAGAAAGCCCAGCAAAGGTAATGTTGTCTTTGCTTTTTTACTTTTTATTATGCGTGACAAGGCCAGATCGCGGTGATATTTACCGGATCTCATATTTAAAAGCCTTAATTTATTTAAAACGAATTAACCTGGAAAACTTCCAGTCTAAGAGGTGCTTCCTTGAATTGGTTTAACCCATTCAAGAAGCAGTTGCGTCCAATAGGGAATCCAATCGGAAGAAGGTTGAGAGACTCCCTGATTAGGGATTCGTGGTCCGCAGAAAAAAACAAAAAACCAACTTACGGCTATCGACTTAAAAAGCTCAACTAAAACAGCATTATCTGCCAACTTAACAGCCAAAATACAGGGGAGAGACAGAGTGTACATCGCCAATTTATGTACCGATGAACCCTCATGATTGGCGATTGAAATGAGAGTATTAACTTCCTCAAACTTATTCGACATCGCTGTATTAGAAAAAGCCAAAAATAATAGAAAAGGCATGGCCAACCTGACCAGACACTGAATTTTCCTATATGACTTATTTCTATTATTCATGTGATTTTCCGCCGCCCCAAACGGAATAGCGTCTCGATATTAGCTCGAATGCTCTCAATACATATTGTTACTTATGTAAATAAGCATAAGCGCGAAAAACACAGTGATCAACACCAATACCCAATCACTATTCTAAATAGATTAAAAACAGGATATAGGTCATAAAAAACATCAAAAATATAAATTAACCCGAAGGAAAGAATACTCAAACCAAACATGGCGAAAACATTAATAGAACAACATAAAACACACAGTTAATCAGAATGATTTATTTAAATACAAAAAAGCCCTCTTTATCGAGAGGGCTTAACTACAACCATATTTATCAATAACAAAACAGTGTTAGCGTTGAATTCCCTGCGACTAAGCTCTGGCATTAGTGCTCTCAAAAATCTTATCTGCCGAGGCCGCAACGAAGCCGGTATAGAGTTCACCATCGGCTTTGGGATAACGCAGGGCAAATTCATAGAAACAACTGGGGATCTCTACCGTCTTGTCATCGAAGGCGACGGGGATTCTGTCGGCCATGGTGGAAGACTGTTCCAGCAAGACTTCGGCCGAACCTTTGATCTCACCGCCAACACTGTTGAGGGTAAAACCAGCCTCCTTGAGCGCGATATTCACGGCGGTCAGGGTGCTGAACTCGGCCAGATGATTCACAGACACGGTAAAGTGGTTGGCACGATAACCAAAGGCGGCAACCCAGGCAGCATACTCACTCTCGGCGAGCAGGGCTTGGTAGGTATCATAGTCAAGCTGCCAGTGTCTGCCTGAATAAGTAAAGTTATCTGCGGTCAAAGCCTGGGTTGGGATCTGCTCAACCAAGTCGGCAACCCGCTGTTGCAGCTCAGGGCTGAACTCTTCCACCAGCAGCTCAGAAATAAAGACCTTGGGCTGAGTCGGGTCCGGATGCTCAAAGTGCTTTGCCACCAGCTTTTTCTGCTCAAAGCGATAATCACCGCAAGCCACATAGCCCAGCGCTTCGAAATGGGCTGCCAGCACATCCAAGCCCACCTTGGGCAGATTGAATGTACGCAAGGCGATATGGTCGTTAATAATCGCCTTGCCTTGCCCCAACAGCTGGTGCACTTTGGCCGCCGATGGCGTCATCTTGATATAGTCCTGCCACATGGCATTGAACAGCGCATTGATATCTGTATGCATGGTTATTCCCTGTGTAATGCAGTTTGCCCAAAGGCAAATGGTATGTTCAAAAAAGGGAAGCGCCACAGCGCTTCCCTTCACTGTCAGAGGCTAAGTCCCGGACTCAATGCCTGTGGCAAACTCAAACCATCGGCCTCCATGGAAGCCACGGGATAGGCACAATAGTCGGCCGCATAGAAGGCGCTGGCTCTGTGGTTACCCGATGCCCCGACGCCGCCGAATGGCGCCGCACCAGAGGCTCCGGTGATCTGCTTGTTCCAGTTCACTATGCCGGCACGAATCCGTGCCAGGAAATAGTCATAGTCTTCACGGCTATCGGCCAGCAGCCCGGCAGAAAGGCCATAACGGGTATCATTGGCCAGCGAAATCGCCTGATCAAAGCTGCTGTAGCGCACCAGTTGCAGCAAGGGCCCAAAATACTCTTCATCGGGCAGTTCAATCACCTCGGTAACATCAATCAGCCCAGGTGACACCAGGCCGGTACCGCTCTCAATATGGGTCAGTTCCACCAGCGAAACCCCGCCGAGATTCTGCAGATTACGCTGCGCCGCGACCATGCCCTTGGCTGCTGCTTCAGAGATCATCGAGCCCATAAAGGGCTGTGGTTCGGCATTCCAGGGGCCGACAGCTATCGCTTTGACCGCTGCAACCAGGGCGGCAATCAAAGCATCGCCCTGCTCACCTTTCTCTATGTAGAGACGGCGGGCACAGGTACAACGCTGGCCACTGGAGATATAGGCAGATTGAATAATTTCGTGCACGGCCGCCTTGATATCACTGATCCCTTTAACGATGAGCGGATTGTTACCACCCATTTCCAGGGCAAGGATCTTGCCCGGATGACCGGCGTACTGCTGATGCAGCAAGTGGCCGGTGCGGGAGCTGCCGGTAAAGAACAGACCATCAAGCTGAGGATGTGAAGCCAGCGCCTTGCCGGTTTCCACTTCGCCCTGCACCAGATTGATAACCCCGGCTGGCAGACCGGCTTTCTCCCACAGCTTGAGCATCAGCTCTGCCACTTTTGGCGTCAGTTCCGATGGCTTGAATACCACGGTGTTGCCCGCCAGCAAAGCCGGTACTATATGGCCGTTGGGCAGATGGCCTGGGAAGTTATAAGGCCCAAAGACCGCCACCACGCCGTGGGGCTTATGTCTCAGCACGGCCCGCCCGGCAGGCAGTTCATTTTCAGTTTCGCCGGTACGCTTGTGATAAGCCGCAACAGACAGACCGATTTTGCCTATCATGGCACCCGCCTCGGTGGCCGTTTCCCACAATGGCTTACCGGTTTCCTGCGCTATGGTGTCGGCGATTTCCGCCTTATGGGCTTCCAGCTGATCGCGATAAGCCTCTATCACCTGCAGGCGGCCGTCAAAACCGAGCATAAACCAGTCAAACTGTGCCTCTCTGGCGGCTGCAACGGCAGCTTCTACTTGAGCCGGAGTAGCGGCATTACCCTGCCACAGGGTTTCACCGTTGGCCGGGTTGCTTGAACTCATTGCCTGGCCTTCGCCAGCGAGCCATTGGCCCTTGATAAATTGTGTCATTATGCTGTTCCTATATTGCCAATACCCTGACCGATTGCCCGTCTGCCACCAAGAGTGCGGCGGCCAACTCGCTCGACAGGATCACTTCTTCACTGTCGTCTGTCAGCGCCAGCTTGGCCGAACCGGCACGGTAGTCTGCCAAATGGGTGTTGGAGAGAATAAAGCTGTCCTTTGATTGAGGCATATCACCGATACGCACCGTCAGTAAGCGACTCTCGCGCACGGAGCGAATGTCCGCCAGGTTGCATTCAACCGTGGGGCCACCATCAAAAATATCCACATAGTTGCGCCAGCGGAAACCTTCCGCCTGTAACAAGCTCAAGGCCGGGCGTGTATTGGTGTGCACTTCACCGATAACCTTCTGCGCCGCTTCGGGCAACAGGCAAACATAGACAGGGCTGCGGGGCATCATCTCGGCCATAAAGGCCTTCTGTCCCAGACCTGAGAGGTAATCGGCCTGAATAAAGTCTATGCCGAGGAAGTTTTGCTGCAGCCAGCCATAGAAAGGGGAATTACCGTTTTCATCGCTGACCCCGCGCATCTCGGCAATAACAGTTTCACCGAACCGATTGGCGTGCTGGGCCAAAAACAGAAAGCGGCTGCGTGACAGCATGCGGCCATTGTTGCCCTTGCGGTAGGAGTCTCTCAGAAACAGGGTGCAGAGCTCGGCGGCACCTGTGTAGTCATGACACAGGCTGAGGGTTTCAACCTCGTTACGTACTTCTATCTGCGACGAATGATAAACCTCTGTGCCCAAACGGTAATGATAGAAAGCATCTTCCATTCCCACCGCGGCTTCCAGACCACAGGTGCCCACAACCTCTTGGGTCTCTGTGTCTTCCAGCACCATGAGGTAACCTTCATCAAAAGGCGTTTCCACCGCCTTGGCGAAAGAGGTTTCCGAACGGGCGATCTTGCGGGTCAGCAGCTCATCATTGACCGGCAGCGAGGTGAATCCATGACCCGATTCTTCGGCGATACAGCGCAGCGCCGGAAAATCTGAGGCTCGGATAGGCCGTATGATTAACATGGTTAAATCTCCACTCATCCACAGTTGCTGCTCCGTCGGGAATGGCCCGTCAGAACAGCAGCTGTGAGTCTATTGCGCTAAGTGGGCCCAGGCCCACGGGGATCAGGCGGCAACCACCTTGGCGACCGCTTTTTCAAAGCGTGCCAGACCCTCGGCAATATCACTTTCAGGGATGATCAAAGAAGGAGTAAAACGAACCACGTTGGCACCGGCCATCAGTGTCATCAGGCCATTGTCGACCGAGGCCAACAGAAACTCACGGCTGCGTCCCTGATACTGTTCATTCAACACGGCGCCGAGCAACAATCCCTTGCCGCGCACCTCGGAAAACACCTGGTACTTGGCATTGATTTTTTCCAGGCCATCACGCAGCAGTTGCTCACGACGCTTAACGCCCTGCAACACTTCAGGGGTATTGACTACATCAAATACCGCGTTGCTGACGGCGCAGGCCAGAGGGTTACCGCCATAGGTGGAACCATGAGTGCCCACTTTAAGATGAGCGGCAATCTTGTCAGTGGTCAGCATGGCCGCGATGGGGAAACCGCCGCCCAGGGCCTTGGCCGTGGTGAGAATGTCCGGCACTATATCTGTGCCCATGTAGGCATACAGTTCACCGGTACGGCCAACACCGGTTTGCACCTCATCGAACACCACCAACGCATTGTACTTGTCGGCCAGTTCACGCACCTTGGCCAAAAATTCTGGAGTGGCATTTATGATACCGCCCTCACCCTGCAGCGGCTCCAGCATGATGGCGCAGGTCTTGTCTGACACCGCGGCTTCCAATGCGGCAACATCGTTGAATGGCAGGTGTGTGATCCCCTGCGGCTTGGGGCCAAAACCATCTGAGTAGGCGGCCTGGCCACCGACACTGACGGTAAAGAAGGTTCTGCCGTGGAAAGCCTTGTCGAAGGCGATAATCTGATCTTTTTCGGCGCCGAAATTATCCAGAGCGTAGCGGCGGGCCAGTTTCAGCGCCGCCTCATTGGCTTCGGCGCCTGAGTTGGCGAAATAGACCTTGTCGGCAAAAGTGGCGTTAACCAACTTGGTCGCCAATGCCAGTGCCGGCTCGTTGGTCATCACATTGGACAAGTGCCAGAGTTTTTCAGCCTGCGCCTTAAGCGCCTCAACGGCAACCGGATGACAATGGCCTAAACAATTCACCGCAATACCACCGGCAAAGTCGACATACTCTTTGCCTTCCTGATCCCAAACACGACTGCCATCGCCACGCACCGGAATAACGGGTGATGGTGCATAATTAGGCACCATGACTTCATCAAACTGGGCACGTGTCAAATTCATGTTTACACTCATTCCTTCTCATCCTTTGTGTTATCGGCGGCTCTGACGGCCACCAATTTAAGCAGTTAATCTTTATTTTTTGTGAGCAAAACTGCACCCACTTGTGTTGCTTAGGTGTCATTATTAGCGAAATTGTGATCAAAACACCAGTTTTATCAATAATCATGGCCAAGTTATTAACCTGTAAATGCATAAAGATCTGAGTTTGAGAATTAAGCAGGCAAATAACTGCCATTTAACGGCATAAATAGTCACAAAAAGTCTTAACTGACGCCCAAACCACTAACTATTCATAAAAAATGCATAGTTAGCAACGCATCATAACAGCAGATTATTGCGTATAAAAGCAGCGATTTGCCCCCTGGCCTCAGTGGCCTCGGGCAGCAGTTCAAATAGTGGAAAGACATGGGGCATATGGAGGTAAAAACCGGCTTCTATGTGACCGCCGTCGCGCAATACCGCCTGTTGCAGGCGCTCGGCATCCTGCAGCAACAACTCACGGGTACCGGCCAGCAGCAAGATGGGCGGCAAGTCCTTAAAACAGCCATAAAGCGGCGAGACTCGCTCAGACATGGGGTTGCTACCGGCGAGATAGGCCCCCCTGAGTCTGAGCAGGGATTCAACGGTAAACAAGGGGTCGTCAGCTGCCAAAATGCGCTCGGTATCGCCTGTAATACCGAGATCCAAGGCCGGAGACAGCAACACGCAGGCTCTCGGCAACGGTAACTCAAGCTGTTTCAGCTGTAACAACAGGCTCAAGGCCAGGTTGCCTCCGGCCGAGTCCCCCATCAGCACCAGTTTGTCCGGGTCACAATGCTCAAGCGTCATCCGATAAGCTTCCAGCACATCATCACAGGCCGCCGGAAATGGGTGCTCAGGTGCCAGACGATAATCGGGCACGTAACAATCTGCCAGACTGCGCTGCATGATATCGGCCAGAAAACGGGCATGGGCATGGGGGGTCTTAAAACAGAAGCCGCCGCCGCGGATATAAAAGAGGCTGACTTCTCTGGGTTGCGGCAGCTGGTAATGGATGAGCGGCGAGTGGCTCAACGGCCAGTGTTCGACCTTGAGTTCCGGCGGCCAGCCCAGCAAGCGACGATCCATCTCCAGCAAACGCTGACGAATAACACTGAGTGGGACTTTGGCACTGCCGCGACTGACCGATGGCCGCGCCACATAAGTTAACAACCGGTTCAATACCGAGGCTTGCCAACTGGGCATAGCTCCTCCATGAAAGGCCTACAGGCGCCGCAAGCGCTTAAAGCAGTTCGGGTTTGCGGTAATTCTGGCCTTTGAGACGAATGAGTTCCTGTTCAGTGAGCTCATGATACGCCATCATGATCCGCCTGTCCCTGAATTCCAGTTGCCGCATCTCTTCCAGTAAAAAACACTTGGCAAAACAATCGGCTTTGGCTAGCACAGCCGCATGGGATGAGAGTTGATTAAAACTCAGTGCCGTATCCCGCTCTTTAAGGAGGGTCACCATGGCGGCATCCGCAAACCCAAGCTGGGTCGGCAGTTGCCAATTGAGCGCTCCGGCATGTTGTTTGATCAAGGAATAGACCAGGGCCGCGGGGAAATCACACAGGGCAATGGCATCATAGAGTGCCTTATCCCTGTCTCGACTCGCCTCTCTGAGCCAGGAGCCACGCAACTGCTCAAACAGCTTGGCGCTCATGGAGAGCAGCACAGAGATCCCCAGTTGTTGCATCAGGGAAACCGCATACAGCATAGGGGCATCCAAGTCATGTAACTTGGCCAGGGTTCTGGCAGCAATGCCCTGCACCTGCGAGAAACGCCATAGCTTACGTACCGTCCAAAGCAGACTGGCATGACCAGTGGGCAGCCAATGACGACAGGTGTAGTAAGGGACTAAAATGCGCAGATTTTCAACCCCGATATAGCTGAGTACCAACTTGAGATCTGTCAGCTGTACATCCAGATTCTGCGGCCTGCGAGCCCTGAATGAGGGACTGTTGACCAGAGAGCTCAAGTCTCTCACCAGCCAACTCTGCTCGGCAACGACCGGGCGAAGACGTGCCAGATCCAGCCTTGGATGCTGCAATAGCTCCAGCAGCAAGATCTGTTTGTCTGTGATGCCTGATAAGCGTGTCACCTCTTCGATGGAGGCAAGACGGTTGCCGAGCTCTGCCGCCAGAGTCTCGATTAACTGAGCCGATACCTTCTGATAGAGCGCCTTGGCTTGTTGCTGCCTGGCGAGCCGCTCCAGAGTCGCCTCACGTTCAACCTCAAGCTTGAAGGCCACCGCCTCCAGCTCAGGTTCAAGCTCATCGCCACCGCTGTCAATGCGCTGCTTACCCAGTATCAGTTGTTGATACAGGCGCTGCTCTATCTCTATTACACTACCGGGTTTAACGCCACCCGCTACCGACAAGGCCAAATCAGTCCCTTCCTGCCACGCCCGTGTCCGGGCCCTGTGTTTTTATGTTAGCCCCTTTATTGTTATATATGTAGCGGCTTTATCAGCAATATCTTGATAGCAAAAAGAAACAGGCCTCGAATGAGGCCTGTAAAGTGATTATTTCAACTCTTGTTCAAACAACTTATAGATGCGGCGATACTCGTCCAGCCAGCTCGATGGCTGTCTGAAGCCATGGGGTTCCACCGGATAGATAGCCGTCTCAAACATCGGCTTTTCCAGCTCTATCAGTCGCTGCACTAGGCGGACACTGTCCTGGAAGAAGACGTTGTCGTCCATGACTCCGCTCATGATCAGCAGCGGCTTTTGCAAACCCTCGGCATGGTAGATGGGCGAGCTGCGTTCATAGGCGATGTGGTCCACCTCTGGGGTGTTGAGTATGTTCGAGGTATAAGGCGCATTATAGTGAGCCCAGTCGGTCACCGGCCGCAGCGCGGCACCGACCTGGAACAACTCGGGTTGAGTAAACAGTGCCATAAAGGTCAAAAAGCCGCCGTAAGAACCGCCATAGGTGCCCACCCGCTTGGCATCAACATTGGCATGTTGGCTCATCCACTTGACGCCATCGGCCAAGTCTTCCACTTCCGGATGCCCCATGTTGCGGTAGATAGCGGTGCGCCAGTCGCGGCCATAGCCTTTGGAGCCGCGATAATCCATGTCCATCACCACATATCCCTGCTGTGCCAGCAGGTTATGGAACATGAACTCACGGAAATAACCGGAAAACCCATAATGGGCATTCTGCAGATAACCGGCACCATGATTGAAGATCACTGCCGGATATGACTCGGCGCGATCTTTGTCGAAACCAGCCGGCAGATACACCCTGGCATAGACTTCACCGGCGCCATGGCTGGAGGGCACGGCAACCACCTCCGGCGCCTGCCAAGGATAACTCTTGAAGCTATCACTGGTGTAATGGGTCAGTTGAGTCAACTCACCGCCTATGGCTTGAATATAGAGCTCATCCGGCCGGGTCAGGCTGGAGGCAGTCAACAGCAGCGAACGACCATCCGGGCTCAAGCTGTAGTCGAGCACACCGTTCCACTGAGTCAACTGTTCATCTTTGCCGCTACTGATCTCAACCCGATAGACATTGTACTTGCCGGGGTGATCCTTGTTGGCCTTGTAGTAAATATAACGGTTATCCGGGCTCAGGGTTAAGTCACTGACCACGAACTTGCCCGAGGTCAAAGCCCGCGCCTTGCCGCCGAGCGGCTTGAGATACAGCTGCGAATAACCGCTCTCTTCCGACAGATAGTACAGGGTGTCGCTGCCGGGTAGCCAACCGTACTGATTGTAGTCATAGTTTACCCAGGCATCATCATGCAGCCTGTGCTCAGTGATTAGCTTGCCCTTGGCCAGATCGACCCGGGCCAGCCAACGGTCTTTGTTGTCCACGGCTTCCAGCATTACGGCCACTCGCTCGCCCGACTCTTGCCATTGAATAGCGCTCTGGCGCCAGCCCCAATCCTGCATCAGTTGGATCTTGCGCGGGGCTTTTTTGCTTTCATAGCGCTCGCCTTTCGCCTTGGCGTTTTCGGCCTTAACCTCGGCCAACACATCCTGGTCGTAGCCGCTCAAGCCTTCGATGGTTATCTCTTTCTGACTCCGCTGCTGCAAATCCAGCAACACCAAACGCTGCCCCGGTGCCTTGTCTTCAGCCACTCTGGCTCGCACCGGCACGGGATCGACATAGCCATCTTTGCCAAGATAGTTGGGCATGATGTCATGCTCGCCACGCCAGTTATAACTCTTATCCTGCAAAGCCAACAACAGATAGCGACCGTCCGGCGACAGGCTCAGTTCCACCAGTTGCTCACTCTCACCCAGATACCAAGGCTTGGCCGTCAGGGTCGGATCTTCACTCTGTAGCTGCTGCTGATATGTCTCCCGAGACTTGGCGTTTTCCTGCTGCTTGGCCACATAGCGGATCAGTTTATGTTGCTCTTTGGCGAGATAAGTTTCCGGCTCTTGGGTCTGCACCGGCTCTTTGGCCATCTTGATATCCGCGAGCTGTTCCACAAGGCCCGAGCCTGCATGCAATCTGAATACCTGCCCCGCCTGCCAATAGGCAAGATCACCATTCGCTAAAAAGCGCAGTCCTTCAATCTTGGTATTTTGCCGGGTCAACTGAGTAATCTCACCGCTGCCCAAGTCCTTTACAAACAGGTTGCCCTGATAGATATAAGCCTTGCGGCGTTTATCTGGGCTCAGAACGCCGTCTCGTTGTGAGACGGTATGCAGTTCAGACAACGCCAGTTCCTGCGCCTGTTTGTCTGTCACTCCCTGACGATAGTAACTGCGCAGCGCAGATGCACTCTGCTGGCGGGCAAACAGCACAGCGCTGCTGTCATCGCTCCAGTAGGCACCCTTGGGGGCGAGTCCCATCCAATCGGGATCCGCCATAATTTGATTCAGAGTTAACGGCTTATCGGCCACAGGAGGCGCTGCCAAGGGTACTGTTTGGCTGGGGTTGGTGATCTCTTGGGTGGTGAGTTGCGGCTCGGTGGCGGCGCAGCCGCTGAGAACGGCCAGAGTCAAAACACTCAGACCGGCATGACGCATCAGGCTTTTCATCATCCTTCCTTTATTTATAGTTATCTTGGCCGCCGGGAAGCGGCATATGATAGAAAACAAGCGATTGCGGCCTGTTATACCATATTTGTCAGGGGATGTTGTTCGGCAAAAGCTGAAAACTTGTAAAGGCTTGTTAAGGAGAGGGGGGGGGGGTAAGTCACAGAGCATCCTTCGGGCGGATACCCCCCTTTAAACTCGAGGCTCTGCTACGCCAGACGCAGAAAATTATTCAGCAATTCCAGCCCTTGCTGGGTCAGAATAGATTCGGGATGAAACTGCACACCGTAGAGGCGTTTCTCGGCATGGCTGATGGCCATGATTTCCCGCCCGTGTAGCGGGTCGTCATACCAGGCATCCAGAGTAAAACCTTGGGGCACGCTGTCAATCAACAGCGAGTGATAACGAGTCACAGTCAAGGGGTTGGCCAGGCCTTGAAACAGCCCGTGGCCATGGTGACTGATTGCCGATGTCTTACCGTGCATCACCCGCTTGGCCCGAACCACCTTGGCACCGAACACCTGAGCCAGCGATTGGTGTCCAAGACAGACACCCAGAATAGGCAACTCACCGGCAAAATGTTCGATGGCGGCCAGCGAGATCCCCGCCTGATCCGGGCTACAGGGCCCGGGAGAGATCACCAGATAATCCGGTGCCAACTCACGGATCTCATCGAGGCCAATCTCATCGTTACGCTTGATAACAGGCTGCTGCCCCAACTGCTGAAAATACTGCACCAGATTGAAGGTAAAGGAATCATAGTTGTCGATCATCAGCAGCATATTAACGGGAACCGATTGAGTTAAAACCTAATACAGGCGCTATATTACGTTCTATGTCAGGGGCTCGTCCACTGACAGTGAGATTAAAGGCTAAACACCAGCCTTCAAGTCAGCGGTTATCAATAATGCTGTCTAACCCAAGATACCGAGCAGGGCAGCCCCCGAAGAGATAGCTCGGCCCCTCTCGAAACCGCTTAGCGGCTCAAACGCGTTAAATTGGTCACGACTTGCAGATTTTGCTTAAGCCCTGGGGTATCCGGCGCCAGATGCGACACCTGTTTCAATGCCAGCAAGGCTCTGTCGTAACGCTGTTGTTCAACCAACAGCTGAGCGAGTAGAGTCAACGCCCTGATCTGAGTTTCGGGGATATCGGCCGCCCGCTGCAGCAGTTGCTCCGCAGTTTGCGGCTGCGCCTCTTGCTTGAGCAGCGCCAATTCAATCAAGGCGTCCCCATTCAGGGCATCCAAAGACAACGCCTGAGTAAACTTTTTAACCGCAGATACACTTTTTCCTTCCGATACCATCCCCTTGCCCATCAAGACATACAGCTGACTCTGTTGCACCTGAGGCAGATTTTTCTGTTGCATCAGTTTGGCGGCCAGCTCACTCACCGCCTGGTGTTGCTGCTGTTGTAACAGATAATTCAGGGTCACTATCAACTCGGACCAAGGGGGCAAGGTCCCGGCATTAACCACGGCATAAAGCGCCGGTAAGGCATTTTCATGCAAGCCATTTTTCAGATAAAGCTGCGACAATTGCCAATCAATGGCTCGGCGTTGCTTATGGTTATCAGATAAGGACTTCGCCAAGGTCAAACTATTGATGGCCTTAATATCATGCCCCTGCCTTAGTGCCAGATTAGCCCTGAGCAGATAGAGTTCCGCCTCTTTTTTGCTCTGGGAGGGGTCTGACTTAATCAATAAATTCAAAGCTTGCTCTGCCCCTGCTAAGTCATCCATGGCCAATGACAGTTGCAACAGCGCTTTTTGATACTCCCGATTGTCGGCATCCAACAACAGGGCTTGCTGATAAGCCGCCCTAGCGGGGAGATATTCAGCCTCCAGTAAATAGCCGTATCCCAACATGCCATACAAGGGCGCACTGGCCTGCCGGGCCAGGGCTTTTTGCAACCAGGGGCGAGCCTCAACATAACGCTTCTGCAAGGTTAAGATCCCGGCTAACTGAACCTGGGCACGGGTGAAATCGGGCAAGAGTTGCAGGGCGCTCTCCAACGCCTGGGCGGCAGCCTTCAAATCCCCCAGCTGCTGCTCAATCCCGGCCAAGGTGTACCAAAGGGCGGCGTCTCCGGAACGGCTCAAGGCCAACTTGAGTTCAACCCTGGCCTCGGTAAACTTGTCGGCTTCAACCAATTTACTGACTTGACGCAGCACCTGCCGCTCTTCCAGATCGATCCCAGGTTCATATTGCCCTATGGGACTCATCATAAACTGCGGCACTGAGGGTAAATCTACTAACTCATTTGCTGAAGCAAAACGATAAAGGGACAACACCAGCAACACAGGCAACACTAACCAGCGCCCACCATTGGCTCCCCTCAAGGCAAAATATCTCATGCTTTAATCCTTACCGGCCAATAGAACTCGGCCTTAACTTTTACGCCGCCGCGCATCGGAGCCGTGAATCTGGCTTGATGAGCAATTTGTTGCGCGACTTGAAGCAACTCTGCCAAAGGCTGAGACTCCAGTCCCTTGAACTCAGCACTCCCGTTTTCGTGAATGACCACATGCAAGGTCAGTTGCAATTCATGCACCCCTTTTGCCGCCAGTGACTGTGGGACTTTGGCGGAAATTCGGCTGAGTAATCTTGGCACCTGATCCAACTGTTCCAAGGCAAAGGTTTCTATGCTTTCGGCAACTGTCTCCTGCTGAGACAGACTGAAACTTGGCAGCGCCAGCGCACTGGGCTCAGGTGCTACCGGGCCACTGAGTGTTGGCAATGCCACCTCCATAGGGGTGACCATTAAACTGACTTCGGCGGCCGAGTCACTCAACAGCAACTTGGGGTGTTGGTTGGAGGCATCTTGATGCTGCGCTTGCGGCGGTGCGGGTGGTGGTGTCAACTTGGCCACCACCACCTCTCTCACCAAGAGTTGTTCCGGCGCCGAGGACGCGTGCTTTCTGACTTGCATTATGGTGCCCAGCAAGAGCAGCATCAGCAATACCAACATGAGTTTAAGTAAGGGCCGGGGAAACGATATCCGCTGAGAAAAATAAGCCATCTTCTACTCCAAAGTCGTTGCCACACTGACGCTGGCCGATGTCGCCAATTTGCAGGCATCTATCAACGCGATAAGGCGTCCGGCATCTATGTCTTTATCGGCCTGAATGACCACTGGGCGGTCACTCATCTGCCTCAGCAAAGGGGCAACGCCGGCAAGGCCAATATGAGCCCCGCCATGCCAAACTTCACCATTGGCCGTAATGGCCAACAACACGCTCCGTTCGGCGACACTCTCGCTACTGGCAGCCTGAGGTCGATGAATTTCCACGCCGGTCTCGCGCACAAATACCGCAGAGACGATGAAAAAAATCAGCAGAATAAATACAACATCCAGTAGAGGAGAGATATCTACTGCCAGATTCTTCTCTTGCTGTTGGCTGAGCAGGGGGCGGCGATACTTCATATCTGCTGTTCCAATTGAGATTGACAATGCTGCTGTCCAAGCAGCAACAATAACCAGGCAGGGATCGCGACGGCCAACCCCACCTCTGTGGTCAACAAGGCTTGCGCCATTCCCCGAGTTATCGCCTCACCATGCCCCTGAGTCATGGCCTCGAAGCTGCCGAGCAGGCCATCCACTGTCCCCAATAAGCCGAGTAACGGTGCGGCACTCACCCAGGCAAGCAGCTGTACACACTTGTGGTTACGGCATTGCCAGCAACTTTTGCCACCGACACACTTAAGTTGCAGTAGTAAATCTGCCAGCTGCCAATAGAGCACTACGGCAAAAAACAGAATAAACACCAAAATGGGGCCGCCCCCGAGCACCCAATCAGGCAGATACTGGTGCAAAGCGTCACTCATCTCGTCTATCTCCCAACTGGTTCAGCAACATGACGTCGGCTTCCAGCTGATTCAATAAGCCTTGATGACGTCGGCTGAGCCAGGCATGAATGAGCAATGCCGGGATCGCCACCACCAAGCCCAGCTCAGTAGTTATCAGGGCTTCAGAAATGCCACCCGCCAATAAGCTGGAATCCTGATTACCAAACAGATTCATCATTTCGAAGGTATGGATCATGCCACTGACAGTCCCCAGCAACCCCATCAGAGGAGCCACGGCCGCCGTTGCGGCGATCATTGCCATACCGGCATCTTGACGGGACTTGAACTGCAGCAGAATTTGATGCAACTGATCGGCCATGGACTCCATACCACAACCCCGGCGCTGCCAAGCCTCACGGATCAATTCCCGCTGCCATCCGGCGCCTTCCGGCAATTGGCCATCAGACATAAATCTGGCCACCAATGCACAATTGGGCTTGGGTTGGCCGCGAAGCTGCCAGGCTTTTTTCAAGGCCATCACCAGCGCCAAGATTCCCATGCCGATAATGGGAAATACCCATATGCCGCCAAGCTCCAAGCGCTGCCACCAGTTTTTTTCCTCGGCGGCAATGCGCAGGGCGCGGCTTCCGCTCACATCGACGGGGAGATGGCTGGCCGATGTCTGGCTCAAGGACAGCATTATCACTGGCAACTCATGGCCAAGGGTGTCCTGCCATTGCAGTAGACTCAGCTCTTGCTGCGTCAGTAAATAGCTAAGGGGGCCGATATCCAAGCGCTTGCCACTGACAATTGCGCCATTGGCGGCAATCGCTTGCCCTGGCGTCCATTGCGGGGCCAGTTGGCTCGGTAACTCGACTAACTCTTGCTGTAACACACTCAAGGGATCGCCGCCATTATGACCGGCATGACGAACCAACAGATTATGAATATAGCGATTTTGCTCCTGCCATTGATTCAAACGCTTTTCCATGGCGGCAATACTGACAAAGGCTTCATCCTGCGCCCGGGTTTGCCCCGCCAGTTGCTGGCGTAAGCCAATAAGCTCAGTTTCCAGAGCAGTAAGCTGTTTGAGTAGGGCGCCCCGCTCCGATTCAACCCGCTTTTGCGCTTGCGTGAATCTGTCTTTGGAGTGAACCAATTCTCGCTTCAACTGAGCTTGATATTCGAGCATAGGGTCTTGGGCATTGGCGCTGTGAGCCATGCCCAAAGGTAAGGCGGTGACGGCGGCGATCTTCACCACAGCAAAGATCCCAAACAGGCGTTTTTTCATTGACCATCACCTCCCTGCTCGCCGGTGAGCAAAGGCAGTGACACCAAAGCCGCAGACTGCTGCTGTAAGTAAATGGCAAAGGCGTTATTGATGGCATCATGGTCCTCTGCCGCAACAGTCTGCCACTTCCAGCCTGAGTCATCCGGGAACCCCACTCCGGTGCGGGAACCGTCCGGCAAGCGATAAAGTGCTCGCCCCAGGCCCAAATAGAGCACTTGGGCTTGCCACTGTTGTTCTTCCTGTACAAGCAGGGTGTGATCCAAACTTATGCTTTGATCAAAACTCACCAAGGCCTCGATTAAATTTACCAAGGCCGTAAATCGACTAGCCAATTTTTCCTGGGAATTAAGCAGCAAGTTCAACTCGTCTTGCTGTTCACGCACCACGGGAGCCGGCAATCTTGACCAAATGGCAGACAACCGCTGGGCGGCTGTATCCACCAATTTGCTGTACTGCCCGGCCTCTTGCTCCAGCAATAATTGCTCCGATGCCAATGCTTCCCGGCGAGCTCCGGCCTCACCCTCCTCGGCATTAGCCGATTGCAGCCTCTGTTGCAGCAACTGGCGTTCCACTCGATAGTTGTTGAGTAAACGACTCAGGCTTTGTTGTTCCTGTTGCCAGTGAGCTTTCAACTCTGTACCGGCTTTGTCATATCCCAACTTCTCTTCCATCATAGCGTCGGTTGTTTGCAGGGCATCGGCATAAGCGCCTGAAATCAAACCTAGGCCCAGCATGCCAATACCCAGGCGCCACCCGTGTAGCCGTTTCATTGTGCCCCCCTTAGGTTTGCCACATTGGCGTAAGCGTTCAGATCCAGTGTTTGTTCAAATAAGGCATCTAGATGGCGTTGATGAGAGACCATCATGATGCTGGTTTCTGGCAATTGCTGTTTCAGCACAGTCACCATGGCTTTGGCAGAGGGTTCATCTAAGCTGCTGGTCGCTTCATCCAAAATCAGAGTTTGGGGTTTGTGTAAGAGCGCTCGGGCGAGGCTCAATCTCTGCTGCTCCCCTCCTGAGAGTTTTTGCTGCCACGGCGCTTCAACATCCAACTGATTGGCGAGCGCTGCCAGCCCCACCAAGCTCAAGGCTTGTTGCAGCTCAGAATCCGTCCATAGCCCCTCCCCCGGATAACACAGGCAGTCCCGCAGCGAGCCGCTGGGCAAATAAGGCTTTTGAGGCAACAGCAGAGTTTGCCCCTGGCCGTGGCGATAGCGGCCTTTATAGAAGGGCCATATTCCGGCCAGCGTTCGTAGAAGCGTTGATTTGCCCAACCCACTGGCGCCGCTGACCATCAGACAAGCCGCCGGATTCAGTCGAAAATCCAACTCTTCAATTAACCAGTCGCCATTGGGTTTGGCCACTGACAGCTTGTCACAAGCGAGCCCTTGCGCCTTGGGGACTTCATCCCCCAAGGGAAGTTGTTCAAGTGCCTGTATAAACTGGGATAAACGTACGACGGTGGCACTCCAGCGAGTCAGCTCGTCGTACTGGTGCACAAACCAACTGAGCGCACTGTAGACCCGCATAAAAGCCATCCGCACTTGGAACAGACCACCTATGGTGATGCTCTTGGCCAATAATGCCGGGATCCCGGCAAACAAGGGCAACATAGTGGCAATCCTGTGATAGGTATTGATGATGAAACCGAGCTTTTTCTCGCGATTCATCAAAGAGATCCAGTTACCCGCAATATCGTCGAAACTCTGCTTCAATTGCTGCTGTTCTCGACGTTCGCCCCCCAGCAAGGCGATCTGCTCGGCGGCATCCAATTTACGTAATAACAGGGCACGAAAGTTGGCTTCTTTACGCTGTTGCTGGAAATTCAAACCATGTAATTGATGGCCAAAGAAGTGGGTCAACATGGTGCCGAAGATGGAGTAGATTAATGCCACCCAAAACAGATAACCGGCAATTTGTGTCGGCTCTCCCTGCCATTCAAAGCTTAGATTACCGGACAACTGCCACAGAATGGCGGAAAAGGTCAGCAAGGTGGCCAGCGACTGAATGCCGCCGACAAACAGTTTCACTGTGCTGTCGGCCAATAGCCGCGTGTCTTCGGCTATGCGTTGATCCGGGTTATCCGGCTCACTGCCCAGTCCCAGGCGATAATAACGCTTGTCTGTCAGCCACTTGCCGACAAACTCTGCGGTCAACGCCGTACGCCAACGTATGACTATCAGTTGGATCAACCAGTTGCTATAAACCGCCAGTAAAACCAGCAAGGCCAAAATACCAGTAAACTCAATCAGTAACGGATAGATTTTATCCACATCGACCGCGGCGATAGCATCAAAAAACTCACCGTTCCAATCATTGAGCCATACAGCCACTTCCACTTCGGCCAGGTGGGCGGCAATACACACGCATAACAGCACCCAGGTAAACCAGTTGCGCCTGTCGGCCCAGTAAGGTTTAGCCAAAAGCCAGAATTGTTTCACTATCAACATATACACTCTCCGGCCCGGCGACAAACGCCGGGCCCGCTTGCTCAATTCAATTCTGGGGTCAAACGTGCATCAATCTGATTGGGACTGGTCAGCACCACTTGGGCCAGGGCATCCAATTCCTCTTTGGTCACCTGTTCCAGCCAGTTCAGATAATCTTCCGGCAAACGTTCAAAGCGATTGAATCTGGCGTTATCCACCAAGGTACTGAACCTGTGTCTATCGGTCAGTACTTCAGGCGCCAATGATGATTGAAACTGTTGTTTCACCTGAGCCAGCTCTCTATCGGTAATCCCCTCACTCAGTACTTTGCTGATCACATCAGAGGCAAGCTTACGCAGTTCATCTCCGCGTTGCGGTTGATGGCTGTAACTGATCATGCCGTAGGCTTGTTGCCGCTCACGATCCAGGCGTATACCAAACCTTGGGCTGTATACTCCACCGGCAGATTCCCTCAAGGCCTCTCTCAAGCGAGTACCGATAATCCGGCTGAGAAGCTGTGCCTGCTGCTCGGCGTCAACACTGTAAGGGTAAGCAACATTAAACAGCACAGTCGTCAGACCGACAGGCTCCTTGCCGGCTTGAATACGAATGTCATGCTTACCTTCACCAAAGGCCGGGAGCACTTTATCGGTACGAGCTATGCCTTTAGGTAGATGGCCAATATAGCGGCTGGCAAGATCGAGCACCTCTTCAGGCTCGGCGTCACCGACAATGACCAACTGATGATCTGCCGCATGACCAAAAATGGCTTGCCAGGCTTGCAACAGCTGCTCGGCGGTGATCTGTGCCAACTCCTGCTCCTGCATTGGCAACATAATGGGTAATGCCTGATAACGAATAGCATCGATGGCGTGATTGAACTGACCGGCGGCGGTTGCGGTGCGGTTCTTTAATCCCCGCTCAATCAAATTTTTGCGTGATTGCCATACGGCATCATCGGTTTGCGGTTTTGTCAGCCGCAGGTTCAAGTTTTGCAACCAGGCTTCCAGGCTATGCCTGTCCGTGTTGCCAAACAGCATATGTTCGGTCGCAGAGACAGTGGCCATCTGGCGTATCTGTTTTCCGGCATTGGCGACCGCCAGTTCAGAGGCACTATGCCCGCCATAACCAAACAGCCCCAGGTTCTGCGCCGCCAATTGCGCGGCTCGCTGTTGCGCTTGTGGCAGATGAGTGCTGCCACCCAGACCTTGCCAACGGATCATCAGTTGATTCTCTGTTTCCTGGCTTGGCAGAAACCAAACGCTGGCGCCATTGGCGAAACGCCAGATATGGGTATTATTGATCTCCTGATGGGACACCGGCTCTACCTTATCGGGGCGAGCTTCAAACAAAGGCTTGATCTGAGCGCTCTTTGTTGCGACCGAAGGTGGATTAGCCATGGTCTCAAGCCATAGCTGGCGCACATCACCTTCACCGGGTAAGGCATCATGATTCTTGGGATTGAGCTGCACTATTGCCGTTGGTGCCCGCTCATCCAACATGTCAGCGAAATAGCGATTGATTTCATCCAAAGTAATCTTGCCCAGCAGCTGCTCGGCCCGTTGGAATTTTCCGCTTGGATCAAATAGAGGAGATTGACTGCGAATTTGGTTGAATATCGCCATCAGGAGCCGATTGTTGGTGGCATTGGCCTGCCCTTCGGCAATCTGCCTGTAGCGCTGCAGGGTGTTAGCCTTGGCGACCTCAAGATCTGTGGCTTCAAAACCATGGTGCTTATAGCGGCTCAACTGGGTAAACAGCTCTGAGAATCCTTGCGCATACTGTTTGTCTTTAAGAATGGCAATAATGCGGTTGTTATTGTATCCAGGGATCAACGGCTGGCTGGCGGCCACCATACGGGTAATATATCCACCATCGGTCTGATAGGTTTCATTCAAACGCTTGCTCAACATGGCCATCGCCAACTCATTGATCAGCTCACCGCGCAGGCTCGCCGTATCCATCACCTCGGCCTGAACCCCACGCAAGCTGATGGATACCACTTCAGTCGTGATTTCATCATCTTCAATACTGGCAAGTTGCAGTGTGTTATTCAGAGGCAGGGTGATCTCGGCCCGCTGCGGTAATTCAGCCGCTGGCTTGGCCGCAAAAAACTGATTGAGCAGGGGTAAAATAGTGGCTTTATCTGTATTACCGACGATCACTAAGGTCATATTATTGGGGTGGTACCAGGTTTCCCAAAAGTCCTTTATCCGCCCCGCATCGACATGGCGAACCAACTCCATATCACCTATGGGATTACGCTCGGCATAACGGCTGCCTTGGAGCAGAATGGCTCGGTTTTCTGTCCCCATTCTGGCCATCATATTACGTCCGCCGCGCCACTCTTCCTCAACGACAGGACGCTCTTTTTCCAATTCTGCGGCATCAAATTCCAGCTCAAACGCCTGTTGGGACAACATGTTGAAGCCTTCTGTCAACATAGGCAGCGAATTATTGGGTAGATGCAAGAAATAGGAGGTCGTGTGGTACTCGGTCATGGCATTCACATCGCGGCCAAACGCCATACCCAGCGCTTCTTGGTGTTCAATAATGGCGTTGCCCGGAAAGGCCTTGGTGCCATTGAATGCCATGTGTTCAACCAAATGGGCAATCCCCTGTTGATCATCGGCCTCATCTAGGGAGCCGGAATGCACAATCAATTGCAGAGAGACACGCTCACCGGAATGTTCATTGTGAGCAAACACATAGCGCATACCATTGGCCAGCTGCCCTTGTTCAATGCCACTGCGAAGAGACAAGGTGTTCATCACCTCGGGGGAAGCCGACTGCGGTACAACAGGCTGGCTACAACCTGTCATCAAAAGCGTACCAACGATGACAGCCAGGTAGAGTTTTTTCATAATTATTCCAAGGTTATAGCAACGGGCCAACGGCATTGGCCCGTTTTAAATCAAATGAAGAAGATCAATTGCGGATAGTCAGGCTCAGCCAAACCTCACGGCCCTTGTTGAAGTAGTTGAAGCTCATGTCGCGACCATTGATGTTGCTGCCATGGGTGCTGATCTGAGCATGGGAGTCCAGTAAGTTGGTAACACTGAGCTCAATACTGGCGTGATGTTTCACCAAGGCTTCCGGGCTCCAGCGCAGACTGGTATCCCAGGTGATTAGGCTATCCATTTTGGCCGAGTTGATGGCTTTGGCTAGGGTTGTTTGGCCGTCTATCTCAACCCTTTGATACCCGACCAACTGGCTGAGATTACGGCCATCTTCATAATTGAGCAGATTACTCCAGGTCAGCCCCAGGCTGTCCCATTCAATATCAGCCCCCAATCTGGCTTCCCATGGAGAGCTCAAGCCGGAAGTATCCATTTCTGAACTTTTGATCAATTGGCCGTTATAAATGACCCACTCCTCCTCATAGGCGTTGGACAGATCATTGACCGCATCATATTTAGGGCTAAAGTTACCGCTGGCTTTGCGGTCCTCATAGGACAGATTTAAATAAGTCGACAACTTCCCGCCAACAAAATTAAATCGTTCCAGGTTGTGGATATCCAGACTCAGGATATGACTGTCACTTTTAATCTCATTGGCAATGCGATCCTTGACCATAACCATAGATAAGCCCTTGCGTTGCTGCCGCATGAGGTATCCGCTATTGATCCCCCAATTCCCCAGCTCCAAGTCCCAATTCACGCTGTATTCATTGGCGTAAGGTACTTCTGCAGTATTGAGATCAAGAACCTGACTAGGGTTAGACGAAAGGCATTGATAATCAGCCAACTGGTTACTTGAGTAGTCACCGGTTGCTGAGGTGCATTTTTTATACTGTGTATGCAGGATTCTAGCTTCATTGCGCAGCGCCCAACTCAACTGCTCGCTGGCATAATAACGACTGGTACCCAGTGTCACTCTATTGGTAAATTCAGTGTCAAAATCCCAACTGGCACTCAGCCGAGGAGAAAATACTGTATCGTCAAACGCCTCCAGATGCTCCAAACGTCCGCCCAGATTGAGCGTCAATTTATCCCATGCCACTGTATCCGAAGCAAACAGGGCGATACGGCGGCTATCGACCTCAACCCTACCGGCCTCATACAGGTTCCAATTAACTATACTCTTGTTATCTGAGCTTTTTTCTGAGTATTGAAAGGCACTAAAGTCCTTATTTCTCTGCTGCATCGCCTGCTGGCTGACAAACTCAGCCCCCAGCATAAGGTCATGGCGGGTTTGTCCGAGATACAAGGGAGCCAGCTCAAGCGTTGACTTGAGCTGCCAAGTGTCTTGAGTCTGGCTGAGGTTGCCGAGCCCTCCGATGTTTTCCCGTTTAAAGTTCTCACCGGAAATGATATTGATCCTGAGATAATCGACCTCAGATGTGCGGCTATCTTCGAGTTGGTCAAATGCCAAAGAGGTATTCCAGGTCCCCCAATCGAAGACACCTTCGAGTTTGAATGTTGCTCCCAAGCCTTGATGTTCACTGGTGGAGTCGCTTTCGGCCTGAGCGGCGTCATTATTCAAAGCATCATTACGAAATGCCTTGCTACTGAAACTGGAATAACGCAGATCTGACTGCAGCTGCCAACGGCCCCATTCCAGGAAGTGGGTCAGAAACAGGTTGTCGATGCTCTGACCGTAATCTTTGACTTCACCGCCATTATTAAGTGGAATTTCCGAGTCTTTGCGACTCAGATTAACGGCAAGTTTCTGATGTTCACTGATGGCGCCACTGAGGTGCAAACTATGAAATCGTTTTTGATAATTAGGTTGATAGCGACCATCACCATAGGCCCCATCATCAAATCCTTTATCCTTGGCCGAGGTCTCTGGCTTGGCATTCCAGTCGCTGTCGGTCATGCGATAGTTATATTCCAGTTGGAATTCGTTCGTCGGTTTACGCAATTCGACATTGACGATCCCGCCAGTAAAACCGCCGTATTCAGGGCTAATGTTGCGATCCAGAACCTCGACACTCTCCATCAATGCGGTATCGACAAAGTATCCGGAAGTATGGCCTGAGCCCAATGCTCCCGAATTTTCAAGTGTGCCTGCGGTAGTAATATTATTGGTCGATACCCCACCAATCATATATTGAGTCTCATGAGGCCGGGCTCCCGCAATGGAGATAGCTTCCGGCGCAAGATCCCCCCCTCGCATACCGGAAATTCCGTTATCCACACCGATACCGGATTGACGCTGTAATAAACTGGAAAGGTCTGTATTGCCAACAGGAGTATTGGCGATCTGTTGCCGTTCAATATTAATCCCGGCCTGCACCTTTTCGGTTTCGGCTTGAGTTTCTGGCAAAGTCGCTATCTCAGCTGCCAGCGCCTGACCGCCATAGAGGCTCAACAATATGCACATAGACAGCTTAGCGGGGGCATGTTTCCGGTTCATTAGAATCCTTATCGAGGGAGTGGACAGACAGTGGCCATATTGTGCAACATCTTACAAATAAAAATCCAGACACAAATGAGATCCATTATCATTCCGTGACATGTGCAGTAATTTTTACTTTTGGAAATACCAAGTTAATAAACTCGGCAAAACAACCAACTGCCATAAAACCGATTAGAAATTAAAGATTAAAGCCAAAAAACAAATTAACTATCTGTGTAATGCCGTCAGGGAAACGGCGGGGAGGATTGCTTGAAAGTTGTCAAAAACCGGGCGGCGCAGGTTGGATAGAGTCGCAACCGCCCCATGGCTCGCTGTGTATGTTGTCTGTTCGAAGGAGGATAGCCCGAGTCTGTCATCAGACACTTGACCCGCCGCCAAAGCCGCCGGATACCTCACTGCCGTTGACTGCCGATGAGCGCTAACGAATGCAAAAGGGCTCGATTGTCCTCTCGAGAGGAATCAGACAACCCTAGAGCAAGACGAGTCGAGCATCGTAAAGCGCATGCCACATGGCTGTGGTTTAACAAAGATAAAGAGGCGTTGTCGACCCAGGCACTGCCTCCTTTAACTGTCTCAGCTGCCTTTGAGTGAACGCAGGAACAAACCTATGCCACCTGTCAGCAATACTAGGATCACCAAGAGATCAAAACTACTCATGCTGCGCAGGCTGAAGTGAATGGTAGAAATAACCCCGAAAATCATCGCTGTGATTGAGCCAATCGCCAATAACCAGCCAAGAATATTCTTGC
The DNA here is from genome assembly GCF_019670705.1 of Shewanella carassii. Lineage (NCBI taxonomy): Bacteria > Pseudomonadati > Pseudomonadota > Gammaproteobacteria > Alteromonadales > Shewanellaceae > Shewanella > Shewanella carassii. The sequence goes on from NZ_AP024618.1 coordinate 3,739,715, forward strand.
CGTTATAGAAAATCATCCCAACCCCTAGAATAAAGGGCACCAGGATCATACCGCCGGTGATCCCCCACTGGCTGCCAAATGCGGGAACACCATACAAGCGGGTGCCAAGACCAAAACTGCTGGATACCCTAATGGCATTGAGCAGCATGTAACCACCACCACACATCATGATAAGGCCAATAAAAAACTGACCAATGCCGCCGGAACTCCCTCCCGCTCCATTCATGTATAACGTCCTATATTCAATTGATTTATGAGGTAAAAATTTTAGCTGTTTTAGGCCCGGGCGGCAAACCGGGCCATAGCGTTACGAGTCGCGGCCGTTGAGGCGTTCAATGATCTGTGCCTTGGCTTCTTCCTGCGCCTGCCGCGCTTCCTCCTCCTGTTTCTGCCGCATCAAATCATTGAAAGTAATACGGGCAGCCTGGGCTTGCTCTGAGGCTTGCAGCTTACGTTCCTTCGCCGCCATGGCTTCATCTGTGAGGCGCTGCAATTCGGCAAGTGACTCATCGGGCGCATCCCCCAACTCCAGGTGCGACTCACTGCGGCTCAAGGCTTCACGGCGCAGCTGCTTTTTCAGCTCCCAGATGGCATCCAGGGCTTCACGCTCGGCGTCGGCGGCCTCGATGGCGCTGTCTCGCAGCTGCTCAAACTTGGCCAGCGCCTGGCCCTCACGGCTCCAGGGGTCGACCTCAGGCAGATCCGAAATATTAATCACGGGATCCTCATAACCATCCTGATGACTCAAGTCCAACATGGCCGCCTTGACCCCGGACATCATCAACATCACGGCGATCACCAAGAGCGGTAGACCACCGACAATAGCCGCCGTCTGCAAGGTGGCGAGCCCCCCCATAAACATCAGTACCGAAGGCATAAAAGACAGGGTAAAGGCCCAGAACAAGCGGTTCCAGCGCAGTGGTTCCTCGGTGACATTGTTTTGCACCACGGATGCCAGAATATAAGAGATGGAATCAAAGGTGGTGGCGGTAAAGATGATACACAAGATCGTAAAGACGGCGATGACCAGGTAACTGAACGGCAGCTGCTCCAATATCGCAAAAATCGCTCTGGTCGCCCCTTGATCATTGAGGATCGCCACCACATCCAGCTCACCGGATAACTGTAACGACAAGCCGAAATTACCCAAGATCATAAAGTACATGGCACAGCCCAGAGAGCCGAAGAAAATTGAACCGGCCACCATCTGTTTGATGGTGCGGCCGCGGGAGATCCGCGCCACAAACAATCCCATGCTGGGGGCAAACACCAACCACCAGGCCCAATAGAAGATGGTCCAGTCCTGAGGGAAGTGGGTATTTTCAAAGGTGCCCAAACCACCGAAAGGCTCGGCCCAGGTGGCCATCATAAAGAAGTTGCTCAGCATACGTCCCAGAGAGTCCAGGCCGGTTTCCAACATAAAGATGGTAGGGCCGGCAAACAAAATAAATGCCAGCAGCGCCAGCGCGCCCCAGAAGTTAATATTACTCAGCACCTTAATGCCTTCATCCATCCCCTTGTAGGAGGAATAGGCAAACAGTGCAGTACACAGGAGCAAAACCCCTATCTGGCTACCCGTGGTCGATGGTAGATCAAACAGGTAACTCAGACCTTCGTTGATCAGCGGCGCCGCCAACCCAAGCGTTGTCGCCGCCCCCCCCAGCAAGCCGAAAATAAACAATATATCGATAAACTTACCGAGCTTGCCGTGACTGCGGCCTTCACCTATCACGGGCATCAAGGCCGCCGATACCTTGAGCACAGGCTGCCTGCGAACATAAAAGAAATAAGCGATAGGGATGGCCGGGATCAAATAGATGCTCCAGGCGATAGGCCCCCAGTGGAAGAGGCCGTAAGTCGCGGCCCAGCGCACCGCTTCTTCACTGCCGGCTTGAAGTTGGAACGGCGGGTGCTGATAGTAATAGGCCCACTCAATCGTGCCCCAATAGAGGATACTGGCGCCTATCCCGCCGCAAAACAGCATTGCCGCCCAGGAAGCTGTGGCGAATTCCGGCTTTTCATCGGCATCGCCGAGCTTAATCTGGCCGATATCCGAGAAGATGATATAAATCATAAAGAAGAAGGCGGCTAGCCCAAGCGACAGGTAAGCAAAACCCAACTTATCCGTCATAAACGCCTTGGCAACGGCTATCCATTCGGCGCCTTCAACCGGAAACAGCGCCAGCGGGATCACCACCGCCAGCAGCAAGCCCAGTGCACCAAAGAAAGTGGCTTTATCTATGAGTTCGAAGTGTTTTTTCATGCTTTTGCTCTTCTGTTTGTCTCCGTTCGGGAGCTGGGATCACAGGCAGAGGCCCATGCCGGATAAAATAGGCGCAAGTCGCCATCCAGTCGATTACATTTATCCGGAAAACGTACAAAAAGTGACGTAAATCAATGAGATGTTACTTGATGATATATTTGTGTCCAGCTTGTATGGATTGCTGACTATTTCAGTAAATACGATAAAACGCTTAAGACCATAAGGATTTATGTGCTTGATTGCAAGTTTGCCCCTGTCTGGGAGGTGTCATTCATAAAAGCAAGAGATTTATAAAAGCCAAGAGACTCAAAAAGCAAAGGAGCCCACAGTCACAGGGGCCCCATACAGACAAAGTACCAACAGTCGGCAGAATCTGGCTGCCAGTCTGCCGCTTCGCTACTGCTTCAACTTCACCCAGGCGGCCTGGGTATCACGACTGCTTCTGGGGTCCTTTGGCACCAGCCAAAGCAGCATCATATTCAGCAGTGACGTCGAGAGCGTGGCTCCCCAAAGCAGCATCAGTGAGATGCTGATAAGGATATAACTGACGTAGGAGTCTATTGAGGACAGGGCCAGACCGAAAACCACACCGCTCCCGGGTAATAACAGTAGAGTAATAAACAGCATCAAACATACCGTCTTGGCGACTGACCACCCCAGATTACGAGCCCTGCGACTGATAATCCTGTAGCCGAAATAGAGGCTGGGCAGTAACCAAAACATGATGAGCGTTCCTGTCCCCTGCCCTTCAAGCCGCAGCAAAGACCGCAACGCAAAAGCAGGGGAACCGGAAGTTTGCACCATAAAGGTTAGCCATCCGAGAAACAATCCGTTGAAGATCCCCAGTATCATGCTGCTGCGAAAGAAAGCCAACGCCGGCGTCTGACGATCGGGGGCGCACCCCTTACGATGCGCCAGCAAAGGGTGTTCAGGTTCAACGTTTACCAAGGGAGGCCGAAACAGGTAGATCAGTAACTGCACCACCAGCCAAACTACAGCGCAGCCCAAGGTAAACATCAAGCCCAGCCAAGGCATCATCTTGTCAAACTGAAGCATGCTCAGTAGCTTTGGGTAGGAGAAGCCGAACAGGATGTTCACCAATGCCAGCGGCACACCGCACCAATACCCGAACGCCCGTCGCCCTATAGCAACATGCGCTGCCAGCAACCCCGCACCTATACTGAGTTGTAGCCCAGTTGCCAAGATAGCCAACAGTGAAATAAAGAAGTCGACCTCTCGAATTGCCAGCAGCAATGAAGGTGAGAACATGTACACCAGTTGCCACTGATAATGGATAGCCAGTATGGGCAGCAGCGCAATAAAATAGCGACTCCGGTCGCGGGCTTTTTCTGCCCCGCCAAACTCTGGCTGAACAAAGAGATCGCTAATCACCTTAGCCATGCTGTTGGCCGATTGTCTCAATCCCATTGCTCATCCTCCTCGAAATGCTTGCCAGTCAGAACTGGATGAACTCAACTCGGCAGCCCAAAGCAGTTCGGTGCCGCCTTCAGCGAATGGACGCATCTGCAATAGATGGAGAACCGGGCCACCTATATCAGACTTTACTTTCAGCAACCTGGGGCCCAATTCGCCCCCCTGGGCGTATCTCTCTGGATACGGGGCAAAATCCAAAATTTCAATCACAAAATAACCCTTTGTTATTTATGACAATTACCCCTAAATTTAATCATCATTTTATTGATAATCATCTTCATCCTGATGGCTCATTTCATATGGCAGGAGGCGGTTAAAGGCCTCGCCGTCAGGGGTATCGGCATACTTGCCGAGCAAGGTATCCAGATTGCCATCCTGTTGGAAAAACAGCTCATGATCGACATCGATACAGTTGAGGTATTGGGCCACCAGCGGCAGATATTGGCTGCCGGCCAATCCCAATTGCAACGCACAGTCGGCCAGTGCCGGCTTGCTGATATGTGGATCGCTGTAACAGTAATGGAGCCGCTCATTGGCAATGAATAGCCCCAGCAGACGTGCCATATAGTTCCGGCCTTCCAATTGGAGGGCCACAGCCTCAAAGAAGCGTGCCTCATCCCAGCTTTCGTTGGCATCATAAAAACCGAGGCGCAAGTCTTTACCCGACTTGAGCGATTCAAAATCTGTCAATGCCCGCAGCACTAGCTTGTCCAAGGCCTCAAGCCTCGCACTCGCTGACTGCAGATCCCTGACTTCGATTCGCGAAAAACCGAGCAAAGGGGGAACTGTATCCTGCACCTGCGCCTGGGCATGGAAGCTGCTCCATTCTGTCTGCTGTAATTGCACAGCAAAGCTCGCGTCCATGGCGGCGGGCGCTTGGTTCATCTGGCTGGCCAGATCCAAAGTGGGGTTGGGATTGACGTTGGAATTGACGCGCCACAGATAATGCCAGTCGGTCAACAAGGCTCCCTTGCAGAGGAGTTTCATGCCCTCCTCGTCGTATAAGTCATCTTCGCCATCCGGGAGATACAGGGGTGAGCGCCACTGCCCGTCCAGAGAAACCTTGCGAGTCGCGCCGCCATGCCAGCAAAGCCAAAGCGCCGCTTCGCCATCGCAGTAGGCAATATCATCCAGCTGTAGCCAGAAACGCCCCAGGGCCTCTTGCCAGTCGAGATTGTCGACATCGGCCGGGGCCAACAGCATGTCGGCGTCATCAGCCAGTTGCTCGCGGGTATATTGACGCACGCAAAAACGGCCTATCTCGCGACCTAGGCGCAAGTCGATGCGCTGCAACTGATACGCCAGCGCCTCGGTTTCAGCATCGGCTACCCGGCTCAACTCCATGGCCGGCAGGGTAAGCTCACCGCGCTCACTGTCCAGCGCCAGGGCACACTCCCAGAGCGCTTCATTCCCCGGCGGATTGGGCAATGGCATGGCCGCCACCTGCAAGAGCTCGGAATAACGGCCCTGCCATTGAACTTGGTTAATGCTACTACCTACGGGGTTACTACCCACAAGATCATTGCCGACGACAGCCATAGGGTCCAACCGCAGCAAAAACTGCCAGGCCTGGGACCGACGACGCCGACTGCGGTGACAATGCAGGATCAAGCTGTTATCCGGCCCGGCATAGAGGCGATCGGTAAAACTCAGCCCCATGCTGTCCGGCAGTCCGGTCGCATCGACCTCGGCCCAAGGGCTGCCCTGATTATCCACCTCATCATTCAGCTGCATGGCAGCCGAGGGCGAGAGTTCCCTGTCCTCCAGCCAGTGCCAGAGCATTAAATCGTAACAGCAGCGCCGGTCATTTTCGCCCAGTGATGCCAGGGTTCGACCATCACTCAATACCGCAACTTTGAGATATTCCATCCCGGTATGAGCCAAAAACTCCTGCTGCCGATGCGCCAGATCCACCAAGTAGATACAGCCCTGCTGATCCCAGATAACGCAGCTCTGCTCACGCCCCGGCACCCCATGAAAACAGCCACTGACCTGCATAGTGCCCTCGGCCATGGGAAAGTCTGTGCTCCAGATGAGCCGATAACCCGAGCCCGTATCTGCCGCTTCATAGAGATACAGGCAAGGGCAGCCATTGTCCGCATCGATATAGATGAGTTTACCGTCGCCAACCGGCGAACTTGTGAATGACATATTTCTTTATCCTTTGCTCAAAAATACCAGCGACTGCCAGTTATCCTTGTTATCGAATTATTCGTCGTCATAGTCGCCTTTCTCGGCCAGCTTAAACTCCGGGTCGTTATAGGGGCTTGGGACCGCCGCCAGGAAAGCCGCCAACTGTTGCGAGTCCTGATGTTCGGCAAAGATCACTTTCAAGGTGCGATTGATATGAAATGGATGCACGGGTAAGGCGCTGAGAACATTGAAATAGTCCGCGAGTTGCGGCAGTGCCTGCCTGTGCTGGCTGAGCGCCAAGGCAGCCTCGGCCAGCACAGGCCGCCCCTTGGCTCCCAGCAAGCATCTGGCCTGGGGCAGACGGCAGTATGCCGCCAGGATGGCCGCAATCAACTCAGGCCCCTGCTCCAGACGCACGGCATAGTGGAAGAAGTCGTACTCGCTGTGCCGATTCCCCAAACCATCGACAAAGGCAAACCAGAGCCTGCCAGGCTCAGTAACCGCACTATGGGTTATTTTCTGTTTCAAGCGGCCAAGCCAGCCGGTTCTGGTTGCTACCGGGGCTCTGGTTGCTACTGGGGCTCTGGCGGTTACTGAGGCTAAGGGCGCTCCGCACGCCTCCCCCAGGCTCTGCTCCAATTTGGGGAGCACCGCCAGTAGTTGCTGCAAGAGTTGCAGCCTGCCTTGATCCGATGTCAGATCGTCACAATAGAGAGTCACCCTACCACTGGGGCAAGGCTCGGCCTGCAGTTGGCTGGGAATTTGCAGCGGCTTGGGTTGATAGCTGCAGCAATTGAGCGGGCACTTTTGCTGTTCACCAGCCAGCAGGCTCTGGGGCACAGCAGCTTGGGAGCCGATGTCGACCGAGTAGTGACTGGGCTCATCGAGATCACCGAACGCCAACCAGAGCCGCCCTTGGTTAACCCCCTTGATCATGACCAGATCATCACCATAGTGGCTCAAGGGCCGCCACTGCCCCGCAGAGTCTTGACTGCCCAGTTGGTACAGAGGGGAAAGCCTCTCGCCCTCCGGCGACACCTTTTGCACTACCCCCCCTTTCCAGCCCAGCCAGAAGACTTGCTCCTGCTCGCAAAAATAGCTGGAAGTCAGGCTGTTGAGCAGTTGCTGCCACTCGTCGTTATCCTGGTGGGATATCTCACCGGCGGCAATCCGCTCCAGCGCTTCCTGAACCGCTTCGGCATCATATTCATCACAGATATCGGCCATGGCCAGCAAGCGCACCCCGGCATCAACTTGACGGCCAAGATTCATATCTATCAGCTGCAACCTGGCTTCGTAACGCACAGGCTCGCCCTCGGCCTGATGACGGCTCACCCCATCGGCGGCCAGGGTAGTGATAAGGCCGTTGGCACGGTTCTGGAACCAATAATCTCGCGGTGAAACCTGCACTGGAGCCGGTTTCCCCGGCAGAGGCTGTTCGGACCAGGTTTCGTTTGACGGGTCAAAATACACCAGTTGCTGAAAGCGGAAGCGGTAACCCTCATGATCATTGCGACCATAGAAGGCCACGCGTCCATCCCGGGTCAGAATCAGTGACTCAGGCTCGATTTCGGCGCTCACAGGCCAATGCTGTACCGGCTCCATGGCCGCGAGATCGACCTTGAGCAAGCTGTGGCCGCGGCGCGCAGCGATGCCCACCCGCCCGACCACCCACAGGGTCTGGTTATGGCTATCGAGCCAGGCCCCGGGGCTTCCGGAGATTTGTAAATCCAGCACCTGTTCACAACTGCGCGCCTGATAATCGCAGACAAAAAGCAGTCCATTTTGGCCCAAGGCCAGAAAGCGAGTGTCATCCAGCCACTGCAACAAGGCCAGCTCGCCATCCTCGGTTCCCGGCAACTCACATTGCCACAACAGAGTGTCGGCCTCGGCAGAACTCTGGATAACCTGAATAAGTTCAGGGCCGATAAAAAACAGCTTGGCCTGTTGCAGGCGGATATTGGTTCTTACATTGGCATTCATTGAGTTATTCCTGTGATTTGCAATCAGGCGGGGAAATCGGCCAGGACAAATCCTGGACAAAACGGCGATATTGGCGGCGCTTGAGCAGCCCCTGGCCGTGGCGCCGTTGAATAAGCGGCACTGAGTGCTGTTGATGGAAAGCCGCGCCTGGAACATCAGCCAGCATATTGAAATAACGAGCCAACAAAGGCAGATAAGCTATGTCATCACCGGCCAGCGCCAGCACTGTGTCCGACAAGGCCGACTTGTCGGCGCCACTGCGCAGACTTGCCACATCCGGATAGGCCAGCAGCTTCTCAACGGCTTCTGCCAACAGCTCGGCGCCGCCCGGCACAGCTATCAGCGCGGCCACAAACTGCGCCTCGGTCCATTCACGGCCATGTCTGTCGCTAAAACGCCACTCCAGGCGCTCACCCTTGGCGCTGTTTGGTAAGTCGGCCAGGCGACTGACCATCTCTTTGGCGCTGCCCAGCAAACACTCCCCCAGCTCCAGATAATCGGCCTCAATAATATTGAGTCCCGCCTCACCATGGGCCAGGCTCTGCTGCTCACTCATCACCAACTCAGGTTTAGGCCAGAAATAACAGGGTAAACTCTGGCACTCGGCTTCCCCAGGCAGCATGGGCCTGACAGTGCTGGTATCCAGCGCATATATCTTGAACCCCACCAGCAGCAAACGATTGGCCGTAGGTGAGGTCAATTGATAGTCATAGTGGTCAAAGGCTACCAGGGCAAAGGGATTGGCTTCGTCGCCAGGGAGTGGGCATTCGTTGGCGCGATAGCGAGGCGACACCGCCTTGAGGCGGAAGTGTTCCTCTGGCGCCAGATAGCCCTTCATCAGCTCGCCACTGCGCCAACTCAGCCAAAAAGCGGCTTCATCCCGGCAAAGGCGGATACCGCTCAGCCCGTCAAACAGGCTTTCGAGTGCATCAGTCTGCTCATCTTCATCACAGGTATCTTCGCCGCTCCTGAGCGACTCAAGCAAAGTGGAAAACTCATCCGGATCCAACAAGCCATCATGGCTGTCGAACCAAAGCACCGGCTGTTGCCAAAGCACATCAAGGGATTCGAGAGCTACCAGTTGCAACTGCAACCCAATGCGTGGACTGTCACCGCTCTCATCCAACAGACACTCAGACACCGGCAATAAGGCCAACTGCCGCTCAGGGCAAAGGTGTATACTCGGGTAACGGACGCCTTTAAGCAGCGGTTTGCCCTCAATCCGGTGAAATTGGCTCTGGCCATCGACCACATTGGTGCACCAGAAGCCATGCTCCCGCTGCGCCAGAGAGCCGCATTTACGCTCATAGAATAAAAAACAACCGTCACGGCGCCGTACCATGGTGCTGCCAAGGCGACGATTATCCAGATATTCAGGCAAGCAGATATCCTTAATCGGCCGCCAGTCGGCCAGCGACCAGCCCAGAAGACAGGGATATTCATCATCCCCTCTTGGCTGCTCGGCCACATACCAGAACTCGCCTCTGTCTTTATCCAGCCAACCATGACCATAGATGCCGACATTTGGCAGATTGACCATCAGCCGAGGCCCGGTTTCGATATCACCGGCATAGATCTGCCCGGAGCAGGTGGCGACCACAAATTCGCTGTCGCTGTAGAAGGCGCTCAGCACCACTTCATCCTCGGCCTGAGGTAACTCATACTGCCAAAGCAATTGCTGACGGCCATCAGCCAGCGGCGTCAACAGCTGCAACTGCGGGGCACCGGCCTGCTTCGGGGAATGTAAAATCCATTTGGCAGCTGTCATCTGAGACTCCTGTTGTTAACAGTAAAGAGATAGCCGCGTCCGCAAATCGAAGTGGCATGATGAAATAGCCCCAAAGCACCCATCAAACATAAAAACAACTTGGCATGGCTAAGGGGGCTTGCCAGGTGCGTATGCAGAGCAAATAAAGGGGAAGAAAGCGTTTGGCCTAGATTAACCAGCAGCCTAATGGGAAACTGAACGACAATAGCAGTTTTCAAAACAATCCTTTTCGATGGCCTTAAGGCCTGGGCCCATCCAGGGCTCGCTTAAATTCAATTCGACCGCGATGATAAGCACAGTCAATACAGTCGAGGCGGCCGCCAGAGCATCCTTAAGATCCCTTGGCGGGAGGATGGATTTTGACGATTCCAGCCATTGGAAACAAGTTAAAACGCCAACAAAGTGATATGAATCAATAAGAGGGAAAAAATTTACACCATAGTCAAAACCGACTAAACGGATAAAAAGCTCAGCTCACAGCGGCGAGAATGTCGGCGTGGCCAGGCGCGAGGAAACCAGAGCAACCGGGATATGCTGCTCCGGTGATAAAATAGGAACGGTTTTTGTGTCAGGCAAATCTGTCGTCGGAAAGAGTTTGCAACGGATCTTTGCCCTGTTCATACCAACCATCACGAGTATTTTGCACGCAATCAAATGCCTGAATATAAGGTTTGATATCTATGATGGGGGTGCCATTGAGCATATCGATCCCCTTAACATGAATGCGGTTGCCCTCTAAACGATCAATTTCCAGTATCGACAGACCTATGGGATTGGGGCGCTTGGGTGAACGGGTCGCAAACACACCGCGCAATTGGTTATCGAGAAACGGTTTAACCTTGAGCGCCCCCTGCTTACATTGGTGCAGGTGAAACAGCACATAAACATGGGAAAAACCATCGAGGTCGGCCAACCCTTCGGCATAATCGGGATGGATCACCAAGACCCCTTGGTTATCGGCGACCTTACTGCCCTGGATCGGCATGTTGGCCAGTTCTGTGTACTGGGTTTCGGCGTGGCCTATGGTGGTAAAGCTGACAACTTGCATAATAACTCCGTTGTAATTACGGAGCTGCAGTCTACCTCAAGGCTCCGGGGGGATCCTCAAGACAACTCACATTCCCGCTTCAGGGTACGCTGAGTAAGGTTTCTTCATCAAAGTACTTATGCCTCAGACGCCGCCCCTCTTCCGAGCTCAAAACACGGTTGAGCACAACCTGAAAGTCACTCACCAATTGTGCAGGGATACCGGCACTGAATGCAAAACACAAAGGCTTATGACTGACCTCAAGCAAAGGCGCCATCATGTTCGGTTCATAGCCTTGCCGTTTAAGGGTGCTCACCAAGGTTAATCGGTTGCTGGACAATAAATTAGCTCGGCCACTACTGAGCACCCTAATCGCCTGCTCCAGGCTGCTGGTACGCACCAACAAGGCGGGATTGAAGCCATGACTCAACAGCAACTGCTCACCTACATCTTCTCTGACTGCCACCACCACTAGCCGCTTGGCATCATCCAGACGGGTTAATCTCGGCGCCGTCTGTTTGAATGCATACAGATTTAACTCCAGAGTGCCCAGACTGCAGGCCCATTGAAACAGGGGAGCCCTGGCATCGGTCCGGGTCGTGGAAAACAACACCACGTTATCGCGGCTTGCCAACAGGTAGTAGCCTCTGGCCCATGGCAATATCTCTATGGGTTGCGGCTCAACCGCCATCTCCCGCCAAACAAGATGCAAAATGTCGGTTGTGAATCCAGAAACCTGCCCCTGTTCCGCACTGAAATTGTAAGGAGGGTATTCTTCGGTGAGATACCTGAGCTGGCTCAGATCCGCAGCCGCCTGCACACTGCAACAATAGAGCAATAGCGGAAAAAGTAAGCGCATAACTATCCCCCCGGACAACTGTATCTATAGGAAAGACCTCTGCAGGTCTTCAGTCCTATGCCTTGAACGCCAACGGTTGTGCAAGCCACTCTCGACAAAAGAGAAGATCACGAAGGCTTACTCGCGCCCTGCTTAAGTGTTGTCAAAGGCGGCTCAATATACAAACCCGGGGTTCATTTAAACCATCGTCTTTAAATGATTTTTCAAACAAGCTATCAAGAGAAAACTTCTGACACTCTACAAGCCTCGTCAGCAGTTCTCCGCGAGCTTGAATTATTTTTCACGACGCCTTGAGCATGGAACCCACTTAAAGGCTCTCAAAATGTCGGTTTACCCCCTTAAAATCGCGATTTAAGCACTTCTCAAAGCTATGATTTTAAAGGCTTTATTTTTAGTGATATTCCAGAGTGCCGATGCTAGCCTGCAAAGATTGTTGGGAAGGCGCGAACCAACTCCATGTTTGCCTGCCTAGGCAGAGCTCATCGAAAGAGGTAGCCTCTTCCCTGATTAAAGGAAGCCGTATGGACATTATCGATAAAGTTTTTCAGCAAGAGGATTTCTCACGCCAAGATTTGAGTGACAGCCGTTTTCGCCGCTGCCGCTTCTATCAGTGTGACTTCAGCCACTGTCAGCTAAGGGATGCCAGTTTCGAGGATTGCAGTTTCATTGAAAGCGGCGCCGTCGAAGGGTGCCACTTCAGCTATGCCGATCTGCGCGATGCCAGTTTCAAGGCCTGCCGTCTGTCTTTGGCCAATTTCAACGGTGCCAACTGCTTTGGCATAGAGTTCAGGGAGTGCGATCTCAAGGGCGCCAACTTTTCCCGGGCCCGCTTTTACAATCAAGTCAGCCATAAGATGTACTTCTGCTCGGCTTATATCTCGGGTTGTAACCTAGCCTATGCCAATTTGAGCGGCCAATGCCTGGAAAAATGCGAGCTGTTTGAAAACAACTGGAGCAATGCCAATCTCAGCGGTGCTTCCTTGATGGGCTCAGATCTCAGCCGCGGCACCTTCTCCCGCGACTGTTGGCAACAGGTCAATCTGCGGGGCTGCGACCTGACCTTTGCCGATCTGGATGGACTCGATCCCAGGCGGGTCAACCTCGAAGGGGTCAAGATCTGTGCCTGGCAACAGGAGCAACTGCTGGAACCCTTGGGAGTCATAGTGCTGCCGGATTAATGCAAAGGTGGGTTCAGACAGCAACCGATAAATATCGCTTGAGTTCCCGCTTGCAACAGGGCAGATTCAGCTATGACAACGCATAACCGCCGGAATACCATTTCCTCTGCTGTAGTAGCCGATGTTATACCTTCGCTTCAAAGGAGGCATTATGAAGACTCAACTGCACGCCGAGCTGGCCCAGGTCAAACGCTCTTTGGTCATCACTCAACTGCTGGGAGCCCCCGGCATGTTGCTCATAGGCTTGGCACTCTATGGCCTGATTATCGCCGATGGTGATGCCTTCGTCCCAGCGCTCAATAACCCCATCAACTGTTATGCACTGATCGCCATAGGCTCGGCCATCGCCTTCTGGGAGGCGTTGAAGGTCATCAAGCTCACCAAGAAACAAACGCAGATCCTCAAACAGCTGGATGAACTCAAGGAAACCTGATGCCAGTAGGCCGAGAAAACCCCACCAGATAAAAGAGAAGGAAATACCGTGGAACTGGAAATTCAAGTGACTTTTCGCACTGGAGACAGCATAAGAACCCGGCGTTACAAGAGTGAGCAGAGTGCCCTGCGCGGCATTTGGAAATGGCTCAACAAGCATCAGGACAAGGCCGATATTCAGGCCAGCTTCTTTTCTCCCGAGTTCGGCCACCGCGCCTTTGAGCATCCGGAGCAGCTCAGCGAGTTCGAGCCCAAAACCATAGATAACTTTTATCAATCCAGGGCCTGGCTGGCGCTCAGATATCAGGTACTGCAAACTCACGAACACAAATGTGCGAAGTGCAACCGTACTAAAGCCGAACATAATATCGTGCTGCATGTTGACCATATTCTGCCCCGCAGCAAGTATCCGCTCAAAGCGCTGGATATTAATAACATGCAAATACTTTGTGAAGATTGCAATCTAGGAAAGCTGGATAAATAAGCCGCATAACTTGCTGGCAATTTTAGGGTAGGGTATCCTGTAACGCGTTTGTCAGAATTGGCTCAAGGAAGAAACCGCTCGAGGAGGCTATGGTAGTTTAAATACCGGCAATCCTCACTTCCGGAACCTCAATCTCTCGAACAACCCAACTCACTCATCTCGAAATATTGGAGCCCCTAAAGTGCTTTGACACTTCCATGCACTTGTAATTTGACAGCTTTTCTTAGCTACGCCTTGGCAGTGCTCTCACAGCAGCACAGACAACAACAAATTAACATGGAAGTCATACACAGATAAACGGAAGTTAGCTAATGAAGAATATAATAATCGCTATCGTTTTGACCGGCCTGACGGCCTGCAGTACCGCCCCCAACGCCATTGTCTTCGATGGCAGCAGCGCAAAGTCCACCCAACAGGATATTATCAGGTTGATGGCAAGGCTTAACTCCCATGATAAACAAGAATTGGTTATGGCCCTGCGAAGCATTCAACGGGCTCAATTTAATGATCCCCTGGCGGCGATGCATCACTCAGATCAATATGGTCAGATGGACTTCGGTCTAATAGGGCAAAAGATTGATGGTATGGACTTTGAGCAGGTGCTTGAGCTAGCACACGGCCATAGAGACTAATCCAAAGCTGCTGGGGCATTCGATTAAGCCCTTATCCTGTACCCCTGGCCGGTTAACTCCGGCCACCATATTCCGCCTCCCATTGCCAAAGGTTTGTTTGCCAGTATTTTATTGGCTCACACGCCCTTTATCGGTATTCAAGAAGGATACTAGAGCCGCTAATATCTGTGCTCAGCCCTCTTGAAAATATCGCGCCGGCACGACTCAATATCTCTCAAGCCAGTAAAAATCCACAGAGATCGCCACAAATAATAAAGGCGTCGAGCATGCATACACACAAGCTCTGGAGGATCCCCTCATAATTCGGGCCTCCCTGAGGTGTTAACCAGTTTAAGAAATTCACCCCAAGCCCAGCGAAAATGCGATTCTTTGATTGAGTATTCCGGACGTCGTCTCACCTCTTTGCCGAGCCTGAGCACAGATAGCACGTTTCTGTCACGTATCGTATTGGCTTGAAACCTCCGCTGCCATCCCAGATGCCTGGCAGCCAGACCGATGCACCAAAGCAGGATTTCTGCCAACAAAGCTATCAGCAACAACACATCATAACGGCGTGGACAACGACTGCGGCTTTGTCTGAGTCCCATGCCGTATTGGGGACTTTTGAGGTCGCGAAAGGTTTCTTCTATCTGCATCCGTCTGGCATAAAGTTTGACCACCTGCGTTGACGAGAACGCCTCAGTAGGCAAGTTGGTTGCCAGTAACCAAGGCTCTTTACTGCCAAGACGGTAACTTTGTTGTGCCGTATGATTGCGTCCTGCTTTGGATGACCGCTTGTCGGCTCGATGTTTCGGCGCAGCCTTGTACAGATGTAAATGACAGCGCATAGGCGATTTTCGTCCCAGTTTTACGTAACCAATATGCCGGGCTTTCGCCGTGGCGGAGGGATAAAGCGACTTATTCGACTGCCATTGGGCATGATTGGCCAGGAGAAAGCCGACATCCCCACGGACACGGCCAAGCCAAAACCAACCATATCGTTCCACCTCCCGAAACCAGGTATTGCGGTAACCTGCATCGGTGACAATCAGTGGACAAACATGGGATGGCAGCACCTGTGCCAACTCCGCCAAGAAGGCGTTATGACTGCGAGGAGCATTGTAGTCGGCAAACTTGAAAGTACGCTCATACAGGGTAACCGAGCGCCCTTGCACACTGACAGAGGCTCGCAATGTCATCATCCGCAGTTGTTCACGGACATCAGACCAATCAATGAGGATTACCGGCATGGGATTAGCTGCACAGAGTAACTTTGCATGCCATTGATAAATAGCGAATTTATCAGAGTGTAGATGCGGGTTGCCGAGTAGCCTGTCTATCCGTTTGATGTTGTGCTTTGGCGCCACCGCGCCAGAGATATTGCGACCAAGCTGAGTCAGTGACAACTGATTGCCATCAAGTAACGCTTCTGTAGCAACCATCAGAGAATTAAGCCGTTTTTGATGTATTTGTGGGCATTGCTTTTTGAGTAAATCGTGTAAGATGTGGACATCACGCATGGTGTTGGATCTGGTAGTTTTTTGGCGAAATCAATTAGATCAATCAACACCATGCGTGTCTACTAAATTGAATAAAAAGGGAATTATCTGGGGATTCCCTAGACACAAGCTTTATCCCGCTCTCTATACCAGCCAAACAGAAAAACAAGTCCTGCTCGCAGGCGGAAACCAAATTCCGGTAAATAAACTCAAAAATAGAATATAAAACACACTAAACCGTCAGTTTAATTTCATCACTTACTAAAACATTTTCGGCCAATATTCTAACTAATAAACGTTTTAAAACCAGCCAACAAGACCTATGTCACACTCATAAAAAGAAAAACAATAAATGAATGAGAATATATTTCTCAAAAGTATAGCGACTCAGATCACACTCCACCCCAACCAAAAACAAAAACCATCAAAAACAACAACTTAAAATACAATATTAACTGGCACGCAATATGCCAATAATAAATTGAGCACAGTTAAACACCTATATTAAAGCTCAACTTAATTAGCAATTTATCAATACAAATGACTAAATTCGAATAAAGGAAATCGATGATGACAAAAAATAATAATGCAGACTTATCCAGACGTAATTTTTTAAAAGTTACCAGTATCACAACCGCAACGGCAGGGCTGGCATTATCCGGATTGGCAGTCGCTCAAACAACGCCTAAAACCCAACCGATTGATTGGGATGAAGCGTACGATGTTGTCGTAGTCGGCAGTGGATTTGCCGGTCTTTCTGCGGCAATCGAAGCTAAAAATGCCAATGCCTCTGTGGTTATTTTGGAAAAAATGCCGGTACCGGGTGGAAACTCGACCATCAATGGCGGTGGCATGGCGGTTGTTGGCAGCGATATTCAAAAGGCCAACGGTGTTAAAGATTCGGTCGATGCTTTGCTCGCAGACATGTATAAGGCCGGCCTCAATCTCAACTACCCGGATCAGGCTCGCATGGTGGCAGAGCGCTCCAATGACGCCTTCGAATGGTGCAGAGATTTTCTCGGAGTTAAATGGAAAGATAAACTGGCTCAGTTCGGCGGCCATTCCATCCCCAGAACTCACACCACCTATAACCAATCCGGCTCAGGCATCATTCAACCCATGCTGAAAAAGTGTGATGAGCTGAATATCCCCCTGCACAAAAAGGTCTACGTTAAACGTCTCATCACAGATCCTGAAGGTCGTGTCATCGGCCTGGAAGTGATCAAAAAGTATAAGCCAGGTAAGGAAGACACAGCGGCAACTCACTTTATTAAAGCCAATAAAGGTGTGGTGATGGCATCGGGCGGCTTTGCGGCAGATGCCCTTTATCGTGCCACACAAGATCCCAGACTCACGGATGAATTGCGCACGACCAACCACAGTGGCGCTACCGCTGAATGCCTGAAAGAGATGATCCGCGTTGGTGCCAACCCAGTGCAACTCTCCTGGATCCAGCTCGGCCCCTGGGCATCTCCGGATGAAAAGGGTTTTGGTCTTGCGCCAATTTTCGCCGCCTATTCGGCGTTTACCCACGGGGTGATGATTAACCCCGAAACCAGCGAACGCTTCGTAGATGAACTGGCAGACAGAAAAGTACGGGCCGATGCCATCATAAAAACCGGCAATATTGCGGTTGCCATTTGTGATGCCGATGGTGCCCAGGCATCGATGCACGTGATGCCCAAACTGCTCGAACGCCAGGTAGTACGCACTTTCGATAGCTTAGAGTCGCTGGCCTCGTATTACAAAATGTCGGCGCCAACCCTGAAAGCCCAAATAGAACGCTACAACGATTATGTGAAGCAAAAAAGCGACCCTGAGTTTGGCAAACCTTTCTCTATGAACCAAAAGCCAATTGTCAACGCCCCCTTCTACGCCGTACGCCTATGGCCGAAAGTCCACCACACCATGGGTGGCATAGAAATAGATACCCAAGCGCAAGTGCTCAATATCGCCACTAGAGAAGCGATTCCCGGTCTATTCGCCTGCGGGGAAGCCACAGGTGGCACCCATGGTGCCTGCCGACTGGGTACGGTCGCCATTCCAGATTGCATTGTCTTCGGCCGTATCGCGGGACAAAACGCTGCCAAAGCATAGCGGCTAGCAACGGCCAGGTCTGCTGGCCGTTAACCGACATAGATTGAGGATAACCACATGTTAAAACGTGACTATTTAGGAATTGCCATCGGTGCCGCGTTACTTGCATCCACGACTCCTGCACTTGGCTATGACTTCGAAATCAAAGATACCAAGCTTAACTTGGGCGGATTTATCAAACTGACAGGTATGTATGACACCGACGGCACGGTAACCGCCCCCAGCAACGGTGATCTCTACAGCGTGTACTCGACACCACTGGATGGTTCACCCAATGCCGAACTGTCTGACTTTAGAATGACCGCGAGAGAAAGCCGAATCTATCTCAAATCGAGCACAGACACCGACTATGGCAAATTAACCTCCCACTTCGAGGGGGACTTCTTCGCCGATATCGACAACGATGGTCCCACTTGGTCCAACAGCAATGGATTCCGTATTCGCCATGCCTATTTCAAGATGGACAATGGCGCCCATTCGCTGTTGGCGGGGCAAACCTGGACGGCCTTCATGGACTTTGCCGGCACCATGCCTTCACTCGACTTTGCCACAGATCCGGGATCAAGCTTTGTGCGTCAGGCTCAGGTACGTTACCAATACACCATGGGCAAGGGGCATTATGCGGCCATCAGCCTGGAAAACCCGACTCTGGGCTTAACCAAGGCGGGGCCATTTACCCATGTCAACAGCGGCTCCTCCAGCGAAGATATCATGCCGGACATAGTGGCCAAGTATTTCTATGCCAATGAGTATTTAACTGTCTCTCCCCGCGCCGTGGTGCGTAGATTTGAGCTGGATGGCGACGATGCCTTCGGCTATGGCCTGGCGCTCAATACCAGCCTCAAGTTTGGTGACGGGCATAAGGCGATACTGGGATTGATGTACGGTGACGGCATCGGCCGTTATGCGGGTCTGGGATTCAATGCCGGTGCCGGTATCGATGCTCAAGGCAACACAGATACGCTCAAGTTCAGCAGTATCAATGGCGGTGTCATATTCTCACTGGGAAACAATCTACGTTGGACTCTTGGGGCCGGTTATTCAGAGCAGGACGATGAGGGGTTCGACAAAGGCATTTTAACCGAACATGCCAATAAGACCGCCTTCTCCTGGCATACCAATCTATTTTGGAATATCACTCCTGATATTGAATATGCCATAGGAGTGAGATCTGGAGAAGTTGAAAACATGGGAGACAGAGAGGGGGATATGACCCGTTTTCAAACCTATCTCAAATACACCTTCTAGTTCAACGGGAAATATCATCGTCAGCATGATGACACCAATAATAACCGGGTGAAAATGATGAACATAAACAATCTAGCAATTTTATTAACTGCTACCTTAATATGCTCTTCCCAATCCTTTGCAATGAATGAAATAAAATCTCACCATAAAGATGCGGGTTTAACCTGTAAGAGCTGCCATCTCAGCAAACCTTTTGCCGCAGTTGAAATGGATCAATGCCTTACCTGTCACGAACAACCCAAGCAAAAAGAGGACTATCACGGAGCGCCGGATGCCCATGATTCCCCTCATTATGGGACGAGTCTGGAGTGTGAAAATTGTCATATCGAACATGGAGAATCGGAAAACTTTTGCAATAGCTGCCATGAATTCGAATTTAATGTGCCTTAAACGTTCGAATAATGCCTTTATATAAGTAAAAACCAATCTTGCCAGCTCACGAAAATGGGCTGGCCTTTCTTAAAAACATCAACTCATCGCCTACATTTTAAACACGAATAATCAGGAAGGCGGTCACTGAAAGCTAACACCTGTAATGCTAAGCTCGTCGATAGCATAATATGTTAAGGTGTTGTTTTAGATGAAAACATCCCAGCTTGACCTAAGAGAACTTCTGGCATTTAAACCCCATGGAGGCACCATGAGTTTTCTGGGGAGAAGAATGTATCTGATGGATATGTCGTCTCATGGATTACTCCGAAATGAAATTATCGAAACCGTTGGCAATGATCTCAGCCGCACCATAATCACCCGCTCGGGATTTATCCGTGGCTGGTTACTGGCCGAACAATTAAAACGCCAACTGCCCGATGTCTGGGCCGAGGCCAAACAGGGGGTATTGGGCCCCATGGTCTGCTCAATGTTCGGATTCGGTGAAGTCTTGAGCAGCCATCGCACCGATGGACGCCATGGCGACCCCTTGGTAGAAACCTATTTCATCGGTTCCTACGAGGCGGAGCAACAGTTAAAAATCAACGGTCAGGCCGATCAGGTTGTTTGTTGGGAACAGGTGGGCTTTGCCAGTGGTTATGTGTCTCATGTCCAACAGAGCACAGTTTATTTCATCGAGTCTGAATGTCAGGGCAAAGGCGACTGTCACTGTCACCTTATCGGGAACTATCTTGAAGAGTGGGGAGATGAGCTCACGCCCTTCCTGCCGTTTTTCAACGGCATAACCGCGGAAAATATTCAGGCCGAAGTCGATGAAATCCTCAAGGATGAAAATCATCGGCCTCGATATCTCAAGCAAGAAAATAATTTTCCCGCCGATACCCCCTTCTTTAGCAACAGCTATCCGACCAACAGTTACCCGATGCAAAAACTCATCAACATGGCACTCAATGTGGCCGATGTGCCGACCTCAATTCTTGTTACTGGAGAAAGCGGCGTCGGCAAAGAGAAGTTGGTCGAGTTTATCCATAAACATTCCAACCGCAGTGATAAACCTTTATTGGCGATAAACTGTGGCGCCTTGGCTGAAAGCTTACTCGACAGTGAACTCTTCGGTCATGTTAAGGGCGCCTTTACCGGGGCCGAATCGCAAAAGATTGGCTTAATTGAAAGCGCCGATAGCGGCACATTATTCCTGGACGAAGTCGCAGAACTTTCCCCCATGATGCAGACCAAACTGCTGCGGGTCATTCAGGAACGGCAGATCCGCCGTGTGGGTGATAATAGTATTAAAAACGTCGATGTGAGGATTATTTCAGCCACCAATAAGGACCTGGAAGAAGCGGTAGAAAAAGGGGAGTTTCGTCAGGATCTTTATTATCGACTCAATGTAATCCAGTTGAAAATTCCGCCACTGAGACAACGAGGGGAAGATATCTTGCCTCTGGCCCGCCATTTCCTGGCGGACTTTAATCAAAAATTTTCCCGGGGAGTCACCAGTTTTAATTACAAAACCGCCGATCTGCTGCTCAATTACGACTGGCCCGGCAATATCAGGCAGCTGGCCAATACCATAGAGCGCGCCGTGGTACTCAGCTCTGGCCCCCAGATAATGCCGGAAGACCTACCAGAAGAGTTTCACCATAACCTGTCCAAACCCACAGTCAACAACGGCATAAAGCCCCTCAATACCATTGAAAAGGACTATATTATTTCGGTGCTGGAGGCGCTGAATAACAATAAGGCGCTGGCCGCCAAGAAACTGGGGATGAGCCTGGCCACCCTCTATCGAAAGCTCAAGGAATACCATAAGCAAGATCTTGAAGATTAAGCCCAGCTTGCACGGTTTAAGCAGCGCTGCCTAAGCTGCACGGTTTAATCTGCGCTGCCTAATGCTGACTTTTCGCTTAGATAAGATCAGCCCAGTCCCTTGAGTAAATTCATATTCTTGGCCAATGCCTGCATTCGCGGCGCCACGACTTCAAGGGTAAACAGCGCCGCCTTCTGACGGGCCGGATGGCGCTGGCTCGGCTCCAGCATGGCCTCAATATTGCGGCTGCGCGCCACGGCAATATCAGATTCGGAGCACTGGCTGGCAACACGGGCCCAGACATAGGCCTCAGCCAAATCGCCTCTGGCTGCAAACAGCATGGACAAACGATACTGGGCAGCGGGCTCACCTTGTCTTGCCGCCATCAGATAACTGTCGATGGAGGCCTCGGTATCGGCCGCTATGCCTATGCCATGCTCCAAGCAGTAGCCCAGATTCAAGGCCGCCAGCTTATCACCATGTTCAAGCCCCTGCCGAAAGCAGGCGACGGCCTCGACAAAGCGCTGCTGCTCGGGAAGGTCAATCGGCCAATCTTCGCCATTGGCGGGTTCTCGCAGCAACATCAGCCCGCGGGCGGTAATGGCGTTGGCAATGCCGCCCTGCTCCGCCGCGGTAAACAGCTCAAGCGCCGAGCGGTATTCGGGTTTGCCTCCCAATCCCATCAGCTGCATCATCCCCAGATAATAGGCCGCCGCCGGGTCCTGCTGTTTCTGCCAGGTCCTAAGACACCAACGCTTGGCACTGCCCAACGTCGCTCCCACAGGCGTTACCCCGATACGGCTGAGGTTATGTTGAAACCAGGCCTCAAGCGGCGTCAACCCTTGCCAAGCCTCAAGCAAACGCCGATAGTGCCGTGGTTCGCCTTCTGCATAAATTGCCGCACTGGGCGCATCCCAGTAGGTAAACAAGCGCTCGCTGCCCTGCTTATCCAACCAGCCCTGCATCAGGGTCGGCTTACGCCGCGTCTCGACCAGCCACATAACCCCTAGGGTCAGCACCACAATAAACAAAATCGGGCCAAGCTCTTGATCCATGTTTTGTATCCCTACAAATAGTTTTATCCCGACAACTCAAACGCCGGCCAAATAACCGTGCCTTTGCGAGGAAGCGAAAGGCCGCATTATTGATTGAAGCCGATAAAAAAACCAAGCACGCTCAATCACCAGTGCGGCACTCAACTTCAATTACAGACACTTTGGCACTCAGGCCAAATAAGATACACTGGGCCATTATCAAGTTGCTCATTATTGAGCAGTGAATGGATGCAGTTGATAAATGATTCTAAAAAGTAAATCACTCCAAGTTACGCAATCTCCCCAAGCCTATGCCGGGCAAAAGCAGGAACAGGACGTCGCCTTCTTTTTGCGTCGTGCCTTCAAAGACCATCCCCAGGTCATGGTCATCAACGACTTTAAGTTCAACTTTAACGGCGAAACCGCCCAGATAGATCACCTGATCATCTATACCTATGGCTTCGTGTTAATTGAATCCAAGAGTATTAAGGGCCGCGTCAACGTCAACCAACAGGGCGAATGGACCCGTAGCCACCAAAACCAGTGGTTTGGCATAACCTCGCCACTGAAGCAGGTGGAATTGCAACAGGCGCTGTTGCTGCAACTCCTGACCCATCACAAACGAGAAATTCTCGGGAAATTACTGGGTATCAAACAGCAGGGCTTTAAGCTACGCGTCTGGGATCATCTCTGCGCCGTCTCGAGCGACGCCATTATCAACCGTGACACTATGCCCAGCGAGATCTCACAAAAGCTGGTCAAAACGGAGTTTTTGGTCGACAAACTCAATGAGGTGATGAACCTCAAAAGCAGCTTTATGCGCTTGGTAAACTTCAGCGATACCCGGCCAGATTTCAGCCAAGATGAACTTAAATCAATTTGCGACTTCTTGATAGCGCAGGATATCAGTAGCCCCTCTCAGCAGGAAACCGACACTCCACTAACCAACGCTGAAACATCAACCAGTACAGTTGCGATGCAAGTCCAAGCAGAAGTAGAAGAAAGGCATACACAGATACAGGAAAGCCGCGCTGCAGACTACCAAACCCAGCCCCATGCGGCAGCATTAACAGCAAGGTTAAGTTGCAAACATTGTGGTGAATCGAGCAACTACATCCCTATGTACGGCAAGTTTGGCTACTACATCAAATGTCACCAGTGCAGCAAGAATACCCCGATGAAACAAAGCTGCCCTCAGTGCCAAAGTAAAAACACCCGAGTACAAAAGCGGGCCGAGACTTACACTCTCAATTGCCAAGAGTGCCAGTTTACTGAAAGGCTGATTTAGCGATTCCAATGAAAAAGTGTAGTTAAATACACTTTTTCATCCATTCAAGCCGAAAACGCCTTAAAAGTGTAGTTTGTTACACTTTCAAGGCGCTGAAATAGCCTTGTTAGCTACTGTGGGAACAGCCCGGCGATACCGGCGATAATGGCTGCGGGCAGGATTGCCACCACAGCAAGCACAGCAACGGCGCTGCCGAGGCAGCCGGAAAGCTGGCTCTGTCTGGCCTTAAGCTCAGTCTCTTGTATCGGCCCAAAGGCCTGCTCAGCCGCCTGAATTCTTTGCTGCAACTGCCGCTCGGCAGCAAGGGCCATCTCTTTGGTGTCACAGGGCTGCTTTTCAGTGACCAGGGCCAACTCCCCCTTGAAAGCATGGCCGGTAAAGCGATAGTTGCCTTCAGAGAAGGTCTTCTTTTCAAACTCGAGCCCGAGCACGGCATTGCAGCCACACTGCTTAGCCAGCTGCTCTATATATTGGCGCCCCTTGGCCGGATCTTTGAAAAAACGGGTCGAAATAGGCAAGCGCAACGCGGCATCACCATGCTTGGGATTGCGACCCTTGGAGGTGAAGAAATTCAGCAGTCGCTCGCTTATATAGACCTCAGGAATACGGACCTGCTTGGCAGACAATCCCTTGGGAGTTGGCGTAGGGTCAAACTCGACCAGCACATTCTTGACCAGCTTAGCCTCATCACTCCTGTTCACCAGGGCCGAAACATGCAGAAAATAGCTTTCACCATCATCCCCATTGATAAAGCCAAATTTTTTAGATGAGACATACGAAACGACTTTTCCTTTCACTACACAATCCCGATAACTTTCTCTACGACTTCCAAAGCCCTATACAACAACAGCCACAAAAACCGCCGCAGCAACAGAACAGATTCAAGCAACCGATACTAACATCTCAACCCGGCAGCAACTGCTGCAACATCCTCAAAAACCGGTTAAAACCGTTCACTTTTCCCTAAAAATCATTGCCGCTCCCCGCCAGCCACTTTTTTGCCAGTTAACAGGTCAGCAAAACCATTCACTGAAGCCGCGAACTCAAGCGGCCAACTTAAACAGGCAACTCAAGCAGGCAACTCAAACAAGTCACTCAAACAAGTCACTTCAGCCAAACCGCACAACAAAACCCCATGCGGTAAAGCTTGTTTTTCACCGCAGCAATACTGTAGGATTGGCTAGGCTTTTAACAAAAAACCAACGAAAAGCAATACTTAAGCGTTAGCTAAAGTGCGAATAACAATCAGGGATAGCGCCGCTCTCTCACCCGGAGCAGGCAAAAGGCAAGGACAAGCTTTCAACACCTCACCTCATATTCCTCCCTGACCCAAGCCACTTTAACCGCTGTGCAATTTGTGACCCAGACTAAGGTTTCACCGGCAACAAATTGATAGCTTTAGTGTTGTTTTTATTGAAATTTAACTCGGTTTAGTACGCTCTGGGATAGCTAGAATTCACTGCGGTAGCCATCCCAGTCCAATTGCAACCATGCGCCAAGCTGCGTTTGACCAAACCTTATTTGGATTTGTCGCCTCACAAGCGACCCAGAATCTAAACCTTCCAGGCTTCACCCGACGAAGCCGAGCACTTTGGCCTTATGGACTGAAATAGTCTGAAACCTTTGGCCATAGTGTTTAGTGAAATAGTTGTGGGTGTCCCCCACTCTTTTTCTCAATTTAAAATATAAGTTGATAAAATTGACTTTTTAACAACGGTCAATTTATATATAAGAAAGTAAACCAAGCCATTTATTTTCAAAGCCTAATAAAACTGAGAGGAAAAAATGATGTATGGGAGTGAAAAGAACAATTCCAACGAAATTGGCTTGTTGTGGAAAAGATTAGTTCCATTAGAAAAACAAATTGAAGATTTATTATCATCTCAAGATACATTTCAAGAAAAAATAAAAATTCTAGATGAAAAAGTAAAAAGACCATCTGAGAGCCAAGAAGAAGCTCAGAAAGCATCAAGATCTATCGCTCAGTACAAAGGGAAAATACAGAGAACAAAAGTAGAAGTCGATGAAGTTATTGTAAAGCTCACAGAAAACCTTGAGCAATCCAACAGTCTTCTTGAAGAGATTAAGCAAAGCGCATCAAAGCTTGATGAGAAGATTTTGAAATATGACCAAACATTTAGTAGTTGCAATAACTTCTTTGTTGAAGTATCAGAAAAACACGATAGAGTAATTGAAAGAATTAATGAGACTGTAGAGTTATTAGATGAAAACAATGAGCTGCCAGATAGACTGGACGAAACTCATGACTTGATAGAAAAACTTCTTGAGGCTGATTCAAAGTCCCAAGGAATATTAAGAAATATAGCAACTCATCATACAAAAGTTAGAGAGTTAAGAGATGAAATAGTCGGTTATGAAGCTGAAAACGAGGACGGTGAGATAGAAAGAATAGACGGGCTAAAGGATGAATTAGAATCAACTTACTCCATACTAAGCCAAAAAATTGATGACTTAAACACCAATCTTATTCAGCTAAAAAGAGATGCAAGTGATAACTATAATAACTTGCTAAACCAGTCCGACATAGATATTAAAAATAAGCTCAGCAACCAAGAGGAACAATATAATGATGTTTACCAAAGAATAACTGATCTTCTACCAGCTGCTCTAACTGCAGGTCTGAGTGCTGCTTACAATGAAAAAGTTGAATCAGAAGAAAAAGAAATAACAAAGCACAGTGCTGCATTTGAAAAGGCAATAAAATGGCTTGTTGCTATTTCTATAATACCATTTATAACTGATCTTTATTTATTAGTATTTATGAAACAAGATTTAGTTTCAGTGATAGCAGAAACTCCAAAGCTTATCCTATCAATATTACCTTTATATTTCCCTGTATTATGGATGGCATATTCTTCTAATAAGAAAATGAACTTATCCAAAAGGTTAATAGAAGAATACACTCATAAAGGGGTTCTTAGTAAAACCTTCGAAGGATTATCCACACAAATTCAGGAGATTAATGATGACAATAGTTCTAGCGAGTTAAGAGTTAAACTTTTATTCAACCTACTACACGTAAATTCAGAAAACCCTGGAAAATTAATATCAAATTATAAAACAACTGATCATCCGCTCATGGATGCACTTGAGAAAAGCGTAAAACTAGCAGATGCCATAGACAAACTAAAGAATATTCCAGGTCTAACAAAATTGGCAGCAAAATTAGAAAAAGAGTCTAATGACATCCTAAAAGATACAGATGATAGAATAACAAAAGCATTTGAAACACTAGAAAATATTGCAGAAAAAGATAATGCTGGAAGCAAAATTGCCTAGAAAAGTCAGGACACCCACAACACTTTTGCTGTATGGAGTCTACAGGGACCTATCTATTAGTAAGAGGGCGACGAGCCGAAAAGTAGAGCCCGCAGCCCTATCCAAACCCAATAAGAACAATGGCTTTGGTTTTACAATCACGAAAGGCCACACAAAGCCAACCATGGGCGACCACCTTTAATGGTCGCTTAACCTCTACTTTTAACTGCGGTTAAAAAGGAGAGGATTACCCTAACTATGAAAGAAATTTTCTCAACCAAAGAAATAAAAGTTAAATTTGCACAGAAGCATATAGAAATGACAACAAAATTTCACCACCAAAATGGATCTGTGAAATTATAGACTGGATTAAATGAAACTATGGAACCAGAGATAGTACTAAGACTTGCAACTGCTGTACTTGGAATATTTGGTGCTGCTAAAATAGTATACGATTTTTCATTAGGAAGTAGGGCAAAGTTAAGAGAAGAGTATAGATTTGCCAAGGAGTTTTTTAACGATCTTAACCAAAAACCAAAACCTCACCCATTTGTTATTGAAAAAGGATATTTAGCAATTGCAAGAACAGACTTGATTAGTGAGAAGGAAATAGACTATATCCTTTCACTGGAGAATCCTAGTCATAGTCTTAAAGCCTATATACTTTCGAGAAAATACTTATCTCATCTAGATGAAATAAAAGGGAACAAAATAGAATTCTCAGAAAAATACAAGAATAGATGGTCAAGAACATGGCGAAAAGCTATTTACATCACACTTTATATAATATTTGGTTCCTTATCCATGTCTCCACTTATATTCAATCAGTACTTAGAAAGTGAAACAAATGAAATCATATATTTATCAGTAATTACATTACCAGCTTTTGGCTGGATAGCTCTTAAAAACATTTACTCATTCACAAAGATATACAGAGCAGAAAAATTAGTAGATAACCAAAAAAAGCATACCAACCTCATCTCGTCGCCATCGAATAAATGAGAAATTCACAAAAGCCAATAAAATTAACAAATTAAGTGTGCACACAAAAGAGTGAGAAAAGAGTGAGGACAGCCAAAAGAGTGAGGACAGCCACAACACTTCACCCGCAGATTGCACCAAATCACCCGGCATATGCGCATCAGTGACCGTCGCCAACATGGATGTTGGCGCCGAGCTTACAAGGATGTATTCACAGCGTGTCACTTAGGTGCATATGCATAAGGCCTGCGGCAGGCAATGAGTTGCACAATCAGCCGGAAGCCATTGCAAACCCAAACCACTCCCCCGCCCTCGGCAGAAACCGCTGAAACGGAAGGAAAAAGTGAGGACAGCCATAACACTTCATTGATGATATGATTATAAAGTTGGATGGAGAACAAGGTGATGCTTAATTTTAATGAATTTGAAGGTACGTTTTGCGATCTGACTGAACCTGG
The DNA here is from genome assembly GCF_019670705.1 of Shewanella carassii. Classification (NCBI taxonomy): domain Bacteria; kingdom Pseudomonadati; phylum Pseudomonadota; class Gammaproteobacteria; order Alteromonadales; family Shewanellaceae; genus Shewanella; species Shewanella carassii. The sequence goes on from NZ_AP024618.1 coordinate 3,767,971, forward strand.
ATACTATGCTATTGAAAAGAATGAAACTGAGATAATTAAGATTCCTCGACTAGAGGTGATTGATAGAGTCTTACAATGCGACTTTGAAATTTTAGAGTCTGGTTTTTCGAATGAAGATATTACAGATCTAGTTTTCATCGTTTTGTTAAAAGGTTTTTGCCAAGATTATTATTTAGAAAAGGCTGATTTTGTGAAATTACAGAATCAAAAAAATGGTGAAAACTGGCAGTTAGCGAATATAAGTTAATGTTCCAAACAGGCCTTGTTGATCAAATCAAAAGAAGGATGATCGCTCTCCCACCCGCCAGGGTGGGATTCCACATTCAATATGCTTAAATATCATTCAACTTTAATAGTTCTACGTACAGAGAGTGAGGACAGCCAAAGCACTTCACCCACAGATTGCACCAAATCACCCGGCATATGCGCATCAGTGACCGTCGCCAACATGGATGTTGGCGCCGAGCTTACAAGGATGTATTCACAGCGTGTCACTGAGGTGCATATGCATAAGGCCTGCGGCAGGCAATGAGTGGCACAATCAGCCGGAAGCCACTCCAAATCCAAACCACTCCCCCGCCCTCGGCAGAAACCGCTGAAATGGAAAAGGCCCGCGTTCGAAGCACGGGCCTTTTTTCCTTTTCGGAATAAGCAAAAAAGAAAGAGTGAGGACAGCCACAACACTTCACCCGCAGATTGCACCAAATCACCCGGCATATGCGCATCAGTGACCGTCGCCAACATGGATGTTGGCGCCGAGCTTACAAGGATGTATTCACAGCGTGTCACTAAGGTGCATATGCATAAGGCCTGCGGCAGGCAATGAGTTGCACAATCAGCCGGAAGCCATTCCAAATCCAAACAAGTAAAGTCAGGACACCCACAACACTTTTGCTGTGTGGAGTCTACAGGGATCTATCTATTAGTAAGAGGGCGACAAGCCTGCAGCCCTCTGGTGGGACTCGTCCTGCTGGGCCAGGAGATTCGGCACCTCCAGGCAGTCAGATCGGTGAAAATGGAATCTTTGGAAGGCCAGAAAATAGAAGAAGTGGCTCAAGTATTGACATTCCTGCTAATGGCGACAAACCTCATGAGACATTGCATTACCCATCAAAAGAGCAGAATAAACAATGAAATACTTAAAGTTTAGTACTGGTGATGTTTCACTGAACATTATAAAACACATTCTTTTGAACAATAGAGTGATTGGGTATGGTGTCCCAACATCACAGAACTTATCTTGTGCTTGGATATTTAACCTTTATTTTGAAGGTTTTGATAAAACTCTCAGTTTTTCATCAGATGTTGCGAGTTCTACAGGATGGAAAGAATATGGGTATTTAAGAATGGACTTGAAGCCAGTTGAAAGTAATAAAGAATTAATTACATATGTGGATATTGAGCCGATAGATATTTCATCGCTTGATATTCTAATAAATGAAGAAGATGACATAATTGCTGAATGCGGACTTATCTTAATTGAAGAAAATAAAAGATGGGTTGTGATATCAACTTCCCCAGCACCCGGAGCGGTTTCTGTTAAAGCGGACTTTAACACTGTAGGATATAAGCCGGAAATATTGTTGGAGCAGTGCAGCATAAAGAGAATTTGATTTTCATGAAAGAGTGAGGACAGCCAAAACACTTCACCCGCAGATTGCACCAAATCACCCGGCATATGCGCATCAGTGACCGTCGCCAACATGGATGTTGGCGCCGAGCTTACAAGGATGTATTCACAGCGTGTCACTGAGGCGCATATGCATAAAGGCCTGCGGCTGGCAATGAGTTTGACCTTTCCCCGAGATTAGTACCAATCTCTTGATGAGATTTTCCAGCTTATGCTGCTTGCTTGGCATACGCAACAGGCGGCATATAGTTCAGTGAACTATGAGGGCGAACATGGTTGTAGTGTTCACGCCATAGCTCGATTTCGTATCTGGCTTCGTCTAAGGTTCTGAACCAATGCTGATTCAGACATTCATTCCTGAATTTGCCATTCAGGCTTTCCACAAAGGCATTTTGCGTCGGCTTTCCTGGTTGGATAAAGCCCAGTGTGACGCCCGTTTCCTTACTCCAGAAGAACATTGCCTTGCTGGTAAATTCTGTCCCATTGTCGCAAGTAACCTTCTTGGGTTTGCCTCGCTCTTCCATCAATTGGTCCAAGAATCTGGCGACCTGCCTACCACTAATGGCCACAGAGACTAATTGACCAACCATTTCCCGCGAATAATCATCCACGACATTCAGTACCCGAAAGCGGCGACCATTGCTGAGTTGGTCTGACACAAAGTCCATCGACCAACGTTGATTGGGGGCTGTTGGCACCTCTATAGGCTGCCTTGGCCGGGTTAGCTTCTTGCGTTTCTTCGTCCTGACCTGCAAGCCTTCCTCCGTGTAGAGCCGATAGGTTTGTTTGCGGTTTTTGACCCAGCCTTCACCCCTGAGCAAACCATGCAGCATCAGATACCCGTAGCGAGGATATTGCGTCGCCAGCGCCTTCAGTCGCTGTCTGAGCCCATTGTCTGGCTTTGTCCTGGATTGATAGCGATATGCAGTCCGGCTAAGCCCTGCCAGCTTACAGGCTACTCGCTCACTTAGGCTGAATCCCTCAATCAGGTGTTGAACAACAGGCTTTTTGGCCGCTGGCGTTACCACTTTTTTGACAGCACATCCTTCATTGCTTCGACTTCCAGCATCTTGTCGGCTAACATCTTTTTGAGCTTGTTGTTCTCCGCTTCCAACTCCCTCAGCCGCTTCGCTTCGTTCACTTCCAGCCCGGCATACTTGCTGCGCCAGTTATAGAAAGTGCCCGTGGATATGCCCATTTCACGGCAAATGTCATCGACTTTTGCCCCTGCCTCATGTTGTTTGATGGCCTTGATGATTTGTTCTTCGGTGTAACGTTTCTTCATGTTGAGATCTCCATTGGCTCTAGTGTATTGGAAATCTCATCAATGTCATGGTCTTAAATTCGGGGGAAAGGTCAAGTTGCACAATCAGCCGGAAGCCATTCCAAACCCAAACCACTCCCCCGCCCTTGGCAGAAACCGCTGAAACGGAAGGAAAGAGTAAGGACAGCCATAACACTTCACCCGCAGATTGCACCAAATCACCCGGCATATGCGCATCAGTGACCGTCGCCAACATGGATGTTGGCGCCGAGCTTACAAGGATGTATTCACAGCGTGTCACTGAGGTGCATATGCATAAGGCCTGCGGCGGCAGGCAATGAGTGGCACAATCAGCCGGAAGCCATTGCAAACCCAAACCACTCCCCCGCCCTCGGCAGAAACCACAGAAATGGAAAAGGCCCGCGTTCGAGGCGCGGGCCTTTTCCTTTCTCGGAATAAGCAAAAGCCCCAATACTGTTAAGTATCGGGGCTTTTTTTAAGGTGCTGAGCTTAAGACCGACATTGCGTCTAGCGCAGGAAAAATCGTTTTAGAGCCAGGCATCGTGCCGCGACGTTTAGTGAACTAAACGAGTGGCAAGATAACGCCGCTATAGACGATTTTAACCAGCTAGAATTACATCATGCCGCCCATTCCGCCCATACCACCCATACCGCCCATATCAGGCGCAGCCTCTTCCTTTGGCAGCTCGGCTACCATGGCTTCGGTGGTGATCATCAGACCGGCTACAGAGGCCGCGAACTGCAGCGCAGAGCGAGTAACCTTGGTTGGATCCAGGATACCCATTTCCAGCATGTCGCCGTAAGTGTCGTTACCGGCGTTATAACCATAGTTACCGCTGCCGTTCTTGACGTTGTTGGCGACAACAGAGGCTTCTTCACCTGCGTTGGTAGCGATCTGGCGCAGTGGGGCTTCCATGGCGCGCAGGGCGATAACCACACCGTGCTTCTGATCTTCGTTGCTCACGTCCAGCTCACCAATCTTGGAGGCAACGCGAACCAGGGCAACACCGCCCCCAGGAACCACACCTTCTTCAACGGCGGCGCGGGTAGCGTGCAGCGCATCTTCAACGCGGGCTTTCTTCTCTTTCATTTCCACTTCGGTAGCGGCACCGACTTTGATTACCGCAACACCGCCGGCCAGCTTGGCCATACGCTCTTGCAGTTTTTCTTTGTCGTAGTCGGAAGTCGATTCTTCAACCTGCTGCTTGATCTGGGCAACACGGGCTTGAATTTGCGACTCTTCACCGCTGCCATCGATGATGGTGGTGTTGTCTTTGGTGATAACCACGCGCTTGGCGGTACCCAGGTCTTCCAGAGTGGCTTTCTCCAGCTCCAGGCCGATCTCTTCGGCGATAACAGTACCACCGGTCAGGATAGCGATATCCTGCAGCATGGCCTTGCGACGGTCACCGAAACCAGGCGCCTTAACGGCAGCCACTTTAACGATACCGCGCATGTTGTTGACAACCAGAGTCGCCAGGGCTTCGCCTTCAACGTCTTCGGCAACGATCAGCAGAGGCTTGCCAGTCTTGGCCAGGCCTTCGAGGATAGGCAGCAGCTCACGGATGTTGGAGATCTTCTTGTCAACCAGCAGGATGAATGGGTTGTCCAGTTCAACAGAGCCGGTTTCAGCCTTGTTGATGAAGTAAGGAGACAGGTAACCGCGGTCGAACTGCATACCTTCAACTACGTCCAGTTCGTTTTCCAGCGCCTGACCTTCTTCAACTGTGATCACGCCTTCTTTGCCCACTTTTTCCATCGCGGTGGCGATGATTTCACCGATAGACTCATCAGAGTTGGCAGAGATGGTACCTACCTGAGCGATAGACTTGGAGTCGGAGCAATCCTGAGACAGGGCTTTCAGCTCGGCAACGGCGGCGATTACAGCCTTGTCGATACCGCGCTTCAGATCCATTGGGTTCATACCGGCGGCAACGGCCTTCAGACCTTCGGTCACGATAGCCTGAGCCAGTACTGTGGCGGTAGTGGTACCGTCACCTGCAGCGTCGTTGGCCTTGGAAGCAACTTCCTTAACCATTTGCGCGCCCATGTTTTCAAACTTGTCTTCCAGTTCAATCTCTTTAGCAACGGAAACACCGTCTTTGGTGATCAGTGGTGCGCCGAAGCTCTTGTCCAGAACGACGTTACGGCCTTTAGGGCCCAGAGTGACTTTAACTGCGTTAGCCAGAACATTCACGCCCGCCAGCATTTTTACGCGAGCGTCATTGCCAAATTTTACTTCTTTAGCTGCCATGTTGATTATCCTTAAATTTTTCGATTACTTTGGAAGGTCTTTAATGGTTGTGAGTGGTTTATTCCACTACGGCCATCAGGTCAGCTTCTGACAGGATCAGGACTTCTTCACCGTCAATCTTCTCTTTCTTGACACCGTAACCTTCGTTGAAGATCACTACGTCACCTACCTTCACGTCCAATGGCTTAATGTCACCGTTTTCGAGGATGCGGCCATTGCCAACAGCCAGTACTTCACCACGGGTAGACTTTTCGGCTGCGCTGCCGGTCAGTACGATGCCACCGGCCGAAGTGCTTTCAACTTCCAGGCGTTTGACGATCACGCGGTCATGTAATGGACGAATATTCATCTATGGATTCTCCTAATGATTTTTGCCCAATATGAGGCGGTTCATGGTTGATGTAAAAGGCGGCCAGGCCAACGGGCTTTAGCCGCATGATGTTGGCTTATATGGGGTCGGTTTCCACACTTCCAAGGGGGCAGGTCAAAATTTTTTGAAAATTTTTGACCCTCGTTTTTTAAAGCCGGGGCAATCCTGTTAGAATCGCGCTTCCGCACGATTTTTCGTCATCCATTTCACGAGAGGCAGATACGGGCCATGAAAGACAGACACGGGCTGCTCAGTCAGCCGATAGGTCGTGTACTGCTTAATATGAGTGTTCCCAACATGTTAGGAATACTCACCGTGCTGGGCTTCAACCTGGTAGACACCTATTTCATCAGCAAGCTGGGCACAGAGGCGCTGGCGGCGATCAGCTTTACCTTCCCAGTGACCCTGGTGGTATCCAGTATTGCCATCGGCATAGGTGCCGGGGTGTCCACCAATCTGGGGCGCCTCATCGGGGGCGGCCACGCTCCCAAGGCCAAGGTGTTTCTGCACGATGCCCTGCTGCTGACTTTTATGCTGACCGCCGGGCTATCCTTGCTGGGCAGTTTATGTATCGACCCGCTGTTTTCCCTGCTCGGCGCCAAAGACGACATACTGCCCTTGGTGCATGACTATATGAACCTCTGGTATCTGGGGGCACCGCTGTTGGTGCTATTGATGGTGGGCAATCAGGGCTTGAGAGCCACCGGCGACACCCGCTCACCGGCGGCAATTTTGTCACTGGCGGCGCTGATTAACCTGATCCTCGACCCGCTGCTGATCTTTGGGATCGGCCCCTTTCCGAGGCTGGAGATCCAAGGGGCGGCAGCCGCCACCCTGCTTTCCTGGTTGGTGGCGCTGTCGCTGTCCAGCTATCTGTTGGTGGTCAAACGCCATATGTTGGTGGCCGCGGGTTGGTGTTTCAGCCGTTTTGCCGATAACTGGAAACAGCTGGCTCATATCGCCCAACCGGCGGCGTTGATGAATCTGATCAACCCTCTGGCCAACGCTGTGATGATGGCGATGTTGGCCAGGATAGATCACGCCGCCGTAGCCGCCTTCGGTGCCGGTACCCGACTGGAGTCTCTGCTGTTGATTGTGGTGATGGGGCTGTCTTCCAGCCTAGTGCCCTTTATCGCCCAGAATCTGGGCGCCGGGCAGAAGGAGCGCGCCCGAGAGGCACTGCTGCGGTCGCTGAAGTTTGTGCTCCTGTTCCAGACCCTGCTGTATATTCCGCTGGCGCTGCTGGCGCCGCAGATTGCCGCCCTGTTCAGTACCGACCCCCAGGTACTGGAATGGCTCAGCTTCTATATTCTGGTGTTGCCTGCCGCTTACGGCCCGCTGGGCGTGGTGATCATAGTGGCCACCTCGCTCAACGCCTACCACAGACCCATGGCCTCGCTGGTACTGAATCTGTGCCGCCTGTTCCTGCTGATGCTGCCACTGGCGGCGCTGGGCGCCTTCCTCGGTGGGGTAAAAGGCCTGATGCTGGCACTGCCGCTGACCAACATACTGATGGGCATAGCCAGCTATTATCTGGCCAGCAATATCAGTGAGCCGCATAAGCTGCACTCCCCCTGCCCCAACGAGGGATAAGCGCTTGGCGACGCTAGAGTGCTGAGAGTATGCACGGCTGTGGTTGCCGCGACAGCATCCTTAAACTGACGCAGCGGTCACTGCTACGACGCCTCATCAAAGTACCGCGATAGCAAATGACACTAGTGATAAATGTTTTCCAGTCAGAGCTGTAAGTTATGAGGTGAGAATGAAAAAAGACCTTCCGAGCGGAAGGTCTTTTTATCAGTGTTTGTGCCGCTCATCGGCTACCGGGCCGCTCATCGTCTTGGTTTTTCGTATCCTGCGACTGAGGGCCGTTTTCACCTCGCTGATGGCTGTTTTCACCTCGCTGATGGCTCTCTTCTTCCAGCTGATGGCTCTCGGGACGCTTATCGGAAGGGTCGGTCTTGCGCTCAAACTCGCCCTCGAACACATCCCCACCCTGACCTCTTTGATGTGGCGGTTCAAAAGGGTTGGCACCGGTTCTGAACTGGGCGCCGGTAACCACCTTGAGTTGCATCCGCTGATAGAAATAACGTGCCAGCGGTGCCCTGGTGATAGGGGTCAGCAGAATAAGGCCGATAAGGTCGGTCACAAACCCCGGAATAAGCAACAGAATACCGGCCATGGCCAGCATCATGCCCTCGACTATCTCTTGCCCCGGCGCTTCACCGATGGCCAACTTTTTCTGTACCGACATCAGGGTACTCAAGCCCTGGCTGCGAACCAGAGAAACACCGACCACCGCGGTGAGGATCACCAATGCCACTGTGTTCCAGCTGCCCAGGACTTCGCCGACCCGGATAAGTACCGAGAGTTCGACGACAGGGATCAGCACAAAGATGATCAACATTATCAGAAATGGCATGTAGGCCTCATTTTTTGCAGTAGTTGAAAACTAAATGGGGATAACCCGGTCTGATTTCAAGTCCGCAGCCGGTTTCAGGTTTGACGCTTAAGCTCACTGTTTCAGCAAAGCCTTAATGCAAGCTTGCGGCAAAACACGTAAAGTAGACGCTCGATTTTAATCCCCTTGGCTTAAGTCAGGTTTAATTTAACCCGCTCATTATGGACATAAAATCTCAACAAGTGCTGCTGGTTTTTTGCAGCTGCCCGGATACCGACAGTGCCAAAAGCCTGGCCGCAACCTTGGTGCGTGAGTCACTGGTGGCCTGTGCTCAGGTGAGCCAGAATGTGGATTCCTTTTATGTCTGGCAGGGCGAGCTTTGCCAAGAGGCCGAAGTCAGCCTGCAGCTCAAGTGTCTGGCCAGCGCTTACCCTAAGCTGGAGCAGAGAATACTCGAACTGCATCCCTACGAAGTACCTGAAATTATTGCTGTGCCCATCAGTCATGGGCTACCCGCCTATCTGGATTGGATAAAAGACAACACTAAACTATGAAAAAAGTACTTACCCTGCTGCTAGGCAGCCTGTTGCTCCTCAGCCCGCTGGTTCAGGCCGATGGGCTCTTTGGCAACAAGCAATTCGATTTTCTCCAGAGTGAACCCGAGCTGATGCCTGTGGATCAGGCCTTCGCCTTCGACTTCAGTCAGCAAGACAATAAGGTCAAGCTCAGTTGGGTAATAGCCGACGGCTATTACATGTACCGTGACAAACTCAAGTTCAGCATAGATGGCGGTGAACTGGGTGAGATAGCCCTGCCTCAGGGCAAAAGCCACATGGATGACTATTTCGGTGAGCAGCAGGTGTACTACTCCTATATCGAAATTCCCCTTGCCATCAAGGAAGCGGCGGCAGGAGCCAAGCTATCTGTCACTTTTATGGGCTGCGCCGAGGGCAAACTCTGTTTTCCGCCCACCACTCGTGACGCTGAACTTAAACCCGTAGCGGCCAATGATGGCATCCTCAACGATGCCGATAAGAGTGCGACAGAGGCGAGTGCAACCACGCCCAAGAGTCAGCCACTGACCCAACAGGACAACCTGCTGGATAAACTGCTCGCCGGCGACAGCACCCTGCTCAACTATCTGACCTTCTTCGTGTTGGGAATAGGACTGGCGCTGACACCTTGTGTGTTCCCCATGTACCCCATACTGTCGGGGATCATTGTCGGCCAGGGGCAGAAAGTCTCCACCGGTAAGGCCTTTACCCTGTCGATGGCTTATGTGCAGGGGATGGCAATCACCTATTCGCTGCTGGGACTGGTGGTGGCTTCGGCCGGGCTCAAGTACCAAGCGGCACTGCAACACCCGGCGGTACTGATCACCATAGCCGTACTGTTTGTGGTACTCAGTCTGTCTATGTTTGGTCTCTATGAGCTGCGCCTGCCCGCCAGTTGGCAGCAGAAGATGAACAGTCTCTCCAGCAAGCAAAAGGGCGGCAATCTACTGGGCGTATTTGTCATGGGGGTGCTTTCGGGCCTGGTGGCATCGCCCTGCACCACGGCGCCCTTGTCGGCGGTACTCGTGTACGTGGCGCAAACCGGCGATCTGCTACAGGGCTTTTTGACCCTCTATATTCTCAGTATGGGCATGGGTCTGCCGCTGCTGCTGATAGGAACCTCTGGCGGTAAACTGCTGCCGCGGGCAGGAGCCTGGATGAACATCATCAAGCATGTATTCGGTTTCCTGCTGGTGGCCGTATCCATCATAATGCTGGGTCGTATCTGGCCAGGATTGGTGTCGGATCTCATGTGGTCAGTGTGGGCCATCGTCTTTGTCGGCTATCTGATGCACCAGAACAAGCTGAGCCAGTTCAACTGGAAACAGACGGTGCGCAGCGTGATCCTGACCCTGCTGCTGCTGTCGAGCTTCTCCTATGGCTTCCAGGCGGTTATGAGCGCCTTGGGTTACCACTTCATGGGGCAACAGCAAGCCGAGCATCATACCTTCAAGCGGATCAAATCACTTGAGGACTTCCAGGCCGAACTGGCGGCTGCCAAGGCCGCCGGTAAGCCGGTGATGTTGGATCTCTATGCCGATTGGTGTGTGGCCTGTAAGGAGTTTGAGCAGATCACCTTCAAGAATGCCGAGGTTAAACAGCGGATGGAGCAGATGGTGCTACTGCAGGCCGATGTGACCGCCATGGATGAAGCCGATGTTGCCCTGTTGGAAGGATACGATGTGCTGGGGCTGCCGACTCTGTTGTTTATCGATGAACAGGGCCAGCTGAAAAATGAGCTGAGAGTGACAGGTTTCATGGCTCCGAAAGAGTTTGCCGCTCACCTGGACATTCTGCTCAAAAATTAGCACTTTTTGCGCCAACATTTCTGAAAAAGCGAATTTATCAGCAGATAAGTTCGCTTTTTTATTTAAATTTAATGCTCTTCTTATAGAATACTCTTTAAACAGCCAGCCTCCTTCCTGAAAGAGCAAAATGGAACCTGCAATTCTCGTTATTACCCTGGCCTGCGGTATGCTGGTCAACCGCATCAATTTACCACCGCTTATCGGCTATCTGGCCGCAGGCTTTGTGCTCTATACCATGGGCATAGAAAATGAAAGCCTGCCGCTACTCAATGAACTGGCCAGCCTGGGGGTGACCCTGCTGCTGTTTGCCATCGGCCTCAAGTTGGATATCCGCAGCCTGTTCAAGGCCGAAGTCTGGGCTGGCTCCAGCCTACACCTGATGCTGTCTATGGTGATCTTTGTCCCCATACTCAAGCTGCTGGGGCTGGTTGGCCTAGTGCAATTGACCAATCTCAGCGTTGAACAGTTGACCCTGCTGGCCTTTGCCCTGAGCTTTTCCAGTACAGTGTTTGCGGTCAAGGTGCTGGAAGACAAGGGCGATATGCAATCTCTCTACGGCCGAGTCGCCATAGGTATTCTGATCATGCAGGATATCTTTGCGGTATTGTTCCTGACCATTTCCAAGGGCGAGTTCCCGTCGATATGGGCCTTGGCGCTGTTGTTATTGCCGCTGGCCAAGCCGCTGATATACAGGGCCTTTGATAAGGTTGGCCATGGCGAACTCCTGGTACTCTTCGGTCTGGTGATGGCTCTGGTGGTCGGCGCCTGGCTGTTTGAGTCTGTGGGGCTGAAACCAGATCTCGGCGCGCTGATCGTCGGCATACTGCTGGCCGGGCACAAGAAGGCATCCGAGTTGGCCAAGTCGCTGTTCTACTTTAAAGAACTGTTTTTGGTGGCCTTCTTCCTCACCATAGGTCTCAACGGCCTGCCCAGTATGAGCGATATCATGCTGGCGGTACTGCTGGTGACTCTGATCCCGCTGAAAATTCTGCTATTTGTCTATATTCTTACCCGCTTCAAACTGCGCTCACGCACCTCTATGCTGGGCTCATTCAACCTGGGTAACTTCAGTGAGTTCGGTCTGATTGTGGCCGCGGTGGCTACCAGCAAGGGCTGGCTCCCCGCCCAATGGCTGGTGATCATTGCCGTAGCCCTGAGCCTGAGCTTCGTGCTGGCGGCGCCACTCAACGCCATGGTGGGCAACATCTACCAGAAGTATCAGCAGAAGCTGGTCAAGCTCGAGAAACATCCGCTGCATCCGGAAGACAGGCAGATCCCCGTGGGCAATCCGCGCTTCCTTATTCTGGGGATGGGGCGCATTGGCTCCGGCGCCTACGATGAGCTCAAGGCTAGGTTTGATGGCGAGATCCTCGGCATAGAACACAAACAGGAGTTGGTGGATTTCCACCGCGAACAAGGACGCAACGTGGTACAGGGCGATGCCTCGGATACCGACTTCTGGGAAAAGCTCGATCGAGCCCCCGGACTGGAAATGGTGTTGCTGGCCATGCCATATCACATAGGGAACATGTTTGCCGTTGAGCAACTGAAGAAGTTGAACTACAGCGGTAAGATCAGCGCCATAGTGCAGTACAGTGATGATGGCGTGGCGCTGCGCGAATCCGGCGTCCACAGCGTTTATAACCTCTATGAGGCCGCCGGTGCCGGTTTTGTTGAGCATGTCGTCAGCGAACTATTGGCGGCAGAAACCGTCAACGAGCCACCCGCCAAGGAGGCGGTATCCTGAGATTGTCAATGAGTCGCCTCGAAGGCGGCTCTTTCCTTGCAAGCCTCACTCGCTCCGTTCAGGATGAGTGAGGCTTTTTATTTAGAGCCTGCGGATATCACCTCAATCGGCCCCGGGTCACAACCGGAATAAAAATCTCACTTACACCTCAGAGACAGAAATGATATAACTGCAGGAAAGCAGTCATTTATATTGCTGCATAAGCGTTTTTTTGCGGAATCCATAAAAGCATGTCGAATCCTGCCCCCAGCGTTAGCAAACTCTTTGTCAAAACCTTCGGCACCAAGCCGGATGCCCTGTATCAGGCCCCCGGACGGGTCAACCTTATCGGGGAACACACAGACTATAACGATGGTCTGGTGCTACCGGCGGCAATCAACTTTCACACCATAATCGCAGTCAAACGTCGTGACGATGACAAGTTCCGCGCCGTGTCGGGCGCCTTTCCCGGCATTTTTGAATGGCACTATGGCGATGAAGGCAACATGAGCGAGGATGAGGGCTGGGTCAGTTATCTCAAGGGCTTTACCTCGGCCATGGCCCAGAGTGGCCTGCCGGCCCGCGGCCTAGACCTGGCGGTGATCGGCAATGTGCCCGCCAATGCCGGTCTAGCTTCGTCGGCCTCGCTGGAAATCGCCTTTGGTACCGCTATCAATGACACCAGTCAACTGCATCTGTCGCCGCTGGCGATTGCGCAATTGGCGCAGCGAGGCGAAAACCACTATGTCGGCCATAGCTGCGGCATCATGGATCAGATCACCTGTGCCATGGCCGAAGCTGGGTCGGCGCTGCTTATAGATTGCCTGGATCTGGACTGCGAAAGCGTGCCCTTCCCCGAGGATCTCAGCCTGCTGATCATCAATTCCGGCCTCCCCTCCATCGCCCACAGCACAGAGTTTGGCGAACGCCGCTTGCAGTGCGAGCAGGTGGCCGGTCATTTCGGATTGGATACCCTGCGCCACTTGTCACTCAGGGCGCTGCAAAGCGCCGAAGATGAACTGGATCCGGTTGCCTTTCGCCGTGCCCGTCATGTGATCAGTGAAAATCAACGCACCCAGAGCGCCTGCCGCGCCCTGGAGCAGGGCGACATTGCCAGGCTCAGCAAACTGATGGCCGAATCACACCGCTCGATGCGCGATGACTTTGAAATCAGCCATCCAGCGATAGATACCCTGGTGGAATTGATAGCCGAAGTCGTCGGCGAACGCGGCGGAGTGCGAATGACAGGCAAGGGCTTTGGCGGCTGCGTCATCGCCCTGGTGGAACATGAGTTGACCGACAAGGTGATAGCCGCCGTCGAGCAGCAATACCCGGCCAAAACCGAGTTGGAGGCCAGTGTGTACCTATGCAGCCCCAGCGACGGAGCCAGCCGCCTGGACTGAGTTGTAGCCCCAAAGCCAAAAGGAACTAGCAGATGATACGTTTCAGCGCACTCGACAGTTGGGAAGATCCCCGCGGCGGCCAGATAGAAAGGGTCAGAATCGACAATGGCATTCTGGCACTGGAAGTGCTCAGTCTCGGTGGCATTATTCGCTCACTGTGGGCGCCGGATCGCCACGGTGAGCGAACCAATATCGTGCTTGGCTGTGACTCTGCAGCCGATTATCTGGCTCAGAACGCCTGTTTGGGTGCGGCTGTCGGGCGTTACGCCAATCGCATCAAGCAAGGGCAAATCCACGGCCAGGGCAAGACTTTTTCCTTGGATAAAAACTTCAACGGCCACTGCCTGCACGGCGGCCACGAAGGCTTTCATCGGCGCCAGTGGCAACTGGGTACATTGCCTGACGGGGTACGCCTTAGCCTGATCAGCCCGGACGGCGATATGGGTTTTCCCGGTGAATGCCGGGTGCAGCTGGACTATCGTCTGGCGGGCAACAACCTGTTTGTGGAGTTTATGGCTTCAAGTAGCCAAGACTGCCCGGTGAGCCTGACCCAGCACAGCTATTTCAACCTCGATGGCCGAGCGGATATCGCTGAGCATCATCTGCAACTCGATAGTAACAAAGCCCTGGCAACCGATTCCGAAGGCATTCCCAGCGGCATAGTCGATACCCAAGGCAGCCTTTTGGATCTCAGTCAGGGCAAGAAACTCAAGACGCTGCTGGGACAGCCGGAACTGGCCGGCGGTCAAGGGCTGGATCACTGCTTTATCAGTCGGCAACAGAAAGATGAGCTCTGGCGCGTGGGCCGTTTGAGCGCGCCGCTATCGGGTCGCGGCCTGACGCTGTACACCAACCAACCCGGAGTTCAACTTTACACAGGCGCCGGACTCGAAGGCATCAAGGGGCGTAAGGGCCAGGCAATGAAGGCCTGGCAGGGCGTCTGTCTCGAGCCACAAATGCTGCCGAACGGCGCCAATCAGCCACTGCTGCACGGCGATCCCTGGATAACACCCGGACAAATTTATCATCATTTAAGCCGCTACGAGTTCGATACCCAGGGATGAGCAAACTCTATTTCAACGCCGAGGATCTCGGCCAGATCAGCATAGGCGCCTTTGCCTTGTCCGTGCCCATCTCCTTTTCCGAGGAGGCCTGGATGCTGGCGGCCAATCTGCCGATGGTGAATCTGGTGCTGGTGGTGGTATTGAGCCTGAGCTTTATCGCCCTGTTTGCTTATCAGAGTGTGTTTCAGGCCAATATCAAGGCCAGGGTGTGGGTGTTTTGGCTGCGGATCCTGCTGGCTTATGCCCTGACCCTGCTGGTGGTGAGTGTCGTCTTGCTGGCCCTGGATAAATGGCCATTATTGAGCGATCCCTTACTGGCGCTGAAGCGCACCCTGCTGATCGCCATGCCGGCCTCTATGGGCGCCATCATAGTCGATAGCTTCGATAAAGAATAATCGACTGTCACCGGATATTGATTGTCGTATTTCATTGACATCACAATTTAATTTAAACTTCATTATCAATAAAGGCAGAACGGGTTGAATCTATATCATTCGCTCCATATTAGCTTGAATTACTTAGTTTAATTTCTGCCAGTATTTGCTGTAATGAAAAATCTGATAATTATTCGTCTTTAACCCAGCTATTAAATTGTCATACCA
Source organism: Shewanella carassii (assembly GCF_019670705.1). Taxonomy (NCBI): domain Bacteria; kingdom Pseudomonadati; phylum Pseudomonadota; class Gammaproteobacteria; order Alteromonadales; family Shewanellaceae; genus Shewanella; species Shewanella carassii. The sequence continues at coordinate 3,783,068 of NZ_AP024618.1, forward strand.
AAGCTAAGATCCCATTCCAGTACTGGAACCCAATACAAACCACTGGCGTTCAAGGCGATTAATGGCTATGCGATTATGCACCAAATAATCCATCATCCCTGGAATTTGGAAAACACATCTCTTTTCAAGAGGTATTTTAGATAACTTATTAGAGTCCTGTCGGCAATTCCTTAGGTTCCCACTTCACCATCTTCTAAAATCCCAATGTATTTTCCATTATCAAAGCCATAAGCATCAATCTCATTTTCTACGACTAAAATTGAATATGAATGTACACTTTCATCATTGTGGGTATATAAAGCAGGGAACAGCTGTACCTAATAAAGATCAAAGTATTCCAGTACTTTACTTATTCTGTTTGACAATAATGGTTCGCTTAATGCTGTCATTGCTTCGCTCAGCGGAATAATCTCATTATTATCTGTCCCAGATTCAACCTGAACCTGGCATTTTTAGATAAGTCGGTTATCTAAAAATTAGACAATAACTTTTACTGCTGGAAAGATAAAGGGAAGGCAGCTTTCCAGAGCCACATATCAGTACATAATATTCTTAGTTAATATCTGCTGTCATTATTCTCCAGCTTATAAATCATCGTCTTAAAATTTCAGCGGTCGACTGTCCGGTCACCCGGCAACCGCTTCAGAGAACTGAAGACGGCCGGCCGGGCATAGGGATATCAGTCGTCGAAGCCGTCATCCCAATCGTCGTCGAAATTGTCACCCATGTTGTCACCTTCCACCTCAACTTCAGGTTCCGGCTTGGGCTTACGCGCCGGAGCGCTGTCTTTGACGTTACTCAGATTGATTCGGGCCTGTTGCTTTTGCATAAATTCGCTGCGAGCCGCTTTGAATGCACTACCGAACTCACGCTCGGCAGCCTTGGCTTCTGCCTCACCCAGATCATGCAGGTTGGGTTTAACGATATCTTCCACATATTCAATAATCGCCTTACGTTGAGTATTGAACAGGTAGATACGTCCAGGAGAAGCCTCGGGTAACTGATTGTCATGGACGACGATTGCATTGCCTCGTGCGGTTCTGAGTTCGCCATACCAAACTTGTTTCTTTGCAGTGTTATACATATATGCCAATACCCTTAAATCAACACATACACTAAAGTTTCTTTGGCCAAAGAAGCGCACTACTGCTCACTTTGCCATCTTGGTTTCCACCCCATACAGGCGGGATTTCAAGTGCGTATTCTTACAGAATCTTCCCGATAATCAATGCTACAAACCGTGATTTTTCCAACGAAATAACGATTAATTTATCGAGACTGCACAGTTCTCAATGTTCACAGAGGACTTTAGTCCAAATTTCCAGCAGGGCAAGTTGAATTTTAGGCGCAAACACCTTAAGGCCGCATGTTGCAGCCTTATCGTGACGGTAGAAAAAAGCAGCTGACGCCATCGTCAGCAGTGGCAGGGAGTAGCATGTCAGTAGCTACTTACTTCAGTGTCAGCACCACCTTGCCAGAATGGCTTCCCGACTCCAATAAATGATGTGCCGCAATGCACTCTTCTAGCGGAAACCGGGCAAAGAGATGGGGCTTCAACATGCCTTTATCCAGTAAGGGCCAGACCTTGGCTTTGAGTTCGGCAGCAATCGCCGCCTTGGCCGCGACGCTTTGAGGCCTCAGAGTCGAGCCGGTCCAAACAATACGCTTGGCTATCAAGCGGAAAAGGTCGACTTCGGCCTTGGCACCACGCTGCATGGCAATCGATACCATGCGGCCGTCGCAGGCAAGCAGCTTGAGGTTCTTGTTGACGAAGTCGCCACCGGCCATATCCAGCACCACCTCGACGCCCTTGCCTTGGGTCCAATCCATCACCGCTTCAACAAAGTCTTGTTGCCGATAATCGACCGCCAACTCGGCTCCCAGTTGCCGACACCAGGCACACTTTTCCGGACTGCTGGAAGTCACCAGCACTCTGGCACCAAACGCCTTGGCCAGTGCGATAGCGCTACTGCCAATGCCGCCGGAGCCGCCATGAATGAGCACTGTCTCGCCAAAGCGCAACCCGGCTCGCATAAATAGATTGCTCCATACGGTAAAGAAGGTCTCGGGAATGGCCGCGGCCTCTTCCAGGCTCCAGTCCTTGGGCACAGGCAAACAATGGCTCGCCCAGGTAAGTACATACTCACTGTAACCGCCACCAGGCACCAGGGCACAGACATCTTGCCCATTTTGCCATTGGTCGACCCCCTGCCCCAGCGCGACTATCTCACCGGCTACTTCCAATCCCAGCACCGGAGAAGCATCTGCCGGAGGCGGATAGTTGCCCTTACGCTGTGCTAGATCCGGACCATTGACCCCAGCCGCCGCCACCTTGATCAACACCTGACCCGGGCCGGGAGTGGGGATCTTGGCATCAGCCAAATAGAGCACTTCCGGTTGTCCGGGATTATCAAAAATAACCTGTTTCATTACCGCTCCTTGATGTAGGGAAGAGCCAAACCACAGCTTATATTTGCCTTTAACTCGGTACAGTGCAAATCTGGCATCGAATCATGGCGGCCATTGGCTCACCGCTTTTCGCTGTCGCAATAGTCATACCGCTCTGATGCCCAAATGACAAACTCTCACAGCAACCATCCGTGAAACTCGCATAAAAAAACGCTGCAAAAGCAGCGTCTTTAAACGATTGAACCAGCGGGAATTAATGTTAATTCAGCGCTGGATCAGATAACGGATCGTCGGGCCGTTCTGCTCTATCTCCAGCACCTTGTAGCCGTGGTTCTTGGCATCCAGTGGAATATTGTTGATCGACTGTGGGCAGTCGCTGATCACTTCCAGAATTTCGCCGGGCTTGAGCTGGGGCATGGCCTCCAGAGTGGCAACGGCGGGATATGGACAGGGTTCACCAACCATATCTAATTGATAATCAGGAGTATATTGGCTCATTACGCGGCCTCCGCAGTCAGTTGAGCATCCCGTTTGGCTTTACGGGCAAAGAATTGTTTTTCCCAGGCGAGCATGGCGACAAACGCCAGCCCCAACATCAGATAGGTGGCCAACAAGCCACCCTTGTCCCCCAAGCTGGCAAGCAGGTTGACCTTGTCCCAACTGGTGGCCAGTGGTTCGGCCAAGTCGTCCCAGTAGTAGGCCAGAATAGTGGAGCCGATAACGTTGCCCAGGCCAACCCACCAGAAGTGTACCTGCCCTTCCACGGCGCGGTACATCCAACCGGTTTCACAGCCACCGGCCAGCACTATGCCGAAACCAAACAGCAAGCCACCGATAACCGCATTGGGACCGGCCCACATGATCTTGGGTGAAACCCCTAATTGCACATAGCTGTAAATCCCGATGGCGCTGACCGCCATACCTATGATGATCGCCTTGGCCATATGGGTACGGCCGGTGATCCACATGTCGCGAAATGCCGAGGTAAAACAGATCTGTGCCCGCTCAATCAACAGCCCGAAACCGACCCCGAAGAGCATGGCAATACCTAGCTTGGGCGCATTGAACAGGGTCAGGAGTCCCCAACCGACTATGCCGATAAACACCAGCATGCCGATCCGAAAGCGTCGTCTGGCCTGGTTTTCGTCCTGCTTGACCGAACTAGCCTTGGTGACCTTCTTCAGCGCCACCGGGATGCGAAACATCGGCAGCAAGGTGAACCTGGCACCAAAGTAGGAGCCCGCTGCCGTGGCCAGCGCGAAGAACCAGGCATGCAGCGAGAACTGTGGGATCCCGGTAAAGAAGGCCGCCAGGTTACAACCCATGGCCAAGCGGGCACCGAAGCCGGCGATGATACCGCCAACCAGGGCCTGCATGATACGCACCCGGCTCTGCGGCATTCTGAGCTTGACGTTATTGGCCCATAGCGCCGCGGCGATACAGCCACCGAACATGCCGATAATCATCATGCCATCGATGCGATCCAGCGGCGTACCGGCCAGACCTATCACCTTGAAGTAACCCCAAGTTTCCGGCTCGGCACCGAGCATTTGCAGTAAATGGCCACCCCAGCGGGTGAACTCGCCGGTCACGGCCCAGAAGGTGCCGGTCAGACCAAAATAGTAAGTGGAGAGAATACCGGCGGCGATCACTGCCGGCATGGGGGCCCAGAAACGGACCAGATATTGTTGTTTAAATTGTTGCCATGTCATGTCATTACCCTAATGAACGAGACCTTGTCAAAACGGACACGGGCGTGTCCGTCAACCATTGCAAGTGCGAACAGGCAGCCCACAGCAACTGACCTGTCGCATCTTATGTATGCCTTTACGGCGATAAAACCACTGAAATGCTGCAAACGACCGCCGGTCTGCCATCATCAAAGCACTAAAGACCGGCCGAAACTGAGTTCCGACCGGTCAGGAATAGTGTTTAGCAACGATGATGAGCAGACAGTAGACGCTGCGCCAAGGGGAGTGCGAGTCAGCGAAAGACCCTTTATTAACTTCCCTAAATGGCTTTAGCCAGACCCGCGCGGCTCAGTCCCGTCAGTCTGTGACCATGGGTGTAGAGCGTCGCACGACCGTTGCGGCAAAAGCCCACCAGCGTGATGTTGCTCTTCTCTGCCAGCTCCAACGCCAGTGAGGTCACGGCGGACATGGCAAAAAGAATCTGAATATTGGCACTGGCAGCCTTTTGTACCATCTCGAAACTGGCTCTACTGGTCAATAAAACCGCGATTGGCCGCTCGGCATGTTTCTGAGAAAAGGCACCGATTAACTTATCCAGTGCTATATGTCTTCCAATATCTTCATAGGCATCAATAATATGCCCATCATTATTTAAACCCATGGCAGCATGGGTGGCACCGGTTAATTTAAAATGCTGTTGATTGTCCTTAACAAAATTCAAGGCAACCTTTAAATTATTGATATTAAACTCGGCACCATCATCAACTCGAATAACAGGTTTAACCGCTTCTTCAAGTTGGGCAACACCGCAAAGCCCACAACCGGTTCTACCGGCCATATTGCGTCTTTGTTGCTTTAATTCCATAAAACATCTTTGGGTTATCTCAATCTGAACCAGCACACCTTCCTCGGTATATTCCAGTTCAACACCCTTGATTTCATTTATGTTTCTGACTATACGTTCCGACAAAGTAAAGCCGATGGCAAAGGCTTCGAGATCTTGTGGACTGGCCAACATTACCGTATGGGCAATGCCATTATAGACCAAGGCGATTCTTACTTCGTTCGCTAAGTAATCAGTTAATTCCGAAGTCTGCCCTTGCTCCATAAGGGTGACTTGTTTCTCGGTGACAACGTCATGCGAATAATAATACATAAGTACCCTCTGAACCTATCTAAATAATAAAAAAGTACAGTCTTTAAAATAAAACAAGAGCTATATCACAAACTCATAAAGTAAATAAAAACAGGGTTGATTCAACTGAATTCATTTTCTATTATCTCCCTGTCTTTCGATGGAAGAACGTCGTCTCCGGTGAGGCGTCCGGACTTCAAATCCGGGTGGGGCTGCCAGCAGTCCCGGGTAGGTTCGACTCCTATGTTCTTCCGCCAACCTTCATGGGACCAGAAAAGTTCAGCGTCCCGGATCTCCCGACTGTTACTGCGATACTTCCTGCGGGTAAAACCGCTGCGATCGAAGAATTCCAACAGTTGAATACTCACCTTGCGGCCAAGACCTATCATCGTCTTGAACTCGGCAGTTTCCAGCTGTCCCTTTTGGTCTAAATGACCACGAATAAGATCGGCGTAGTGGCACAGCTTACTGCTGAGCAGATATCTGTCTTTCACCACTGCGGTGATAAACCCCTGCTGCACCAACTGGAAACACAACGGCCGCAGCTCACCCGGTTCCAGCTCAAGGTATTCGGCCATCTCAGTCACCCACACAGGGGTATCCTGCTGCTCCAGCCAGGGGGATAAACGCTGCCAACAGGCTTCGGCTTGGGGATCCAAAGTCATTCTGTGCTGCGGCAACTGCAACAAGGCGCCGCGCAGCACCATGCGGCGATCGCGACAGAGGCGCTCCAGGATCAAAACGGCCAGTGGCAAGGGTAACTTGCTGTGGCTCATACGCAGCAGGCGGTTGCGCCCTAACCCCAACTGATCCGGGTGTTGCTGATGGTATTGCTCAAGCAACGACAAATAGTGCTGCTGCTCGGCCTCGAGCAGTTCGGGAGCCAACAGGAAACCGCCGTGACGGCTGAGTCCGGATTCTTCGATGACCCGACTCAAACCGGCCTCGGTCAACTGCCAGCGCCAGGCCAAATCAGCCACGGCCAAGGCCTGCTGTTTACCTAAGTGGGCCAGTGCGGCAGCCGGTGTTTTGGCATCGGCGAGACGGCCAAGAAAAGCGAGCCGCTCGTCGGTGCGTTTCTTGCGATTGGGCACTGTGAGTGCGAGTACTCTGCCGGCACCCAGGGTATGCTTACCACTGGCATGACGCAGCACTATGGGGTCGTCTTGACACAATATCAGCGGCTTATCCAGCACCAATTCAGCCAGGCAGTAGCCGCGCTCATCGGCCTCGGTCAACTGGGATATGCGTCCCAGGGTATGCTCGGCGCCGTGGTGGCAATGTACGCTCTGCCAGTGAGTCACAGGTTCAAAGGCACGGATCTGCACTACTGGGCGGCCACAGGCATCCGGCTGTGGCAAGCTGCTGAGCCAATCGCCGCGCTGCGGCGCCCTGTGGTTATCGACACCACTGAGATTGAGGGCGACCCGGGTGCCCGGTAGCGCCGTCTGCGACTCCTGCCCCTGGCAGTGAATGCCGCGGATCCTCAGCTTGTCTTTCTGACCCGAGCTGAAAAGGCTGTCACCGACCTTGACACTGCCACTGATCACTGTGCCCGTGACCACCCAACCGGCGCCCTTGACGCTGAAGGCGCGATCTAGGGGCATGCGAAAGGCCTGCTGCGCGTCTGCTGCAATACAAGCCTTCTCAAGCTGCAGCTCGCTCGATGCCAGCGCCAGAATATGCTCTCTGAGCGAGTCGATCCCCTGGCCATTACTGGCCGAAACGCTAAAGACGCCGGAGGCCTTGAGGGCAAACTCACGAAGCAGCGCCTCACTCTCTGCAGCCACTTCATCGATGCGGGCCCGCTCCACCAGGTCACTCTTGGTGAGCACCAGTGTCAGGCTCTTAAGCGGCAACATAGCTAAAATCTGCAGGTGTTCACGGGTCTGCGGCATCACGCCGTCATCACAGGCCAGCACCAAGAGCGCGTGTCTGGCATGACTGACGCCCACCAACATGTTGTTGATAAACTTTTCATGACCCGGCACATCGATAAAGGCCAGTCGCTGGCCGTCGGCAAACGGCATAAAGGCATAACCCAGATCTATGGTCATACCGCGGCGTTTCTCTTCCGGCAATCTGTCGGTATTTTGCCCGGTCAGGGCGCGGATCAGACTGGTCTTGCCATGGTCTACATGGCCGGCGGTTACCAGGATCACAGCGACACCCCCAGGGTGCTCAGCTCAGCCAGCAGCTCGGCTTCATCGTCGACCCCGCGCAGATCCAGCAGCAGTTGCTCATTGCTGATCCGGCCGATCACCGGCCGCTCGGCCTGCTTGAAGTGTTGCTCAAGCTCAATCAGGCTAGCCCCCGGATTGGCGCTAAACGCCAGCGCCACCGAAGGCAGGAAGGTATCCGGCTGTGAGCCACTGCCCACCTGGGTGCGGCACTCCACCAGCTCCAGTTGATAGCCGGGGGCAAACAGGGGCTGCAACGCCTGGTGCAAACGGCTGCCTAGCAGTTTGAGTTGCTGCTGGCTGCGGCCGAACTTGGCCATCATAGGCAGTTCGCTATCCAGGGTTTCCGGGTTGAGATAATGGATCAATGTGGCTTCCAGCGCCGCCAGAATCAGCTTGTCGCAGCGCAGCGCCCGCTTGAGCGGATGGCTTTGCAACTTGTTGATAAGCGACTGTTTGCCGACAATCAGCCCGGACTGAGGGCCACCGAGCAGCTTGTCGCCGGAGAAGCTTACCAAATCGACGCCATCGGCCAGCATCGCCTGGGGAGTGGGTTCCTGCTTGAGCCCGAAGCGGCGCAAGTCGGTGAGCGAGCCACTGCCGAGATCCGAGATCAGCGAAATATCATGCTCGCGGCACAGGGTCGCCAGCCGCGACTCTTCCACCGAGGCGGTAAAGCCCTGAATATGGTAGTTACTGGTGTGCACCTTCATAATGGCGGCGGTGTTTTCGGTTATCGCCTGTTCGTAATCCCGGAGATGGGTTCGGTTGGTGCTGCCCACTTCCACTAACGTCACTCCGGCCTGACGCATGATGTCGGGGATCCGGAAGGCGCCGCCTATCTCCACCAACTCACCGCGGGAAACTATCACCTCTTTACCGGCCGCCACCGCCGACAGCATCAACAGCACAGCGGCGGCATTGTTATTAACCACACAGCAGGCATCGGCGCCGGTGAGGCGGTGAATGAGCGAGCTGACGGCATTGTCTCTATGGCCGCGCTTGCCGGCCTGCAACTCAAATTCCAGTGGGGTTGGGTAACGCATCACAGAGGTGACGGCCTCTATGGCCGCCTCGGACTGCTGCGCCCGTCCCAGGTTGGTGTGCAGCAGAGTGCCGGTGAGGTTCCATACCGGCCGTAAACTATGGCGATAATCGCTGGACAGCTGATCAACCAAAATGCCATACAAGGCTTGGTGTGAGTGACACCAGTCGGGCAGGCGTTGCTCACGGCCTATCCCGGCTCTTGCCAGCCGAAGTTGTCCATCCAGCGCCTGTTTGACGGCGGCCTTGCCAAAGCGGCTCAGCAGCGGGGCCAGTGCTGGCTCGGCCAACAGGCTATCCATGGAAGGCAAAGCCCGATAGAGGTCTTTGAGGGTATCGGCAGTTTGGGTCATCATCTGTTTCATCATTGACTGAATAAAGGGAGGGCCTAAGCCCTCCCGGCTTTCGTTACTAATGAGCTAGTTACTCGCTGTCTTCCGTCTCGTGAGCCAGCAACAAGGGATTGACTGTGGTGGCACCATAGCCTTTCTCATTGAGCTGACTGTCGAGCATCAGGGTCGCCAAATCATCGGCGGCCACATCCATCAGCGGCGCCTTTTCGAGGAACATCATCTTGGTATAACCATGACAAGCCTCGCAGCTTTCGATGCGAACATCGGCCTGATAGTCGTCCAGAGACCAGAGGGTCATCTCCTTGTCATGCCCGCAGCAAGTGCAGTGGGCACGTATGTAGTGCCACTCGCTCTCACACAGGCTGCAATGCAGATAACGCAAACCGGCTCTGGGTTCATCGACTATCACGCTGGCAACCGGATGACTGCCACAGACCGGACACAGGCTCTGTTGTTTGACCCGGCGCTGATCCATGCGCTGAATAACTGCCGGCGCCCAATGAGACCAATAAAGCCCCATGGCGGCCCACAAAAACAGACTGAACCTGGCGGGCACTGCACTCAGATTGCCCTGACGCAGCGCCTGCCCCCAGGCACTCAGTTGCTCGGGTGCCTGTTGCATCAAGAGACGCAGCACCCGGGCGACCGACTCATCCACCTGCGGCAGGAGTTCACTGAGCAATTGCTGCAGCAAGCCCTGCCAGTAACTGTCGGCACTGGGTCCCAAGTCTGCGAGGGGCTCGCCCTCGGACTTGTCCCAAGCGGGAGGAAGACCGAAGTCTTCCTCCGCCGCCAGTTTGGCCTGAACAGCGACCAAACGGCGACACAGCTCTAGGTAATCAGCCAGCGGCGAGTCCTTGGCCAACACCTCCAGACGCTTGGCTCTGCGCAGATAAACGCTGACAGGATCGGCGGCTTTCAGTGGTTTGAGCTCCAGCGGCGATTCGCTACCGGGGGCCAGGGGTATCTCGGCTGTTTGACTCATTTAGTGTTTCTCCGTTTCCGAATCTTCTTCCAGCATTCTGGGGTGGTGCTTACGGCACCAGGCCTTGGAGACCTTGCCGTAGAGCATGCCCGCAACTGAACCTTCTACCCAGGTCGCCATCCAGAAATGCACCATCACGAAAATCAGCATGATGAGGGCACAGACGGCGTGCACCAGAATCGCCCAGCCAATGGTAGTGGCTGAAAAGTAAGGTGCAAAATAGGGCTGCCACATGATGAAACCGGTCACCGTCAGTCCGATGGAGGTCACCACGAAAGCACGGAACAGCACCTTTTGCCCAGGGTTGTAATGGCCGATAGGCGGGATCTTGTCCTCGTTCTCAAACATCACATCCTTGATGGACAGCATCCATTTCAGGTCGTTCTTCTCCCACTTGTTGTGATGGTAGTAACGCACCAGCATCAACATCAGCGGCAGACACATAAACAACCCGGCAATGGGGTGAACGAAGCGCGCCAATTGAGGCGTGCCCGCAATAGCCCCCATCCACTGGAAGGAAGGATAAAAGAACGAAAACCCGGTCAGAAAGGTGACCAAACCTGCCGCCACAATGAACCAGTGACAGATGCGGTCGAACAGCTTATGACGCACTATCATCTCTTGCTTGTGATGCTTGCTCATTTGCCGTCCTCCTCTTTCTGAGCCGCTTGCTGATCTTCTTCAGGCGGCTGATAACCGGGTTGATCCTCTTCGACTATGTTGCGGCCAACGGTGATCTTGTGCAGACAAGCCACGGCGGCGGTTGCCAGGATCCCCACAGTACCCAAAGGCTTGACCCAGTCCTGCCACAGAGTGACAGACAGTGGGATCTGTGGATCTTCCGGCATGTTGTAGCTTTCAGGCTGAGTGACATCATGCAATATCATCATCATCGCTGTGCCACCCACACCTTCCGGGTTGTACAACCCGGCCTTGGCAAAGCCACGCTCTTTGAGCTCGGCCACCCGCTTGTCGGCATAGAACAACATGTCTTCACGAGTACCGAAGCGCAGTGCGCCTGTGGTACAGGTCTTGACGCAGGAAGGCTCCAGCCCGACCGCCAAACGGTCGGAACACATGGTGCACTTGTAGGCCTTGTTGTCCTTGGGGTCGATTTTGGGGATATCGAACGGACAGGCACTGGCGCAGTAACCGCAACCAACACACTTGTCTGAATCGAAATCCACTACCCCGTTGGCGTGCTGTATAATGGCGCCTGCGGTCGAACACGCCTTGAGACAGGCGGGATCGGCGCAGTGCATACAAGCCGAGTGAGTGAACTGCCAGCGCAACTTGTTGCGCTCGTCCATCACCTCGTTGTACTCCATCAAAGTCCAGACCTGGCCGGAGAGTTTCATCGGGTTTTGATAACTGCCCTCGAAACTGCCCACTTCTTCACGCAGATCGTTCCATTCGGAACACGCCACCTGACAGGCCTTACAGCCGTTACACTTGGTCGCATCAAACAGTTTTGCTACCTGCTTGATATCACCAATCCGAGTTTGCGATGCCGGCGTTGCCGCTGAGGTGCCTGAGCGTCGAATAATATCTTGTGTTGCCATTATCAGACCTCCGCCTTCTCAACGTTCACCAGGAACGCTTTGTACTCAGGAACACCCGTGTTGGCATCACCCATCTCGGTGGTCAGCACGTTACAGGTATATGCCTTCTTAGTGAGGGCGTTATGACTACCGTGACGTGGAATACCCAGGGTGTGTACCGTTTGACCATTGACTTGCAGTGGCTGCAAACGCTTGGTCACCAGAGCCTTGGTAAAGATGTGGCCACGCTTGGAGCTCACCTTCACCAAATCACCATTCTTGATGCCTTTTTCTGCTGCCAACTGCTCGTTCATTTCCACAAAGGTCTCTGGCATGGAGATCGCCGCCAAACGGCAGTGAGTCGTCCAGAAGTTAAAGTGTTCAGTGAGCGAGTATGTGGTACAGGCGTAAGGGAACTCCTCTTTGGTGCCTATGGTTTCTTTCACACCTTCAAACCAACGCAGCACTGGGCTGTGCACCACTTTAGGATGCAATGGGTTGGTCCCGATTGGTGATTCCACCGGCTCATAGTGCTCAGGGAACGGCCCTTCTTTCAGCAGTTTCAGCGCGAACAAACGGCCCACACCTTCTGCCTGCATGATGAATGGGTGCGCGCTGTCCTGTGGATTGAGCTTGGCGTTGAAGTCAGGCACGTCTATGCCTTCCCACTTGCCATCTTTCCACTCGACTATGGTGCGGTTTGGATCCCAAGGCTTACCGTTGACATCACAAGAGGCGCGGTTGTAGAGCACTCGGCGGTTGGCAGGCCAAGCAAATGCCCATCCCGGGGTAATCCCCTTGCCGGATGGATCGTGGTTGTCACGACGCGCCATCTGGTTGCCTTGTTCGGTCCAGGAACCTGAATATACCCAACAGGCACAGGCGGTGCTGCCATCGTCCTTGAGTTCAGTAAAGCTGCTCAGTTGACGGCCGGTGTGAACATCGTATCCGTTCAACTCTTTGGTCATCTCCACCGAACTTGGGTTATGCGGATCGGCATAGTCCCACTTGATGGCTTCCACAGGTTCAGGCAGTTTACCGCCCTCTTCGCGATACAGCTTTTTCAGCTCCAGCAGAATACCGGCCACAATCTCAGAGTCGGCCATGGCTTCACCGGGGGCATTAGCGCCCTTGTAGTGCCACTGCATCCAGCGACCCGAGTTGACGATGGAACCTTCTTCCTCGGCAAAACAGGTTGTCGGCAGACGGAACACTTCCGTTTGGATACTGGCGGTATCGACTTCGTTGTAATCCGGCTCATTTTGCCAGAAGGTCGCGGTTTCAGATGCCAAGTTATCCAGTACGACCAGGTACTTGAGCTTGCTCAGTGCCTTGAGGTTCTTGTTGCGGTTCGGCATGGAGTTAATCGCGTTAACCCCTTGTACGATACAACCGTTGATCTGACCGTGATACATCATGTCGAGACAGCGGCCAAAGTCATACATCTGATCCCACTTGGGCAACCAGTCATAACCAAAGTCGTTTTCAGGGGTAGCATGCTCGCCCCAGAAACTCTTCATTTGCGAGATAAAGAACTTGGGATAGTTTTGCCAATAGTTGGTCTGACCCGGACGCAACGGCTTAGGCGTATAGTGCTCCAAATAAGCCTGCAGATTGACGTCTTTATCATTGGGCAGCTTAAGGTAACCCGGCAGGCTCTGACACAGCAGACCCATATCGGTTGACCCCTGAACGTTGGCGTGACCACGCAAGGCGTTAACCCCACCACCCAACTGGCCTATGTTACCCAGCAGTAACTGCACCATGGCCATGGTACGAATGTTCTGCGCACCCTTACTGTGGTGAGTCCAGCCCAGGGCATACATAAAGGTTGCGGCCCTGTCTTTGGTGTAAGTGCTGCCAATGGCATCACAAACCACCTGATAGTCGTCTACCGGCGTCCCTGTAATATTGCTGACGGTGGCAAAGTCGTAACGCTCGACGTGCTGTTTCAGCAAGTTCCATACGCAACGTGGGTGCTCAAGGGATTCATCTACCTTGGCATAGCCATTTTCGTCGAGTTGATAGAACCAGGATTCTTTATCGTAGTCGCCCTTCTCTTCATCGAAACCTGAGAACAGCCCTTCGTGGAATTCGAAGTCTTCCCGCACCAGATAGCTGGCGTTGGTATAGGCCTTCACATAGTCGAAGTTAACCTGGTTGGTGGAGATCAGATAGCGGATCACACCCAGCAAGAACGCAATGTCTGTGCCTGAGCGGATAGGAGCATAGTGATCGGCCAAAGCTGCACTGCGGTTGAAACGAGGGTCAACCACGATCAATTTGGCATTGTTATGTTGCATAGCTTCCGTGACCCAGCCGAAACCGACAGGGTGCGCTTCTGCAGCATTACCGCCCATAATGATCACTACATTAGAGTTCTTGATGTCGATCCAATGGTTGGTCATGGCACCGCGCCCAAATGTTGGAGCAAGACTTGCTACCGTTGGGGAGTGTCAGTTACGTGCAATGGTATCGATGGCAACTAAGCCGAGAGAACGAGCAAACTTTTGAGTAGCAAAACCACTCTCGTTCGCCATACCGGATGAGGTCATCATCCCAGTAGTCAACCAGCGGTTGACGGTAACGCCATCGGCGTTTTTCTCAATCAGGTTGGCATCACGGTCATCTTTCATCAAACGGGCGATACGCTTGTAAGCTTCACCCCAGCTGATGCGCTTCCATTCATTGCTACCCGGAGCGCGATACTCAGGGTACTGCAGACGGTGCGGACTGTTAACATAGTCCACCAAGCCTGCGCCTTTAGGACAGAGTGCCCCGCGGTTTACCGGATGGTCGGCATCACCTTCAATATGAAAAATGGCATGCTCAGAGTTTTTGCCACCGCTGCCTTGGCTGTACATCAGCAGGCCACAACCCACCGAGCAATACGGGCAGTTGTTGCGGGTCTCTTTGGCTCTGAGTAGTTTAAATTCCCGAACTGCGGCATAAGCCTTCTCGGACAACAACCCCAGCGCAGATATGGCTGAAGTTGCCGCCCCGGCAGCGCACAGTTTGAAAAACTGACGTCTGTTCATAGCGTCCTCACACTCTTGTCGTTATGAGTTTTGATGGGGGTCGCAACCCTAAGTTACGACCTACCGAGTGCAGTAAAATCAAAGACCACACTCCGAGTAAGATTATCCCTAAAGAGACAAAGGATAACAAATAATGACACGAGATAGAGATCACAAAGGAATGGCTATAGATTTTCCACGCAATAAAACACACGTTATCAGGAATAAAAATCCAACAAAAACACCAAAAACAGATAAAAACACCAAATAGAACAATATTTACCCACAAAGACATTTTGTCCAAACGAATAGGTAAATTTTGTCCCAACCGCAAAAATTGCAGTGCAATTACTGTCAACAAAGACAAGATCGGGAGATAGTAAGAGAAGAATCCGGTAAAAAAGTGAGTCAAAAATAGCAGAATACAACGTGGGCTCAGGAAATATGTCATATAAAACAATGCATTAATTTAATCACACTTTTACCTTGGCCACGACAAAGCCCCCCAGATACAGAATGAACACCAACAAGTCAAATTGACCCACCTGCCGTTATTACCCTATGCCTGGTCTCCCGGCACAAAGAGCTTACAAACGTAAAGATTGTCAGTTTTATCTAAAAATCACTCAGTCTTATGAGCACTTTTAACATATACGACTCTGGCCTCTGCTAAGGAAACGCTCTAAGGACTCTATCGGATGAGCATTGTTGGGTAAGGTAAACACTCCCAAAGAAATATTTTATCGCAAGCCCCTCCTCGCCAGGCCTCCCCGAAGAGACCCTGCCAAACAAGCGATAACTCGCTTTCGAGCCTCAAACAATTTTTGCAGAAATGGCAACGCCTATCGCCCGATAGGCGCCAACTAAAAAGCCACTGCAATTGCAGTGGCTTTTGTGGGTATCAAGCACGAGTGCCTATCTCCAGCATACCTCAGAACGGGATATCATCATCCCAGCCGTCATCCAGATCCGGCGTGTAGTTCTGCTGTTGTGGTTGAGGCTGTGGTGCCGGACGCTGCTGTGGAGCAGCCTGTTGTGGCGCTGGCTGCTGTGGCTTAGGCGCATAACCTGAATTCTGCGGCTGACCATAGCTTTGCTGCTGCGGAGCGTTGTACTGCTGCTGTGGCTGCTGCGGTTGTTGAGCAGGCTTGGGCTGATAGCCACCAGACTGCTGCGGCGCATTGTACTGAGACTGTGCCTGACCACCGCCGTAACCACCTTGGTTTTGGTTCATACCACCTTGGTTCATACCGCCCTGATTGCCGCCTTGGCTCATACCGCCTTGGTTTTGGTTACGGCCACCCAGCATCTGCATGGTGCCGCCCATATCGACAACCACTTCAGTGGTGTACTTGTCCTGACCGCTCTGATCTTTCCACTTGCGCGTCTGCAGCTTGCCTTCCAAATACACTTGCGAGCCTTTGCGCAGGTACTCACCGGCAATTTCAGCCAGCTTGCCGAACATGACAACCCGATGCCATTCGGTACGCTCTTGCTGTTGGCCCTGCTGGTCTTTCCATGACTCACTGGTGGCCACTGTGATATTCGCTACGGCGTTGCCGTTTGGCATGTAGCGCACCTCTGGGTCCTGCCCCAGATTGCCCACCAGAATTACCTTATTAACACCACGACTGGCCATCGAAATCTCCTGCGATTTTCACTTAAACTTAGCTTAATTGACAGAGCCTAACACAGCTCTGGCTTGTCTTAAATCGAATTGATCGTTCACCTTGAGGTAAGCGACTCTTTCTTCCAAAACCACTATGGCTTCGGCAACCCCCGGCAATTGAGAAAGCTCGGCGGCCATCTTCTGCGCCTGCTCTCGGCCGTCCACCTGGGCCTCCAGAGTGTAACTCTTGAGCAGCACAGGATTTTTCATTCCCAGGGTCAATACCAGCCAGATAATCAGCAGCACCACTGCCACGCTAAACACCCCGGCGGCGCCCATGATTTGATAAGCGCCACCACCGAGTAAACCGCCACAGAAGGCACCGAGAAACTGACTGGTCGAATACACCCCCATGGCAGAACCTTTTGCTCCCACGGGACAAAACTTGGCGATCAGGCTAGGCAGCGAGGCTTCCAAATAGTTAAAGCCGGTAAAGAAGGCCACTATGGCCAACGCCAATACCCAAAGGCTATGGGAAAACAGCGCCATCGCCAGCAAGGATGCCAGCATGATCAACAAAGCAAACTGAAACATCCCCTTGGTATTGTTACGCTTCACCCCGATGATGATCAGCGGCACCATCAGAAAGAAGGCGCCAACAAAGGCCGGAAAGTACAGCATCCAGTGCTTTTCTTTGGCAAGCCCCGCATCGACCAAATCCAGTGGCAGCGCCACAAATACCGCCGTCAGCACCAAATGCAAAATAAAAATACCGGCATCGAGGCGAAACAGCTGCGGATCTTTAAGCATATTGGTCAGCTTGCCCGGCTCCGCCAGCGTATCGCCCTTGGGCGCATGGGAAACAGGGTTAGGCACCAACAGCTGCACTATCAACATGCCCAGCAGCGCCAGACCCGCAGTCAGGGCAAACAGACCGGATAGCCCCAGATGCTGCGCCACCACAGGCCCCACCAGCAGCGATAAGGCAAAGGAGAAGCCGATACACATCCCCATAATGGCCATCACCTTGGTGCGTTGCGCATCCCGGGTGAGATCCGCCGCCAACGCCAGTACCGCGGCAGCGATGGCGCCCATTCCCTGCAAGGCACGGCCGGCAACAACGCCGTAGATGCTGTCGGACATGGCGGCCAACACGCTGCCGAGGGCAAACACCAACAAACCACCGAGGATCACCGGCTTGCGGCCAATTCTGTCTGACAGTATCCCCATGGGGATCTGCAGTATCGCTTGAGTCAGACCATAGGCGCCGATGGCAATCCCCACCCACAGAGGTGAGAAGCCTTTGAGATCTTGTCCATAGAGCGCAAAGACAGGCATGATCATGAATAAGCCCATCATGCGCAGCCCAAATACACTGGCTAATGAGAACGCGACTTTTCTTTCTGTGCCGGAAAGTCCACCGTTGGCCATAGTTTTGCCCTGGATTAAGAATTTTTTAAGGGAGCGCATGTTACCACGAAGGTTTTAAACAGCTCAAAGAGAAAAACCAAGTCCTCCTCCGCCTGCAATCCGGGGGGACTACTGACAGCATGGTGTCAGTAGGACGGATGCACAGCCGCTATCGGCACAGCGCAAAATATGTGATACTTGTGCTCTTTTTCTCCAGTGATTAGCCAAAGTAGAGAGTGATGGACAAGATAGACATTCGCGGTGCCAGAACCCACAATCTCAAGAACATCAATCTGACCATTCCCCGAGACAAACTCATTGTTATTACAGGCTTATCTGGCTCGGGCAAATCTTCTCTCGCCTTCGATACCCTCTACGCCGAAGGTCAGCGGCGCTATGTGGAATCCCTGTCGGCCTATGCCCGTCAATTTTTGAGTCTGATGGAAAAACCGGATGTGGATCATATCGAAGGTCTGAGCCCGGCGATCTCGATTGAACAGAAGTCCACTTCCCACAACCCGCGCTCTACCGTGGGAACCATTACCGAAATCTACGACTATCTCAGATTGCTGTTTGCCCGCGTGGGCGAACCCCGCTGCCCGGTTCACGGCCAGCCGCTGGCGGCACAAACCGTCAGCCAGATGGTAGACAAGGTGCTGGAGCGCCCCGAAGGCGAGCGCCTGATGCTGTTGGCCCCCGTAGTGCAGGGCCGCAAGGGTGAGCATGTCAAATTACTGGAGAACCTGGCGGCCCAGGGCTATATTCGCGCCCGGATCGATGGCGAGGTGTGCGATCTTTCCGATCCACCGGCGCTGGATCTGCATGTAAAACACAATATCGATGTGGTGGTTGACCGCTTCAAGGTGCGCGAGGATCTGCAGCAGCGGCTGGCGGAATCTTTCGAAACCGCACTGGAGCTGTCCGGCGGCGTGGCCACTGTGGCCAGCATGGAGGAAGGCAGCAATGAAGAGTTGCTGTTCTCCGCCAACTTCGCCTGCCCTCACTGTGGTTACTCCATGGCCGAGTTGGAACCCAGGCTGTTTTCCTTCAACAACCCCGCCGGAGCCTGCCCGACCTGTGACGGCCTCGGGGTACAGCAGTTTTTCGATCCCGATCGGGTGATCACCAACGACGAGCTGTCGCTGGCAGGCGGTGCCATTCGCGGCTGGGACAGACGCAACTTCTACTATTTCCAGATGCTCACCTCGCTGGCCGAGCACTACGGCTTCGATGTGGAAACCACCTTTGGCGATCTCCCAGCCAAAGTGAAGCAAATAGTGCTCTACGGCTCAGGCAAAGAGAATGTCGCCTTCCGTTATATCAATGATCGCGGCGATGTGGTGGTTCGCAACCATCCGTTCGAGGGGATCCTCAACAACATGGACAGACGCTACCGGGAGACAGAGTCCAACTCGGTGCGTGAAGAGCTGGCCAAGTACATTAGCAATCAGGCCTGTTCCAGCTGCGGCGGCTCGCGCCTGCGCGAAGAGGCCCGCAACGTGTTTATCGGCAATATCAACCTGCCGGAATTGACCACTTGGTCCATTGGTGAGGCCAGCGACTACTTCGCCACCCTGAGCTTTGAGGGGCAAAAGGCGCAGATAGCCGAGAAGATCCTCAAAGAAGTGGGCGATCGCCTGGGTTTCTTAGTCAATGTCGGCCTCAACTACCTGAGTTTATCTCGTTCGGCAGAAACCCTCTCTGGTGGCGAGGCGCAGCGGATCCGCCTGGCCAGCCAAATCGGCGCCGGTCTGGTCGGGGTGATGTATGTACTCGATGAGCCTTCGATTGGTTTGCATCAGCGCGACAACGAGCGCCTGCTCAACACCCTCACTCACCTGCGGGACTTGGGCAACACAGTGATAGTGGTCGAACACGATGAAGATGCCATCCGCATGGCGGATCATATTATCGATATCGGCCCCGGCGCCGGGGTGCATGGCGGTGAAGTGATCTGTGACGGTGACATCAACGCCATCATGGCCTGTGAAGCCTCTGTCACCGGCCAATATATGTCCGGCAAGAAAAAGATCACCGTGGCCGGAGGTCGGGTGCCCAGCGATCCCGACAAGATGATCAAGCTATTCGGTGCCAGCGGCAACAACCTCAAACAGGTAGATCTGGAGATCCCGGTCGGGCTGCTGACCTGTGTCACCGGGGTATCGGGCTCGGGTAAGTCCACCCTGATCAACGACACCTTCTTCAAGATTGCCCATCGCATGCTCAACGGCGCCACCGCCGAAGAGCCGGCGCCCTATGAGCGTATCGAGGGCATGGAGCTGTGCGATAAGGTGGTGGATATAGATCAGAGCCCCATAGGCCGTACGCCGCGCTCCAACCCGGCCACCTATACCGGCATATTTACCCCGATCCGCGAACTGTTTTCGGCGACTCAGGAATCCCGTACCCGCGGCTATCAGCCGGGGCGTTTCTCCTTCAACGTCAAGGGCGGCCGCTGTGAGGCCTGTCAGGGTGACGGCCTTATCAAAGTAGAGATGCACTTCCTGCCGGATGTGTACGTACCTTGCGATGTCTGTAAGGGCAAGCGCTACAACCGTGAAACGCTGGAAGTGAAGTACAAGGGCAAAAACATTCACGAAGTGCTGCAGATGACGGTCGAGGAGGCCCGAGTGTTCTTCGATGCGGTGCCGGCCATTGCCCGTAAACTACAAACCCTGATGGATGTCGGTCTGTCTTATATACGTTTGGGCCAGAGCGCCACGACTCTTTCCGGCGGCGAGGCTCAGCGGGTCAAACTGGCTAAAGAGCTGTCAAAGCGGGATACCGGTAAGACCCTCTATATTCTGGATGAACCCACTACAGGGCTGCACTTTGCCGATATCCAGCTGCTGCTGGATGTACTGCACAGACTCAAGTCCCAGGGCAACACCATAGTGGTGATTGAACACAATCTGGATGTGATCAAGACAGCCGACTGGATAGTGGATCTGGGGCCGGAAGGCGGCTCGGGTGGCGGTACGATTTTGGTGGCCGGTACCCCGGAGCAGGTAGCCGAGCATCCAGAGTCCCATACCGCCCGCTTCCTGAAGCCTATGCTATGAGGTGACGGTGACAGGCAACAGACTACTGTTATTGGCCCTGGCTCCCTGTATGGCGGGTTTATTGCTGGCGGCTTTTGACCCCTTGGTGGGCAACTGCAAACGCTATTTGGGTGAAGTGGTGCATTCCGGCCCGGACGGGACTACCGTCGCCCTGCCCGATGGCCGTAGGGCGCTGGTTGAACCCAGTGCCCTGCCGCCGGCGACGCTGGTCACCATAGGCGCCAAGCGTCATTTGGTGTCGGGTATTGAAGCGTTCAGGCTCAAGGGTCGAGCGGAAACCGAAACACCTTCGGCCAGCCGTAACCACAACGCTCCGCAGGGCGGCGCGGCACAACTCGTTAAATAAGCGGGCAACCCCGTCTCGGGGAATGGTATAAACTGCAACATAGCTTGAGTTGATTGCCGTTGCCGGAGGCAGGATGCCGATGACACTCTTTATCCGCCCGCCGCTGTGGGGACTCTCTATCCCTCACCCGCTGTGGGCACTCTCTATCCGCCTGCCGCTGTGGGCACTCCTATTGATATTGCCGATGCTTGCTGCCGGCTGCAGCAGCTCGCCCGAACGCTGCGGCGCAGAGATTCAACTGAGCTGGGCCGAGACGACGCAGCTGCAACAGGATGTCGAAGTGTTGGCCTCGCCCAGATTGCAAGGTCGGCGCAGCGGCACCCAAGGTGCGGCACTCAGCCGTGAGTACCTCACAGAGCGCTTTGAACTAATCGGCCTGCAGCCGCTCACTTCGGTATTTCCGCCCCTGACCCACGCCTTGAGCGGCTTTCAACACTCATTCAACTATGTCGATGGCTTTACTCAAGTTCAGGGCATCAACCTTTTGGGCTGGCTACCGGCAGCTAGACCGACCACTGAGTGGCGCCTGCTAATTGCCCACTATGATCACCTAGGCGATCGCGGTCCGGGCTTTTATCCGGGGGCCGACGACAACGCCTCTGGCGTGGCGGCATTGCTGGCCATCGCCCAGAGAGTCAAGCAAGAGCCCAGTCGCTACAACCTGCTGTTTATTGCCAGTGACGCCGAAGAACCCGGACTCTATGGCAGCAAAGCCTTGGTGAGCGCTTTGCAGCAAAGCGGTTTTGCCGAGCACATCTCGCTGGCGGTCAATCTGGACATGATAGGCAGGCCCGGGCTTCCCTATGCCATCTACCTCGAAGGCAGCCGCTATTTCCGCCACTATGATGACTTCAGCGCCTATCTGATGGCGGGCACAGGCCTGTGCATTCGCCCCAGTCATCCGCGCCCCATTGGCCGCAGCGTGCAGCGCAGCGACTGGCTCAGGGCCTCGGATCATTACCCCTTCCACCGAGCCGAGATCCCCTGGCTCTATTTCGGCGTCCCCGCCCACGCCCAGTACCACACCCGTGACGACACGCCCGACAGACTGGATTATCCATTCATCGGCGCCGTGGCCGAAGCGGCCGATCTGCTGCTGCGACTGCCATCGAAACAGTTACAAAACCGATAGTTGGCCTACTATTTGCTTTAAATTTGCCATAAAAACACCTTTAGCCGTGGAAAATAGCAGATTTCGCTGTTATAATCTGGCGTTTTCGATGCGGGAAATCGACACGGGGTTGATTTTCTGTCTGTGAAACTTTCTGCGTCATCCAGACGCGTCCACAAGGCTACAACCCATGTCATCCAATGAAAAAACTTTCCGGGAACTCGGCCTCTCCGAGGCATTGCTGCGTGCTCTAGATGAGCTCGGCTATGAGAATCCGACCCCAATTCAAGCCGCGAGTATCGCCCCCCTGATGGCGGGCCAGGATATTCTCGGCCAGGCACAGACAGGTACGGGTAAGACCGGCGCCTTTGCTCTGCCTCTGCTTAATGCAACAGATCATAACCTCAACGCACCGCAAATCCTGGTGCTGGCACCGACCCGCGAACTGGCGGTACAGGTAGCAGAAGCTTTCTCCAGCTATGCCAAATTCATGAAAGGTTTCCATGTACTGCCTATCTATGGCGGTCAAAGCATGCACCAACAACTGCAGGCGCTGCGTCGTGGTCCTCAGGTCGTAGTTGGTACACCAGGCCGGGTCATGGACCATATGCGCCGTGGCACCCTCAAGCTCGACAGCCTCAAGGCTCTGGTGCTGGATGAAGCCGATGAAATGCTGAAAATGGGCTTTATCGACGATATCGAGTGGATCTTGGATCATACTCCGGCCGAGCGTCAGCTGGCACTGTTCTCTGCCACCATGCCTGAGCAGATCAAGCGGGTTGCCAACAAGCATCTGAACAACCCTGCCACCATCAGCATTGCCGCCAGCCACACCACGGTTGACTCCATCGAGCAGCGCTTTGTGCAGGTATCTCAGCACAACAAGCTGGAAGCCCTGGTGCGTGTACTCGAAGTGGAAAACACCGAAGGTATCATCATCTTTGTGCGTACCCGTAACTCTTGTGTGGAACTGGCCGAGAAGCTGGAGGCCCGCGGTTACGCCTCATCGCCACTGCACGGTGATATGAACCAACAGGCCCGTGAGCGCGCCGTGGATCAACTCAAGTCCGGTAAGCTGGACATTTTGATTGCCACCGATGTTGCCGCCCGAGGTCTGGACGTTGAACGTATCGGTCACGTGGTCAACTATGACATCCCTTACGATACCGAAGCCTATGTACACCGTATCGGTCGTACCGGCCGCGCCGGTCGTACCGGAATGGCGATTCTGTTTGTGACTCACAGAGAGATGCGCATGCTGCGCACCATTGAGCGTGCCACCAACAGCCGTATTTCACCGATGAAGATCCCAAGCCCTGAGACTGTGGCCGAGCGCCGTCTGTCACGCCTGGGCGAGCAGGTTGCTGCCATCATAGCCAACGAAGAGCTGGACTTTATGAAGGGCGCCGTGGCTCAGCTGTGTCAGCAGTTGGAAGTGGACACAGATATTCTGGCGGCCGCACTGCTGCAACAGGTACAGCAGGAGCGTCCGCTGCAGTTGCCTCCGATCCAGGAACGTCAGCGTGACAGCCGTGATGATCGCAGCTCACGCGACGATCGTGGCTCACGGGAAGATCGCGGTTCGCGTCGTCGTGACTCTCGTCCGGTTCCCGGCGATCTCGGCAAGGCCGAATCCCTGAAGGATAACCCGGATCTGCAGATGTGCCGTTATGTACTGGATGTGGGTCGTGAGCACGGTGTGGGTGTGGGCAATATCGTGGGTGCCATCGCCAACGAAGCCAGCATAGACAGTCGTTACATTGGCCAGATCCAACTGTTTGACTCTCTGACTACAGTCGATCTGCCCGCAGGTATGCCTAAAGACGTACTGGCGCACCTGAAGAAAGTTCGGGTATGTGGCAAGCCTATCAATATCCATGAAGCCGGTAGCCAGAGCTTCGAAGGTGAACAGCGCCCTGCTCGTCGCCCTCGCAAGCACTCTGGAGAGCGCCGTCCTGATCGTAAGCCCCGTCGTCGTGACGACCGCGGCTGAGCCAGCGGATTAAATTGACTCGGTAAAAATGCCGCTCACTCATGGTGAGCGGCATTTTTCTTTATATTGATTAAACAGTGTCGGCAGATACAACTGTGTTTGGGAATCTCTCGCAGCGCCAACTCCAGGTAACTGAAGTCAGCCTTCATGCACCAGCAAAGCGCAGGATCTGTCCCGGCCGCCATGGCGCATTGGTTGGCTTGTTGACATACAGGGCAGCGAGCGACGGACTTATCGGTCATAAGACCTCCCTGTCAGCGGGATGATTGATGCCATCCATCACGGGAGCATCCTTGAAGACAAAAGGATCCAACTCGTCGATGCACCCCAGATTAACGCCATACTCCTGTGGATTCGAGCGCCGTTGATGGTGAGTATAGATACCGCAGCGACTACAGAAATAATGTTTAGCGGTATGGGTATTGAACTGATAACAGCTGAGCAGCTCTGCACCGCTCACTAGCTTGAGATTGGTCAAGGACACAGAGGCTACCGGCGCACCGCGGCGGCGACACATGGAGCAATCACACCGACGAACATTGTTCACTCCTTCGGGAAACGTGAGCGCCACCTGAATCCCGCCACAATGGCAACGGGCAATATAGTGAGTCTGAGTCATGACAATCCCTGTGATCCTGATTGAATGGGCAAGCTTATACTGAAAGTTCGAGCAAAACGACATACGGCCTGTTTCATCTTGCCCCAGGGTACACAGCTTGCCAATAGACAGCAGCTGAACTGCCAAGCTAAAGAAAGTAATCTTCCCAACAAAGAGTAAGCATTTCTCCCGATATTGCTGCAGCCAATAGCCAAGACTCCCCATCATAATGGAGCAAACTGCGGCCACATCTGCTGCGCCCCTGCTCAAGCCAATGCCGAATTTCAACCCCAAGAGTCGGTGATAAGGCGCGGGCGACCACCGCCTCAGTCTGACGCTAAACATAATGGCCAAACGCCTTTCCGTCCCTAGCGCAGCGAGGATTTGCCATCAGCGCTAGAGAGTTGCTAACGAGTGTTTTCGATCGCGAACAAATAGCCGTTCCCCGGACAGAAATAACCAATCTCATTGATTAGTTGAGTTTTTAACTTAATTTTAAGGAAGCATTTTTCGGTTATAACCCTATGGATCCCATGCCACAAAGTAGGTAGACTGGCCCCGGTTTACCTCCTTGGAAACAAACCAAGGGATATGATTTGGGGGCGTAAATCGGTTGCTTGAGTGGCCAGTACGCGCTCTCCTCAACTTATAGAGAAGGAAATAATGGGTTTACAAGAAAAGCAATGGAAGCGCTCTATCGAAGAGCAGTATGTGGTTGAGTTCAAACAGGACATAAAGAGCATTCTGGATGCCGACCTGGACGTAACCTTTGACTGGGACAGCTTCGACAGCGCCAAAGAGATCATGTATGTGCCCACCTATGCACTGGATCGTGTCAAATCCGCGTTCAAAGAACTCGCCAACGACCAGGACGCCAAGGAAGAGATTGTTGCGCAGATCAAGACTCTGCATATCAAGAACATCAACGACAATGCCGAAGAAGCCAAGAACATGCGTATCGGTGATGGCGTTTTCGCTCTCGAAGTCGGTTTCGGCGGCAACCACGCCTGTGTCTTTAACGACACCGCTATCCGCCAGTACCTGGAAAACAACCTCTGATCATTTGAGCAGAGCGTGATGCTTAGGCTCATCTCCGTTTGAGCCCATCAGTATCCAAGGCCGGTCCTCCCCCTGAGACCGGCCTTTTACTTTTTCATGGCTTCAGTCAGTCAATTACCAGCCCTCGGGCTAAAGCCACAGAGTCAAGTTCCCAACCCTGTACTTCCAAACAAAAAAAGCGCGCCTAGTGGCGCGCCGAATAGATTAAGGCTCTTGCCTTACGACTTCTTGGGGAAGATGGGATAAGCCTCTTTGCCCAGCAAGGTACCCTTTACCTCTTTACCATAGTAACCGGCATGCTTGTGATACTTGCCTTGGGTTTCCTCAAGATTCCCCTTGAAGCGGGGATCCTGAGGACGTTCATGGGCGTTGATATAGGCGGCCACATCCCAGGCTTGTTGAGTGGTCAGCTGCATACTCTTGCCCAGTGGCATATTCTCGTGGATAAAGAAGGCCGCCGTGTTGACCCTGTGCATTCCGGCGCCCCAGTTAAAACTCTGCGGCCCCCAAAGCGGTGGCAAGGCATACACACCGGCTATCGCCTGACCTTGGCCATCGGCGCCATGACATGCCTGGCAATGAGCCTGATAAACCTGCTCACCGCGGGCCGGATCATAAGCCAATTCAGGTTTGGGTATTGAAGGGTAACCCCGGCCCGGCAGATTGGCGCGTTGCTCTACCGTCAACTGCTGCTTAATGGCTTCAGGGATGGGGAAGTCTTCCCGTTTGCCGCCCTTGATAAGCTCGGCATCGGCCAGTTCAGGCACTTCGCCTTTGACACCGTATTGATCCATCAAGCCACCAACCCCAAGCCAATAGGCATAGGCAGACAAGGCTACCAACTCAGGGCTGCCGCTTTCAGGCGCCTTGCCGTTCATTGAGTAGGTGAAACAGCCCTGAATACGCTCTTCGAAGCTGTTGACCTTGTCGTTCTTCTTCCGATAGGCAGGATAAGCAAAATAAGCGCCCCAGATAGGAGAAGCGTTGGGCTTACGGCCGGCATCCATATGGCAGTTGACACAGTTCAGCTCATTGCCGACGTATTTATCGCGCAGTTGCTGAGTATTGACGAACAACTGATAGCCCTGACGCACCTTATCACCAAAGGCGCCGGCCGGAATCGCATCCAGTGGTCTGGGGATCAGATATTCCTGCCCTTGTACCTTGGGTGATGATGGCAGTTGCGCCTGGCGATCGGGCAGATTCTCGGCCTGGGCCTGAGCTGTCATTGCGGCCACAGCACCCATGATAAACAGAGTAGATTTTTTCATGCTGCGTCCTTACTTGAGATTGGCAAAATAACTGGCGATGGCGTCGATTTCGGCGCTGTTGAGCTGTTTGGCAACATGCTCCATCATGCCATCGACATCGCCTTTACGGCTGCCATCCTGCCAGGCGTGCAGTTGAGTCTTGATGTAACTGGCTTGCTGACCGGCAAGCCTTGGAAAAGTGCCGCCCCCCAGGCCTGACGGGCCATGGCATGTTACACAAGCGGGTAGGTTCCGGGTCCAGTCACCCTGGTACACCAGTTTTTCAGTCGGATCGGCAAATACCACCTGCTCACCTCTGAGCTGAGGTTTAACTTCAGCGACACTCTGGGCCGCGAAGTAATCCGCTACCTGACCGATAACCTCATCTCCCTGCAGGGTCATGGCCATAGGCATCATGGTGGCGTTTTGGCGGGTTCCGGCCTGGAACAGCTTGATCTGTTGTTGAATATACTGGCTTGAGAGTCCGGCGAGTCTCGGGCCCAGTGGCTCAATGCCCTGTCCCTGAGGGCCGTGGCAACTGCCACAAAGCGCAGCCTGTGGTGGCATAGTCGGTTCTGTTGCCATGGCTGTCCCTATGGACTGAGCCAACAGCAGCAGGCCACCAGCGGCGAGCGTGATTGATTTCATCTGTTATCCCCCATTATGAGTAATGGCGAACAGCATAGATCCAAATCACATATATGAGAAGTTTGCGATAAATATCAAAAAATCATGGCGCCTTGGCACAATCCCTATGCCATAAGGTTTACAGCATCGACATGAGTCCAACTTTGAAATATTTGCTTACGATTTTGATTTTATAAAAAACCCTTTGCTAACAATATATTGGATAACGATTATCGTTTACGAATCGCTATTCACCAAAATGCGTCGCCTTAAAACTGTTGAGTAAATGGTGCAACAGATAACAGGCCAACAAGGTGCCAACTATGGCCACCAGAATACTGCTCACGCGGTAGAGAGCGCTGAAGATCAAATCATTACCCGGTGCCAAATACTGACCGAACAGTATCCCTAGGGTGGTCATGGCACCAAAGCCCACCGCCGAGCCACTGGCCTCTTTGACATGGGCCAGGGCAAACAGCAGAGTCCCGAGCCAGAGCATAGGCACGACCAACAAGAGCACACCGGACCAGTCATACAGCAACAACTGCACCGCCATACCATATGCCACCCCGAGCACTGTGCCCATCGCCCGTTTACGGGCATAGTCGAGGGCACCGTTCCAATGCATGGGAAACAGCAACAGCAGAGTGGTAGCCTGCGCCGACATGGAATCGCGCAGATCGAAGGCCTGGAATATCAAGAAGGAAAGAGTGGCAACGCTGGCCCCCATCAGCGCTTCATGGCGCATTCTGTGGGGCTGTTTGGGTCCGGGCACATAGGCGCCGCGAGGTTCAACATCCGGGATCAGCACTGTCATCAGATAAGCAATCAGCACTGACAGTACACTGGCCCAAAAATTACCGAAGATGAGATCGTTAAGATCGGTATCCGGATAACTGGCAAAATGCAGCATGATGCTGAGGCTGATCACCCCGTTGGCACCAAACAGAAACAGGGCGCCGCGGGACATGCAGGCAAAGCGATATAGAAACAGCACGAAGACAATCAAGGTCATCAGTGCCGGATGGCTGCCAAACAAACCGCCTATGATGCCCACCTCAACCCCACAGACAACTGCCGCGGCCAATAACTGCCGCGCCGCATGGCCGTTCATCACTGGTACCAGTCCCAGCAACAGCATGGGGGTGACGGTATAAAACACCCCATAGTTCCAATTCATCAGCTTACAGATCAGAAAGCCGAGGCTGGCGCCGGTGGCTATGCGCAGGCACTGGCGCAACTCATTCTGAGTCAAGGGGTGGTGACGCAGGATCATCGGCCACCTCAATAGATGTAGTGCAGCAAACTAACGGCCTTGATCTGCAGCTTAGCCATGAAACGATAGAAACTATTGTCCGGCAGCAACTGAACTGTGGCTCGGGAACCGGCTGCCAGCATCGGGTGCTCTTCTCCCAGGAGTTCAAGATGCAGCCGCAGACGCTGAGCATCCCGCACCCAACGATCCGACTCGGTCGGCGTCGCCAACATGCCGTTGGCATCGAATTGTCCGGCGCTAACCCCGGCATCACGGCTGCTTACCCTGGCAGGGTAGAGTCTGCCTGGCTCGGCATCGAACGCTACCCAGGCCTCAGTGCCCTGCTCCACGCCCCTGAGAGTTTTCTCACGAAAATCGGCGATGATATCCAATGGTTCGGACACCAAGGCCAATACGGGTTGGCCCTTGTTGGCCATACTGCCACTGGCCAGTTGCAGATTGGTCACTATGCCTTCGTTCTCTGCCAGCACCTTGGTGTAACTCAGATCCAATTCTGCTTGAGCCAAACGGCTGCGGGCCTGGCGCAACTTGAGGTTCTCTGTCCCGGCTGTTCCGCGGGAAACCTTGAGTTTAGCCAACTGCGCCTTAGAAGCGGCCAACTTGGCTAGCGCCGAGCTGGCATCGGTATCAGCCTGATCCTTGAGCTGGCGTGACACTCCATTGCTGGCATAGAGGGCATCCAGGCGCTTGGCCTCACGTAGTTTCTGTTGCAACATGGCCTCATTGGCGCTGACCTCGGCGGCGGCGGCCTCAATGGCGGCATCCAGCTCGGCGTTATCCTGCACCGCCTGCTCCAGCGCCAATTTGGCTTGCTCCAGCGCGAGCTCAAAAGGAGCCGGGTCGATGGCGAAGAGTAACTGCCCGGCCTCTACATGTTGATTATTGGCCACGGCCACAGATTGCACCGGGCCGCTCACTTGGGGCGCTACCTTGACTACAGTGCGGGTCGCCATCGCTTGCGGCGTCAGCGGCATCTCCAAATCCGCCAACATAAAATAGGCGAAGACCAGCACAAAGCCTGCCATGGAAATTTTAACGAGTCTGGCAAATTGTTGATCTGGCGTCATAAAGTCTCTCTCATTACGCTTGCTCTTGCTGCAGCTGATGTTGGGCGTTATCGCAAATCCTGGTGATCACGGCTTCAAAATGGGTTAGCTCATCCGGATCTATGCCTGCCAACAACTTGGCCCGTACCTGGATGATCCTGGCTTCCATGGAGCGAATGACTTCTTCACCTTCAGCGGTCATGGACACGATGCGCGCCCTTTTGTCATGCTCGCAGCTGTGACGGGAGATTAGCCCTTGCTGCTCCAGTTGACCCAGGGTCCGCATCAAAGAAGGCAATTCAATTTCCAGCGACTCGGCCAACTGTTTTTGACTGATGTGATCGCCCATTCGTCTCAGCTTCCACAGCGCGGTCCAGCGAGGATGGGTCAGCCCCAAAGGCGCCAATTCATTGTCGGCGACCATGCGCCATAAGCGGTGTAAACGCCCCAAGCGCTCTCCCAGAGAAGTCTCGGTCAGCTGTTCTATATATCTGTTCATCTTGATTGGCTTATTGGTTAGCAGGCTAAGTATTTTAGCAGTTCAAAAAATCAAGTAAACACCTGAGTGAGAGTCGGATAAATTCGTTCAGAGAAAGCCGGGGAAAAATAGTTAGTTAACGACAAAAGTTTGTTATGTGTCGCAACTGCTTAATAATGGCGGCCATATAATTTCTTCTCGAACCCTGTGACTTAGCCTGGAGGCCGAAGTGTTTTCACAACTGAAAATAGGAACTCGAATCATACTGGGGATCTCGTTACTCTTGATCGCCATGATGAGCTTCATCATGCCCTTGGTACAATCGGAATTCAGTCAACTGATAAACGATTCCGAACAAAGAGAGCTACATGATCTCTACCAAATAGCCAATGCAGAGATAGATTCCTCTGGGAAACTGGCCGAAGCGCTGGCAACCCAGGTCGCTCATACACCTGAGATGCAGCAAGATTTTGCTTATGGTGATCGTGAGGCGCTGAATAACCGCAGCCAACAAGTCTTTAAGCCACTCAAAGAAAACTATTCCGTACAACAATTTCAGTTCCACAAGCCTAGTGCGACCTCATTTTTAAGGGTTCACAAACCGGAAAAGTTTGGCGATGACCTCTCAAGCTTCCGCCAAACCGTAGTAGCAACCAATCAGCGCAAACAAGCCATGAAGGGTCTAGAAAAAGGTGTGGCCGGATTGGGGATCCGCGGCCTGTCCCCCATGAGTTTTCAGGGGCAGCATATAGGCTCAGTTGAATTCGGTATGTCCTTTGGTCAACCCTTCTTCGACACTTTCAAAAAGAACTATCAAGCCGACATCGCCTTGTTAATTCCGGATGGAAGCGGCTACAAACAATTTGGTGGAACCTTCAATACAGAAGTCTTCAACAACGCCAACTTAATGAATCAAGTCCTGCAGGGGACCACAAATAAATCCAATATCGAACTGGGTGGAGTCAGTAACGTACTCTATCTCCATTCCGTAAAAGATTTCTCAGGCCAAGCGATTGGTGTCTTGGCTCTCGCCATGGACCGGACTCACTCAGAAGCCAAGCTATGGCAAATCAAAGTCACCCTGATGACTCTGGGGGGCATAGCGCTATTCGTAGGAGTGATCATCGCCTTCTTTATCGCCCGCAGCATCACCCGCCCCATAGCGCAAACTGCCCGCGCCATGGAGGATATTGCTCAAGGAGAAGGTGACCTCACCAAGCGCATTGAGATCAACAGCAAAGATGAGATCGCCGATCTGGCACGGGCATTCAACCTATTTGTCGGTAAAATTCACCAAACAATGCAGCAAGTCGCTGACGCTACAGACTCATTGGCGACCTCGGCCGAAGAGATGTCTGGTATTACCAATAACAGCCGTCACAGCGCCGAGCAACAGCAAAGAGAAACCGAACAAGTGGCCACTGCCATGAATGAAATGGCTGCCACGGTTCAGGAAGTCGCCCAAAATGCTACCGTTGCCGCCGACTCTGCAGAATCTGCAGATGAAGCCACAGATGCAGGCAATCGCTTGGTAGAAAGAGTGATCAATATGATGGAAGGCTTGGTTGCAGAAACGCAGAGAGCAACCGAAGCGATAGATCAATTAGAGCGGGATACTCAGTCCATCGATTCTGTATTGGAGGTCATCCGCAACATAGCCGATCAGACCAACTTACTGGCTCTCAATGCCGCCATTGAAGCGGCTAGAGCCGGAGAGCAGGGACGAGGTTTTGCCGTTGTCGCCGATGAAGTGCGCACTCTAGCGAGCCGCACACAGACATCGACAACCGAGATTCAGCAGATGATCGAAACCTTGCAACAGGGAGCCAAATCCGCCGTTGTCGTCATGCAACAAAGCAACAATACCACTGCGGATTGCATGACCGAGGTCCGGGGCGCCGGAACGGCATTGGATCAGATCAGAGATGCCGTTTCTGCCATTACCCAGATGAATATCCAGATAGCCAGCGCCGCCAATGAGCAGTGCGCCGTCTCGGCCGAGATCAATCGTAACCTTACCAATATCAATGATGGTGTGGCTCAGGGCAGTGAAAGTGCAGCCCAGATAGCCGTTGCCGGTGAAGAGCTGGCGCAGCTGTCGGTACGCCTCAAACAGCTGATTGGCCAATTCAAGGTCTAACCCTTTCACTAAAAACACACTAAAGACAAGCCCACCAAAATGGTGGGCTTCGTTTTTATCCGCTTAGCCGTTATCAAAGGCCTTCACTTGCCGGGGCGTACTCCCAGCGTATGACAGATGGCATAGGTGAGCTCGGCACGGTTCAGGGTATAGAAGTGGAAGTCTTTCACCCCTTCACGGGAAAGTACCTTGACCATGTCGATGGCCACGTTGGCCCCCACCAGCGCCCGGGTTGCGGGGTCGTTATCCAAGCCTTCAAACTGGCTATGCAACCATCCCGGCAAAGACACATTGGTCATGGCGGCGAAACGCTTAAGCTGGTTGAAGTTGCCCACAGGCAATATTCCGGGAACAATTTCCACATCAATGCCGGCGGCCACACAACGGTCGCGGAACCTGAGATAAGACTCCACATCGAAGAAAAACTGGGTGATGGCACGGCTGGCACCGGCCTCAATCTTGCGCTTCAGGTTGATAAGGTCGGCCTGGGCATTGGCCGCATCCGGATGCACCTCTGGATAGGCGGCCACCGAAATATCAAAGTCGGCGACCGAGCGCAGCAAACGCACCAGATCAGAGGCAAAACGTGTCGGCTTGGGGCTGCCTTCCGGCAGATCGCCTCGCAGCGCCACTATGTTACGAATACCGCTGTTCCAGTAGTGACGCGCCAACTCCAGTAACTCTTCATCACTGGCATCTACCAGCGTCAGGTGCGGCGCCGCCACCAGCTCGGTTTCCTGCTGGATCCGCTCGATCACGCTGTGAGTGCGATCCCGCACTCCTGAGTTGGCACCATAGGTGACAGAAACAAACTTGGGATTCAGTGGCTCCAGGCGCTGAATTGAGTTCCACAATAAGGTTTCCATCTCAGGCGTTGAGGGCGGAAAGAACTCGAAAGAAACATTAATGTCGCCGTTGAGCTCGGACAAACTCTGGTTCAGCGAGTGCGCATGTTGTGCGTGATGAAAAGCCATTGAAACTCCCTCAACTGTCTATCTGGACGTTTGGACGTCTACATGTCCACATACTAGAGAAACTATCATTGAAGTCAAGCCCAAAGATGGCTTCAAAGGTGTATTTATCTTAATCGGTATAAAAGCCACTAATGAGTGTTTCTGCAAAGCCTCAGTTTTGCACCTGGGAGAGCTTTCGCACAGGTGATCCTGTGACTGGAAAATAGGCGTATGTCTGCAAATCGCTCAAATATTTCAAGCTGCTCAGGACTAACAGAGTTGCACCGATTCCCCCTCGGTGTCGCCGAAAGCCGTTGGCGCAAATAACGTGGCTGAGGGCGAATGCTCGCCGGTGGCGAGTGTGCTTATGAGCGCGAGCCAAGGAAGGCGAGCTGGCCTTTATCCATGGAAGGATTTGGATGCCGAAGCAGCGACAGTCGAATCAGGGGCGAGTGTCGCCTAGCGACGAGCTCACGAGCGCGAGACAGGATGTTGAGCTGGATAAGAGTCACATGGATGTGACTCTGAGCGTCTGAAGCGGTAGTTATTTGCGCCATTAGGCCAAGAGGCTTTCGACACCGTGTGGGGCGGCAAGGGAGATCCAAGAGGGGATTGCTGTTGATCCCTTCTTGGTCGGGTGTGGGGCGGCGAGTGTCGTCTAGCGACAAGCTAACGAGCGAGAGCCAGGGATGGCGAACTGGCCCTTGTGCATGGAGGCATTTACACCACGACTTTAGGCCGCTGGTACAGCGGCTATCATAGCTTCCAACTAAGAGTATCTAAGTTAGTATTGGCCGAGCTTCCGGCGACGGATGTTACTCATTGCCTGCCGCAGGCTTATGCACAGGCGATCCTGTGACTCGCTGCGAGTACATCCCTGTAAGCTCTGCCTCGCCATCCCTGGCTCGGAAGGTCACAGTCCCGCCTGTGCCTGGAAAATAGGCGTATGTCTGCAAATCGCTCAAATATTTCAAGCTACTCCATTTTCACAGAATTACACCGACTCCCGCTCGAAGCGGCCGCAGGGCGTTGATGACAATCGCGTAGCGAGGCATGGATGCCGAAGCAGCGCCAGTCGAATCAGGGGCGAGTGTCGCCTAGCGACGAGCTAACGAGCGCGAAACAGGATGTTGAGCAGGGCCAGAGTCACATGGATGTGACTCTGAGCGTCTGGCGCGATAGCGAATTGGCATCATAAGCACAAGGGGTTGTCCGCTGCGTCGCGGGTCGCTGGGGGTTTGGAAAGGGGGCGAGTCGATACAGCCCCCTTTCCTCGGGTGTGGGGCGGCGAGTGTCGCATAGCGACTGGCTACGAGCGAGAGCCAGGGATGGCGAACTGGCCCTTGTGCATGGATGCACTTGCTCCACGACTTTAGACCGCTGGCACAGCGGCTAGCATGGCTTTAAGCCAAAACTCACCAATAAACTTGATCTCAGCTTCCAGCTAAACCGCAAGCCCATCACCTGCGGTGCGGATAGGCTGAAAGCCCGAATACCGTGAAGGACAGGACGTCCGAGAACGGCCACTCACACAGGCTTTTCCTAGCCAGAAGCCCACCGGCTTCAAATATGACGCCAATACCAACCCTACTCCTGCAGCAGATCGCGACAGATCTGCACCAGATCCGACTGTACTGCCGCGGCAGTCACTTCCCTACCTGCACCTGGGCCGCGAATGATCAGCGGATTACCCTGGTAGAAGGCCGAGCGGATGACAAACACATTATCTCCCGGGGTCAGATTGGCGTATGGATGTTGACGCTCGACCCACTGCAGAGAGACTTCGGCGTTAACCCGACCATCTTGCTGCTCCAGTGAAGCCACATAGCGCAGCACCTTGTTTTGCTCGGCCGCGGCGGCAAACTGCTGCGCGAGAGTGGCATCCAATTCGGGGATCCGCTGCAAAAACTCATCTAGCGGAATATCGGCCAGCGCCTCAGGCACCAGAGAGCTTAAGCGAATATCCTCAAGCTCTAGTTCCAAACCTATTTCACGAGCCAAAATCAACAGCTTACGCTGCATGTCACGCCCGGAAAGATCGTCCCTGGGATCTGGCTCAGTAATCCCCAGCTCTTTGGCCTGCAACACCAGCTCGGAGAAAGGTTTGATGCCATCGAAATGCTCAAACAGCCAGCAGAGCGTGCCGGAGAAGATACCGCCGACAGCCTCTACCCTGTCGCCGCTGTTGTGCAAATCATTGAGCGCGTGCTGCACCGGCAGCCCGGCGCCGCAACTGGCGTTGTAACGCCAGAACAGTCGGCGGTTACCCAACTGCTGTTTCAGCTCGCGGTAGAAAGGCAATGGCCCAGAGCCGGCCAACTTGTTGGCACTGACCATATGAATGCCACGGGCAAAGAACTCAGGATACTGCAGTGTCAGTCCGGCGCTGGCACTGATATCCAGCGCCACCAGTTCATCGGCTTGCAGCAACGCAAGCTGTTCGAACAGATGTTCATACTGCCAAGGGGTGGCTTCGGCTTCAAACCTTGCCTGCCAGTCTTCCCCAACGATCCCTTCATTGCAGATCCAGGCACGGCTCGAACTCGCCAAGCCCAGGAGTTCAACACTGGCTTCCAGCTCACGTTTGAGGCCGTCGCGGGCTCGGCTAAATAGTTCCACCCAGGCTTCGCCTATGTTACCCACCCCCAGCAGAATAACGCCTATGCGTTTGCGGGGGCCGGCGCAGCGCCTGTGCACCTTCTGGGTCAGCAGGTTCACCTGCGATTTAGGCACCAGGGTGACCAGGCTGAGTTGGTCCTGATACAGAGGCCGCGCTTCACGGCTCAGCAAGCGGGCAAAGCTGCGGCGATAACTGCCGGCGCCACTGCTTACCAGCGCCACCAGCCCAAGCTCTCTGTCCTCGGTAATGCTTTGAATTTTGAGCTCGGATGTCTGCGCTTCCAGTAACTGCCAGACTTGGCGGGATAATTCGGGAGTAAAGGCCAGCTCCAGTTTGTGTTGTCCCTGAGACCAGTAAGCCAGCGGGTTCAAACCCGCCTCATTGAGCGCATCAAGCGTCTGAGCCTGGGTGCCATTGAACTCCAGGCTCAAGAGGGACACCTGATTGAGATTGGTCACCACAGGGGCGCTTGCAGCATCACTCTTGGGGGCTATCAGGGTAAAGTCGGTATGCGAGGCGTAGCTCGAACGCACCGCCAGGCTGACCTCGGTATCAAACAAAGGCTGCAGGGTACGGCAATGCAGTACCGGGGAGCCGAGCCGCGCCAGGCGGTCGGCCTCAGCCAGCGACATACTGCTCAGCAACCTGGCATCGGCAATCTTGTTGGGATCGGCATTGAACACCCCTTCGACATCTGTCCAAATGGTCACCCTGTCGATATCGGCCAGGCTGGCTATCAGGGTGGCACTGAAGTCGGAGCCGTTGCGACCGAGCAGCAGAGTTTCGCCTTGGCTATTGGCGCAGATAAAGCCGGTGATCACCAGACGCTCATCGGGATGCTCGGCCAGCAGCCGCTGCACCCTTTCGCGGGACTCATCGAGGCGAATCCTGGGTACTGCGCCCTCATCGGCAATCAACAAGCTGCGGGCATCCACATGGGAAGCGGCGACACCAGACTCCCGCAGCAGCGCCGCCATCAGTCTGGCCGACCAGCGTTCACCGAAACCCACCACCTGATTGCATTGGTATTCGCTGAGTTCAGGCAAAGACAATAAACTGGCCAGTTGCGCCTTATCTGTAGACAGACGCTCCCGCAGTTGACGTGCCTGTTCATTGCCCAGCAGCTGTTCAATCAGATTTTGCTGATAGCCGACAAGCTCCTGTAGCTCCTCCTGCCACAGAGCGCCCGACTCCTTCAGGTTCAACAGTTTATAGAGAAAATTAGTACTCTTGCCGGCGGCGGAAACCACTACAAGATCATCGGCATGACCATGGGTCAGCAAAATATGGGCGACCCGTCGGTAGCAATCGGCATCGGCGAGACTGGAACCGCCAAACTTATGTAGGTG
The DNA here is from genome assembly GCF_019670705.1 of Shewanella carassii. NCBI lineage: Bacteria > Pseudomonadati > Pseudomonadota > Gammaproteobacteria > Alteromonadales > Shewanellaceae > Shewanella > Shewanella carassii. Next base: position 3,820,350 of record NZ_AP024618.1, read on the forward strand.
ACAACGTGCCATCTCAAGCTCCTTCAATTCAACAGTTTGCGGCTGCCGCCAATCCGGCGGCGATATCGTCTAGCAGATCCCGGCTATCTTCTATGCCCACAGACAAGCGAATAAGCGTATCTTTAATACCGGCTTCGGCGCGAGCCTCACTCGTCATGGCTCTGTGGGTCATGGTGGCGGGCACGGCCACCAGGCTCTCAACCCCTCCCAGGCTCTCGGCCACGGAAAACAGCCTGAGCGCGCCGAGGAAGGCAACCACCTGCGTCTCATCGCCCTTGAGTTCAAAACTCAGCATAGCGCCAAAGCCACTCTGCTGCCTGGCGGCAATCTCATGACCAGGGTGACTCTTAAGCCCCGGATAATAAACTTTGTCTACCACCGGGCTCTGGCTCAGCAGCGCCACTATGCGCTCGGCATTGGCCTGATGCTCGCGGATCCTCAGCGCCAGAGTACGCAGGCCTCGCAGGGTCAAGTAGCTATCGAAGGCGCCACCGCTCAGCCCAAGCGTGTTGGACCACCAGTGCAGCTGCTCTGCCAGTTCGGGATCTTTGGCAATCACGGCGCCGCCCACCACATCGCTGTGGCCATTGATGTATTTAGTGGTCGAGTGCACCACTATGTCGGCCCCCAACAGTAAAGGCTGTTGCAGCGCCGGCGATAAAAAGGTGTTGTCGGCCACCACCAATGCCCCCTGCTGGTGGGCCGCCTCGGCAATGGCGGTGATATCCACAACCCGCAGCAGCGGATTAGATGGCGTCTCGAGCCACACCATGCGCGGCTTTTGCGCCAGGGCAGCGGCGAGTGCTTGCGGGTCGGTTTGATCCAAAACCTGCAAACGAAACTGGCCCTTGGCGGCCAGATGGGTGAACAACCTATAGCTACCGCCATAACAGTCATGGGGCACCAACAAGAGGTCATCCGGCCCCAGCAGGTTGACCACCAGAGTAATGGCCGCCATGCCGGTCGCTGTAATTGCCGCACTGCAACCCTGTTCCAGCTCCCCCAAGGCATCCCCCAGAATGGAGCGGGTAGGATTACCCGAGCGGCTGTAATCAAAGGCTCTTGGCTGAGTGTGCCCCTCAAAGGCATAGTTGGTCGACAGATAGATGGGTGGCACCACGGCCCCGTGCTGGCTGTCTGATTCGATGCCCTGCCGGACCGCTGTGGTTGCTAATCGCCGCTCTGTCATAATCGACTCCTGAATGCTGAGGTTCGACACCATAAAGATGTCTGGACGTCTAAATCTAACCAATGACTATCCAGCCGTCAATAGGCATCAAGACGTTTGGACGTCCAAATGTATGGATTTCTGTTCATATTGCACAGATTTTGCAGGCAATCATTTGACTGTATCCTGTAAGGGTTTAAAATCTGCTGCGAATTAGTGAGATCACAGGTGAATCAATGACTGAATGGAATGGCGAATACATCAGCCCTTATGCCGAACACGGCAAGAAGAATGAGCAAGTGAAAAAAATCACTGTCTCTATTCCGTTGAAGGTACTGAAAGTATTGACCGATGAGCGCACCCGGCGCCAGGTAAACAACCTGCGGCACGCCACAAACAGCGAACTGTTGTGCGAAGCCTTCCTGCATGCCTATACCGGCCAGCCACTGCCCAATGATGAGGATTTGTCCAAAGACAAACCAGACAGCATCCCGGAAGAAGCCAAACGCATGATGGATGCCATGGGCATTGAATGGGAAGACATGGAATAAGTGTCTTATTCCTCTGAATTATCTTATTGTTGAACAAGGATCGCTGCGCGATCCTTTTCTTTTGGGAGCTTGCGAATGCTGTCACTGATAGATCCCGTCACCCTGTTGCTGGCATCCCTGATCATATTTACCGGCGCCCTGACCCAGTCGCTGATAGGCTTTGGCCTGGCCGTGGTAGCCACACCTTTGCTGTATATCGTCGATCCGGAACTGGTTCCCGTCCCTGTGATTGTGATGGGATTTTCTATCGCCCTGTTGACCTTGATACGCGAACGCGGCCACCTGGAATTCAACGGCTTGCAATATGCCTTGCTGGGACGACTCCCCGGCGGCCTGATTGGTGCCACCCTGTTGTTGCTGGCACCGCAACCGATTATGGGCTTGACCATAGCCCTGATTGTGGCCGTGGCCGTATTTCTCAGCTTCAGAAAATACAGCATTAAGATCAACCGCCTCAGCCTGTTTATTGCCGGGGTATTTTCCGGGATCTTCGGTACCGTGGCGGCCATAGGTGGACCACCTATGGCTCTGCTGCTGGCGGGTAAGGATGCCAGTCAGTTCCGCGCAGCGCTGTCGGCCTTCTTCATCTTCAGCTCCTTGATAGCCTTGATCATTCTCGGCTGTTTTGGCCTCTTGACCCTAAAGCATCTGTGGCTATCGCTGTTGCTGCTGCCTGCGGTATTTATTGGTTTTCTGGTCGCTGGCCGTTTGGTGGGCCGGGTGGATAAAGAGAAGACCCGCAGCTTAACCTTGGCGCTATGCACCCTGAGCGCCCTGTTGCTGACTATCAAGTCAACCCTGGCGCTCATCAACGGTTAAATCGCTGTTAGAAGTGATAGCTGGTTTGCAGTACTCCGCCTATGGCATCGTCACTGCCAAACATACCGGTGAGATCCAGCCGGAAGCTGTTGCCTATGGCGAACCCTGTCCCGAGTGAGTAGAGATCGGCGCTGTGATCATTGAGATCCTGGCGATAACCGAGCCGCAAAGCAACCCAGTCGGTAGGCCGGTATTCACCGCCTAAACGCCAATAGCGGCTGCCCTCAAGCTCGGCAAACTTGTCGTTGTCGGTAAGATCCAAGTCGCTGCTGAGCGAAAAAGCCGCCCAGTCATAGGCCACCCCGGCGGTAACCATAGGTTTCACCTGATAGGTAAGCTGCACGCCGCCGGCCTCTATGCTGCTTAAGTCCCGTTTGATGAGGTTACGACCGCTGACACCGATAACCAAACCATCCAATGGCTGGAATGCCAGGCCAAGATCCAGGTTAAAGCCTGAATCATCACTACGATAATCATCGTCGTTGAAGTCATCGGCATCGAAGTTATTGGCGCTGACGGCATAGTTGAAACTATCCAGCCGTTGCAGCTTGGGAGTGACTCCCACTGTCACCGGCATGTTGACGATAGATAGCGGATAGCTCACGGCAACCCCGAGCTCGGAAACCGCCCCGGCTACCACTCGCCCCTGGGAGGTCAAATCTTGGATTTCCGGCGGGTTATTGGGATCCAGATTATCCAGGGTATCAATATCTGCAGCGGCGATTTCGGCTATCCCCAGAGCATCGAGATAACTCTTGAACACAAAGGCATAGCTAAAACCATCCGAGGGCATGACCAACGCCATATTGATACCGGCACTAACGTAGGCGCTATTGCCCTGCAGCGATTGCAAGTCACCACTGAGGCGCTTTCGGTAGTCATCGATAGCCGCTGTGTCGGCGGCGTCTATGGCATTGACCAGAGCGTCATAGTTATCCTGCAGGGCGTCAAACTTATCGATCATCTGATCTTTATCGGCGCCATCGGCGCCTATGGTAGGAATGAGTAAACTGAAGTCACTGCTGCGGCGCGAGGGCAAAGCCAGCAGCGCCGGATTGGAAAAGGCCGCCGCCTCACGATTACCGGCCGCCACGGCAACGCCGCCCATGGCATCGGAGCGGGCCTCATAAACATCTTGCGCTGCCAGCGTCAGCGTACTGGCAAGCCCCGTGGTAAGCAGTGTCAACAGACTCAGTTTCATCTCATCACCCTCTTGTTTTTATCTATAACCTGACACAAGCGGTTATCTGGGTTAAAGATAGTCCAAATCTCGATGAAACTATGACATCAAACACAAAAAAGCCCGTATCAAATGATACGGGCTGAGGCAAAACAGGTTCAGAGGTGCTTGTTAACCAAGATAGCTCTGACCTGCATAGAGAATGAAGTGTCTAAGTGCCAGCACCCCGGTCAGACTGCAGCAGGCTACCGCCAACATGGCGCCCTTGGTGTGACGGGTACTCGCCGGTAGCAACAACATGGAAAGCAGTGGGATCCCAAAACCTATACCCACAACTCCAATCCAGAACACACTGGCCCAGACGCCACTTGTCAATGATGCCAGCGCCGCGGCGGCGGCACCGCCCTTGAAGTAGAGCGCGCAGAACAGCATGAACAGGAACAGAATTTCTGTCGCCATTATGGGCAGTTCCAGGCCATGCATCCGTCCCAGCTGCGGGCAGTGCTTGTCTGTCTTGAACAGCAGCAGCGCCACTACCGCATTGGCGGCCGCACCGGCCGACAAGCCGGACACCAGGAACAGCGCCGGTAATACGGCAGTGTTCAGCATGGGATAGGCATTCATGGCGGAGATCAGGAAGCCGGTATAGGCCCCCACGACAATCGCCAGCACGAACAGCAGCACTTCCATGGTCTTGCGCAGGCCAGTCAGTGATTCTGCAATCCCTTTAAGGAAGCCCAAACCCCAGTTACCGAGATCATCTTTCAGCACGACCAGCGCATAGGCAAAGGTCAGCGGAATATAGGCCAGCAGCGCCAACACCCCGATGGACATCACGGAGGTCAGGTTGTAGTTGATCAGGATCAGCCAGAAGTGGAACGGTTTGGTCAGGTCAAACACCAGACACACCATCCCCAGACAGATGGCCACGGGTGCTATCAAGGCTGCCGCCTTGAGAAGGCCGCTATCCCCCTCTGTCTTGTTTTGTACCCAACGCAGCCCGATCCCAATCAGCAGACTGCCCGCCGATAACCCAGCCAAGAAGAGGTAAACCGCAATGACCCAGTTCCAGGTTACAGGGTCGTATTGTGTCATATCGCCCCAAGTATTGTTCATGATTGGATCCCCCCTCTCTTGACAGGAATACGGTAGATTCTGGGTTTAGTCCCCAGATGGGTCTTGTCCTGATAAGTCACGCGGGTGTTGAGCAGAGTCGCCACCTCGCTACCGGCCTCGTTGGCATCACCAAACACCAGGGCATCGGTAGGACATACGGTCACACAGGCGGGTTGTTCGCCTCGAGCCAGACGTGTGTCCTTACAGAAGTTGCACTTGTCGGCCACCTTGGTTTCCGGGTTCATAAAGCGCACTTTGTAGGGGCAGGCCGCCACACAGTACATACAGCCGACACACTTCTCCGCCTTGATGGAAATAATGCCGTCCTCGCCCACATAGGCCGCCCCAGTAGGACAAACCTTGACGCAAGGGGCATCTTCACACTGCTGACAGGACACCCTGTGATACTTGAAGTGCAGATGCGGCGCATCACCAAATGGGCCTTCTACCCGTACCTGCAGGCGGGTTACGCTCTCAGGTACACCATTTTCGCTGCGGCAGGCGACGTTACAGGCCTGACAGCCGATGCACTTATTCTCGTCGTGCACCATCACATATCTTTTAGTCATCTTCGCCTCCCCTTATGCCTTTTCCAGCTTCACACCTGTGGTGTGTACGTTCATACCGCACACAGGTGCAGTCACGTTGGGCAGCAGGTTACCGCAGTGCACACCTTTGCCGGTCGCCCGTGCCAGCTCCTTGTTCTTGGAGCCAAAGCCCATGTAGGCGAACACTGTGTCGGGACGTATACCCTTGGTCACCAGCGCATGACCCTCTTCACTACCGACACTGGACGTGAGGCGAATGGCATCCCCATTCTCAATGCCATGCTTGGCGGCTGTGTCAGGGTGGATCCAAACGGCGTTGTCGGACATTAGGTTGGCCAGCATAGGCACATTGTGGGTCGCGCCATTGGTATGCACCGCCACCTTGCCCTGAATAAAGTAGAGCTCGTCCGGCTGTTTCAGGGTCACTTCACGATAGGCGATAGTGCCGCGTCCAGGCGCCATGCCTTCCACCTTGGCGGAGGTCAGTTCAATCTTACCGCTGGGGGTCTTGAACTTGAGCGCGCTGCCGTAAGTACCGTCTTCATCCATGGCTCTAGCGTTGGGGTAGGCGGCGACAAAGTCGGCTACCATCTTGGGTTCACGCAGCATCAGCGGTTTGCCGTAGCTGACAAAACCCTTGTCCTTGATATGCTGCAGCAGCTGGGCGTCTTTATTCACCTGCAGGAATTGCAGGGTTTCCATGTTTTCCCAGGGATAGTACTGCTCCAAGCCCATCTCTATGCCCAGTTCACGGAAGATTTGCCAGGAAGGCTTGGCATCGCCAATCACATCCACCACTTGCTGACGCAGGTAGTAGGCCGGGTTCTTGCCGGACTTGTCGGCGACTTCTTCATCCCGCTCCAGGTAAGTACACTCGGGCAGTATGATGTCGGCCCAGGCGGCGGTTTCACTGATGTAAACATCACAGGAAACCACAAACTCCAACTTCTTCAGGCTCTCAACCACCTTGGCACGGTCGGTCATGGTCTGCATCGGGTTAGTGCGGCTCATAACCCAGGCGCGCAGTTGGTAAGGCTTGGCTTCCAGAGTCGCATCTATGATTGACTGATAGATACCACCACCGGACCAGGCCATGGCAAACTGCTCATCCATCTGGTCGATGCGTTTGGCTTGCGGCTTGGGCAGTTTGACGCCCGGCTTGCCCAGCTCAGGGGCCACGGCTTCACCGGCAAACTTGTTGTAACCACCCGCCTTCTTGCCCATGTAGAGGCCACCCTTGCGTTCCAGGTTACCGATCAGCACGTTGGCGGCATACAGCGCCCGGCGCATATCGAACTCTTCCGGGGTAAAGGTAGATCTGTGGCCAAAGTCGACCACGGCATGAGGCGCAGCAGCAGCATACTCGTGGGCAATACGACGAATGTCGGCGGCGGGCACATCGGAAATTTTCTCGGCCCACTCAGGAGTATAAGCCTTGACCTCGGCGGCAAACTCTTCAAAACCTACGACATAACGCTCGATAAAAGCCTTGTCATAGAGGTTGTCAGCAATCAACACATGGCACAGCGCCAGGGCTACGGCCACATCCGAGCCGGGACGAATGGCATACCACTCATCGGCCTTATCGGCCACTACCGAGAATCTGGGTTCAAACACCACCAACTTGGCGCCTTTGTCGGCCTGGGCCTTCATCAGGCCACGGGTCTCGGACATATTGATCCCTTCATAGAGGTTATGACCAAAGTTGATAATGTACTTAGAGTTGGAGAGATCCCGCTTCACCTTGGTACCGAACATCGCCTTGGCGGCGACCACATAACCGCCCGGGCAAGTGGTGTTATGGGTAAAGGAGTTGGGGCTGCCATAAGCCTGCCCCAAATAGAACAGGTGTCCGGACAGCGAGCCTGACTTGGAGGAAAATGCCACGGCTTCAGGGCCGTGATCGGCCTTGATTTGATTCAGCTTGCTGGCGATGGTTTGATAGGCTTCCTGCCAGCTGATTTCGGCCCACTTGCCTTCACCGCGTTCACCAACGCGCTTGAGTGGTTTAACGATCCTTTGTGGATCGTACAATAGGCTAAGGCCGGCGCCGCCACGGGCACAAACCTTACCGCCGAATGATTTGGCTTCTTTGTTACCAGAAATAAAGACGTTTTTGCCGTCGATTATCCGCGCCGAAATCGGGCAACGGGTCGAACACATCTCACACATACTGGCAATTTCAGTGGCACTGCCGGTCAAAGGGCCATGCCCCAAAGCCGCCAGTGAACCGGGCAGAACCCCGGCCAGGGCACAGGTTGCCCCTCCGGCTCCAGCCCCTTTCAGAAAGGTGCGCCGATCAAGCTCTATCATGGTTTACCTCCATCCTCTCCCCTTAGGGAAAGGTCGCTCACACAGGTTATTGTTTGTATTGGATACCGCTTGACTACCGCGGCTTGAACCTATTGTTTACCCATTAGATTTGTGTGGGTATTGTGGTAAACCACATAGCGAGGATGAGTGTGATCCAGGCACGGTAAACACTTTTGAAAGTCCTTAAAAATGTGAAGGCAATCGCCCCTGGCTTGAGCCGATATTTTTAGACTCAAAAACATCAAAAAAATTTACATTCACAAGTGAACAGATGACAAATATTCACAATTGTTAAGCAGATCACAGCTAAAATTTACGCCTTTCTTGTTGTTACCCTTGTCAGAAAACAAAAACAAAACTGTTATAAATCATATTGTTAAATAAAAACCACCACACTTACATTAGATTAATTTCAATGAAATTTTTATCAATTAGATTTATTTCATGGAAGTGATCCAGTTCAAAGCTGAAAAACTCCCGAGTTGTTAAATTAATAACCGAATGGACACTAAAAATAACAGCCCATTAACGGAGCGGGCGGTCACCCAGAGGAATAGATGATGAACACCAGCAGCAAACTCGGCCTTCTGCTTTTAGCCTGTGCATTGGCCACAGGCGCCACCGCAGCCGACGGCGGCAACCCCAAGAAAGGCAAACACCTGTACAAGAAAGTCTGTAAAGAGTGTCACAGCAAAGCAGGCATAGGCGGCGAACTGACTCCCATGAGCAAGACCATGAGCCAATGGGACAGATTCTTCGCCAGAGACAAACACAAAGCCAAACCCGAGGCGTTTCAGCCTTTAACTGAGCAGGAACTCAAGGATATTCAACAGTTCCTGTACGACCATGCCGCCGACTCGGATCAACCCCAGACCTGCGGTTGATAGCGCGGGAAGGTGCGAATAAGTCCTCGTGGCACTCTGGCTTGCACAGCAATTGGCGTTCAAGGCATCTGACTGAAGGCATGCCGGGGCCTGTCGAAGTCGGATAACGTAGAGAGCCGGTTGCTGTGAGAGCCCCGAAGGGCGTGGCTTACAGGCCTGCCTGCTGTGTTGTGCTTCTTGCAAAGGACTAGGCCATTTGCTGCGAACCACGCCTTGCATCCAGGCCTGTAAGCCGACGCAGAGCACACATGGGACTTGTTCGCACCTTCCCATAATCATTAACAGTCAGTAAGCCAAGTATGGGGTTACCCCAGGGCCGCTTGCTGCCTGAAAACGACCGGCAAGGCCGGTCAGGAGAATCTACTATGCGTACTCTTATCGCACTGGCGGTGGCCCAGGCACTGGGTTTGGCTCTGCTGGGCAGCCCCCAGCTCCAGGCCGGAGAACTGGATGACAGCACCAAGATCCGCGAGCTTAAACAGCAACTGCAGGAGATCACCGAAGAGCTGGATATACTCAACAGCCGGGTGGACAAGACAGAGCGGCACACGGCGCTCGATCGACTGGAGATCAGCGGTGACTTTCGCACTCGAGCCCACTCGCTGCACTATGGCAATGTCACCTGGCATCCGGCGATCAAGATGGACTTCAACGACTTCGGCGCCAAAGCCATGGCCGGCGAACTGGGCAACCCCATGGATCCCACCTCGCCCCTTGGCAAGATGATGGCCGCCAACCCTGAGCTGGCCAACGCCTTTGCCCAGGGACAACTGCAGGGCGTTATGCCCTATGTGCTGGCGCCTTATCGCAGTGGCGACATAGACAATGACATCTTCTACACCACTCGGCTGCGGCTCGATCTCAAGGCCAAGGTGTGGGACAACGTCAGCTTTGCCGGACGCCTGACCATGTTCAAGGACTGGGGCGATTCCACCGGTGTGCAGGTGTTTGATTCCTGGCGCTCTTTCACCATGGACGGCACCAACTCAGGCAACCCCAGTGGCGACTGGCTGCGGGTCGAGCGCGCCTACTTTGACTGGAAAAACATCGGCGGCAGCGAGTTTTATCTGTCTGTCGGCCGTCGCCCCTCCACCTATGGTCCGCCGAGCCACTACCGGGAAAATGAAAAGCGTGGCGGCACCCCTTCCGGACACCTGGTCAACTTCAACTTTGACGGCGCCACTCTGGGCTACAAGCTTGGAGAGCTCACCGGGATAGAAGGCCAAGTGGTGCGTTTCTGTTACGGTCAGGGCTTTGAGTCCCAATGGGGCAATGGCGAGCTCTATGGCGATACCGTCAGCAAGGACACCCATCTGGGCGGTTTCAACATTGATGTGATCAACGACGGTAACCATTTCCTGCAACTGACCCTGTTTGCCGCGCGGGATATCAACGATGGTTTCAAGGGCACCATGGCCTTCCCCAACGAGTTGGCCGGAATTTTCGCTCCCACCCTCTACAGTGATCTGCAGAAATTCGACAACTTCAACTTTGTTACCCGGGTGCAACCCAGCGGGGTCATAGGCGACATGTACCTGGGCGGCCTGGGCTATGCCTATGAGTCCGATGACGATCTCAAGCTGTTTGCCTCCTTCGGCTGGACCCGCGCTGAGAGCAACGGCAACGCCGGCATGTTCGGCGGCATGTTGACCGATGCCGTGTTCCAGGCAGAACTCAACAGCAGTGGCGATGAACTGCTGCTGGTGCCATCCAGCGCCGAGTCCGATGCCTCCCACGATGGTTACGGCATCTATATCGGCATGCAGATCCCGGCGCCTTACGGCAAGTTCGGTCTGGAATACAACTATGGATCCAAGTACTGGACGCCCTTCACCCAGGCCCAGGACGACCCGGTCGGCAGCAAACTGGCCACCCGCGGCCATGTGACCGAGGCCTACTACATCTTCGATATCAATCCCAGGATGTTTATCAAGCTGGCGGGGCTCTACTACGACTATGAATACACTGGCTCGGGCACGCCCGTGGGTGCACCTGTGAAGGTGGATGAAGTGCTGGACGGCAGCGCCTATTCGTTATTGCCCGTGGTGGATACGGCGCTGGATATCAACGCCTCACTGACTGTGAATTTCTAGGGAGGAACACAGATGAAAACATTTTATCTGCCATTTATAGCCACGGCACTCTGGCTCGGCCTCCTGAGCCAGGCCCAGGCCATTGGCCCCCACAAAGAGGTGCTCAAGGGCCCTTTCAACACAGGCTCGGAAGTGACCCAGGCCTGTCTTGAGTGCCATGAAAAAGACGCCGATGACTTTATGCTGTCATCCCACTGGACCTGGGAGCTGGAGCAGGAACTGCCCGGACGTACAGTCAAACGGGGCAAGAAAAACTCCATCAACAACTTCTGTGTTTCCATTGCCGGTAATGAACCTCGCTGTACCGGCTGCCATGCCGGTTACGGCTGGAAAGACAACAGCTTCGACTTCAAGGACAAGACCAAGGTGGACTGCCTGGTGTGCCATGACACCACGGGCACCTATGTTAAAGATCCCGTTGCGGCCGGAGAGGTATTCAAGACAGTGGATCTGCTGCGGGTCGCCCAGAATGTCGGCAAGCCGGTGCGGGATAACTGCGGCAGCTGCCACTTCTATGGTGGCGGCGGAGATGCGGTCAAGCATGGCGATCTCGACTCCTCCATGGCCTACCCGGACAAGGCCACGGATGTACATATGGACAGCGACGGCAACGACTTCCAGTGTCAGGACTGCCACACCACCCAAAAGCATATGATCAGCGGTAACGCCATGGGTGTGTCCCCCGGCGGTGAAGATCATATCGGCTGTGACAATTGCCACGACAGTGCACCACACGGCAACAAACAGCTGAACAAGCACGCAGCCACTGTGGCCTGTCAGACCTGCCACATCCCCTTCTTTGCCCGCCATGAGCCCACCAAGCTGCACTGGGACTGGTCCACTGCCGGTGAAGACAGGGAAGAGAGCCTGGATCAATATGGTCGTCACAGCTACGCCAAGAAAAAGGGCAGCTTCGTTTGGGGCAAGATGGTCAAGCCCAGCTACGCCTGGTACAACGGCCGCGCCGATGCCTATATGGCCGGTGACAAGATGGATCCAGAGCAGGTCACCCGTCTGACCTTCCCCCTGGGTGACATTCAGGATCCCAAGGCGAAGATCTACCCCTTCAAGGTGCACACAGGCAAGCAGGTGTACGACAAGGTCAATAAGGTGCTGCTCAATCCCAAGACCTATGGCAAGGGCGGTTTCTGGTCTGAGTTTGACTGGGATAAGGCGATTCGCTTAGGGATGGCCGCAAGCGAGCCCATGCAGGCCAAGGGCATCAGCTACAGCGGTCAGTACGGCTTTGCCCAAACCGAAATGTGGTGGCGTATCAACCACATGGTCTCGCCCAAGAGCGAAGCACTCAAGTGCGCCGACTGCCACAACGGCGGTGACCGCCTCGACTGGCGGGCGCTGGGCTATGAGGGCGATCCCATGAAGTACAAAGGCGGCGCTCGCCACGCCCGCTGATCCGATTCAGGTAAGTCCTGAAGACCGGCTCCCGCATCTCCCACCTCCCGGGAGCCGGTCACTCTTAACATCCCCACCCCCAATAAAGTCATAAAATCACTGAGCCCAAAAAGACATTTAGACCCAGTTCCAGGTCAAAGTGTCCAAGCGGCGCTACACTAAATTAGACTATGGCGGTAAATTCGGGTCATTGATGATGCAACTCGCGGTAAAAAATGGCATTTTTCTTGCGTTGTCTGGGCATCCTTTTCTGTGGCAAGTGCAATGACAACAAACGGCAAGACTTTTTCCTCATTAAACCGCTCCCTGGGAGAGCTTAGCGGCGCCTTCGCCGATCTGGGAACCTTCCTCCCTCTAGTACTTGGGCTGATCGCCCTGAATCAGTTTTCTCCCCAAGGCATTTTTCTCGGTTTCGGTCTCTTTGCCATCGCCACCGCCCTATTTTATCGCCGCCCCATTCCCGTACAACCCATGAAGGTGATTGCCGCCCTGGTCATCGCCCAGGGGCTGACACCGGGCATGATGCAAGCCAGCGCCATGCTGATGGGAGTAATACTGCTGGTACTGGCGGCCTCCGGCGCCATCAGTTGGCTGTCGCGGCAAATATCCCAGGCTGTCAGTGTCGGTATCCAACTGGCCATAGGGCTGCAGCTGTTATGGATGGGTTTCAAGATGATGGCCGACGAGCCTGTGCTGGGATTCGGCGCATTCGCACTGATCTTCTTTGCCCGCTTTATCCCGCTGCGCTATCTGGCCATGCCCTTGGTGATCGCCCTCGGCATGCTGTGGCAATACCAGCAAGGCGGCAGCGACAGCGGCTTTGTGTTCAACAACACGCCTTGGCACTTGAGCTGGCCCGAGTTAAATGACTGGGGCGCCGCAGCGACCCTATTGGTGCTGCCACAACTGGCGTTGACTTTGACCAATGCCGTTATCGCCACCTCAGTGATGGCCAAAGAGAAGTTCCCCGAAGACAGCCAGCGTTTCAGCCCCAAGGCATTTGCCACCAGCTCTGGCCTGGCCAATCTGCTGCTGAGTCCCTTCGGTGCTTCGGCCATGTGCCACGGTGCCGGTGGATTGGCGGTGCAATACCATTTCGGTGCCCGCCACCTGTGGGCGCCGCTGATCTTCGGCGGCAGTTGCCTGCTAATAGCCCTCTCCTGGGGGGAAAACGTGGCCTGGCTGCTGAGCCTTATTCCGCTGGCTATTCTCGGTAGTCTGCTGTCCACCGCCGGCTTGCAGTTGGCCTGGTCCAAACGCCTCTTGGACGGCAAGCCTTTCTGTATCTTTGTTATCCTGGCGACCGCCGTGGTGAGCCTGGCCGTCAATGCCGCCGCCGGTCTGGCAGTAGGTGTGGTGCTGGAATTCGGCCGCCGCCAGTGGCAAACCCTGAGCGCGCTGCGCTAACACCCAAGCATTGCTCACAAGGCATTGCCTCACTCGGCAGGCAATGCCTCTGCCAAGGGCAACCAGACCCGCACCCGACAACCGCGGCAATCGCGGCGGTTTTCCAGCTCCAGATGACCATTATGCTGAGTCACTACATCGCGGCAGATGGCCAGTCCCAATCCCAAACCATCCTCCTTGGTCGTTGCAAAAGAGGCGATGAGCTCTTCTGCCGAGGCACTGAGTCCAGCGCCGGAATCCAATAACTCCAGCAGTAACCACTCTCCCTTGGCAGCAGTTGATGGGGGGGGAGACTCGTAGTCGATCGCCACCTGAATTTCCCGCTTGCCCGCTACCCCTTCCAAGGCATCGATGGCATTTTTCAATAGATTGACCAGCATTTGGCTCAGGCCTACCGCATCTCCCAACAAGGGGCGTGCCGTCCCATGATGACTGATTTTGAGCTCAATATGCTGTTGCTCTATGGGACGTTGGAACAGTGCCAGCGCATCTTTGAGCAAGTGCTCAATCTCGATCAGTTCCGGCTCTGCACGGCGCCGACGCAATAAGCCACGAATGCGATGTACCACAGCTCCAGCGCGGATAGACTGGTTGTTGATCTTGGTCAGCACCTCGCGCATGGCATCGGCACGCTCACCGCAACCGCTGGCGGCGCGCTGCTCTAACACCATCATGGCGCCCTCACTGTATTGAGTAATGGCGGCTATGGGTTGGTTGAGTTCGTGCGCCAGCCCGGCACCGATTTCACCCAATATGGCAGCACTCTGTATTCGCTCCAGTTGCAGTGCCTTTTCCCGCAGTTGCCGCTCTGCCGCCAACAGGTATTCACTCTTCTGACGAAACTTGTATTCCAGCCATAGGTGATAGAGCGTCGAGATCAGGAACAATAACAACAAGACGCCGCCCCACTCCTGGTTCTTACGCACCCAGTCGATAGCGGCTTCATAGAGTGGTGGCGGACCGCCATGTAACTCCAGCTCTTCATACAACTTAATCACCTTGAGCTGACTGATGGGGGCGGTCCACCCCATAATATCTGCCTGAATTGCGGCTTCAGAGTCATAGGGCAGATCAAACAATGCCAGAGTCACTGCCTGGGTAATATGGCTGGGCACTAGGTCAGAGGCGGCAAACGACCAGTTGGGATAGAGGGCGCTGCTGGTCTCGCAGTCATAACCCTCGGGCTTAACGCCGTTAATCACCCGATAGTCCTCCCGCTCGACCAAACCGGTTTCCACCATCTCTTCCAAAGTACAGAAAGGGGTAATGGCGGCATCGACAGTGCGGTCACGCACCTGATAAACCAGAGGTTCCAACGGGAACCCCAAAAAACGCACCTCGCCGAAGAAACGTTTGGCGGCAAAGCCGCGCTTATTCAGCAAGCCTACCGTCGCCTGATATCCTCCCAGCGCCTGAGGATCGCTGGCCACCACAGTGGCGCCACGCAACTCTTCAATGTTGCGCACCGGGCTGTCGGCCCGCACTATGATCGCCGAACTGATGGCAAAGGTGGTGCCCTGATGTTTGCGACTGCGCATGGTGGCCAGCCACGACAGGGGCAACTGGCTGCTGAGACTTAAATACTGTCCCGGGTTGGTCACAATGAAGTGGATCCTGTGCTCCAGCAGTTGCTGATTCATCTGCGTAAATGTCAGTGGCACAACTTCAAAGCGATTACCGGGCAGCTGTTGGCTCAGATAACGCATCATGGGACGCCATCTCTCTTTGGCTTGAGCGACCCCATGGTTGGCCAAGACTCCGACCCGAAAAACAGCCTCTATGGGTTCGTCACCCATTTCGGCATCGGTCGCCGGTTCATACAGTTGCGCCGAAGCCGAAGCACATCCGGCTCCCAACAACAGTATCAAGATTAATATTTTGGCCATTCCCACTCCCCTTTCATCCATGAAGATAAGCTAATACAGCCAGCAAAAGAATAACTTGATGGAGGGCAAATGTCGGTCAATACCTCAGTGATCTGGCTCTAAAAGCCAGCAACCAGGTTTGAGCCCAGATACAACAAAGATTAGGATTGGCTTATTCACCCCAGTGAGAAATCTTAGTGACAAATGTAACTGACACCGTACTTTATCTGGTGGACGATGATGCTGCCGTCCGTGACTCGCTCAGTTTTATGCTCAGCCAATTTGGTTACCAACTGCAAGCCTTTGCCTGTGGCCAGGAGTTTCTCAATAACGCCAAGCTGACGGGGCCGGGTTGTGTCATTCTCGATAGCCGCATGCCGGAGCTCACGGGAGAGCAGGTACAGCAAAAACTGCTGGAAGCCAACAGCCCGCTGGGGATCATCTTTCTTACCGGTCATGGCGATCTCCCCATGGCGGTCAACGCCTTCCGCCAGGGAGCCTGCGACTTTTTCCAGAAACCCGTTGCCGGCAAGGCACTGGCTGCGGCCATCGAAAAGGCGTTCGACTACAGCCTCAAGACCCATGAACAGCAACAGCTGCAGCAGAAATACGCCACCCTAACCGAACGCGAGCAGCAGGTATTGCAGCTCTTGGTGCAAGGGATGACCAACAAACAGATGTCCGAGGCCCTCTACCTGTCACTACGTACCATAGAAGTGCATCGCGCCAAGATCATGAAGCGGCTCGGTGTCCACAGCATTGCCGAACTGATCAAGTTCACTCCGCTGGCATAATAGCGGCCCAAATGAGAGCCGTCCTCTTGGCTCCCCCCCCCCAACACAGATAAAACCACTTAGGGATAATGATGCAGGTGCGACAGCTTGTCGCACTTTGGCTGTTTACCTTTGCCCAGCTTGGTTATCAGGCACAGAATGGGCCTCCTTCAAAACAACCAAAATCAATAAGATATGCGCTTTTATCCTTCGACTCTATATTTGGCTTTATTGCCTATTCTCGGCCTTGGCACCTCTGTCCAGGCCAGTGATTCTCCCATGGAAGTGCTGGTGGTACGCGGCAGTGTACAGAGCAGCGTACTGCATACCTCACCCGAAACGGCGTCTCCCAAGGCCGACATCAGCGGCTTACTAAGATCTCTTCCCGGCGCCAACGTTAACAGCAACGGCCCGCTGACCGGCATAGCTCAGTATCGTGGCCTTTTCGGTGACAGAGTGGAAACCCAGGTCGGCGGCATGAGCATGGCCGGAGCCGGCCCCAATGCCATGGATACCCCGCTAAGTTATGCCGTGCCGGTGATCACCGAGCAGTTAGAACTGGATCGCGGCATAGCCCCGGTAGCCAGCGGCGTCGATACCCTGGGTGGCAGCATCCGGGTCGTGGAATCTCAGGCGCGTTTCGATGAATTCAGCGGTCTGGTCAGCGGCCAATACCAGCACAATGGCGAGCAGAGCCGCATCGGCGTCAAGAGTAATTTCGGCGGCGAGCGCCAAGCGCTCATGCTGTATGGCGACATGTTCAAGGGCAATGATGTGCCCGAGAGTGGCGACAACCACCCCTTATTGCCAGGCGTCTACGACAAACAGGTATTCGGTGGTGAATACAGATTCAACCTGGCCGACAGCAGCGCCGATGACGAGTCGATAGCCTTCTCATTCCAACATTTGGAAACCACAGATGCCGCCACCCCGGCACTGCCGATGGATATCGGCTATATCCGCACCGACAGATTCAAACTCAGTGGCGAGCACCTGCTGGCCGATTGGCAGATGCGCTGGCACCTGGGCTACAGCGATGCCCGCCACGGCATGGACAACTTCAGCCTGCGGATGAAAAAGCCCACTGTGGCACCGCGTTATACCATAGCCGACTCCAAGAGTTTCGATGGCCATTGGCAACTTGCCAAAGATAGCTGGGAATTTGGCTTTGACTGGCGTCAGGCCGAGCATGACACCCTAATCACAGATCCGAGCAACAGCAAATTCCAGGTGGATAACTTCAACGGTGTCAACGACAGCGTTTACAGCCTCTACGCCCAATGGCAGCAGGAGTTTGGCCGCTGGAGCTGGCAACTGGGCAGCCGGGTAAAACACTACAGGTTTGATGCCGATGCCGTGAACCACTCTATGGCGGCCATGAAACCGGCAATCAAGACCCTGATGGACAGATTCAACCAGGCCGATCGCAGCCAAAACGATACCGGGCTGGACTTGGTGATCAACGGCCGCTTTGAAATCGACAATGAGCTGGATGCCATTATCGGCCTGGCGCGCAAACAGGCCAGTGCCAGCTACCAACAGCGTTACCTATGGGTGCCGATGCAATCCACCGGCGGGCTGGCCGATGGCCGTACCTATGTGGGCCAGATGGACTTGGATCTGGAAACCGCTTGGCAGCTGGAACTGGGACTGGATTTACACCGCCAGGATTTCAGTCTGACCCCTAGGGTATTTGTCCAAAGGATCGACAACTATATTCAGGGCCTCCCCACGGATGACCCGGCCATTATCGCCGCCGGAGATGCCAACACCTTGGTGTTCAGCAATACCGATGCCCTGCTCTACGGCATGGATGTCAACGCCCGCTGGCAACTGCATGAACAGTGGAGTCTGGATCTGCAGGCGGCCTATACCTATGGCGAACGCCGCGACGTGGAAGACAAACTCTACCGTATCGCCCCGCCCAACCTGACCCTGGGCCTCAACTGGGATCAAGGCAGCTGGTTTGCCCGCCTGGAGACAGTAGCGGTTGCCGCCCAGGACAAGGTCTCGGCCACTCAGCTGGAGCAGGAAACTGCAGGCTATGGCTTAGTCAATATGGCGGCCGGTTACCGCGGTGACAGCTTTATGCTCAAGCTTGGGGTAGACAACCTGCTGGACAGAGAATATGTCGACCATCTCGCCGGTTATAACCGGGTGATGGGCGGTGATATTGCGGTAGGCGAGCGTTTGCCACAACCCGGTCTCAACGCCTGGGTCATGGGCGAGTACCGTTTTTAAGGGAGTCCTGACTGACGCCCACTTCCGGGTTCATCCTCTTCGTGCTCCCGCAGGCCTTAGAGATATCCACTGCTATTGAACCTGCCCGGCCTTTTCTCGTCTCGAAAGGCCGGGATTTTTTTAGGCAACAGGTTTCTTGGCCAACTTGCGTTGCAAAGTACGTCTGTGCATCCCCAACTGGCGAGCGGTGGCCGAAACATTCCCCTTATTAGCATTGAGTACCTGCTGAATGTGTTCCCACTCCAACCGCTTGGGGTGTAACGGGGTTTCGTCCGGCAACGGCTGGACAATGTTAGGCTCGGGGTCGACATGAAGCGCCGCCAGAAGAGTCTGGGTATCGGCCGGCTTGGCCAGATAGTTATCGGCCCCCAGTTTGACCGCCTCTACCGCAGTGGCGATACTGGCAAAGCCTGTGAGCAGCACGATACAGGCCTTGGGCAGGCTGGCTCGCAGCGGCACAATCAGATTTAGGCCATTGCTTTGCGCCAACTTCATATCCAGCAATACATGGCTCGGCTGCCAACTGCGGGCGCTGAGCAACGCTTGACTGGCCTCTTCGGCATGGCAGCATTCAAAACCGTACCTCTGCATGCGCCGTTTCAAAATGGCAGCCAATGCCAGGTCATCTTCAATGATCAACAGTCGCTTCATGCCGGTTTTCCCACAGTGGCAGCGAGAGGCTGCAAGGGCAGACTGACGCGCGCTTCACAACCCTGGGGGCCGTTTTGGAGGATCAATTGACCACCTAACCTTTCCAGGCTGGCGTGGCTCAATAGTACGGCAACGCCCATGCCGGTGCGGCTCGCCACCGGCATCAGCCCGAGTTCACCCAAGAGATGCGCCTCTATGCCGCGACCATAATCCTTGATGCGGATCTCCAGTTGGGTCTCAGTGGCAGCTTCAAAACCGATTTCAACTTTAGGTACATTGATATTACCGAGGCTAGCCTTGGCGGCGTTATCCACCAGCGCCAGTAAAGCCGGTAACAAGCTGGCATCTGTGATAATTTCACGTTCAGTCAGGCCAGCGGGCAGGGTAAGGCTAAAATCCACCTCGGGCATCAGCAGCATCAGCTGTTGGCGCATGTTGTGTCCCAGGTCATCTAAACTGATGAGCTGACGACGGCGCTCTCGAATCGATTCAGTGGCATTCCGAAGCTCATTGAGTGTAACCTCACAGCGGGCCAGAGCCTGGCCCATCTGTTCGAGTGCCTCCCTATCTGCGCCCTCTTCCATGACTTCGTCCAACAATAATCTGAGACTGGCTAGTGGAGTCGCCAACTGGTGTGCCATCTGCGCCGAAGCCGTGCCCAGCGCCAACAGCTGTTCTTGTCGCAGCTGATTTTCCCTCAGCCAACCGAGCTCAGTATCCTGACGCCGCAGACGGCGGCTTATCAAGGCGACACTGGTAGTCAACACCAATGCCGACACCACAAAATTGAGCCACATCCCCAGAAAGTGTGAGCTCATATCCATGCCGTGATGGCGCACATGACCTTCCGGCAGGCTTAAGATCATCAGGCTATAGGCCAGGGTCGACAGCACCGCCAGGCTCCAACTGCCCCAGGCGGGTAAGGTGACCGCCGCCAGCGCAATCGGCACCAGCAACAACGAAATAAAGGCATTGGTGGCGCCACCGGAAAACCATAACCAGGAGATCCAGAACAGGGTATCCAGCAACAGGGCGATGAAGATACCGGCACTCTGACGATAGAGGGGATGGCGCAGCCACAGGGTCAGGGCCAGATAGGCGCTTTCCAGCCCCAGGATCCACGTCAAGGGTTCGGGTTGTGGCGTCAGGCCAAAGGCATCACTGCCAAACAGAGTCAGCCCCAGCTGCAATATCAACCCTAATCCTCTCAGCAACGCCAGCTGATCCGCCGCCGCCAGGCCGCCGGTTCGGCCAAACAGCCCATCCATCCCCAGCAACACTTTTTTCATGAATCACTCATCCCAATCTGGCAAAAGTATCAGACCGGCATCCATGGTAAGCCCGCCTTGAAATTCCAAGACTCAAAATTGGAAACACCTGCCATTGACATTTTTGCAACACATTAACAAGGCTTCACATTCTAGGGGCTTTTCAAAGCCAAAGCACTTGTTTACCCTGTGGATTCACCCTTTTTCATTCCTGAGAGGCTGCGAAATCCGCCGATGACCACTTCCTCTTCCTTGCCGCTGATCTTGGCCGGCCCGATATTGCGTCACTGCGACCGGGACCATTTCACCCTCTGGTGGGTCAGCAGCAAACCGTTGAGCCCAAAATTGACGCTTAAGTTGAGTCACAAGTCGGCGCCCTTGCCGCTGAATGAAGAACAAGTGCACCGAGTGCAACTGGGCGAACATGCCTGGCAGTATCTGCTGCACCTTGAGGTTCCCGGATTGCTGCCCCAAGGGCAAGCCGTGGGTTATAGCCTGGAAGATGCCGATGGTAAGTCTCTGTTCGCCGGTATCGACGGCCTATGTTATCCGGGCAAATCCACTCCCGAACTGGTGCTGCAGCCCAGGCTGGATCGTTTGCTGCACGGCTCCTGTCGCAACCCGCATCATCACAGCGGCGATGCACTGGTGGCGGCCGATACTCTGCTGGAACAGAACAATGCCCCGGCCGAGCGCCCGGCGCTGTTGATGCTAAGCGGCGATCAGCTCTATGTCGATGATGTGACCGGCCCCACCCTGGTGGCCATTGCCCAGGTAATCGCATTGCTGGGACTGAAACAGGAAAGCTTTAGTGACGCCCCGCTCAAGGACTCGACACAGATAGACTATGGTCCAGACTCTCTCTACCAAAGGCCGAAACAGCTCTTGCCCCGCACCCAATATCCGGGCAAAACCTTCATCTGGCGCTGGTATATCAATCACCCCATATTCACCTCTTCGATGGCTGAAAACCATCTACTGAGCTTCGCCGAAGTCACTGCCCTGTATCTGCTGATCTGGTCACCGGAACTGTGGCAGCAACTGGAACTGCCGCAGCAGTTACCCGGGCTGACCGGCAAACGGGCACAGGAGTGGCAGACCCAGTGGCAACATCTGTTGGAGTTCAAGGCGGGCCTTGGCAAGGTTAGGCGCCTTTTGGCGCATCTGCCCACCTATATGATCTTCGACGATCATGACATCACCGACGACTGGAACCTGACCGCCCGCTGGGAAGAGGCCGCCTATGGTCACGCCTTCTCCAAGCGCATCATAGGCAATGCCTTGCTGGGTTACACCTTGTTTCAGGCCCTTGGCAATCAACCCAAGAGGTTTACCGACTTTTTCGAAGAGCTGAGCGGCCTCTATCTGGCCGACAGCGAGCGCCAGGATGCCCTGATAGACAAGCTGCTCAAGTGTGAAAACTGGCACTACACCCTGGATACTCAGCCCAGAATGGTGGTACTGGATACCCGTACCCGCCGCTGGCGCAGCGAATCCAACCTGGCCAAGCCTTCCGGGTTGATGGACTGGGAGGCGCTGATGGATCTGCAGCAGGCACTGCTGGGCCAGGATAAGGTCATCATAGTGTCGGCGGCACCGATTTTCGGGGTCAAACTGATTGAGGCGGTGCAGCGCACGGCCACCCTGATCGGAGCTTCGCTGCTGGTGGATGCCGAAAACTGGATGGCGCACCCTGGCGCCGCCAACGCCCTGCTGTCGATCTTCATGCACAGACGTACCCCGCAGGAGTTTGTGATCCTCTCCGGCGATGTGCACTACTCCTTTGCTTATGACATAGGGATCCGCTTTCGCCGTGCCAGTCCCAACATCTACCAGATCACCGCCAGCGGCATCAAAAATCAGTTCCCGGAAAAGCTGCTGCCTGTATTTGATAAGCTCAACGGCTGGCTCTATGGTCATTTCTCGCCGCTCAATCTGCTGACCAAACGCAAACGCATGTCGATCCGCGGCCGCCGCCCCAATGGAGCCCCCAGCAAGCGCCTAGTCAACCAAAGCGGTATCGGCCTCCTGGAACTGGCAGAAAACGGCGCCCCCAAGCGGATAGCCGTACTGCACGCCGATATGAGCCTGACCGAGTTTCAAGCCCCCAAAGACAGCCGCGACTGAAGCCTGGAGAGCGGATTTTATTCTGCCCGGCTTGGTGACAAGCCGGCTCAGGTTATAATGCAGGCATTCATCCCGGGCAAGACTCACGATGCAATACCGACATATCGACTCATCCAGACATTTAGAACTGCGCGAATTTTATATAGATAACGCGCTTTTGGTGCGTCTGCACTCCGCTCATGGCTGGGTCAGTATCAATGGTGAGCGACTGAGCGTGAACCAGGATACTCTGCTGATCATTCCCCGTTTTGCCCACATCTCCTGTCATATAGAAGCGGCGCAGCAACCGCTGACGCTACAAACGCTGACGCTGGATGAAGCTTTGCTGGAAGAGTTGGCCGTCGACTATCTGCCGGGCCAATGTCAGACAGATGGTCACTATCGCCGCTACGCCCTGAGTACGCCGGATGCCGCCAGAGACAACTTTGAACTGCTGCGGCTCACCCATGAACTGGTGAGCCCAACCCCCCAGGCCCCCTGTCTGCTACGCCAATGTCAGTATTTTATCCTCAAGGCAATACTGGCCGCCGGAGTCGATCTGTTCAATACCCTCAGAGTCAAATATGACGAACCCAGGGAAAGAGCGCTGGCACGCCTGATCATGACAGATCCCGGTCATAAATGGACCCTGGAACAAGTCGCCGCCCGTCTGTATACCAGCCCGGCCACACTCAGGCGTCACTTGCAACAGGAAGGCTACAGTTTCAGTAAGTTATTGCTGGAAGTGCGCATGGGGGTGGCTCTCAACTATTTGACCTTCACCGACTTCCCGGTCAGCCGGGTCAGCAAGCTGTCCGGGTTTCACAGCCCGGCCTATTTCTGCGACAAGTTCAAGCAGCATCAGGGAATGACCCCACTGCAGTTTCGCAGTCATTCCCGCAGCGGCAACGACATTCTGGCGCTGTTTGCCCTCAAGGATAGCGGCTCACCTGGGCACAGACGTCCATCACTGGTGCTGGCGGAACCTCCGGAAACAACAACTGCGAAATAAAATGAGCAGATAACGAAATGAATTCGCTTGGGCGACTCTTGTCGCCATGCTTGACAGCTCCTATGATCTCCGGCGTCCGTCGACCTTTCTCTCTTCGCCCTACCGCTTAGTTTTCTGCGGTGCATCCAGGGCGTGGTCGACGCCGAACTGATCGAAATCGAGTCCAACTTTCAAACAACTAGATGCCTTTTGACAATTCCTGGGCAGGGGTAAGTGTGTCTGTAATTCCTGTAACGCATGCCAACTGGCGTGCCCGACTCTATCTGCGCTATGGCCCCAGACGGGGGCAAACCCGGCTGCTGCAAAGGGAACAGTTTGGTCCCTTGCTGGTGCAGCGCCCGTTTCAGGCCGAAGCCGGGGTCTGCCACACCTATCTATTACATCCACCGGGAGGCGTAGTCGGCGGCGACCAGCTACAAATTATTATCGCCGCCGACAGCGGTGCCCACAGCCTGGTAACCACTCCGGGCGCCGGTAAGTTTTACCGCAGCGGCGGCCAATATGCGGCTCAGCAACTGCAACTGCAAGTGGCCGATGGCGCCCTGCTGGAATGGCTGCCCCAGGAAACCCTGTTTTTCCCCGGTGCCTGTGCCCGCCTGGAAACCCGCATAGAGCTGGTCACAGGTGCACGCTTCATCGGCTGGGAGATGCTCTGCTTCGGTCGCCCTGTGCTCAAGGAATGCTTCAGCCATGGCGATATTCGCGGCCGCAGCCAAATTTATCTGGATGGCGAGCTGCGCCTGTCCGAAGGCCTGTTTGTGCAGCAGGCCGGCAACCCAGAGCAGTTGGCGGGATTGCAAACCTATCCCATGCAGGGCAACTGCTACGTTTTCCCCGCCGATGCGCAGTTGCTGGCGTTGGTACGCCAGGCATTGACGACCTTCGCCGCAGGCACAAACGACTTTGAATACGGTGCCACCCTGGTAGACGGCATTCTTTGTATCCGTTTGCTGGGACACCAAACCGAAGTGCTGATGACGGCCTTGATTGCCGTCTGGCAACAGATCCACCAACACTGGCACGGACGTCTGCCGCAGCCGCCAAGGATTTGGGCGACCTGATAGCGAGACCAGAAGATGGAATTGACCCCAAGAGAAAAAGACAAACTGTTGTTGTTCACCGCCGGGCTGGTGGCTGAACGTCGCCGGGCCCGTGGCCTGAAGCTGAACTACCCGGAAGCGGTAGCCCTGATCTCCTGTGAAATCATGGAGCGGGCCCGCGACGGCAAGACGGTGGCCGAATTGATGAACTACGGCCGCACCATACTCAGTGCCGAGGATGTGATGGAGGGCGTCCCTGAGATGATCAGCGACATTCAGGTGGAATGCACCTTCCCCGACGGCACCAAGTTGGTGTCGATCCACGAACCGATAATCTGATTGGAGGCAGCAGATGATCCCGGGCGAATACCGTCTCAATGAGGCACTGGGCGACATTGAAATCAATACTGGCCTGCCCAAGTTGAAAATTTCGGTGGCTAATCTGGGCGACAGGCCAATTCAGGTCGGCTCGCATTTCCACTTTTACGAGGTCAACCCCCAACTGGCGTTCGAGCGCGAGCAAACCAAGGGGTTAAGGCTAAATATTCCGGCCGGCATGGCGATCCGTTTCGAGCCCGGCCAGCAAAGAACCGTGGAGCTGGTGCCCTTTGGCGGTCGCCGGGCCATCTATGGTTTTCGCGGCGCCATCATGGGCGCACTGGAGGCAAAATGAGCAAGTTATCACGACGGGCCTACGCCGACATGTATGGCCCAACCAAGGGCGACCGAGTACGGCTGGCCGACACTGAGCTCTTCCTCGAAGTAGAGCAGGATTACTGCCGTTACGGCGAAGAGGTCAAGTTCGGTGGCGGCAAGGTGATCCGCGATGGCATGGGTCAGAGCCAGGCACTGGCGGCCGACTGTGTCGACTTGGTGATCACCAACGCCCTGATCTTGGATTACTGGGGCATAGTCAAGGCAGACATAGGCATTAAAGACGGCCGCATTCAGGCCATAGGCAAGGCCGGTAACCCGGATGTGCAGGATGGTGTCAACATAGTGGTTGGCCCGGCAACCGAAGTGGTGGCCGGTGAAGGCAAGCTGGTCACCGCCGGTGGGGTGGATACTCATATCCACTTTATCTGCCCACAACAGGCCGAAGAAGGTTTGGTCAGTGGCGTCACCACTTTTATCGGTGGCGGCACTGGGCCTGTGGCCGGCAGTAACGCCACCACAGTCACTCCGGGGATCTGGAACATGCACCGGATGCTGGAAGCCGTGGACTCACTGCCAATCAACATAGGCCTGTTCGCCAAGGGCAATGTCAGTAATAAGGAAGCACTGCGGGAACAGATAGCGGCCGGTGCCATGGGCTTCAAGATCCACGAGGACTGGGGGGCTACACCAGCCGCCATAGATCATTGCCTGCAGGTGGCCGATGAGATGGATGTGCAGGTAGCCATTCACTCGGACACACTCAACGAAGCCGGTTTCTATGAAGAAACCATTAAGGCGATCGATGGCCGGGTCATTCATGTGTTTCACACCGAAGGCGCCGGTGGCGGCCATGCCCCGGATGTGATCAAGTCAGTGGGAGAAGCCAATATTCTACCGGCCTCTACCAATCCCACCATGCCTTACACTGTCAACACAGTGGATGAGCACTTGGATATGCTGATGGTCTGTCATCACCTGGATCCGGCCATTCCCGAAGATGTGGCCTTTGCCGAGTCGCGCATTCGCCGCGAGACCATAGCCGCCGAGGACATACTGCATGATCTCGGAGCCATCTCAGTAATGTCCTCCGACTCCCAGGCCATGGGCCGGGTCGGGGAAGTGATAATGCGTACCTGGCAGTGTGCCCACAAGATGAAGCTGCAACGCGGGCCTCTGGCGGGAGACACGGAGCACAACGACAACCAGCGCATTAAACGCTATCTGGCCAAGTACACCATCAACCCGGCGATCGCCCATGGCATAGCCCATGAGGTGGGTTCGATAGAGCCGGGCAAACTGGCCGATATCGTGCTCTGGGATCCGGCATTTTTCGGGGTTAAACCTGCGCTGGTGCTCAAGTGTGGCCTGACAGCCTATGCCCCTATGGGCGACATTAATGCAGCCATTCCCACCCCGCAACCCGTGCACTATCGCCCCATGTATGCCTGTTTTGGCCAGGCGCTGCACAGCAGCTCCATGCTGTTTCTGTCCAAAGCGGCCATCGCAGCGGATATCCCAGGTAAGTTGGGGCTCAAGAGTCGCATAGGTGAAGTGAGGGGCTGTCGCAACATAAGTAAAAAACAGATGCTGCATAACGACTATACCCCGGAGATCCAACTGGATTCCCAAACCTATGAGGTCAAGGCCGATGGTGTGCCGCTGGTGTGTGAACCGGCCACTGAGTTGCCCATGACCCAGCGCTACTTCCTGTTCTGATATTCGGGCCTTGAAACCAAGAGGAGCAAGTTTAGATGATCCATTTTTGTCAACGCCTGGAAGCCGATGAATGCCAACAGACCCCGACACTGCAGCTGTGGCTGTCGATGGATGAACGGGTTCGCAGCCGCCAAAGAGTGACCTTGAGTGACGGCAGCGAAGCCGGGTTGTTTCTGCCACGCGGTACTGTCCTCAAAGAGGGCGATATTCTCAAGGCGGAAACGGGCGAGTTGGCCAAGGTTTTTGCCAAGGCCGAAAGCCTGTCTGTGGTCAGCAGCTCAGACCCACTGCTGCTGGCTCGTGCCTGCTATCACCTGGGGAATCGTCATGTGCCGCTGCAGATAACCCAAGGCCAATGCTGTTACCTGCACGATCATGTTCTGGACGAGATGATTAAGGGACTCGGACTCACGGTCAGCTATCGCCAGGACAAGTTCCAACCCGAGGCGGGGGCCTATGGTGGCAGTGCCCACGGCCATAGTCACGGCCATAGTCACGGTAATAGTCACGGTAATAGTCACGCCCATAGTCACGGCAATAGTCATGGGCACTCTCACGAACATGCTCACGACCACAGCCATGACCACTAATATCTGCCCAGGCCGGGTTCCAGCCTATGGGCAGCAGTGCCTTGAGCCTCAGACCAAGGCCCCCGGCGAGCTTGGCCGCTTGCGCCTCTATCAGTTGGTGAGTCCGTCTCTGCCTGTGGGGGGCTTTACCTATTCCCAAGGACTGGAATGGGCCATAGAGCGGGGCTGGGTCAAAGACCCTGTCACCCTGGGACACTGGCTGCAAAACCAACTTAAAGACAGCCTGGCCACCTTGGAGCTGCCCTTGCTGATGCGTCTGTGTCAGGCGCTGGCGCAGGAACACGTCTCTGCGGCGAGCGACTATTGCCGCCTACTGCTGGCCAGTCGCGAAACCGCAGAACTAAGGCAGGAAGAACGCCAGCGCGGTCAGGCCTTTGCCAAACTGCTGCCACAACTGGGGATCCCACTTGCGTCCGAGGAACGGGAACTGGTGCTGCAAACCCAATTGGCGGCCTTTGCCCTCGCAGCCAAACACTGGCAACTGCCGACATATGAACTGTGCGAGGCCTATTGCTGGAGCTGGCTCGAAAATGCCGTCACTGCCGGCGTCAAGCTGATCCCCTTGGGACAGAGTGCCGGTCAGCAGCTGTTGCTGCAACTGAGCGCCGAGATCCCCGAGGCGCTGCAAAAGGCGCAAGACTGGCCCGAGGCCGATATCGGCAGCTATACCCCGGCGCTGGCCATTGCCAGTGCCCGCCATGAAACCCAATACACCCGACTGTTTCGTTCATGAGAGAAAATATGCAAACAACCAAACAACCTTTGCGCATAGGCGTTGGCGGCCCCGTTGGTTCGGGCAAGACAGCACTGCTGGAAGTCCTGTGCAAGGCGATGCGTGACAACTACAACCTGGCCGTGGTCACCAACGATATCTATACCCAGGAAGACGCCAAAATTCTCACCCGCGCCGAGGCCCTGAGCGCCGACCGCATCATAGGCGTGGAAACCGGTGGCTGCCCCCATACGGCAATTCGCGAAGACGCCTCTATGAATCTCGCGGCAGTGGAAGAACTGACGGCGCGCCATCCCGGCCTGGATCTGGTCTTTGTCGAGAGTGGTGGCGACAACCTCAGTGCCACCTTCAGCCCGGAACTGGCAGATCTGACCATCTATGTAATAGATGTGGCCGAGGGCGAGAAGATCCCCCGTAAGGGCGGCCCGGGCATTACCCGCTCCGATCTACTGGTGATCAACAAGATAGATTTAGCACCCTATGTCGGTGCCTCACTGGAAGTGATGGCCGAAGATACCGCCAGAATGCGCCCCAACAAGCCTTGGGTGTTCAGCAACCTCAAGCAGGGGCAAGGGGTGGCTGAAATCATCGACTTTATTGTCACCCAAGGCATGCTGGATCAGCACTGAGCCTGAGCAGTGCCTGCCACCTGGGCAGGCACTGTTTTTGATATCCAGTCCATTAGGTGGCACGCCGACCGGCTTGTGGCATACTCAGGCGAAACCACCTTGGGAGCCTGGAATGCATCTGTGTCACTGCCAACTTGAGCAACATGGCGAAGCGATACGCGCCATCCTCAACCATGCCATTGCCCATACCACAGCCCTTTATGAATACCAGCCAAGGAACAAGCAGCAGATCCGCGACTGGTTCGGCGCCAAACAACAAGGCAGCTGGCCAATTCTGGGCGCCGAGGATGAGCAGGGGCAACTGTTGGGATTTGCCAGCTTCGGCCCGTTTCGCGGCTATCCAGCCAACCTCTACTCGGTGGAACATTCTGTGTATGTGCACCCGGAGCATAGAGGCAAAGGGGTGGCGCGCTTTCTGATGCAGCATTTGATAACCCAGGCCCGGGAGCGCGGCATGCGCACCATGGTGGGCGCCATAGATGCCGGAAACCAGGCCAGTATTGCCCTGCACCTGAAGTTGGGGTTCAAGCACTCAGGCACCCTGCCCCAGGTGGGCTATAAGTTCGGCCGTTGGCTGGATTTGGCATTTTATCAGCTTATGCTGCCGGGACCTGCCGAGCCCTAACCCTTTCGGGCGCGAGTCGGTTTTAGTCTTATGCCCCTGAAAAAATTCATCATTCCCGGGCAATCCGCCAGCGGCCATCTACACTTATTCAAGCGTATTTACCAATAAGGGAATCCGATTAGATGACACTGGATTATATCGCGCTGGGGCTGCTGATCTTTGTCGCCCTGGTGATCTTCTACGGGGTGATAGTGATCCACGACATCCCCTACGAACTGGCCAAGAAACGCAACCACCCCCATCAGGACGCTATTCACTACGCAGGCTGGGTGAGCCTGTTTACCCTGCATGTGCTGTGGCCGTTTCTGTGGATCTGGGCCACGCTCTGGCGCGAGGACAGGGGCTGGGGCTTTGACAAAATTCAACAGGAGCAGCAATCACTGCACCATGAAACCGTACTTCTGGCGCAGCAGTTGGAGCTATTGAGTGAAAAAGTCGCCGCCCTGGAAGCCCAAAAGCATGCCGCCACAGAGGCCCTTGCCGCGCCGAGTGCCCAAGTCCAAAGCCAAAGCCAAGCCCCAACCCAAGTCCAAACATCTTCAGAAGAGCCCCAAGCCGCCCCCAAACCCACCAGCGGCGTGGACTTGGATACGGCAGCAGACTCGACCGACATTCCAGGTACAGATAATCAGACCCAAAGCAATAACAAGAATGGGGAGAACAGATAAATGGATCTCTTGCTTATCCTCACTTACACCGCCATCTGTGTCGCCATCTTCAAGATTTTCCGCATTCCACTCAACAAGTGGAGCGTGCCCACCGCCGTGCTCGGCGGAGTAGTGCTGATAGGCACCTTGATTTTGTTGATGAACTACAACCATCCCCATACCGCCATGGGCAGCCAGATGTATGTCACCACCCCGCTGATCCCCTCGGTGCGCGGCAAGGTCATAGAAGTGCCCGTCACCCCCAATAAACTGCTGAAAGAGGGCGAGTTACTGTTCCGGGTCGATCCGACTCCTTATCAGACAGAAGTCACCCGGCTGGAGGCCAGCCTGGAGCAGGCTAAACAGGCGGTATTGGGGCTGGACGCCGCCTATAAGGCCGCCGAGGCCAGTCGCATCAAGGCCGAGGCCGAACGGGACAGAACCCAACTGGAATATGAGCGCTACCGCAGCGGTTTTGAAAAAGGCGCCTTCACCCGTGCCGATGTCGACAACCGTCGTCAGTACTATCTCGGCGCCCAGGCCTCAGTAGAGGCGGCCGAGGCCGAAGCCCGGCGCGCCAAGCTGGCACTGGAAGCCGAGTATCAGGGGCAAAACACCCAGGTGGCCGAAATTGCCGCCATGTTGGAAAAAGCCAGATTCAATCTGGAGGAAACCAGCATGCGCGCCCCCTCAGACGGTTATGTGACCCAGTTGACCCTGAGACCGGGAATGATGGTGGTGCCCATGCCCCTCAGGCCTGTGATGACCTTTGTCCATCAGGAGGAGCGCTTCTTTGTCGGCGCCTTTAGGCAAAACTCGCTGCTGCGGCTGAAACCCGGTTTCAAGGCCGAGCTGATCTTCCGCGCCCTGCCGGGCAAGGTGTTTCAAGCCGAAGTGGTCGAAGTGCTGCCGGCCATAGGTGAATCTCAGGTGCAGGCGCAGGGGCAGCTCTATGGCTCGTCACAAATTCGCCTCAACGGCCGACCTCTGGTGAAACTCAAGCCGCTGGATGATCTGAGTCAGTATCATTTGCCACTGGGTACCAATGTGGAGATCGCCATCTATTCCGATAGCTTTGAGCATGTATCAATCATGCGTAAGGTATTGATAAGGATGAAAAGCTGGCAGAACTATCTCTATCTGGATCACTGAGACTCCTTATCTTCGCGAGCCTTTGGCAAGAGTAAAAAGCCCCCGGAAAAACTCCCGGGGCTTTTTGGTATCCCATCTCAGCCTCAGCCGATGGCGGCCTCGGGAGCCGCCTGGAAGCGCCTGGCGTGATAGAGGCAGAAGAGTGCAAACCAGGCGGCACTCACCAGGAAACCGGCCAGGGTGGAATGCAGCAGCCCCATGGCCAGATAACCCAGTGCTGCCCCGAAGGCGACGGTCAGGGCATAAGGCAACTGGGTCAACACATGATCTATATGGTGACAGCCGGCGCCGGTGGCCGACAGAATACTGGTACTGGAGATGGGCGAACTGTGGTCGCCAAACACAGCACCGGCCAGCACAGCCGACAGCATGGGCAGCAGGAGTTGGATATCGCTGGCGGCGGCCATATCTCCGGCGAGTGGCAACATGATACCGAAAGTGCCCCAACTGGTGCCTGTGGCAAAGGCCATGGCGCAGGAGAGCACAAACACCACCACAGGCAGCAGCCCTGTGGGCAGGTTGCCGTTAGCCAGGCTGGCGAGATATTTGCCGGTTTCCATGTCACGCACCACGGCGCCTATGGTCCAGGCAAACAGCAGTATGTTGATCGCCGGCAACATGGCCATGACGCCTCTGGGGGCGGCGCGCAGCCAAGTGGCGATCCCAAGGCCGAGACGCAGAGCCAACAGGCCGGACACCGCCAGGCTGCAAAGGGCGCCATAAACCAAAGATGAGCCCACATTGGTATGTTCAAAGGCTCCCAGCACGCTGAAGGCCTGACCATTGGCGGCCAATACCTGGGCCCCGGAGTCCAGCATGAAATAGATACTCGCCGCCGTCAGTGTCACTATCGGCAACACCATATCCAGCATGCCGCCGCGGCTGTCGGCCGGGGCTTCCATATCCAGCCCGATTGGCCGGCCCTTGGATTCATCCCAGAGCTTGCCTTCGAGCGCCCGCTGCTCATGCTGTCGCATCGGCCCAATATCCAGTTGGAAGGCGATGACCACCACCACCATGATCAGGGTAAATACCGCATAGAGATTCATGGGGATCATCTGCACAAAGGCGGCGATCGGGCTCTGCTCTGTCACCCCATGGGCCACGAGTATGCCGCCCACCAGGGCGATGATATAGGCCCCCCAGGAGGAGATGGGCATCAATACGCATACGGGCGCCGCAGTCGAGTCCAGCAGATAGGCCAACTTGGCGCGGGAGATCTGGAATCTGTCGGTCACAGGGCGGCAAATGGGCCCCACCGACAGGCTGTGGAAGAAGTCGTCAATAAAAAAGGCAAACACCATCAAGCCGGTGAGCGACTTGGCGCCCTTGCGGCTCTGGCAGCGCCTGGCGGCCCATTCGGCGAAGGCCCGGGTCGCACCCGAGGCGGTCATCAAGCTGATAAGCCCACCCAGCAGCAGCATAAACAGCAGCATATTCAGGTTATCGCTGTTGGGAGCACCATCGACCCAGAAGATTTTCAGCACACTGTCAACCAGGTAGCGCAGCGATTGCAGCGGTGAAAACTGCTGCAACATCAGGCTGCCGACGACTATGCCTACCCCAAGGGAGAGCAGTACTCTACGGGTGATGATCGCCAGCGCAACCGCCAGCAGAGGAGGAACTATGGACCAGGGAGAGTCCGCAAAATGCATGATATTCATGATCTCTTTACACCTAAAACAACTAAGGTGGAGATCTACCGATAGGATCGAAGAAACTCAGACCAAGGAGGGCAGAAACTTCTCAGCTCCTTCAGGTAGCGCTCCATAGTGGATGACTATGGCAGTCCTGCACCTATTAGATACAGAACCAGCAGTCAGGTTTGATGACCTGGCTACTTCGGCGCCGACTCCTTTCCCCGGGCCTCAAAGGCATCACCCTCTTCCCGGTTACTCTTAGGCAGCGCGCCTCTACTCAAAGGTATTCGACTGGCATTCTAACTATCACGGCCCCAATAGCAAGCTGGATTGTGCCTCTGGCGGTAAATATCCCGCTAGGCGGGCATTAAGCCTAGGGGAAGTGACTCATGTCACGGCCTAGCAATACCGGCACCGCTTGTTCACGAGCCACGGTTAAAAACTGCTTCGCTGCATCAGCGAGCCGGCGGCTCTCACCCGAATGCTTACTTCAGTCACGCAGCTTGTAGCTGACCTCTACCCTGTCGGAGAAGGTTACCTGGCCATACTCATAGCTCTGGTTGATAGCGCCTTCAGCCATCATGGCGGCCTTGTACATCACTGGGCGCACCGGGCCTTGGTCGAAATAACGAATCGACCAGACGCCATCGAGTTTCTCGCCAAATCCGGCCGCCAGCTCACTGGCCTTTTGCTTGGCATCTTCAATGGCCGCCTGCCGCGCCTGCTTGCGCATCTCGGCTTCTTTACTGGACTTGAGGTTGATCTGGTTCACCTTGTTGATCCCGCCTATTAACGCCGAGTCCAGTATGGGATTGAGCTGATCCAACTGTTTCACCAACACGGTCACACTACGACTGGCGCGATACCCCTTGAGCTCGGGCGCCTTGTCCTTGAGGTAAACATACTCAGGTTGCAGATTCAGATTGGCGGCGGCAATCGACTCCTTAGCGACCCCGGCCTTGAGCAGGCGCTCGATAAAAGCGGCCACAGCCTTGTCGGATGCGGCCTTGGCCGCCTTGGCATCAGATTCGCTTAATGACACTTCAACATGGATTTCGGCCATATCGGGCTCAACCTGTATCTGGCTGACGCCTGTGGTTTCCAGTAGAGGTCTATCCTGAGCCAGTACTGAGTGGCTCATCAGAGTAGCGGGTAACAATGCGCCTATCAGCGCCAGATTCAGCAGAGATTTTTTCATCTTGGTTCTCCAAAAAGTTCGCTTCGTTGACCATAGAAACGCAGCCAGCTGCCAAAAGGGTTAAAAAAATCAAAAAATTTTTCAACGACGTTTTGAAGCGGCAACCGAGATGGCAACATAGAACATAAATCAACCAGTCCAACTGTACCTTTTTATTGGCTGAGGTATAATCGCCGCCAATTTTACCGGCACCCAAGCGTGCTCCATCAGCTTTAGCATTGCGGAAAACAGCTCTTGAAGAAATCAGTCGACATTTTTGATCCCAAGCAGACCACGACTCTGGACACTCCGGCCAAGACTCTGGCACAGGGAAACAGCCCTGCCGAGGCCCAAACCAGCGGCAATCGCATCGGCTTTGTCAGCCTGGGCTGCCCCAAGAACCTGGTGGATTCCGAGCGGATCCTCACCCAACTGCGCATCGACGGCTATGAGGTTACCAACAGCTATGACAATGCCGACCTGGTAATAGTCAACACCTGTGGCTTTATCGATGCCGCGGTGGAAGAGTCGCTGGATGCCGTGCGTGAAGCGCTGGAAGAAAACGGCAAGGTGATAGTCACCGGCTGCCTGGGCGCCAAGGAAAACCAGATCCGCGAAGTGCATCCGGATGTACTGGAGATCACCGGCCCCCACAGCTATGAGGCCGTGCTGAACCATGTGCACAAGTATGTGCCCAAGCCGGAGCACAACCCCTTCACCTCGCTGATCCCACAAGCCGGCGTTAAGCTGACCCCCAAGCATTATGCCTACCTGAAGATTTCCGAAGGCTGCGACAACCGCTGTACCTTCTGCATCATTCCGGCGCTGAGGGGCGATCTGGACAGCCGCAGTGTCGGCAGCGTGCTGGATGAAGCCAAACGCCTGGTGGAAAGCGGCGTTCAGGAAATTCTGGTCGTCAGCCAGGACACCTCGGCCTACGGCAAAGACAAGGGCGGCCGCACCGACTTCTGGAACGGCATGCCGGTGAAGCAAGATATCACCACCCTGGCCCGCCATCTGGGCAAGATGGGTGTGTGGGTACGCCTGCACTATGTCTACCCTTACCCTTGGGTCGATGAGCTGATCCCGCTGATGGCCGAAGGACTGATCCTGCCCTATCTGGATCTGCCGCTGCAGCACGCCAGCCCTCGCGTGCTCAAGATGATGAAGCGTCCCGGCCGGGTCGACCGCCAGTTGGACGCCATCAAGAAATGGCGTGAGATCTGCCCGGATCTGGTGATCCGCTCAACCTTTATCGTTGGCTTCCCCGGTGAAACCGAAGAGGATTTCGAAATCCTGCTGGACTTCCTGCGTGAAGCAAGGCTGGACCGAGTGGGCTGCTTCAAGTACTCGGAAGTCGATGGCGCCGTGGCCAATACCTTGGCCGAGCTTATCAGTGAAGAGGTCAAGCAGGACCGCTATGAGCGTTTCATGCAGGTGCAGGCCGAGATCAGTGCCGAGCGGCTGGCGCGCCTGGTAGGCCGTGAGCTGGATGTCCTTATCGATGATGTGGACGAGGAAGGCGCCATTGGCCGCTGCTATGCCGATGCGCCTGAAATCGACGGCATGGTATTCTTAAACGGTGAAGTGGAACTAAGCCCAGGGGACATGGTGCGCGCACTGATCACTCATTCTGATGAGCACGATCTGTGGGCCGAACTGGTGCAGATGCCGGAATAAACTCTCCCAACACCTTGGAGAAATCTTTCTTGAGGTGTCAGCAGGGTGAAAAGATTAGAGTCATTAAATCAAAAGGGGCAACACCCTGTTGCCCCTTTCCATTGCGTCCTTTACGACTGTATGATCCTTTGCCCTTCTTCGGCTTCTCGCTGCGACAGCGAAACAGTGAACTGGTCACCACCGCCTTGAGGGCGTTATCTTTGATCTGTCCACGACCGGATTCATGCTCCAGCAGTGCAGTCTGCTTAATATGTTTGACCATATCGGCTCCTTATTTCAATTGGATGAGACTTGCCCGACTATACCGGACAAAAATCGCGCAAATACTACTCCCTTTTATCCACAACACCAACTCCTTCTTCCCTGTCGCAGAAAATTTTGCTCGGCCAAAAACCTGGGCCGGACATTCGCGAGCGGCAGCATAGATCCTGTAACTGACTCTGTATACAAACAGGCCAAGCCGGTCAATAATCATGCGAAATACTATAGCCCAAAGTACAATGTCGAACGGCATATTAATCATGTTATTAAAAGCACTCGAGACTCAGTCTGTTTCAGTCAATCCGGGAGGTTTTGTTCTGTGACAATCAAGTTCTGTTGTCTGGCACTGCTGGCTATCGTTTGTTCATCACAAGCGCTTGCCGCCAAAACCTGTGAGCTAACCATGGGCTATCGCACCAATGCCCGGCCCCCCTTTATTGCTCAGGCCCCGGATAACAGCGGCCTCTATCTCGGCCTCTATCAAGAGGCGGCAGCCAGAATAGGCTGCAGTCTCAAGATTATACGCGCACCTAAAAAGCGCATCCTTCGGGAAATCGCCAAGGGTAATATCGACTTCTATCCCGGACTGGCCTTCTCCCAGGAACGCAACCGTTATGCCTATTTCATTGCCAACGGTCTATCTGAACGCTATATCGGCGTCAGTCGCGATGACCTGAGTGATATCACTTCGCTGCAGCAACTGGTAGACAAGCAGCTGGTGCTGCTGATCTCTCCCGGCAGTTATCAACTCGGGGGGCTGCCGGATCAACTGATAACGCGAACCCCACCTGATATGGGCACAGACTCGGCGATAGCCTTTCTCAAACAGCATCAGGGCGATTTCTATATTTATGATGAGTCCAGTCTGAAATATTGGCTGGAAAGCCATCCACAGCGCGGGCTGAAACTGCATCCAGACTGCTGCGAACTCCCGCGTCAGGGACACCTGGGATTCTCACGCAAGAGTCGTTATTTCAATGCCCGTGTCAACCCAGACTATGTTGCCGACGAGCCACTCTCCATCGACAACAACCCTAAAGAATTGCGACCGGGCAGCATCGCCTATGCGTTACAACAAGCACTGCAGAACATGGCCAGCAGTGGTGAGACCGAGCGGCTCTTGCAACACCATATGCAGCTGAGCCAGGGTTCGACCAAGATGCCTCACTCCCACGGATAATAATGATCTTGCCGTCAATAACTCAGGCTGAGGTACTCGAAGTTCAGCCTGAGTCCAGCATACTGGCGTTACCATGCGGCTTTGAGTCCGGAGAGTTATCAGATGTTTTCCCGCAAACCATTGGCCCCTCAGGCACAATTGAACTTGGCCATGAACTTGATGGCCGAAGAAGAGCAGTACTTGAAAACCGCGTTAGAGCAGGTGCTGCACAGCCGTCTACAAGCGATAAACAAACGCCTACAGCGGGCTAAAATCGATGCCGATATCTTCCCGCCGGTTCACCCGGACTATCTCAATGCCATGGCACTGCAATATATGTTCACCATCTTGCATCAAGGAGACGAGCACAGAGCCCACAGTATCTGCAATAACTTAAAAGAGCTCAGCCCAAGGCGGCAGAGCGCTTTTGAGAGCACAGACCCGAGCGAAAGCGCCTATCGTCCCCTGTAAGGTCCCGCAGAGAGCTTGATTCCATCAAGAGCCCCTAAAAAAGCCCGCCTGAGTGGCGGGCTTCAGATCATGATAAACCGGCTCAGTTACCGGCTATCTTCATCTCATCGAGCAATATTGCCCCGGTACGGATGCTGGAGCGCAGATCTCTGTCGCTGGAAACCGCCTGCATGGAACGGTACATCTGCTTCAGGTTACCGGCTATGGTGATCTCCTCGACCGGGAACTGGATTTCGCCATTCTCGACATAGAAGCCGGCGGCGCCGCGGGAATAGTCGCCGGTAACCATATTCACGCCCTGACCCATCACCTCTGTGACTATGAGCCCGCGGCTCATGGAACGCACCAATTCATCAAAACTGTGGCCGGTATCGGCCAGCGTCCAGTTGTAGATGCCGCCGGCATGGCCGGTATTGACCAGTCCCAGCTTGCGCGCCGAGTAACTGGTCAGCAGGTAACTCTCCAGTGTGCCGTCACGGACTATATCCCGCTCACGGGTCGCAACCCCTTCGCTGTCATAGTTGGCACTGGCCAGAGCGCCTTTGAGATGCGGCTGCTCGGCAATGCTGAACCATTCGGGGAAAATCTGGGTGTGGATAGCATCCTGCAGGAAGCTGGACTTACGATACAGGCTTGAGCCACTGATGGCGCTGACCAGATGCCCCACCAGACCTGTGGCCACTTCCGGCGCAAACAGCACAGGCAGTTTGCCGGTTGCCAGTTTGCGGGCACCGAGACGGGCAACCGTCTTATCGGCAGCCTTAATCCCCACCTGCTCCGGGCTCAACAAGGCGTCGAAGCAGCGGTTGATACCATAGTCATAGTCGCGCTGCATATCGCCGTTGTCTTCGGCGCCAATCACCACACAGCTGAGGCTGTAGCGCGAGCTGCAGTAGCCCTGCAGGAAACCATGGCTGTTACCATAGACCTTGACGCTGTTGTGGGCGTTGGCACTGGCACCATCCGAATTCTTGATCCTCGGGTCTCTGTCCAGCGCTGCAGCTTCGGCGCGAATGGCCAACTCGGCCAATTCTTCCGGGCTGGTGTGACGGGGATGATAGAGATCCAGATCGGGAAAATCTTTCGCCATCAACTCAGGATCGGCCAAACCGCTGGCAGGGTCTTCACTGGTATAGCGGGCGATACCATCGGCGGCCTTAACCGCTTGGCGAATCGCCTCCGGCGACAGATCCGAGGTAGAAGAGCTGCCCTTGTGTCCATCGCGATACAGGGTGATCCCCAGCGCGCCATCCTTGTTGAATTCGACCGTTTCCACCTCCTTGAGGCGAGTGGAAACACTCAGGCCCTGTTGCTTGCTGATGGCCACCTCGGCAGCACTGGTGCCCAGGCTATTGGCATACTCCAGCGCCATTGCCACCGCGTCTTTCAACGCACTCAGTTCACTATCAATAAAATTTGCAGACACAGGTTTACTCTTGAATTGGCTAAACTGCCCCTAGCATAACAAAAGCCGGCTTTATTCACATAACCACGACAGATCAATTTTGCTGCCGTAGAAGACGAAGCGCCAAGGGGGATGCTACAATCAGCGCCAGTATCAGAGGAAAGACTTTATGAAAATAGTTGGCGATTCAGAGCATTTTAAACAGCCTTATGATGAGGACGAGGACTATATCAGCAAGACCTCGCTCAAACGCGACAGTGAAGAGGCTCAGGATCTGGGCAAGCAGCTGGCAGCGCTGAGCAAGAGTCAGTTGGCTAAAATTGAGATGGGTGAGTCCCTGTTTGATGCCATCATGCAAACCAAGAACATCAAGCCCAATACCGAGGCCTTCCGTCGTCAGTTGCAGTTTATCGGCAAGCTGATGCGCAACGAAGATCTCGAGGCAATTCAAACCTCGCTTGAGCGGGTGCTGAACAAGAACAATGAAGCGGCCGCCAAGGCTCAAGTATTTGAGAAGTTGCGTGACCGTTTGCTCAGTGGTGGCGATGCCGAAGTGCAGTCCCTGCTGGAGGAGCACCCGCAACTGGACAGGCAAAAACTCAGGCAACTGGTGCGTCAGGCCAATAAGGAGCTGACCAAGGGGCCTCAGTCCAAGTCCTCTGCCGAGCTGTTCAAGTATTTGCGCAGCGAACTGGAAGGCTGATTCAGTCTGCCATACCATAAAAAACGCCGGCCCTGATGCTGGCGTTTTTTGTTGCCAAGACGTTATAATCCGGCGCGGATAACACGGAAAAGTAATACCCCATAAATATCGCATCCAATAAAGGACGGATTAATGCGTAAATTGACTCTTGCCTCACTGGCTTGTACCGGCGCACTGCTGGCAGGCTGTAGCTCAACCCCACAACCCATCATAGCCCAGGAAAAAACCGTCGAAGTGAAAGGCCAAACGCTGAAGCTCGGTGGACGCTATTTTTCCGACAAGAAGAAACTGGAACTGACAGTCAACGGTGATCCCATAATGCGCGGCACCTTCCCTCCATATACCCCAACCCAAAACCTGGGTGGCCGTTATAAAGAGATGGAGATCGACGGCAAGTGCTACTTCGGCTCCGTGCTCGGCAGCCAAGGTGGTGCCTTTGGCATTATTGCCAGCGCGGTGCAATCCTCAAAATCCAGCAATGGCGACAAGTGCGAAATCCTGGTTGACGGCAAAAGTGTCGAAAACCTCTACTTCTAATGCTCGAACGCTGTAAATAACCAATTTTCCGTGTTATTCCTATTAACGCCGTTCAAACTCATAAAAAAGAACATTACTAAGTCAAAAAGTCCCACTTCACCGGATCGCCGGCAAATTTCATCATATTTCATATAAAAACTTGTGAAATCTCCAGGTTGATTTGCTGTGGATCACAGATAGCTTGCCATCATTCCCTATAATGCCTTCGCCCTTTCACAGGGCACGACAAATACTTAAGCAATTAGAAAATAAGAACATTCTCAGATAACAAGGAACGCATTGCCATGACAGCAACCAGCTATCAGCCAGGAGAGATCCGCGGACTGATCCAGATAGATGCGCTCAAATGCAAAGGGTGTGACGCCTGTAAACAATTTTGTCCCACTCATGCTATTGAGGGCGCATCCGGTGCCCCCCATAAGATTGATGAAGAGCGTTGCCTGAGCTGCGGCCAGTGTTTGATCAACTGTCCGTTCGGTGCCATTCATGAAACCCAGAGTGCCTTGGATACAGTATTAACCAAGCTCCAGGATCCCAACACTGAAGTGGTCGGCATTCTGGCTCCAGCAGTACGGGTTGCCATAGGTGAAGCCTTCAATCTGCCCAAGGGGCAACTGCTGACCAATAAACTCTATGGCGCCATGCACCAAGCGGGATTTAAAATTTTCGACTGTAACTTCGCCGCTGACTTGACCATTATGGAAGAGGGTTCTGAGTTCATTCACAGACTGCACGCCAATTTGCGTCAGGAACCCGATGCCGGCAAGCTGCCACAGTTCACCTCCTGCTGCCCTGGCTGGGTTCGCTTCCTGGAAATCGAATATCCCAACCTGTTGCCACATCTTTCTACCGCCAAGTCGCCACAACAGATGGCCGGTACTGTCGCCAAAACGTATGGCGCTAAAGTCTACGATATGGCTCCGGAAAAGATCTTCACTGTGGCGGTTATGCCTTGTACTTCGAAAAAACTCGAAGCATCACGTCCAGAGTTCAAATCAGCCTGGCAATTCCACCAACAACATGGCAACGATGCCGCACCTTACGCCGATATCGATGTGGTACTGACCACCCGCGAGATGGCCGAACTGCTCAAGCGCCTCAACATCAACCTACCCGATGTGGCCGAATATAAGGGTGATAGCCTGTTTTCCCAATACACAGGGGCTGGCACCATTTTCGGTAACACAGGTGGCGTGATGGAAGCCGCTGTACGTACCGCACACAAGGTACTCACAGGCGAAGAACTGGCCAAACTGGAGCTGACTCCGGTACGCGGTCTGGAAGGCGTCAAGGAAGCCGAACTCACCATTCATGACAAACAGCTGCAGCAAGATGTGCAACTGAAGGTCGCCGTGGTACATGACATGGGCCGTAATATCCGTCCATTGCTGGATCAGATTATGGCCGGCACTTCACCCTACCACTTTATCGAAGTGATGAACTGCGCCGGTGGTTGCGTCAACGGTGGCGGTCAACCGATCAACGGCTCAGGAACATCCTGGGTTGCTCAACTGTAAGGAGTTGCTCATGACAGACAAGTATCAATTTACCGAAGATGGTTTTCTGCTGTCACGGCGTCGCTTCATGGCCGTGGGCGCAGCCATTCTGACCGTACTGGCGTTGCCTGTAGGTTGGCTCAGCAGCCGTATCGCCAAGCGCAACGAATACATCAAGGCGCGTGCCGATGCACTTTATCTGGATGATGCCATTGCCAAGTACCGCGTCAGCCACGCCAACCCAGCCATTGCCCGCTATTACAGCGAATTTGGCGGTGAACCCTTGGGGCATCTGTCGCACGAGTTGCTGCACACCCATTTTGTCGATCGCACTAAACTGAAATCCTAAGGAGTCGGC
The DNA here is from genome assembly GCF_019670705.1 of Shewanella carassii. Lineage (NCBI taxonomy): Bacteria > Pseudomonadati > Pseudomonadota > Gammaproteobacteria > Alteromonadales > Shewanellaceae > Shewanella > Shewanella carassii. The sequence continues at coordinate 3,862,434 of NZ_AP024618.1, forward strand.
TATGCATCAGGACAATCGTCCCATTCTCAAGCACCCGCTGAATGTTCGGGTGTTCCACTACATCTTGCTGCTGAGCTTCCTACCACTGGCGGCTACCGGGCTGTTGTTGTTCTTTAAACCCTTGAGCGACAGCGCCATGGGGCTGACCTATGACATTCATATTGTCGCCGGTGTCATCATGTCACTGGATGCGGTGGCCTTCACCCTGATGGCATTCGACCGTGTCGTGCTGTTCACCAACAGAGTATTCACCTTCGGTGGCAACGATGTCGGTTGGTTCAAGGTACTCGGTGGCTACCCACAGAAGTTTTTGCTGGGTAAGAAGGTTGCCGTGCCTCCTATGCGCAAGTACAACTCTGGACAGAAACTGTTCGGGGTTTGCGTTCTGCTCGGCGGTACTGCACTGATTATCACAGGTCTGGCGCTGTGGCTGGTTCCCTATGCAATCCCACGTGATACCGCTTGGTTGCTGGGCATGATCCACCTGGGTTGTGGCCTGCTGCTGACAGCATTTTTGCCCATTCACCTGTTCCTGGCGGTTTACCGCTTCGACGATTTCAAGGCGATGATGCTGCACGGTAAAGTGCCTTATCACGACGCCGCCGAATACACGCCACTATGGGTACAGGAGGAGGTCGTTCCGGTTTCTACCAAGCACGCCGAGTAACCCTCCCCTTCTTTAAATTCAGGGAGCGCAGTTTGACTGCGCTCCTTTTTTCACAGGAGAGCCACAGATGTCAGGCCCTTTGATATCAGACCCGCTTGTATCGGGCCATGCCGAGACGATTCAAGTCAAAGACTATAACCCCACAGTGAATTTTATTGATGATGACGCCATCTGGTCGTTGCTCAACAATAATCAACAACCCGACAAAGAAGCCGTGCGTCAGGTGTTGGAAAAAGCCCGCCGTTTGCAGGGGCTGACTCTGGAGGAAGTAGCGGTTTTACTGCAAAACCAGGACGCCACTGTAGACGAAGAGCTGTTTGCCGTTGCCCGTGGCATCAAAGATGCCATCTATGGCAATCGCATTGTACTGTTCGCTCCCCTGTATGTTTCCAACTATTGCGCTAACGCTTGCAGCTATTGCGGCTTCAGCGCCGACAACCATGAGCTGCCACGCAAGACTCTGAGCGAGCAGGAGCTGATCGCCGAAGTGGAAACCCTGGAAGAGATGGGCCACAAACGGATCCTGGCGGTCTACGGTGAGCACCCGCGCAATAACGCCCGCGCCATAGTCGACTCCATCAAGACCATGTATAGCGTGCGCAAAGGCAAAGGCGGTGAGATCCGCCGCATCAATGTCAACTGCGCCCCCATGGACACAGAAGACTTCAAGCTGCTGAAGACGGCCGCCATAGGCACCTATCAATGTTTTCAGGAAAGCTACCACAGAACGACCTACGAACAGGTACACCTCAAGGGCCGCAAGAAGGACTTCCTCTATCGTCTCTACGCCATGCACAGAGCCATGGAAGCCGGTATCGACGATGTGGGCATTGGCGTGCTGTTTGGTCTCTATGACCACAGATTCGAGCTGCTGGCCATGCTCGCCCATGTACAGCAACTGGAGCAGGATTGTGGCGTAGGTCCACATACCATCTCCTTCCCGCGGATTGAGCCCGCCGATGGCTCCAGCCTGTCGGAGCGGCCTCCCTATGCGGTCGATGACGCCACCTTCAAACGCCTGGTAGCCATTACCCGCCTGGCAGTGCCCTACACAGGGCTGATTATGAGCACCCGCGAAAGTGCCGAACTCAGACGTGAACTCCTGAGCCTGGGGGTTTCACAGATCAGTGCCGGCTCTCGTACTACCCCAGGTGGCTACAATCAGGAAGACGATGCGGCCCAATTTAGCCTGGGCGATCACCGCAGCATGGATGAAGTGGTATTGGATCTGGTCAAGCATAGCCATTCCATCCCCTCATTCTGCACCGGCTGTTACCGTAAGGGCCGTACCGGCGATCACTTTATCGGCCTGGCCAAGCAGCAGTTTATCGGCAAGTTTTGTCAACCCAACGCCTTGATCACCTTCAAGGAATACCTCAACGACTACGCCAGTGAGCAGACCCGTGAAGCCGGCGAAGCCTTGATAGCCGCCGAGCTGGATAAACTCAGTCCCGCCAGAAGACGCAATATCGAGGCTTGCCTCACGCGCACCGATGCAGGCGAGAGGGATATCTATCTGTGAAAGGTCGTACCCTGGTACTGGCACCCGGTTGTCGACTCTATGCCGGGCTACCAAAACAACAGCTGAAGTCGGCACTGAGCCGCGCCCGGCGAGTGGCCCTGCATGCCGGCCACTATGCCAATTTCAGTGAAGGGGCGATAGATCAGCTGCTGCGACAAAGACTGCAAAGCAGTCAGCTGTCGCAGCTGTTGATAGTGACACAAGAGTTACAAAGCGAAGCCGGGCTGGCGTTTGGCAAAATGTTGCGCCCAGAGTCCTCCGAGGCGGAAATCCTCGAGGAATACCGGGTGTCTCAGCATTGGAGCAAGCAACTCGCCACCTCCTGGCCCGAGCAGGTGACGGCAGTCAACAGTAAGCTGGCCGCCAGCGCGCCTTTGCTGCTGCTCGATGATCAACTGTTTGTCGGCCACTATGCCCATAGCCCACATCTGGCGCCTTTGGGATTGTGGCTCAAGTTGGACAGCCGCGAGCTGGGGCTGCCACCGGCGGGCCTATGGCAACGGATGCAAGGCCGCACCAAGGTCGCTGCCACACCCTGGCAACAGGCCTTGTATCGCTACGCCGATGAGCTGGCACAAGTGCTGAAACAGGCGGGAGTCCAAGCATGAAACCGGCAGAGACTCTCGGAAGATTGGAAATCAAGGCGTTATTGGCAGGAGAGGCCGATGACTGGCTGTTTGCCCGTGCCGATGAGGTCAAGCGTCAATACTTCGGTCAGGAGATCTGGCTCAGAGGCATAGTGGAGTTTTCCAGTTATTGCCGCTGCGACTGTCACTACTGTGGCCTGAGAGCCGCCAATCGCGACATTGAGCGTTACCGGCTCAGCCACCAGGAAATCATCGACTCGGCCCTCAAAGTAGATAAAGCCGGCATCGGCACCCTGGTGCTGCAATCCGGGGAAGACAGCCGCTTTCGCCAGGATGGCATAAGCCGCATCCTCAGCACTATCAAACAGCAAAGCCAGTTGGCCATCACGCTATCTTTGGGTGAACGCAGCCACAGTGAACTGGCGCTCTGGCGCGAAGCCGGCGCCGATCGCTATCTGTTGAAACTGGAAACTCTCGATGCCGAGCTCTATAGCCGCCTGCGTCCGGGAAGAGTGCTGGACAAACGCCTAAGGCTACTGGAAACCCTCAAGAGCCTGGGATATGAGACAGGTAGCGGCATTATCTGTGGCCTGCCGGGCAGCAAGAGCGATGCCCTGGCTGACGCCCTGTTGGCGCTCTCAGCCATGGAACTGGAGATGTTGGCGGTCGGTCCCTTCGTCAGTCATCCACAAACCCCGCTGGCAAACACGGCCAACGGCAATGTGCTCGAGTGCCAACGGGCCTGCGCCATACTCAGATTACTTAACCCCGGCGCCAACATACCAGCCACCAGCGCCCTGGATGCCCTGCAAAGCGGCGCTAGGCTCGACTCCCTGAGTCGCGGCTGCAATGTGCTTATGCCCTCGTTCACGCCACAGAAAGACAGCAGTAAATACCTTATTTACCCCGGCAAGAATGCCTCCGGCTGCCCGCTGGAACAGCGTCTCGCCGATATCAGACTCAGCCTCAAAGCCCGCGGCTTGCATTGCTCTGCGGACAGAGGCAACGCCAGGAGACAAATTAATGTGTAATTCGGCCCCCAATGCAGCCCCCCGCGGAGTCAGACTGCACATAGTATTGTGTGGTCGTCGCAACGCCGGGAAATCCTCCCTGCTCAATTACTTATCCAACCAACAGAGTGCCATAGTCTCTGAGACCAAGGGCACCACTACAGATGCGGTGCGCAAGCCCTTTGAGCTGCATCCGGTCGGCCCCGCTACCCTGATAGATACCGCCGGACTGGACGATACCGGCGCTCTGGGGCTTCAGCGAATAGCCGCCAGTCGCCGGGCGTTGCAACAGGCCGATATCGCCGTCTATGTGCTGGATGAACAGGGGTTGGATGAGTTTGACCGCGACTGGCTGTTGCTGCTGCAAAGCTGGCAGCTGCCGATCCTGGTGGTAGCGAACAAGCAAGATCTGGCGCCGTTGCCCGCAGAGCATCAACACTGGCTCAACGACCAAGGCATCAAATTCTTATGCCTGTCGACCCAAGAGGCAAAACACCGGGAAGACTTGGTCGAGCAGCTGGTTCAACTGGTACCGGCCGATTTTCGCCGCGATCCCGTGCTGGCCGCCGACTGTTACCGCACCGGAGAGCAGCTGCTGCTGGTCGCCCCGATAGATTCAGCCGCCCCCAAGGGCAGATTGATTTTGCCTCAGGTGCAGGTTCTCAGAGAAGCGCTGGATAACGGTGCCATCGCCAGCATCTGCCGTGAGTCTGAGCTGGCCACAGCCTTAGCCGCCATGCCCACGCCACCGGCACTGGTAGTGACCGATGCCCAGGCGGTGAGACAAGTGGCCGCTCAGGTACCCGACAGCATTCCGCTGACCACCTTCTCCACCCTGTTTGCCCGGGCCAAGGGCGATCTACCGGCCCAGCTGCAAGGCGCCGAGATGCTCGAAAGGCTTGAGGATGGCGATCGGGTATTGATCGCCGAAGCCTGTAGCCATGAGGTGCAGGATGAAGATATAGGTAGAGTGAAGATCCCGGCGGCCATCGGCAAATTGACCGGCAAGCAGTTGCAGTTCAGCGTCTGTGCCGGCCATGACTTTCCGGCCGATTTGGAACGCTACAAACTGGTAGTCCATTGTGGCGCCTGTATGTTGGGTCGGGCAGAGATGCAGCGGCGCATTCTCGAATGTCGCCGCCGCGGTGTTGCCATCACCAACTACGGGCTGGTACTAGCCAAAGCCAGTGGGGTGCTGAAGCGGGTCAGTGCGCCGCTGCTGGCAGCTGACGCCGACGCCAACTAACGCCCCAAACCGCCAGAGGGAAGAACAGCAACAATAGCCCCCACAAGTGTAACCATTTGGGGGCTATGGCTGCCCACTCGGCTCCCATCTGATTCAACTGCAACATTCCCATAATCGCCGGTACCGCCGGGATCACCTGCGACAGCCACACCAAGGGCTCAGGGATCAGTGCCAAGGGCCAGACAAAGCCGCTGACAAACAGAATAGGCATAGAAACCAAGAGTATCACCTGGGTCGGCAACTCGCGCCGCACAAACAGGCAACTGAGCGCTACCCCGGCGCTGGCCGTGGTCAGTAGAAAAGGCAACATCAGCAACAACACCTGCCCCAGACTCGCCTGTAGACTCACCTGATAGGCGTAGTAACACCAGCCAATATAGAGCGCACTGAACAAACAATAGAGCAGACTGAAGGCCAACACCCGCGCACTGACCAGCATCAAGGGGCTGACCCGGTTCCAATAGCCCGGCTGACGCCATTGCCCGGCGCCGAGTATGCCTGCGCCTATCAGTAAGGTCTGGTGCAAAATCAGCAGAAACAAGCCTGGCACCACATAGGGGGTATAACCCAAACCTTTATTAAACGCGGGCACGGCATTGAGTTTAATCGGCGCCAGACTCTGAGCGGCGGCCTCAGGGCTCTGGCCCGAGGCCAATAGTCCCTTGAGCTGGATTTGCTTGCCGGCATCCATACCGGCACTCACCAAACCTTCTACCACAGCGGAATAGATCAGGAAGTAACTGGCATCACCGCCGAAGCTCAAGGTCGCGCCCCGTCCCAGCAACAGATCGCGGCGAAAATCAAACGGGATCACCAATAAACCATGGGCGCGGCCATCGGTGATCCAGGCCTTGGCTTCGTCGATGGAGCCGACCCGGCCGACAACCTGAATACGGGCACTGGCATCGGCGTGACGGATAAGCCGCCGTGACAGCGAAGAGTTATCGTGATCCACCACCACCAACTGCTGCTCTGTGGGTACTTGATGCAGATAGGGCAAGGGATAGAGCACGGCATAGAAGAGCACGCCGCCAAACAGGGTCAAAGAGATCGCCTTGTCACGCACCAAGGCGCGTAAATCCAACCAGATCAACTGCCATAACGAAAGGGACTTGGCTGTCATAACCTCTCCTCAAGCGGCAACTGCGACTGCAGCACCCTGGCATAACGACGGGCGAAGAACCAGCTGGGGATCAACAGCAGCAGAAAGCCGAGATAACCCAGCGCCTGAGGCAGCAAGCTGATCGGCCCGGCGCCATAGCTCACCAACGCCACATGCGACTCTATATAGTGGCTTGATGGCATCAACAGACGCCACCACTGCGCCAGCAGCGGCATTTCTCCGGTCGGGAAGGTAATGCCCATAAAGGCAAAGGCGGGTGCAAACAGCGCGGTGCAAAAGCTGATCACCCTGGCGCAGTCGGCTAGCATAAAGAAAATCCCCTGCACCCAGAGCCAAACGCCCATCAACATCAAGAGTTGCATCGGCAGCAGCCACAGGAGTTGCCCGGCAATCGGCAGCCCCAGCAGCTGATACAGCAACACCAAAATAAAGCCGCCGTGTAGCAGCATAAAGGCGCCGTTGACCATAAACTTACTCAAAAGCACGGAGGGCATACCCAGGCGGAAGCATTCGCCCAAGGTATCCTGGCGCAGCTCACGGTTGAGACTGCCGGCAAAGGCCAGCATGGCAAATAACTGCCACAAAGCTATCAGCACTGGCGGCACCAGGAAGCCGACATAGTTGTTATTGCGGTTGAACAGCGCCGTAGTTTGGGTGCTCACAGGGCTGAGACGCACCTCAACCTGGGACGGATTGACACCGGCCGCTAGTTGCTTGAGCCTGGCCACCTGCTGCAAACCATCGGCTAGGGTCAGCTGCAACTGACTGGCCAGCAGCTTGCCCACCAGCAAAAACTGGCCGTTGTAACGTAAATCTATGGTGGGAGTGTGCCCGGTCAGCAGTTCCTGTTTCAGGCCATAGGGCAAGATGACCAAGGCATAGACCTCACCGCGGCGCATCGCCTCGACCGCCTCGTCCAGCGCTAGATAGCGCCTGGGGGCGGTGACAGGATTAGCCTCAAGATGACGCCCAAGCTCACGACTGAGGCTGGAGTTATCCTGATCCACCAGCGCCACCGGCAACTGCCTGGGCAACCCGGCGGAGAACAACCACCAAAGACAGAGCACACCGATAAGCGGCAGATAGCTTATCAGTGCCAGCTGCCAGGGATCGCGCCAGACAGCCTGCCACTCTCGCCGAAGCAACTTCTTCATAATCAAGACTTTTCAAGTAATACTGACATGCCCACTCGCAGATCGGCCACCGGCTCCAGCGGCCTGAGCTCCACTTCAAAGGTACGCATATCAAAGTCGTGGCCACTCTCGGTCGCCCGCCAAGTGGCGAAGTCGCCCAGCACACTGATGTGGCTGACCTCAAACTCGACACTGCGTTGCAGCGCCGGCAGTGTCAGGGTCATACGCTCGCCCTTCTTGAACTGCTTGAGCTGATCCTCACGCACCTGAAACACGGCCCAGGCATCTGTCATATCCACCAAACTGACCACAGGAAAGCCACTGGGTGCCAGCTCGCCCACCTGCAACAGCACCTCAGTGATTTCACCGCCCTTGGGCGCGCGCATCTGGCTGTCGGCGAGTATGGCACTGACCTCTTTCACCGCGCCTTCGGCCATACGAGCATTACCGGCCGCGGCGGCCTTGGTTTCTTCCCGGGCGCCCTCTTCGGTCATTTGATACATGGCATAGGCGGCCTGCTCGGTATACTTGGCAGCCTGATATTGGGTAAAGGCTTCATCACGCTTTTGCCGGGCAAGTACGCCATCGCGGAACAGGTTTTCTACCCGGTCGAAGGTAGTCTTGGCCAGCTCACTGGCGGCCTTGGCCTTGAGCCACTGCTCGCGGGAGGCGGCCACCTGCTGCTTACGGGCACCGCTGTCGGCTTCCTGTTGCATCGCCTTGGCGGCATCGCGGCCACCCTCGGCCTGCATCAGCTTGGCATTGAGCTCGGGGCTGTCGATAGCAAACAGCAGATCCCCTTCACTGACACTGTCTCCGCGGCGCACCAACACCTGCTCTACCCGGCCCGGCACCTTGGAAGACACATTGTATTCCCTGGCCTCTATCTGCCCCTGCAACAGCTGTGGCTTGGGGGAGTAAGCCAGGATCAGCCCATATACCAGCGCCGCCACTATGGTTACCAGGGCCACTATGGCCACTAAAGGATTAACCCGCATCCTGTATCTCCTGCTTGTCACTGCGTCCGATAAATTCATCCAACTGGCCACTGACCGCCATCAAGCGGGCATAGGCCTGAACATAACGATATTGAGCCGCCAACTGCTTGGTGCGTACGGCACTGAGCTTGAGCTCGGCGTCCACCCTGTCGATAGAGGTAGACAGCCCTTGATTGAAAGCCAGTTCCCGCAGCTTGAGGTTTTCCTCTGCCAGCGCCAGAGAACTGTTCAAGGCATTGACCTCCTCTTCGGCCTGCAGCAGTTGGCGATAGCTCTGATCCACCAACAGGCTGAGATCCTGACGGGTTTGTGCCTTGGTGTATCTGGCCTGCAGCAGGGCGCTCTTGGCCGCCTGCACCTTGCCACTGCGACCATCACGGGACAGCAGCGGCACCTTGACCCCGACGCCTACCATCCAGTCGGGTTCGACCTTAGAAAACAGACTGTCGTCTTCATAGAGGGTGTAATTACCGTAGAGGAAAACCGTGGGGAAGTATTTTCCCTTTTCCATATCGACCAGGCCCTGAGCCTGGGTCTCTTTCGCTTCCAGCAAGCGCAAGGCTGGATGCTGCTTCAGTGTCAGCTCAGTCAATTGCGGCAATGAAGGGGAATTTGGCACCATAAACAGCGGTGACTTGGTGGCGATATCAGTCTGGTGCAGCAGGCGTGACAGGGCTATCAGCGCCATCTCATGGCGGCGTTTGGCACTGCCGAGGTCGACCTTGGCCTGATCCAGTGCCACCTGGGCATTGAGGCGCTCGACTCTGGCGATCTGCCCCTGTTGTTCCAGTTTTTCAGCGTGGCTGTAATGCTTTTCCAGCGATGCCACCAGCTGAGCCTGGGTCTGCACCAAAGCCTGGGTCACAGTGACGGCATAGTATCTGTCTACCAGTGTGGTAAACAGCTCACGCCGCGCCAACTCCAGTTGCTGCTTCTTCTCAGCGACCTGAGCCGCCTGAATGCCTTGAGCGGCAGAGATCTGGCCACCGGTATAAATCGGCCACATCGCCTGTAAGCTGGCTCGGAACACATCCTGCTCGGTAAAAGGAGTCACAAACATGGAGCCGGGAAGCGAGCCGATAATGCCACCTATGGCCGGTGGCAGAGTGGCGGGATCCATAGAGGCGAGTGGATTGAGATCGCGCAGATCCAGCTCTATCGGTTTTTCCAGCCTGGTATAGCTGCCGTTGATGTTGAGCGATGGCAGATTAAGGTCGCGCCCGGCCTCTTGCTGCGCCTCGGCGCGGCTGACTTCCTGGCCTTCGGCCGCCAGCTTGTCGCTCACCTCCAGCAACTGTTGCCAGGCCGAGGCAAAACTATAGTCTGCGGCAAACGCAGGCTGAGCCGCCAGCGGCCACAACAGCAACCAGGCAAATTTGGTCAATTTCATCTACACCCCTAGAGTAAAAACTCTAATTCCTGAGCAAAAAGGATATCATCCTCGCTTGTCGGCCACCAGTTAACCTTGCTGCGCGGCGGCGCAAGACAGCCAAATTCCGCGGAAACAAAGGTTAAAAAACCTGACAAGCCACTGGATCCTAGTCTTTTTTAAGCTGTATTGAAACTAACACTAAGAGTGAAGCTTGCCGACGATTATCTCGCCAAGTATGAGACTGGGTTATACACACCCAGATCTTTAGCTAATCTGCTACGTATAGCAGCAGTTTCCAGACTTTAAGCCGAGCAGTCGTATCGGCGAACCTGCACCGAGGAATAGACACACATCCTAAACTCACGAATTTAGACTTACAGAATTGCGCTGTTCCCCTTGGATGTTGCCGAGAGCCTGTTAGCGCAAATAAAGTAGCCAGCGGCGAATGGGCTATGGGCGTGAGCCAAGGATGGCGAGCAGACCTTATCCGTGGATGAATTTGGATGCCAGCACCAAATGGTAGTGATTACTCATGACCGCATAAGCGCAAACAACTGCCTGATTTTATCCACTATCCAGCCACGTCTATGCTGGTAACTGCGCCCCGACAGAGCATCTTCACCACACAAAAATGCCCTTCTACGCAACGGTTAATCACGTGGTAAAAGGGCGTACTTTCAGCATCTATCAACTGGCGACGGGCAGTGGTCATAACCAACCTCGACTGAGCTTTGATCGGTATTTCAAATACCTAGTCTAGGCTGTGTGAAACATCAAAAAGATATGGCTGTCCTATCTTTTCGGCGTCCTATCTTTTCGCTATCTTTTCGATGGGCAGAGAACAGAACCTACTAACGGTTCTTCCACAACCTCACACTCTAGCGTTCCATTTACGGAGAGCTTAAGAGGGTTCAAAGGTGTACAACATTCATTTTCAGGCGTTATGGAGTTTTCGACTTGGTACTTAAAAATGTTGTCGCTATCTTGCGTATAAGTAAACTCACATCCCGAAAATTCACCATTATTGCTATCGTCAAGAACCATACAATAGCGTGTAACTACCTGAAATCTGTCTTCAAGCTCGGTAAAAGTTTGAGAGACAATTGCAACATGCCCCTCGTAGCATTCGAATATGGTCTCTATAAATTCACGTTCGTTCAAAAAAGAACCACTCATATTTATTGGTCGAAAATAAATATAGGGGCGGCAAAGGACACTATTATTGTAGCGAAAGACAACGCTAAGCTCGTCTTCCCCTATGTATTCGTAATCATTTTTATTCAAAGTTATATGCTGCGTAAAGTACGCTAATTTGAGCATTGTATCTTTCACTATCTAATACCTTTACTTAGAGCTAACAACGGCTTCAGGAGAATTTTCACATAACGCCCTGTTCTAAGGAATCCCCAGATAATTCCCTTTTTATTCAATTCAGTCACAATATACAGGGCATCCTAAACACTTTCTGAGCTGCAAGAAAGCCCGCTGCAGGGTGTCAGTCTCTGATAAATAACGACGGATTTTTGAAAATGAGACTCTCTGAGACGCTCACTTTCGGAGGTTCATGCAGAATTGTCCTTGCCAGGCCTGCCTGCGGCAGGCTTAAGCCTGTTTCTGCAAAGATCACCAACGATTTAGATTAATAGGGATGCATTTGCTCCGGGACTTTCTGCCGCCACAGCGGCTATCACTTTGCCAAGAGCAATGCAGGAACCAGCGCTAAACTCAGCTGCCGAATCAAGGATTCGACAGCATTTCTCAGGCTGTGCCACCGACCGTCAGGCGGTCCAGTTTAAGCGTTGGCTGCCCAACCCCGACCGGGACACTCTGGCCGTCTTTACCGCAAACGCCGACGCCTTTGTCGAGTTCAAGATCTGTGCCCACCATGGAGATCTGCCCCATGGCTTCCGGGCCGTTGCCTATCAGGGTCGCGCCCTTCACCGGACTGGTGATCTCGCCGTTTTCAATCAGGTAGGCTTCAGAGGCCGAGAACACAAACTTACCCGAGGTGATATCCACCTGACCGCCACCGAAGTTGGGGGCGTAGAGGCCTTTTTTCACCGACTTGATAATATCGGCAGGCGCCGACTCACCGGCCAGCATATAGGTGTTGGTCATCCGCGGCATAGGCAAGTGAGCGTATGATTCGCGGCGGCCATTCCCGGTGGGCTTTTGTCCCATCAAGCGGGCATTGAGTTTGTCCTGCATATAGCCCTTGAGCATGCCGTTCTCAATCAACACTGTCTTGTGCGCCGGGGTACCTTCATCATCTATGGTCAGCGAGCCACGGCGGTTTTCCAGCGTGCCATCGTCCACCACAGTGACCAACTTGGAGGCCACCTGCTGGCCAATCTTACCGCTGAAGGCGCTGCTGCCCTTACGGTTGAAGTCACCTTCCAGGCCGTGGCCAACCGCTTCATGCAACAAGACTCCAGGCCAACCTGCGCCCAGAACCACAGGCATTTCACCGGCGGGGGCGTCTATCGCCTGTAGGTTAACCTGCGCCTGACGCACGGCCTCGCGGGCAAAGGCAAAACACATGGGCAGGCCGTCATCAGCGGCAGCCATCAGGGTTTGATAGTGGTGACGACCACCGCCACCGGCGCCGCCCCGTTCACGGCGGCCGTTTTCTTCGAGGATCACCGAGCAGTTGAAGCGAACCAGCGGCCGGATATCCGCCGCCAGAGTACCATCGCTGGCAGCCACCAGTATCTCTTCATGCACCCCGGCCAGGCTGACCACCACTTGAATGATGCGGCTATCCAGGCTGCGGATATAGGCATCCGCTTCCTTGAGCAGGGCGATTTTACGGCCCTCTTCCAGTGCCGCTATCGGATCTTCACTCAGATACAGCGCCTTGGCGCCGCGGCGCTTCCAGGCCTGAGTTTGATAGCTGCCCCCAGTCTGGGCTATGCCTCTGGCGGCATCGGCGGCGGCAGCCAAGGCTTTGGGGGTTATCTCATCGGCGTAGGCGAAACCTGTCTTTTCACCACTGATGGCTCGGACACCGACACCACGCTCAATATGAAAACTGCCTTCCTTGACTATGCCATCTTCCAGCACCCAGGTTTCATGACGGCTGCCCTGAAAATAGAGATCGGAAAAATCCACCTGGTGTTGGTGGATTCGCTCCAGGTAAGTTTGCAGATCGTCGAGGTGCAGTCCCTCTTGCAGTAAACTCTGTCCCACTTGGGTTAAAAATGGCATTGGGTCTCTCTCAATCCGGCCCTGTGGCCTTGTTGGTTATTTCCGCTTACCGTCGCCCAGTTGCGGCGGCAAAAATCTATTGTGTGTCTCTACGGGCATGGCGCTGCGCACCCGCGCTAACTCGGCCTTGTCCAAACGCGCCTGCACCCAGCCTGTGCCTTCGGCCTTCTGCGCCAGAATGCGTCCCCAGGGGTCGACTATCATGCTCTGGCCCCAGGTCTCGCGGCTTCCTTGATTATGCTGGCCCCATTGCGCCGCCGCCAGTATAAAACACTGGGTTTCTATCGCCCTGGCTCTGAGCAACACTTCCCAGTGCGCCTCGCCTGTCACCTTGGTAAAGGCCGAGGGCAAGGCGATGATCTCGGCGCCTTGCAAACGCAGCGCCCGAAACAGATCCGGGAAACGCAGATCATAACAGATAGCCAGGCCGATGCGGCCAAAAGGGGTATCTACCACGCTTATCCGCTCACCCGGGCAAAAAGTATCGCTCTCGCGGTATTGGCCTGTACCGTCGGTCACTTCCGCGTCAAACAGATGCAGCTTGTCGTAGTCGCCGAGTACCTGCCCCTGATCATTAAATAGATAACAGCGGCTGTAAACCCGGCCATCGCCACTGGCTACCGGAATAGAGCCGGCCAGCAGGAATACCTGAAATTGGGTGGCAAGTTCGGCCAGTTGCCGTTTGAGCGGGCTTTGCCCAGGCTCACCGGCCCAGGCCAGCTGCATGCTCTCATGGCCACCGAACAGCAGGCTGCACTCGGGCAGCACCACGAGTTGGGGTTCATTATCTTGGCGGGGAAGAGTCTCAAGCTGCGAGACGATAAATTGCAGGTTCTGTTCCGGCTCGCGGCAACTCTGACACTGTAGCAGACTGACTTGCATGTTCGACTTCCTGTTTCACTGGCACTTCTGTCTTGGGTTCACTCGGCGATTTGAGCGGCAGCGGCGTGACTTTATCGGCTTGAGGCAAAGGTTTTTCAGCCTCAGCGCCGCCACCCTCTTCAACAGCCCTCTCTTGGTCGCTATTAAGCACTTTGGCTTTGTTGCCCTTGGCTTGATCGCCTTGGCCTGCATCCGTGGCCGCAGGCTCATCGTCCTGCACTTGAGTCTGTCCTTTCCCAGGCGCCGACTTGGGTTGCCGTGGCAGTACAGACTCAGGGATCTCTATCTCTTTACTCTTTCGCTCCAACTCTTCCAGCTTGGGGTCTGACATGGTGCCGGTCAAGCGGAAACGTATCTCTGAAATAATCTCAATCACAGGTTCCAGCACCTTGGTCAGGGCAAAAGCCCCCAGGCCCATGGTCCAGGCGCTGGTACTGAGCAGCACAACAGTCGGCACGCTGGAGGCCAGTTGCGGCACAAAGCGAATATCATAGTTGAGGCTCTCGGTAACCAGATCTGTATAGCCGCGCACCTTCATGTTCCCGGCAATGGCGTCCATCTCGGTATTGGTGGTCTTGAGCACCCCGTTCTCCAGGGTCAGATCGCCACCAAAGGAGTTGTAATACAGGCCCTTGCCAAACACATCGGTAAAGTCCAGTGACAACTTGCGTAACAGCGAGTCCAGACTGAACAGGGAGAAGATCCGCGCCCCCTTGTCACTGAGCTGTTCGATATGCCCCTTGCCGAAATCGAAACGTACTTTACCGCTGAGACTCTCCAGATTGAATTCCGATGGCGCCCCCTGCCAATTGAGCTCGGCCTTGACCTCCAGCGGCGAGTCTTTCACGCCGGGATCCAGTCCCAAGCGAGTAGCCAACAGATCAAATTTATCTCCCTTGAGATTGAGTTCGACCTGGGTCCGATTGTTACCGTCATGGCTCAGCCATTCCCCCTTGCCCTGCAAATTGGCATCATCGCTGCTGAGCGCCAGAGTCTGGATCTGATAGCCCGTCGCCGACGGGTTAGCCTGCAACAACAAACGCCCCAGCGCCATATCCTGATAGCGGAAATCATCCACCTCCACCGCCAGCGGCGGCAGGTCACTGCCCTGAGGCAGATTGGTTTCAGGCTCGGGCTCGGATTGCGCTTTGGACTCAGGCTCAGCCGCTATTGGATTCAGATACAGGCGCGAGGCCACCAGCTTCAATCCTTGGCTGTACCAATCCGGGTAGATCTCTACCCGACCGGAAAACTCCGGTGACAGTCCCTCTATCTGCCAGGCATGCTCTCCGGGGCGGGCACTGAGTTGCAACTCGGTAAAGCGCTGCCCCAATAGCTCAAGCTGCTTCACTCTGGCCTCTATCCCCTTGAGCGGCGGGAAAAAAGCTTTATCTGCTGCAATGCTTGTGGTACCGGCCGTGCTCTCGGTTTGAGTCTCAGCCTGGGTCTTAGCCTGGGTCTTAGCTTGAGTCACGGCTTGAACTGCTGTTTGGCTCTCGGCTGCAGCCTGTTTGTCATGATTGCCACCGCCGATAAAGGCGTTGATCAGCGGCTGCCACTGGGCAAAATCCACCTCATCCAGGGCCAGCCGTAAGTGACCATCCTGTTTTTGCAACTGATCGCCGCTGCGATAGAGGCGCCCCAGCAGCAGGTCATAGTGTTTCAGGCCCTTACCTGAGTCGGCATCAAAGCCACCCCAGAATTCGGCCTTATCCCCCAGACGCACGCCCAGGGAGCTGGTCTTGTTGTCACCAAGCAGCTCGGCCTTGAGCGTCAGCGCCTGCCCGGGCGCCTTTTGATAAGGCGGCGGCAGCAGCAACTCCGTCTGCTTGAGATCGGCATTAACATTAGCTTGAATTCGATAGCCTATCTCATCAAAGATCAGCTTCAGATTCCCCTGCCAATCCAACGCGCCCTGATAAAAATCGCTTAAAGGATTGTCCAGCTCGGACGGCAAGTTGGCGAGGTTCCACTGGCCCTTGAGCCTGGCATTGAGCCCCATATTCTGGTTGACCTTGCCGGTATCAAAACCAAACTGCAACGGCTGGCCGAACAGGCTGGCACTCAAGCCTTCGCCCTTGACCACCTCGTTATGAAAACTCACCTTGCCGCTGACCTTATCCAGCAGCACCCCGGGCTCACGAATATAAATCGGCACCCCGGCAAACTGGACATCACCCAGGATCTGCGCCTCTTCACCGTCATAGAGCGGAATACTGAGATCCAGCTTGCCGCTAACAGGCCCCTGAACCTGCACCACATCCAGGGTGATACCGACACTGTCTTTAAGCGGCGAGCGCTGCAACACCTCGGTGGCATCCTGCCCTTGAGTCGCCAGTTGCGCCTCGACCCGCAGCAGACTCTGGTGATCCATCTTGGGGATATAGACATGGGCGCCATCGGCCGCCACATTCAAAAGCTTGCCCTTGTTAACCCAGAGATCCATCCGGGCATTTTCAAATAGCGCCTTGAGACTCAAGTCGGTCACCGCCGGCCAATCCGGCTGGAAGGCATATTCGGCGTGGGTCAGATTGAAACCGGCCTGAAATACCCCGGAATGATCCTGATAGGGAAATCCGGCCAACTCACCATGCCAGACCACGGCGGCATCATCGCTGCGACCGGCCTTGATGGCGCCTTCCAGATAATCGGCCAGTGACTCACCCATGGCATGGCGCGGGAAATAACGCCCGGCATTGGCGGCGTTGAGCAGTTTGACCCGGGAAGACAGCGCCAGGTGCGGCTTGTCGGCCAGCAGCAAACGCATAGAGGCGTCCAGGCTGATGTCGTCATTGCCCAGATGCAGTGCCGGCAGCATCAGCGCCTGACTATCGAGCGAGAAGCCCAGCTCAAAGGCATCGGCGCGAAAACTGAGCGGCGCCTTGAAACCGTCGCCAAAGTCCAGTTTATAGTCCTGGGTAGGCAGTGCCGCACTGAGGAAGTTGTCCCGCCACCCCAGAGAAAGATCGATTGGTGTGCTGCCGGGAATGGACTCGGCAGCTTGCCAGCTAACCCGCTCCAGCGTCACTTTGGCTTGCAGTTCACCGTCCTTGGGGCGATAGAGGGCCAAAGGCCCGAGCTTGCCCTGAGGCCTGAGCTGCTGCCAAGTATGCAAGCCGTCCAAGGGCATGCCGGGAATCAGCGGCAACAGCGGCATCAGACCATCGAGTTGTAATTCATTGAGTTTGCCGTAAAGCACCCCGGCGGTCTCCATGGCGTGAAACTCCAGCTTGGGCCAGGGCTTGTCATTGGTTGCCAGCTTGAGCTCGCTGCTGTCCAGGCGCCAGCCATCGGCTATGGGCTGCCAGGCTATCACACCGCCGTCTATGGCAAACTTTTGAGGCTCGTCTCTGAGCGACCAGCGCAGCCAACTGGGCAACAGCTTGATCACCCCGGATTCCAGACTGCGATTGGCAAATCCGACCCAGGCCTCCAAGTTAACCACTCCTTCCAGCGGCAACTTGGTCTGTGGGTTATAAGGATTGGGTTGGCGTGAGGCCCACTTGCCGAGATCCAGCGACTGCGCCTGCAGATAGGCCTGGCCCTTGATACTATCTGGCTTGTAGCCATCGCCCTTGAGATCCAGCCTGAGAGTGAGTTGTTCGGTCGCCGTTGCCAGCTCATCCAGATAGAGGGCGCCGCGGCCCTGATGCAGCGATCCCTTATTGCGCCAACTGAGGTCCCGCAGATGAATGGGGCGATAATCATGGTTGCTGGACAGCAGCTGCACACTGGCATCGCGAATAGAGAAACGGTCCAACTGCTCCAGCAGCAAGGCATAGAGCCAGTCAATATTGGTGGCTGGGGCAGGTTTACTTTCAGTATCAAGAGTCGCGGTCGATTTTTGCCCCAGATGATCCAGATCCAGCGCCAGTTGCACCCCGTCGAAGATCACGTCTTCCACTTGCGGGCTGGCGGTAATCAGACTCTGCCAGAAATCCAATTTGACATCGACCTTGTCGATCATGAGTGTCACCGGCAAACGCTCCTGCGGCGGCAACACCAAGTCCTCAACCGTCAGCGCCGGGCCGAAGGCCTGCCAACGGGCCGACAGACTGCCTATCTTGACCTCGACGCCATATTCGCGCTCGACATAGTCGGCCAGTTGTTGCTTGGCTTCATCCAGTTGCGGCAACAGTCCGCGGATGAGACTCACCATCAAGGCGAACAGCACCAAGGTCACGGCCAAGGTGCGCCAGCAATAGCGGCCGAAGGTTCGAGGGCAAAAAGACAGCCGCACTAGACCATCACCACATCATATTTACTCTGCACATACATGGGCTCGCAGTGAATGCGAATACGCTTGCCGATATAGACTTCGAGCTCGGCCACCAGGTGGTTCTCGTCATCGGACAGGCAGGCGTGCACCGCAGGGGCACAGTAAATCAGGAATTCATCGGCATCATAGGTGCGGTTGAGACGGATGATCTCGCGGAAGATCTCAAAGGAGACGGTATCCACTGTCTTCATCGAGCCGGTACCACGGCAGGCAGGACACTCGCCACAAAGCACATGCTCCAGGCTCTCGCGGGTACGCTTGCGGGTCATTTCCACCAGGCCGAGGCCAGAGAAACCTGAGATATTGGTTTTGACCCTGTCATTGGCCAGTGCCGTGGCTAGGCTGTTGAGCACCCTTTGTTTGTGCTCATCCTGCAGCATATCGATAAAGTCGATAATGATAATGCCGCCGAGATTACGCAGCCGCAGCTGACGGGCAATCGCCTGGGTCGCTTCCAGGTTGGTGTTGAATATGGTTTCTTCGAGGTTACGGTGGCCGACAAAGGCTCCTGTGTTAATGTCCACAGTGGTCATGGCTTCTGTCTGGTCGATGATCAAATAGCCGCCGGATTTGAGTTCCACCTTACGCTCCAGCGCCCGCTGAATCTCATTCTCCACATCGTAGAGATCGAAAATCGGCGCCGGGCCACTGTAGTGTTCTATCTTATCGGCAATGTCCGGCATAAACTCCTGGGCGAAATGCAGCAGCTCCTCGAAGGTGTGGCCCGAGTCCACCTGAATGCGATCGAGCTCGGCACCGACAAAGTCCCTGACAATTCGCACCGGCAAGGCCAAGTCCTGATACAACAGCGTGGCCTTGGGCCTTTTGCGCCGCTCGCTGACCTTGGCCCACACCCGCCGCAGGAAAGCGGCATCCTGCGCCAGTTCATCTTCACCTATGCCTTCGGCCGCGGTGCGAATGATAAAGCCGCCGTCATCGTCGACAAAAGGCAGGGTAATCTTCTTCAGCCGCGCCCGCTCCTCTTCGGAGTCTATTCGCTGGGAAACGCCCACATGGCTTGAGCCCGGCATAAACACCAGGTAACGGGAAGGCAGGGTAATATCCGTGGTCAGCCGCGCGCCTTTGGTGCCAAGGGGGTCTTTGACCACCTGCACCATGATGTCCTGGCCCTGACGTACCAGCTCGGCAATATCACGCACCACGAAGTTGCCCTTTTCCACATCGGCAACACACTCTGTGTGCGGCACTATGTCCGAGGCATGCAGAAAGGCCGCCTTTTCCAGGCCGATATCGACGAATGCCGCCTGCATCCCGGGCAAAACCCGACTGATCTTGCCCTTGTAGATATTGCCCACCAAGCCGCGCTTCATACGCCGCTCGATATGCACTTCCTGCAGGACACCGTGTTCTACCAATGCGACTCGCGCTTCCGTGGGCGTCACATTGATCAGCAGTTCTGACCCCATCTTCCGCGGAGCCTTGCTATTGACTGTGCGACTGGTATTCACGATTTACCCTTGTTGGATGTTAATTCATTGATTTTATCGGCTGGCGGGCGTTAAAGCTGCTAAAAATTCGTCAGTTTGTGTAAGCGAGCTTACAAACAACCGGCCTTGTGCAACAGCGACCGGGTTTCAGCCATGGGCAGGCCCACTACCGCCGAATAACTGCCTTCAATCTTGGCGACAAAGCTGCCACCCAGCCCTTGAATGCCATAGGCTCCCGCTTTGTCCATGGGCTCGCCCGAGGCAACATAGGCCTGAATATCGGCATCACTCAAGTCGCAGAAGTACACCTGGGTGACCACCAGAGCCGCCTCTGTGCGCTTGCCATCGGTCAAGGCCACGGCGGTCATCACCTGATGACTGCGACCACTCAGGCTCTTGAGCATGGCGCAGGCATCGGCCTTGTCCACGGGTTTACCCAAAATTCTGTCGCCCAATACCACTATAGTATCTGAGCCCAGCACTAGAGTATCAGACCCTTGCTGATGTTCAGGGTTCCCGCGCCACAGGGCTAAACCCGCTGCCGCCTTCTCTTCGGCCAAGCGGCTGACAAACTGCTCCGGGGTTTCCCCGGCTTGATGACTCTCGTCGATATCGGCGGGCAGGATCTCAAAACCAAAGTTCGGATTTCCCAGTGCCAGCTGCGCCAAAAGCTCGCGGCGTCTGGGGGAGGCTGAGGCCAAAATCAGCGGCATATTAACGTACCTTGTAGTGGCGCCTGATGCGGCGCAGTATCCAGAAGACCCAGGGCCAAATAACCAGGCTGGACAGGGAAGGCAGGAATAGCTCCATGGTAAAATGCGCCCCTGATACCACAAACTGGGCCCAGAAAATAATCAGATGATAGAAGCAGATCAGGCTGGCGATCACCAAAGACTGCTGCCACATGGGGAAGTTACGCAACTTCTGAAAGTGCAGTACCACCACATAGATCACCAGGGAAATGGCCAGTGCGCGGATCCCCAGGGTTGCCCCCAGTAGAATATCCAGTAGCACCCCCAACACCCAGGCGGTGAGAATATTGTATCTGTGGGGCAGTGCCACGGCCCAATAGATCATCACCAGCACCAACCAATCGGGGCGCCAGGCGCTGAACATTTCCGGTACCGGCATGATCTGCAGCAGCATACCCAGCAGCAGGGTCAGCCATACCGCCAAACGGCCATTAGCATTTTCCAGGCTCATGATTCGGCTCCACTGTCAGCATCGGTTGCAGCCGACTCTTGTGACTCAGGCTTGGCGCCGGGATGGTCTTCAGGCCAGATAAGCAGCAGATAACGGATTCGGTCCAGCGCCGCCAGCGGCTGCGCCGTGACCTTGAGGTAACTCTGGCCATCGTCCCGGGAAACCGAAATCACCCGCGCCACCGGATAACCTTCCGGGAAGCGGTTGCCAAGCCCGGAAGTCACCAGCAGATCGCCGACCTTGATGTCGGTACTCTTGGCCACGTGTCTGAGTTCTATCTCATCGAGCTCGCCTATGCCGTTGGCTATCAGGCGCACATCGTTGCGGGTAATACGCACCGGCAAGCCGTGTTTGGGGTCGGAGAGCAGCAACACCCTGGCCGTGAGTTCGCTGACCTGCACCACTTGGCCGACAACCCCCTGGGCATCCACCACCGGCTGACCAACAAACACGCCGTTGCGACTGCCGTGGTTGATCACCACATAATGATGAAAGGGGTCGCTGGCCACTTCCATCACCTCGGCCACCATCTTGCGCGAGTCCATATGCACCGGCGAGCCCAGCAGTTCACGCAGGCGTTGGTTTTCCTGGCGCAGGTGTTCAAAACGCTGCAGTCTTTCACTCATCAGCAGTTGCTGGCGCAAGAGTTCTTTGTTTTGCTGCTCCAGCATGTCACGGGTCGCCAGACTCTGGGCAGACCAATCCAGCAGCTCACCGGGCACGTTGGCCAGGTACTGTAGAGGGCTCAGTAAAGATGCCAGCGACTGTCTCGCAGGTTCGAGACGATCATTGGCAACCAGCAGGATCACCGACATGACCACTGCCAGAGTCAACCTGAACTGATTTGAAATACCGCGAACAAAAATAGGCTTCATAGAAAAGCTAAGGCGGTAAGATACCGCCTGTGCTGGAAAGTATTAGTTTTCTTCTGAGAACAGGTCACCACCGTGCATATCGATCATCTCCAGTGCTTTACCGCCGCCGCGGGCCACACAGGTAAGCGGATCTTCGGCGACCATTACAGGGATCCCGGTTTCCTGCATCAGCAGACGGTCCAGATCCCGCAGCAAGGCACCACCACCTGTGAGCACCATACCGCGCTCAGAGATGTCGGACGCCAACTCTGGAGGCGACTGCTCCAGTGCGACCATCACGGCACTGACAATGCCCGACAGCGGCTCTTGCAGCGCTTCGAGGATCTCATTGCTGTTCAGGGTAAAGCTTCTCGGTACCCCTTCGGCCAGATTACGGCCGCGCACTTCAATCTCCAGTACTTCATCACCTGGATAAGCCGTGCCGATTGTGTGCTTGATGCGTTCGGCAGTTGCTTCACCAATCAGGCTGCCGTAGTTGCGGCGCACATAGTTGATGATGGCATCGTCAAACTTGTCACCACCAATACGCACGGAAGAGGAGTAAACCACGCCGTTGAGCGAGATAATGGCCACTTCAGTGGTACCACCACCGATATCCACCACCATGGAGCCTGTGGCTTCGGAAACCGGCAGGCCGGCCCCTATGGCGGCTGCCATTGGCTCTTCAATCAGGTAAACCTCACGGGCGCCGGCGCCCATCGCTGACTCCTTGATCGCGCGGCGTTCAACCTGAGTGGCACCTACAGGCACACACACGAGTACCCGAGGGCTTGGACGGAAAAAGCTGTTGTTGTGCACTTGCTTGATAAAGTGCTGCAGCATCTTCTCGGTCACGTAGAAGTCGGCGATAACCCCATCTTTCATTGGGCGGATGGCCTGAATATTACCGGGGGTACGTCCCAGCATCTGCTTCGCCTCAGTACCGACGGCGGCCACGGATTTCTGCCCAGAGCTGCTTCGTTCGCCACGGATGGCGACCACGGAAGGCTCATTCAATACAATGCCTTCTTCACGAACATAAATGAGAGTGTTAGCTGTACCCAAATCGATCGACAGATCGTTAGAAAAAATGCCACGCAGCTTCTTGAACATGTAACTAGCCTGTATTCTGTGGAGTCAGAAGAAATGAAAATCAGCTAACTTTATCAATGCCTCCGGCATTCCACAAGACTCACGGAGTTAACATTCGCTAATCCGTGAGGGTTTTTAGCATATCTCGGTAAAAGAGATCGGAATGCGCTGAAATAAAGTTGCCAAAAGCTTGGATCATGCCAATCCCTTGACATGATTTGTGCATTTATCAAGCAAAAAGGGTTTGCACCAGCATAAAGAGCCCGGCCGACAAAACTATGGTCATAGGCAGTGTCAGTACCCAGGTCAGCAGGATCTGTTTGATGGTATTTTTCTGTACTCCAGAGCCATTGGCCACCATGGTGCCGGCCACGGCCGAAGACAGGATATGGGTGGTGGATACCGGCATGCCTGTCATACTGGCGATACCGATAGAACCGGCGGCGGTCAACTGCGCGGCAATCCCCTGACTGTAGGTCATGCCACCGTTACCAATTTTCTCGCCAACCGTGTGCACAATCCGGCGCCAGCCCACCATGGTACCGCAACCCAGTGCCAGGGCAACGGCCACTATGACCCATAGTGGTGCATATTCGGTAATGGCATTGAGCTCACTACGCCAGTGTTTTAACTGACTGACTTCGGCAGCGGGCAATGGCTGTTTGGCCAACTTGCGGGTGCTGTCATCGATACAAAGGATCAACTGCCGTGCTTGCCGACGCTGTTCCTGAGTCAGCTCTTTAACCGTATTCCCTTGTTCAAGGAGCCTATCTAGGCTCTGCATCGAAGCGATGGCCGAGTCCTGACAGCGACTGTCGGCAGCGTGCTCACCCAAGTTAGCCACCAGTTGCGGGTTGCGCTCATACAGAGCCATGATGCGCCGGTTGGCATCTTGAGCCTTATCCATATCGAAGCTTTGACTGTTCAAGTCCAGGGCAAAATAACCCGGCGCCATGCAGATAAGCACCAACATCACCAGACCTATACCCTTCTGACCATCGTTGGAGCCATGGGCAAAACTGACCCCCATGGCCGAGGCTATCAAGGTAATCCGGGCCCAAAACGGCGGGTGCTTCTTGCCATTGACCGCCATTTGCTCCGCCGGAGTACGATGTAGCTTGGGCTTACGCCAGATACGCTTCATTACCAACAGCAAAATCGCCGCCAGAATAAAACCCAGAGTTGGAGACAAGAGCAAGGAGAGCATGATATCTATCGCCTTGCCGGTATTGACTCCATCCAGCGGCGATTGACCGTTAAGCCAGGCATAGGCGCCACCAACCCCCATGATGGAACCAATCAGAGTATGAGAACTGGAGGCTGGAATACCGAAGAACCAGGTGCCCAAGTTCCAGACGATGGCCGAGAACAACAAGGAAAACACCAGCAACAACCCTTGTGATGAATCCATGTCCAGCAAGAGCCCGACTGGCAGCAGATGCACTATGGCGTAAGCTACGCCGAGCCCTCCCAGCAACACCCCGGCGAAATTGAACAGCGCCGAGGCCAGCACGGCGCCTCTGGCCGGCATGGCATTGGTATAAATCACAGTGGCTACCGCATTGGCGGTGTCATGGAAGCCATTGATAAACTCATATGCCAAGACAAAAAGTACCGCAAAGATCAGTCCTAAAGACCAGACCCACCCCAAACCCGCAAGCGCTTCCAACATAATTTAACCAGCCTAAAACAGCAGAGGCTGTCGATTATGCTCAATGTGAGTTGAAGACAAAGTTAAATTATCTACATGTTGACACTTTAGTGATTCGCTTCACACTCTTGTCAATCGGTTTCAGTTAACTTCACGCCAGCTTATGATCCTGTCATTGCCGCGATAGCGGCCAAAGAAGACGCTGGCTCTGGGGTCGCTAAGAGCGCCATCATTGAGTCCATTCCAATTCCAGTACCATTGCAACCATTCGGGCACCTTGAGAGGAGCCGTCACCTTACCGCGATAAGCCGAGCTGCCGAGTGCCCGCCACAGAAGTTCAAACTCGCCCCTCTCGGCGCGAACATAATTACCGCTATAACTAAACCGGCTCACATACTGACCGGCGCTGAGTCCGGGTTCAAACTGGTAACCCAGTGCCGGCAAATCCAGTTGAGACTCAAGCGACGTATTGAACACACTGCAGTTATCCAGGTCATTCAGGCGCCAGCCGCTGCCATCCCAATACTCTGTCCGCGCCGCCATATTCAAGGTCTGATTTTCCGGGCCAAAGGTATTTTCCAGCGCCAGGCGACCATGGCGCATCTGCTGACTACCAAGACGCACGGCACTGCAGTTGCCCCCCACGGCACAATCACCAATGAAGTTACTTTGCATATCGCTGTCCAGCAACTTGGCAATCTTGTCCGGATCCCGCACTTCCAGGCCTATATCCAAGAGTGGGAAAGGTCCATCAGCCTGCAACGGCCCCTTGCGGGCAAACTTGAGTTGCCCGCGAAACGCTGCCTGACCTTGGTTCCAGCTATCTGCGAATATCTCTCCACCGAAAACCCGACTATCCAGGGCCACTCCGTCGAGTTGATTTGCCGCCTGATAACGGCTGTAAGCCTTGGCAAAGTCACCGAAATAATTTCGGGTTAACTGCCTATCCAGCGACAGAGCACTGACGCTATAACGGACATCAAAGGGCTGATCCATATAGCTGAAACCATAACAGGCCGGCAGCAAATTAGCGTCATCGACACGGAAAAAGGCCGGCACAAAGCGCCCGACCGGCGTTGCAGTTTTGCCACTCGGTCCCTGCCAGTATCTGCTGCCCACCAAGCTAGGGAAGGCCACACTGCCCTCGTAGGGCAAGGGCGCCGTGACCCCAAACTCAAACACCCCAACCTCACTGACCGCTTGAGCAAGCCGATTATTCTCAGGCGTTTGCTGGCGCAGATGATCATACTGCTGCAGTTGCAGTTCACCCGCTTGACCCGATGCCGGGGCAATCAGCTTATGCCATAAGGAGAGACCTGCCTGCTGATAGGATGGTGTGGTGGGGTTATTGCAGAGATTGGTATTACCATACTCAGACCAAGCCTTGGCGCTGATGCTGAGTGGGAAATTTTCCTGCGCTCGCCGAAAAGGCGCACAGGAAGCATCAGCCGCCTGACAGTATTGCTCGGCCTCGACACAGAACCCCAACGGGAAGCTGACAAAATCATCGGCGCCATGCATCACCAATCCGGCATCCCCGCCTCTGCTACTGCCACGATAAAGGGCATTGAGCTCAACCCGGCCAGCATCGGGATAGTTAACATCGATTCGGCTCTGCCCCTGGCTGTCAAAGGCCAAGGTCAACGGCATGGCTATGGTTTGATTATTGCCGATCTCCTGCCAACGCCAGGCTCCCGTCTGCTTCAACGCCACCTTGGGGGAACCGACAACCGCCGATAGGGGGTCACTCCAGAAAGCCAGGGTCTTGTAGGTATTGGCAAAGGCCGGCACACATTGAGCCGTGCCATCAGACTTCATTGCCTTCACAAGCACGCTCGTCTCTGGCTTGTTGGCCAGCTTATCAGCCACCTCAAAGATGAAACCACTGGAAGCAAAACTCAGGCGACAGGCCGCCGTACTCAAGGGACCATTGCCACTGCGGCAAAGGGTATCACTACCGGGGCGGGTGGCCGGAGTCGAGGAGGAAACCCCCAGAGTCAGCGGCCATAGATCAAACTTCTGCAATTGAATTTGGGTACTGCCACCGTTGAAGGTGACCGAACTTGCCGGTAACCAACGCCCGTTGCCGACAGGATTCGGGCTCAAATTCGCCGTGACTGTACCGGTAAAGAGTTGCGAACAACTGGCATTTTTACAGGCTCTCAAGGTGATGGGTTCGGCACGGCAAGTAAAAGGTGAGGCGCTGTAATCGAACTCAAAATGATGCACCTGTTCGCCCACGGGTTTTGACTCCAGGGCACAAACCTTGAAATTGTCGATCTCATGGTTGTTGTAGGCATCACCGGTAGAGCCGGTAAATGACAGGTAAAAATCTTCCGGAACCCGGCTTTGCCCCCAGAATCGGCGCACGTTGAATGAGTCCACCAACTTTTGGTAGCCGTTTCCTATATCTCGTTCGACAGACACCATAGTGGTACCCACCCGACGAGAGTCGAGAGTAAGCTTATACCTGTGCCCTGGGGCGGGATACTGAGTGCCTCGAACATCTATCCTGGGGGTGATGTAAGCCCCGGTGCCATTCAGATAACGATAAGCGCCCGCCTCTGCACCTCTAATGGACACAGATTGACGCCGAAAACCCGGCCCACCCACACGCCCTTCGATCGGGTTGGAAAAATTACCGTACTCATCCAGAGCAACCCCCAGCCAGCCACCGGCAAACCCCGGGGTACCATCATTACGCTGGGCATACCCCAAGGCGCCACCGAAACTGCCCGGCTGCGGCGTCACGGCCGCATCCGAGAGGATCACCGCCACCCCATCTCCGCCGGTGCCACTCTGGGGCGACCAAGAGTAATAATCGAACTCTACCGTGACCAGGTTGCCTTCGGCCGGAAACAAGCGCTGATAAGTGCTGGAAGTGGCCTGATTGCCCCGCGCCTGAGTCAGACGCAAACGGCCATCGACTATGTGCGGCGTCACCGAATACCCCAGCACCTTGGTAGCCCAGTCATCCATCGACAGCGAAGCCGCCCGGAAGTCATCACTGAAACAACCTAAAACTGGCGTTGGCTCATTACTACACATGCCACCGAAATCGGCCTCTTCGACGGCACCGAGGTCGATATTTACATCCGAGTTGCCCTTGATGTCCAAGGCCCCGCCTGAAGCCATGGCACCGCTGATGGAAGCCCCACCGGCTACTTTGACCGAGCCTGCCACATAGATGATGGCATTCACCGTATTTTGTCCGGTAATATCCAACGAACCGCGCACATAGATGATCAGGTTCTCAGCCTTTCCTCCTGGGTTCAGGGTGGCATTATTCAGAGTCAAACTATCGAAATAGAGCCTGGTCGTGGTCGTGGTTGGGTACAGAAAGCGGCCATGAAAAAAACTGCCATGACTAAAATTAATATCGCCGGCCGCCAGGGGCTGACTACAAAACGTGCCGTTATAAGGACAATGCAGCACCCCCTGCGTTGGAGGCAGATTGGGGGGCGGAACAAAACCGTCATTTAGATGGTTACCACTAGGCGGATCGGTAAAAATATCACTGCAAAGAGGCACGGCAAAGGCCGTCATAGGCCAAGCGCCAAGCAAGATCCCGAGTAACAGCAGTATGCGACTATTCACGGGCTTCTACCTCCACAACCCGACTTACCCTCAGACATTGGCTGTCTGCTACCGCTGCCGCGCCGCAACTGCCGCTCTCGCACACGGCCAGACTGCGAATACGGTAAAGTTTAGCGCTATCTGGGCTTGCATCCTGGCTCAAAGTCTCGCAACTGAGCTGTACATTGCAGCCGTGAAATCCACTCACATCCGGTACCGCCCAGCTTGAGCCTACTGCGGCGCAGCCTGCCGTACCGCCGCTCAATGGGAACAGGCGGGCCAAGGCCGCATCGGCGCCACTATTGGCCGCATTGAATGCCCTCAATCCCCAGACCTCCAGATTAACCCCCTCATCGGCATCGCCGCCCACTCTCAATAAGGTCGCGGCCAACAATGACATCACCAGGATCACAAAGATGGCTATCACCAGGGCACTGCCGCGCTGATGTCTTTGCATATGATAGTGATAATTTCGACTAGGGAACATTGATCACCTGCACCTGATGTTGATACTGAAATTTTTCACCAACCACAGAAAACTGCGGCTGCAACTGCACTATGGCATTATTGACCAGAGTCGCCGGCAGCAACTGCACCGCCGGGTCGATGGCCAGATTGTTACTCAAGCCTTCGGCCATTAGAACTCCTTGCCCCATACTATCCGGCAAGGGCTGATTGGTTCGATATCCATAGTGGCTATAACGGCGAATGCTGCCATCTGCCTGAGAAAAACAGTAGCTGACGGGTTGCTTGGCCACATAGAAACGCTTCGCCGGTGAGGCTTCGGCGAAGTTAACCGCGGCGGCAAACCGCAACCTCAGCAGTGAGCCATTGGCCGTGACCTCATCTATGGTGTGGCGCTTGTTGCTGGCTGCGGCATAAATATCTGCATGGGTCAGCGGATAAACCAGCAATTGTTCACCGGCCGAAATCGCCGTCGCCGGGGCAAATACTGTGGCATTGTCTGCTTGGATATCCGGTGCCAAAGGCAATGACAGATAGCTGCCGCTGGCACTGATAGGCACAAACTCCAAACACTGCAGCTGAGAGCTCGACTGCAGCCTAAGGCTGGAAGGCACGGCATTACGCAGCTCACGGTTCAAACGTTCCATCACGAAACGGCTGCTGCCCAACACTCGGTCGATAGCGGTCGAATCCACAAAGATACGGGTACCAAAGATAATAAAGCTGCTGACACCGACCACCAGAATGCCCAGAATGAGTATCACAGTGACCAATTCCACCAAGGTAAAACCCTTGGTAGAGCCCAGACCTTTGGTCTGTATTAATCCTTTTCCCTGCCCCAAGCGCATCAGAAATTACTCCTCAGCACATCGTAACGGATTGCCTCGCCTGCAGGAGTGGTGACGGTAACTGTCACCAATTTACTGTTGGCCTGATAACTGGATACCCGAACGCTGAGACCATAACCGGGATAAATGCTCTGGTAACTCTGGCTGGAGTTAAGCATCAGACTTTGTTCGTTAAGACCTTGATAATCATCGATATCATCAAACTGCTCCCGGCTCTCGCCATCCGGTCCATAATGGGTTTCCTGGGTACAGGGGAAGCCACCCACACCGTCACAGGCGGGCAGACCACCGTTGGCGCCGCTGCGCTCATCATAACGCTTGCCCCAGATCTCATTGATCACAGCCTGAGCCAACTCGGCGCTGCGCACTCGGTGCAGAGTCTGCGCCGCATGATCGCTTTGAGGAAACAACACACTGGTCAACAGCACTAGGGCAATGCCGAGCACCAACATGCCGATCACTAGTTCTATCAGGGTGAATCCCCGCGCTTTAGCCTTCATGGATATAGCCCTCGGACTCTATGGCGATAGTCAGGGTGTCATCGGCGACCACGGAGAGACAGGCGCCATTGCAAGCAAGGTTGGTGCGGCCTAAAGCATCGAACTGGATCTGAAAATTGTTAGCGCCGTTACTCTGAAGCCGTATTTGAGTATTGCGCGGCAAGCTTTCGGCGCGATTACTGCGGATGACGCTCGTGCAATCCTGGGTCAAATGGCTGAGTTGATAGGCGCTGTTGCTGATAGTGAGCCGATAACAGCGGTCGGGATTATAGAGTGCTAACATCTGGGTCTTTTGCAGCTCGGCAATCAACTCCTGTCGCAGCGTCCAGGCACTGTAACTACTGGAGGATACCAATTTGGGCAGCACCACGACGGCAAGTATGGCCAGCAACATGATAGTCACTACCAACTCCACCAGAGTAAATCCCCGGGTGCCTGTCCCCTTAGTCGCAGCCATATGATTTCCCGCCAATGCTATACCCGCTCAAGTATGGCAAATAAGCCCAATAGTTTGAATCCTGATGTAAAAAAGGCCTGCTTGGCAGGCCTTTTCAGCTACGGGCTATCAGCAGCCTGTAGTAACTGCATTCACAGTAATTGGACCATATGAGGTAAGATTGTTGATGTATTCAACATAGCAAGTCCCAGGCTCATTCGCGGCCTTGGGGCTGTTACTTCCCTGGGGATAAAAGTAAATCGTTTTGGCTTTAGAATCTTCAACATAAAGCCATTCGCTTGATGTACCTTTATCAGAAGCATTGATGTCCAATGCATTGGCTAAAGAGCCCGTCCATTGAGGAAGTGCATGCCCATAGTTCAACAATACAGAGTTACCTGCATCCACAGTTATACTCGGAGCAGGCGAAGTGCCCGAAGCAACTTTTTCATTGCCAGCAATCAAGGATTTGGAGTTAACCAAAGTATCAGCTCCTTTGATAGCAGCCTCCAAACCTTTAATCGTTGAAGCTCTGGCATCAGACTGTAGATTCAAAAATTTAGGCGCAGCAGTGACAGCCAAGATCCCCAAAATAATAATAACCACCACTAATTCAATTAGCGTAAAACCTTGTTGTTTATTCATTTTTATTCCTCTGGATTAACAGCCTGATTTTTCAACATGGTAGCTGGGCAAAGCACCTTTTGCTGATGATTGGAGATATTCCACCCAACATTTAGCAGTATCAGAAGGTGTCAGGTCTGCTGGATGAATAATTGCCGCACCTTTCAGTGTCGTTGTAACTGAAGGCGCTCCAATAATGGCCCACTCTGCAGCGTCAATATCCAGAATTGCAGTCAAATCTGCTTGATTCTGTTGAATATAGCCAAACGCAACGTTAGCGCTGATGTCATCACTGGCATCCGCATTACCTTTATCATCAATGATGATTGAAGCTGTCGCAGTCCCCTCTTTGCCTTGAATGGCTGCCTTGGAGTACACCATGGCGTTGGCTCCCTGAAGTGCCGCCTTCATTCCCTGGAGAGTGGACTCCCTGGCATCGGATTGCAGATTGATAAACTTAGGCGCTGCTACCACCGCCAAGATACCGAGAATAATGATCACCACAACCAGCTCGATCAGGGTGAAACCTTGTTGCCTTTGCATAGCGCTTTCCTTTGGTTCAAAAAATACAATTCAATCAGTTGTTGAAACTCAAGACCTGGCCAGTTCCCGGGTTATAGGTAATCCCTTTGGCGCCAGGCGTTGTCAAATCCGGCGCGGGAGTTGCCACACCTGAATTTTGGTTCAAGGCCAGAGACGCCACTTGATGGTAGACACAGAGATCCAATCCGGTCACCACAGTACCATCAATGGCTGTGGCGCTGGCACCTGCGCCTTCCAAGACTCTGACGGTATAACGCTGATCCCTGGCATCTGCGGTATAGAGCACATTCTTAGGGGCACTCTGCAATACTGTGTTGAATACTTGCTGGCAACTGGCATCATCCATAGCGGTAGCCGAAGTATTACTGACTCCTGTGGGATAACCAAAACGGGTATCCAGAGACACAGTCGTACCATCGAGGATAACCGAAGTATTGCGGCGACCATCGACCTCCCATTGAGAACGAACAAAACTCACCGCGGTGGCCAGGCCACCTGTCACGCCTTCGAGACTGGCATCCTCGGCATCATCGGTCACATTTAAAAAACGTGGAATAGCGGTCGCGGCCAATAGCCCCAAGATCACTATCACTATCACCAACTCGATTAACGAGAAGCCTTGTATCTGTCTTTTCATCCAGGTTTCCTCCACCCATTTATCATGGATTTTAGCAGTTCCATCGAGAGAAAATACCGCCTCGGTCAATAATCTGTATTAACCGTCAAAAAAATGACCCGTCCGCTTTCCAACTGATAGTTCAAGCTTTCGCCTGAGGAACTCAAATAGCGACAACTTTGATCCTGTTGAATAAATTGTGCCTGAATCACGGCCTTATCCGGTACGCCCCCCAGAAGCTGTTGCCAAAGGGCCGCGCAGCCACTGTCATCCCGACTGGGCGCCTGTGGCCAACCGGCCTGATTCATGGTCAATTGGCTTAATGGTGGTGACTGCCCCTGGGTTTGCCAATCGAGCAACATCTGCTCCGGGCGCCCCAGACTCAACCACTGGGACCTCACCATGGCCAACACATTCAGCAACCTATGGTGTTCAAGCTGTAAGCCTCTGGCCGATACCTGATCCACAGCGGAAAAATAACGGACGCCCAGCACCGCCAGAACGATCAACAATATCACCAACGCGGCCAGTTTGGCGAAGGTTCGCAGCAGATCTTCCTCTGCCTGGTGTTGGTTTGGCATCAACGCCCACCCTTGACCACATTCAGCATGTCCCACATCGGCAGATAGATGCCCAGAGCTAGGATCAGCACCACGATAGCCACTATGCCGATCAGGATCGGCTCCAGCCTGGCGGTGAGGTTCTTGAGATCATAATCTACCTCACCCTCATAAAAATCGGCGGCATCGTTGAGCAGTTGATCTATGCGGCCGGTTTCTTCGCCGACGGCAACCATCTGCAATACCAATGGCGTAAACAGTTGACTCTGGTTGGAAACCCTCAGCATGGATTCCCCCGCTTCGACTCCGCGGCGCATATTGACGATTCTGTCGTGCATATAGCTGTTATCCACGGCATCGGCCACCAAGCTGAGCGCCTGAGTCATGGGTACCCCGGCACTCAGCATCATGGCAAAGCTGCGGCAATAACGGGCCAGGGTCGAGCGTTCTATGATGGAACCCACCGCCGGAATATGCAGTTTCCAGCGATCCCACTGCTTTTCCCCTTGCTCTGTCTTGTGCCAATAACGCAGTCCAAGCACAGTTGCGACCAACCCCAGCAACATCAAGGGCCAATAATTGACAAACAAGTTGGAAGTACCGATAAGCAACCGGGTCGCCCAGGGTAATTCGGCACCGAAGCGGGAAAACATTTCGGCGAACTTGGGGATCACCATGATATTGAGGATCACCAATGCCAGTGCGACTGCCAATAGAACAAACATGGGATAACGCATGGCGGATTTGATCCGCCGACGAGTTTCCTGCTCTCTCTCGATATAACCGGACAGCTGTAGGAAGGCATCTTCCAGCTTGCCGGTGTTCTCACCCACATGCACCATGGCCACAAACAGCGAATCGAACACATCCGGGTGATGGTTCATCGCCGATGACAGCGGCCGCCCGGCGGTCAGTTGCTCAGAGACGTCCTGCAGCGCTTCTTTCATCCGCTTGGAGTGGGTGGTCTCCGCTAGCCCGGCAATGGCGCGCAGAATAGGAATGCCGGAGCGAGTCAGGGAATACATCTGTCGGGTGAAGATCTGCAGCTCTTCCAGGCTGACTCTGCGTTTGAGTAGGCCCTTGAGGCTGAGATCCCGGCCCGCTTTGACCTCATTGAGTTCCAACGGGATCACGGCTCTGGCGAGCAACAGATCGGCCGCCGCACTCTCGGAGGCGGCATCCAGCTGTCCCTTGACCGGTTCACCGCGGGCGTCTCGGCCCCGATAGGCATAGAGCGGCATAATCAGACCTCATCCCGTTCCATCATCTCGGCCGCCAACGGCACTTGAGATTCGGAAACATCTTCCACCAGTTTGGCAACCTCTTCTATGGTCGTCAGGCCCGAGTGCAAGTACTCCAGAGCCGATTCAGCCAGAGGGGTAAACTGTTCGCTGGCATAGGCGGCGCGGGCAAATTCATGGGGATTCCCGCGGCGCATCGCCTCTATCATGTTTTCATCCAGCTCGAGGAGTTCAAATACCCCGATCCGGCCACGATAGCCGGTGCCGGAACAGCTTTGACACCCAGTGCCCACTCTAAACCTAGCATCGGAAAAGTCGCGCTTGCTGATGCTCTGGAGCCAAACTCTGTCCTGCGGCGTGGGCTGATAATCGGTGGCGCAGTTCTTACACACCCGCCGCACCAGGCGCTGGGCGATAATGACTCTAAGGGCACTGGCCACCAAATAACTGGCCGCCCCCATATCGAGCAAACGCAGGGCACTGGTAATTGCATCATTGGTGTGCAGGGTCGAGAGCACGAAGTGACCTGTCAGGGCGCCGCGCAAGCCGATTTCGACGGTTTCCTGATCCCGCATCTCCCCCACCATTATGATGTCGGGGTCCTGGCGCAAGGTAGTGCGCAGTACATTGGAAAAATCCAGGCCTATCTTGTGATTGACCTGCACCTGGTTGATCCGCGGCAGTTGGTATTCCACCGGATCTTCCACGGTAATGATCTTGCTCTCAGCCTTATTCAGTTCACTGAGAATGCCATAGAGTGTCGTAGTCTTGCCCGAGCCGGTAGGACCTGTAACCAACAGCATGCCGTGGGGGCGTTTTATCTGCCGCCGTACCCGCTCGAGAATATGCGGCGGCATCCCGGTTTCATTCAGGGTCAAGAGGCCAGCCGATTGGTCTAACAGCCGCATCACCACAGACTCGCCGTGATAGATGGGCATGGTAGACATACGCACATCTATCTGATGACCTTTGATTTCAATATGAAAACGACCATCTTGGGGCAAGCGTTTTTCCGAGATATCCAAGCCGGCCATCAGCTTGAGTCTGAGCACCAGCGCCGCGGCGATATTGACCTCTTTGAGCACGTTTTCCTGCAACAGACCATCTACCCGCTGGCGGATCCTGAGCGACTTGTCGCCGGGCTCAATGTGAATATCCGAGGCACGGATCTGCACCGCATCCTCGAAAATCGACTGCAGCAACTTAACCACTGTGGTCTCATTATCGCTGTCGCCTTCGGTCAGACTGGCGAGATCGAACTGATCATCGGCGGCGTATTCCTCCTCCAACTTACCGGCCATCTGGGCGATGTGGCCGGTGCGGCGATAGAGGTTATCAAAGGCATCAAACAGCTGTTGCTCTTTAACTACCGCCAGTTTCAGGCGCCTTGGAGCCAACAGTGCATCCAGCTCATCCAACGCCTGCAGATCGGCTGGATCGCTCATAGCCACCAGCACAGAATCGTTATCGGCCTCAATCACCAGCGCCCGAAAACGCCGTGCCTGTACTTCAGACAAGAGGTTGACCACCTCGGTAGGAATGGGACGTTTGCTGATGTCGATAAAGGGAATATTCAGCTGATGAGAGAGGAACTGCAACAGCTGCTCCTCGCTGATAAAGTCCATGTCTATCAGGGTGCGCCCTAACTTGCGGCCGGTTTGCTTTTGTTGCGACAGCGCGTTTTGCAGCTGCACTTCGCTGATAATCTGCTCCTGTACCAGGAGATCACCGAGGCGCATTTTCAACTTGGGTTTCACTGGCGGCCTCCTATCTGGGCGAGTCGGTTTTCTATGTAATCACGGGCATCCGCGGACAAGCCCTGGCGCTTGAGTGCCTCCTGGTAACTGGCCTTCGCGGCATCATAAGCGCCACTCGCATCCTGGGCATAAGCCAGCCCCAGCCACCAGCGGCCCTGAGAGGCATCCTGCTGGATCAGGCTAAGATAACTTTGCTGTACCAAGGGCCAATCCTTGAGGCTTTGGCCTATTTCGGCCTGCAGCAACCATTTTTCCCGGCCAAGCTCGCTGCCATCGGCTATCTGTTGCAGACTGGCGAGCGCCAGAGGCAACTCGCTGCGGGCCTTTTGCACCCGGGCCAGCAGTAACCAAAACACAGGTTGCTGCGGATAACGCTCGGCGCCCTGACGCAGCAATACTGCCGCCTTGTCCAGCTCGCCGCGGCCATAAAACAGCGCCGCGAGCTCCTGACGGGCGCTGTGGTTGGCATCATTCGAGCGCAATGCATCGGCGAAGGCCGACATCGCCTTGTCTGTCTGGCCCAGTTCCTTGGCCTGCAGTCCCTGTTGTAACTTTTTCTGCGACAGCTCCGCCGGGGTCAGAGAAACCTGAGTCACGCTCATTTTCGCCTGACTGGGCTTGGAGGCTTCCGCGCCAGGGAACTGGGTATTTTCTTGCCGCCCAAGATCGGCTGGCCGACTTGATGCTTCATGGTGACCGAGGCTTTCGGCTTGTATTGAATGAGCAGGCTCTTGTTCGGGCTGTTGCTCGAGTCTTGCATCAGCCTTGGCGGCCGGAATATCACTAACGGCCTTGGTATCAAGCTTCCCAGAGGCGGCACGGTTCGAGTTTAAGCTAACGGCTTTTGAGTGATTCGTTTCTGAGTCTGGGCCCTGGGCGTTCAATGCTGCATTAAGCTCGCTAGACTCTTCACTTGTTAGCTTTGGCGCCAGGCTCTTGCTGGGCAGTTGCAACGCCGAGGTGTGCGTCTCTGGCACAGGACTTAAGCCGCGGTTGTCGTCGCTCATACCGGCAACCACCTGCGGCAATCGATGACGGCCAGAGGGACCAGGCTCATACGGCACTGTCTGCGATGGCTCGGTTCGGCTACCGCTTAGGTTTTGAGTTTGGGATGAGCTTGGATTGTTATCTCCCAGATAACCGCCCAGCCATAATCCCAGCGCCAACAGAATGATGCCAAGCAGCGTGCCACCCAGCAGCAACCACCAGGGATTGGCCGCTTGACTGGCCTGCCCTATCGGCACATGAGCTAAGTTGTGCGGCTGCTGACGTTTATCCAGATCTTTGAGCATCTGATTGACCACGCTCATAGTCCGGCTCCCTTCATGGCATAAACCCCGACCGAGGCGCCGACTGAAGCAAGGAGCAACGCCAGAGTCGGCCAAAACCAACGCCAGTTGCCAAGATGAGAAGCATCTTCGGTATCCTTGATGGCGCCCTTGATATGCGTAGATGTCACTTGCTGTTTACCTTCACCGAAACAGAGCAGCAGCGCCTTGTGCGCCAAAATATTCACCAATCTGGGGATCCCTCTGGCGGCGATGGCGATACGCTTACTGTCTGCGGCGCTGAATAACGCCGGTCCCTGATAACCGGCCACCGCCACCCTGTGGCGCAGATAGGCGTAGACTTCGTCCCGGGTCAGCGGCCGCAAACGATAGCTGAAGGTGATCCTCTGGCGTAACTGGCGAAACTCTTGCTGTGCCAGGCGCGCATCCAGCTCGGGCTGGCCGAAGATCACCACCTGCAGCAGCTTGCGACTCTCGGTTTCCAAATTAGTCAGCAGCCGCAAGGCTTCCAGGCTCTCATCCGGCAAGGCCTGAACTTCATCGAGTAAGAGAACAATATTGAGTCCCTGAGCGCTAAGCGCCAGCAATTGTTGTTGGATCAAGCCACTGAGTTGCTGCTGATCTTTCACGTCATTCACGGCGATCCCCAATTCTTCGGCAATCGCCAGCCTGAGTTCTGCCGGGGTCAGATAAGGGTTGGGCAACCAGGCGCAACAAAACTGCTGCGGCAGCTCGTTGAGCAATTTACGGCACAGCAAGGTTTTGCCGGTTCCCACTTCGCCGGTAACCTTGATAAAACCCTCACCGGTTTGCAGCGCCACCTGCAATACTTGCAAGGCCTCCACATGGGGAGCCAACCCCAGAAAAAATCCTGTGTTGGGGGTCAGGGCAAAAGGCATGCTCTGCATGCCAAAATGCTGCAGATACATAGTGGCGGCTATTCCTGTGGATACCAGCGGTCGAGCAAGCTCTGGGAGCGTTGCAGCTCTTTTTGCCAGGTGCCATCAACCACCACAGTCGGCTTGAGCAAAATCACCAGCTCAGTCTTGCGCTTTAACTTGCTGCGATTGGTAAAGGCTTCACCGATAAAGGGAATATCGCCAAGCAGCGGCACCTTGGATACCACTTCGGTATTCTCGCTCTTCATCAGGCCGCCTATCACTACCACATCGCCGGACAGCGCCTTGATGACAGTATCGGACTCACGGATTTCACTCTGGGCCAAGGGCAGATCCAACGCCGAGTCACTGATCTTGATGCTCTTGTTCTGCTCTTTCACATCCGTGACTGAAGGGTGCACATGCAGCAGCACACTGCCGTCTTTGTCTATCTGAGGCGTCACGTCCAGAGCGATCCCCGAAAAGAAAGGCGTCAACTCCACCTCAGGCGAAGTCACCGGAGTGGTACTGGCCACAGTGGTGGAGGAGACATCCGTGACAAAGTATTCATCACGGCCAACTTTGATCACCGCCTTCTGGTTGTTGGACGCTGTCACTCTGGGACTAGAGAGCACATCGACATCGCCTTGGGTATCGAGCAGGGTAATCATAGCGGCGAAATCTGTGCCTTTGAGTGATAAAGAGGTTACCCCTCCGATCGCTTCGGTGATCTGATTGCCAAACGAGCCCTCGCTGGTGCCAAATTTGATATCAGTATTACCGTCGGCCAAAGCGCTGCCAAGCACATCCTGCCATTGGATCCCCTGCTGATAACCATCGGAGAGGGTGACTTCGAGGATCTTGGCTTCCAGAATCACCTGCCGCTGCAGATGGCTCTCAGCGGTGGCAAGGAAACTGCGAATTTGCCGCAACTCGTCCGGATAGGCTCTGACGGTTACCAAGCCGGCCTGAGGTGTCACCACCACTGAGCGACCATCACCGCGGCTGCCGAGAATCGATTCCAGGGTCTGTTGCAGTTCGCCCCAGAAATCTGTCTTGGTGCGGGAACTGATAAAGGTACCGTTGGTGTTATTGCTGTTCTGGTTGTTGCCGTTGTTACTGGTGTTATTGCTGAAATTACTGTTACTGTCGTTACCCTGACTGTTGTTCTGGTTGTTATTATTGCCGTTATTGTCGTCAGAGATCCTACCCGAGCTGACCGAGGTCAGCGACAGGCCGATGCGTTCCATATAAAGGTAATTGACCGGGAAAGTCTCGGTTCTAAG
The DNA here is from genome assembly GCF_019670705.1 of Shewanella carassii. NCBI lineage: Bacteria > Pseudomonadati > Pseudomonadota > Gammaproteobacteria > Alteromonadales > Shewanellaceae > Shewanella > Shewanella carassii. Next base: position 3,901,327 of record NZ_AP024618.1, read on the forward strand.
GCCAGCGGGATAAACCCTCAAGACTCGTCCTTCACGGCTGATTTCATAGCCGTAAATGTCCTGCACTACCTGTAAGGCTTCACTCAGGGTCACCCCCTTGAGCGACAGAGAGATATTGCCGCTCACTTGTGGGTGCACGGCCACGCTGAAGGGCGTGCCTTCCACCAGACTCGGAAAAAACACCCTGGCATCGACATCATTAGCCGAGACATCGAAGCGTCGCTCGGTCTGCATGGGGGTTGCCAGTCCACTCAGGAGACTATTGGCATTCAACTCCTGCTGCACACCGGGAGGCAGGCTGGCCGGAGGCGGCACCACCGCCTTGGCATTTTGCTGTGCCAAAGAGTCGCGTAACGCCTCTTTGGAAGCGGCTGGGTTGGGCCTATCCGTGGTTTGACAGGCCGCCAGGCCCAAAGCCAACAACGGCAGCATATAGGCGAGTCTGGTTTTCATTAATGTTTTTCCTTGCGCTCGGTAATCGCTTGAAACAGATAGAGACGGCGACCGTCGGCCAGCAAAACGCTGTCCTGATCGATACGGCTTAATACCACTCCCTGAACTCTGTCTCCCTGGCGGTAAATTTGATTATTGATCACGGCCCGCTTGCCCTGTGGCCCCTTGAGCAGGCTGTTAAGCACCAGGCTCTGCTCGCCCGGCTGCTTGGTCGAAAGGCTCACCCCCTGTGCCGGCATGGTGGGATCCCGTAAACTGGCGGCAACGAGCTCCTGGCTACAGAGCAGCGCCAATAAGATTAAGCCCTTAGCGAGTAGATGCCACACTGATAAAGTCCTCATTGATGCTGAGCGTATATAACTCGAGCTGCACACTGGCCTTGGGATACTCAGACACCCGGTAATCCAGGCGTTTCCAATAAAGCTTATCCGGCATATTTTCCACTGCCAGCATAAACTTAAGCACAGCAAAATAGTCGCCCTCAAACTCCAGCACTATCCCATGACTATAGAGATTCATCTGCTGCTCATCGTCCTTACCCACCACCAGCAAAGGCGTTGGTGCAATAGACTTGAAGCCGGTCAACTGTATACCCTGAACCCGCTCTAACAAGGCGGTGAGCAGGGCTGGCATATAGTTGGCGGGCACCATGTCGACCATCTGACTGTCCAGCTGTTGATCCAGCGCAACGATATCACGATTCACTTGCGCCAAACTTGCCTTGAGCGGCGTATCAGGGTCTTCCGCCAGACGTTGGCGATAGAGCGCCAGCTGCTGCTGACTGAGCTTGATGCTACTCTGGTCGGCATGCAGGCGTTGCAAATTGCTCTGGCGCTCCAGCCAGAAAGACTCCAGCGGCAGATATAGTAGTAATAACAGCAACAACAGGGCGGCTCCTGCCACCATGCCTCTCTCTCTTTGGCTCAGGCCATTAAAAGCCTGCCCTAGGCGCCGAAGGAAACTCATTTTTTCACCTCCGGAGCGTTACTGGTCAGAACAAAGCCCAGCGGCTGACCAGGCTCACGAGCCATAGTCATGGAGGCAAACGAGCGCCCTCTCAGGCTCTCAGTTTGTTTGAGCTTGTCTATCCAGCGCGGTAGGCTCTGTGGATATTGGCCGAAACCTTCAAACTCCAACAGATCGTCTTCCAGCTTGATGCGACTCAACCACACACTGCCATCAGACACTTGAGCCAACTCCTGCAATACAGGTGCAAACCCCTTGGAGGTCATACGCTCCCGCTGCCCAAGTTCGGTCAGCAGCATGCGCTTGAGCTCACGTTCCTGAGTTCGACGTTCCAGTTCAATGACCAGCTCGGCACTCGGCTGACGCTTGGCCAGTTGGGCCTCTAACTGCTGCTTTTCAACATCGAGTAGCTGCCGCTGAGCATTGATCTCGACCAACTGTTTGGCCAGAGACTGTTGTTGCCACCATCCCAGGCCGATAAGCACTCCTCCCAACAACAAGAGCACACCTGCAACAGCCAGCAGGCGGGTGAAACTCAACCTTAATCTGGGGGGCAGGAGTGAAGAGGAATAGAGGTTAATCCGGGTCTTGCTCATTTGCTTCCCCGCTTAAGTTCCTGATAGCTGAGTTCAGCCATTTTCATACCAACATCCATGCCATTGACCGGACGCACTTGTTGATTAAAGTTACGGGATATCAACTGAGCCAAGGCATCGGTTTGCCCCTGAACCATGAGGTCGATTGAGGCCACCGGTGCTTGCCTGAGCTGACTTTCAAAAAAGTCCATCGAACGTTGGATCTCCAGGCTCAAGGTATCAGCAATACCAAATCCCAAGGATTCAGCATCGGTCTGATGCAGTTCAGAGAATCCGCGGATATGTCGCTGCATATAGAGCTCGCCTTCACGCACCACTGTGAGCAATAACTCCTGTCCCGGCACTTGGCTTATCATCAATCTGGCCAAAGGGTCTTGGTTAAAGAGGTTAGTGGGCAATAACTCTTCGATGCTGATCCCCGCCAGCTCCATGCCAGCCTGGTCTATTTCTTGGGCCAAGGCCGATAAACCACTGCGGGAACAAACCACCACATTGAGTTTGTCACTGCTTTTTATCGGCGATTCAAAGTAATCCAGGTGAATATCGGCCGGTGGAATACTGACCATATCTTTGATAGCCCACACCAGTGCCTGGGCCATCTCATCTTCAGTCACTCTGGGCCGGTCGGCATTCAGGAGTTGATAGCGGCCAAAGCCCAGAGTTAACTGCAGCTTGGAGGGGCCAAAGTCGGCATAAATGGAAGCAAACAGGGCATTCCAATCATCCTGTTCAATGGGATAGCTCTGACAAAGGGTATCCTGATTATCACTAGCGGGACGAAAGACCCAGGCCTGATTAGCCGCGAGGAAGAGGCCGGTAGCGGCACCTGAGTGGGGCGAGCCAAAGTGAAAAAGGCGACTGATAAATGACATATTTGTCATAGATAACCCCTGAGTCCCTGTGAAAAACTGGTGAAACCGCAGACAAAGACAGGGTCTACGGCCCCTAAAGATTTAAGTCAATATTTTGGCGTGACTATTTTAAAGACTAATCACTTCATTTTATAGGCAAATCTTCTCAAACTGAGAACTGCTCTTAAAGATAGGTCTGCCATTGCTGATAAACAAGTCAATCAGGCTATTTCAGATACAGGTTCACTGAACCAACTGCCCTGGGCGGCACTGACCCCGAGTATTCTCAACGTTTGCCACTCTTCGAACAGCTCCACCCCTTCGGCACAAACCTGTACTTCGGTGCGGTAGAGTCCACCTATCAGGCTACGAACAAACAGCTGATTTTCCGGCCGTAGATGGATCTGTCGCACTATGGATCTGTGCAATTTTATCAGCTCGAACCCCGTGTCCTGAATATATTGGGTACTGATCACCTGCTGTCCCACATGATCGACACACAAGCGCGCCCCCATTTTACGGATCATCTGCAGCCGGGAGGCGATTTTTTCCTGGTTGGGGGCCGCGATATCCTCACTGATCTCAAAGATCAATCTACCGGTCAGATCACGATATTCCAATAAAGTCGTGCGCAACCAACGAATAAAGGCGCGGCTCATCAACGAATCCAGGCTCAGGTTGATGCTGAAACAGACCCTCTTGTCCGCCTCTTTCGGCAATAACTCAAACAAGACTCTTTCCAGTGTCTGGCGTTCGATTTGCGGCATCAAGCCGCATTTAACTGCCATCGGCAAAAACAGGGTCGCCCGCACCAGGTTGCCCTCGGGATCTCTGGCTCGGGTAAACACCTCTCTGTGATGCAGCTTACCATCACAATCCATCACGGACTGGGTATAAGCCAGAAAACGCTTGTTGACCAAGGCCATTTCCAAAAAACTGCGCCAACGCACCGAGCCCTTGGCAAACTCCTGATCTACCGCGCCCTTATCATACATGAACCAGGTGTTGATCCCCTGCAACTGCGCCGCTCTCAGCGCCATTTCTGCCTCTTCCAACAGCTGCTGCTGACCATCCCCCACCTTGAAGTAAGCGCCGCCGAGATGATAGAAGTTGTCGGCGTTGTCCAGCTTGGGCAACACTTGGCTTTGGCAGACTTTTAACAAACGGATCGCCAGTTGATCAGCCTCCGCCAGCGAAATTTGGGTCACCACTATCGCAAACTGGTTATGGGAACGACGGGCAAAAAAGCTGTTGGGCTGTGACTGCAGTATCTGGCTGATGCCATTGACGTTTTGTCTGAGCAGTTCCAGCGTCAGGCTGTCCCCCAACTTTTGTTGCAACAGATCCAGATCCTCCAACTCCAGCAGGTAGAGCACCCCATGGGCAATCATGCCCTGCTCATTGCTCAAGGCATCGAGGCGATTATTGAGAAACAAGCGGTTACCTATGCGGGTGTCGGGATCCAAAAAGGTATTACTGCGGATAAACTTGTCAAATCTGGCACGCTCTTTCTGGGCATCGGCCAGCTCTTCCAGCAAACGACTGAGGGCGCGGTTAATCAACCTCGGCTTCCCCTTGCCCGGCATCGCCAGTGCTTTTTCATGCTCACCCAGGAGGATCAAACGGCTGCGCTGAGCCAACTCTTCAATCCCCTCCAGTTGCCGCGAGTACCAGAGATAGCCGAAGCGAACAAACGCCAGTACGGCCCCCACACCAACAAGAATAATCAAGACTTCGTACCAACCGGGCCTGTGCTGTGAAAACGGCTGCGGCAGTTCCAATTCCATCCTTAACCCAGGTTTGCCTTTAAGCTGAGCGTGATAATAGACCAGGCTCTCTGAAGCTATATTACCTTTGTATTCAAACAGTAATTTATCGTGATGCCAGAGCTTAAAGCTGGCGGCATTGTAGGCGAGTAACATGGGGGGCAGCCAGGACTCCAGCTCCCAGTTATTGCTGGGCTGGTATTGATTGGCCAACATGGTTTCCAACTCTGTGACCTTCTGTTGCTGGAACTTATAGGTCAGCTGCAGAAAACTCATCATGGCACAGAGCAAAAATACAAATGCCACAGTCGTCAGCGACAACAGCCAAAAGCTGGTGAGTTTTTTGGTGAGAATTCGGGTGAGTTTCATCGAGGGCGTTCCTGCCAGTCTTCTTATTCTTCTGGGTGTTGAGCCGCCTCACTGCGGGAACTCAGTGGGTTGATTATTCAGTAGCCATGCACAAAAGGCAACCGATGCAAACAAATGCTTTGGTTACCCCACAGAAACAACAAAGGGGCCAACTAGGCCCCTGATACCATTTCCGATAAAGTTTGACTCGGTAAACGTAAGCGAAATGGTACTTGAAATATGCGCCGATCAGACTTCCTGATATTGTGGCAGCGTGTCTATCTGAGCCACCCCAGAGTCTATTGCGGCTTGGGCCACAGCCTTGGCGACTTTAGGTAGCAATCTTGGATCCATCGGCTTGGGCAACACATACTGAGGGCCAAAGCTCAACTCGCTGACATTGGGGTAAGCCGCCAACACAGATTCGGGCACAGGCTCCTTGGCCAGTTCGGCAATGGCATAAACCGCAGCTATCTTCATCTCATCATTGATGCGGCTGGCACGCACATCCAGGGCGCCACGGAAAATGAATGGGAAACAGAGCACATTGTTGACCTGGTTGGGATAGTCGCTGCGACCGGTTCCCATGATCAAATCGCTACGTATCTCATGAGCCAGTTCAGGCTTGATCTCGGGATCCGGGTTGGAGCAAGCGAAGATCACCGGCTTCTCGGCCATCATAGCCACTTCCTCGGCGCCGAGAACATCAGGGCCAGACAGCCCCAGGAACACGTCGGCCCCCTTGATCACATCCTGCAGCGTGCGCTTGTCTGTGTTGTTGGCAAACAGCGCCTTGTACTCGTTGAGATCTTCACGGCGAGTATGGATCACGCCTTTTCTATCCAGCATGTAGACATTTTCACGCTGGGCACCACACTTGACCAACATGCTCATACAGGCAATAGCCGCTGCGCCTGCGCCCATACAGACAAATACCGCCTCTTCCAATTTCTTACCTTGGATCTCGAGGGCATTGATCATCCCGGCGGCAGTAACGATTGCCGTACCGTGCTGGTCATCATGAAACACAGGAACCTGACAGCGCTCGATCAGTTCACGCTCAATTTCAAAGCACTCGGGCGCCTTGATATCTTCCAGGTTGATACCGCCAAAGGAGTCGGCAATCGCCTCAACCGTATGAATAAACTCTTCAGCTGTACGGTGTTTTACTTCAATATCAGTGGCATCGATATTGGCAAAGTGCTTGAACAACAATGCCTTTCCTTCCATTACTGGCTTGGATGGCAAGGGGCCGAGGTTACCCAGTCCCAAAATGGCGGTACCGTTGGAAATCACGGCAACCGTGTTGCCCTTGTTGGTGTATCTGTACGCATTGGCAGGATTGGAAGCGATTTCACGTACCGGCTCCGCCACCCCCGGGCTGTAGGCCAGCGCCAGATCCATACTGGTCTCGGCGGGCTTGGTCAGCATGACTGCAGTTTTGCCTGGAACGGGAAACTCATGATAGTCGAGCGCTTTTTGACGGAAATCTGTCATTTTAAAATCCTGAAATGCGGAATGATATTAAGTAAAAAACCGTACAAACACAGGTCTGGATCACTGCGAAACTCTCACCACAGTGACTCAAATCACAAGGCGCTAAAGATACGCGAAAAGGCGCGATTTTAAAACAGTGGATGGCAAATTTTCCAATTAAGTCAGGCTTTTTGCTTCTAAGGGGGATTTTCCAAACTTATCTGTGAGGGATGAGTGGCAATCATCTGCCATTTTTTGTAGGAAAAATACAACCTACCCCGCACCACAACGGCTCTCTTAAGCGAGTTCAGCGCCAAAACATTGCTAAAATTACCAGATCCGGCCTGAGGTATGCCGACATAGAAGTTATCATCCAGAATAAGCCACAAATACTGTCCCTTTCTTTCAAAATCTGTCACTACACCTCTGACCAGGCGATATTGATTTAAATCCTGCTGGCCGATAGCCAAAGTCGCCTTGGGCGCATAGTCGTCAAACTGCCACAAGCCAACATTCTGAGTGCGCGCTTGTTGCTCCAACTCGGCAAAGCATTCCCAAAATGGATGTTCCTGATAGACCCTGGCCATGGCGAAACCCTGTTGCAGCAACGCCTGCTGCAATAATAAACCATCCGCAGTAAACACATAGGCCAGAGTGCGACCATGGGGGTCTAGTTGGGTCGGGCCATACATCAGCGCCAGCTTGTCCCCCACGTTGAGCTTAGAGGCGACAAAGGCTCTGGCCTCTAAGCTGTAGGGCTGGGAGAGGCCCGGATACTGATGATCTATCTCGGGGGCATTGACGCCTATCAAGCGTATCAGGCGACCATCTTTGAGAGTGAGGGTATCACCATCATTGATATAGGCGAGTGTAACCGTTTCGCTGGCAGTATAGGGAATGCACAGATTGTCTGCGGCATTGGCCTGCACCCATCCCGTAGACAGCAGAGTGCCCAGCAACAACAAGCAATTTATCAAACCCGAATGCAGGCCAAAGCCTGCGCCTAGGCGATTAAGGTTCCATTGAAATATCATAGCGCCTCCCTTGGCTGTGTTACTTCTTGGCGGCCCCGACTCACAGTGCAAAATCTTTTTTAACTGTTAACTATGTATCCTAGCCCCGGGTCAGGGTGATATCCGAAACATAGCCGTGATCGCAGTTTTGTAAGGCGTTACTTAGCATGATTGCCGCTTCATCGGCCGTCATAAAACTCGATGTATCCACCAACTTACCGCTGCTGGGCCAAAAACCGGTTGCCATTCCACCGGGGTAGACGGCTATCAGTTTTATTTTGCTGCCTTTGAGTTCCAAGCGTAAGGACTCCAACATGCCTCTGACGGCCCACTTTACCGCGCAGTAACTGCTCTCTTCGGCCTTGGGTTGCAGCGCCGCGGTAGACATGACAATCACCAGTGTCATGCTCTCTTGCCGCCAACGAGCTAGCATGGCTCTGAGCAGCAATAGAGTAGACAACAGATTATTGTCGATAAGGCTCTTGATCTCGGCCGGTGACTGAGTTTCCAGGTTACCGAAGCGACCGCTGCCGGCACAGTGCAGCAGCATTTCGGGGGCCTCGCCCAAAGTGTCGAGCAGAGCCTCAATCGCGCTCGGATTGGTTAAATCTGTGGCTTGAAAACTGACACCGGGCAACTCTGCCGCCAGTTGCTGCAACCTCTGTTCACTGCGGCCGGTTAACAGTAAGGACTCACCTTCAGTATGATAGCGCCTCGCCAGCGCGGCCCCCAAGCCACTGCTGGCTCCGGTGATCAATTTCATTTGTTTTGCTCTCCAACTTCAGATGGGGACTGCGGCAGAGGCCGATAGGTTTGGCTTTGCCAGTCAAATTGATAAGTCTTGCCCTGCCATTGATACAAGGTGCGATTACCTTGTTGTATCACCCTGGCGTTGGCCGGTAGGCTGGCGCGACTCTCGGTGTCCGCCAAGGTTTCGAAGTGAGTCGTGAATCGCTGCGGTGGCGCAACCACCACAGGCTCCGGCTTGGGTTGCCTGCGATATACATAGGGGCGCTGCCAGCGATCTCTGTACCAAGGTTCATCCCACTGCCAGCGATTCCACGGGTCATAGCGCCAGGGCGATAGCCAGGGATTATTGACGCCCCAATACAGGCCCCAGTGACTCCTAGAGCCATGGTTATGGTGACGGTTATAATCTTCTCTATGAATATCCCTTTGATAGTGGCGCTCGGCATGGGAGTTATCTCCGGCAGCAGCCAACAGTGGCAAACTCATCAGTATCAGACTCAGGAAAATAGCTCGTTTCATATAGCCTCCAGGCTTCAAGGCCCACTGCTTGCATGCTACTACGCCTAGCGCTTGGTTTCATCTGGGACCAGAGGAGTCCTCAGCCCCAAATAAACATATAGGCACACAAGATCTCTGAAGCTTAAGGATTAAAGCTTAACAGTTAACCACCGCTATGATTAATGCTATAGTGCGCGCCATTAATGCATTCGGCAGCGGAGGCTATTTCCACATGAGTTTTAAGGATTTACGCAGTTTTATCGATCACCTTGAGAGTCAGGGTGAGCTCAAGCGTATCAGCTATCCGGTTGATCCTTATCTTGAAATGACCGAGATAGCCGACCGGGTGCTGCGCGCCGGTGGCCCGGCCCTGCTGTTTGAAAACCCCAAGGGCAAACAAATGCCTGTGCTGGTTAACCTCTTCGGGACTCCGAAACGGGTCGCCATGGCACTGGGTAAAGATGATCCCATGGCGCTGCGAGACGTGGGCGAACTGCTGGCGTTTCTCAAGGAGCCCGAGCCCCCCAGGGGCTTCAAGGATGCTATTGCCAAGATCCCCATGTTTAAGCAAGCACTGAACATGCCGCCCAAAACAGTGCGTAACGCCCCTTGCCAAGAGGTGGTGTTGCAAGGCGATCAGGTCGACCTGACCGCCCTACCCATTCAGCACTGCTGGCCCGGCGATGTTGCACCGCTGGTGACCTGGGGTTTGACCATCACCAAGGGGCCGAGACAGAAACGCCAGAATCTGGGGATCTACCGCCAACAACTGCTGGGCAAGAACAAGCTAATCATGCGCTGGTTGTCACACAGAGGCGGCGCATTGGACTTTGCCGACTTTAAGCAGCAGCACCCAGGTGAAAAATATCCCGTGGTAGTGGCGCTGGGCAGCGACCCTGTCACCATCCTCGGCGCCGTCACTCCAGTCCCCGATGCCATGAGTGAATATGCTTTTGCCGGACTGCTGCGCGGCGAGCGCACCGAAGTGGTCAAGGCCTTGAGTTGCGATCTGGAAGTACCGGCCACCAGCGAAATCATTCTCGAAGGTTATATCGATCCCGAAGAGATGGCGGTGGAAGGCCCCTACGGTGACCACACAGGTTACTACAATGAAACCGACAGCTTCCCTGTGTTTACCGTAACTCATATCAGCCACAGAAAAGACGCCATCTACCACAGCACCTACACGGGAAGGCCACCGGATGAACCGGCCATGCTCGGGGTAGCACTCAATGAGGTCTTCGTTCCTATCCTGCGCAAGCAGTACCCGGAAATCGTTGACTTCTACCTGCCTCCGGAGGGGTGTTCCTACCGGATGGCGGTGATCTCCATCCGCAAACAATATCCCGGCCATGCCAAGCGGGTGATGATGGGAGCCTGGTCTTTCCTGCGTCAGTTTATGTATACCAAGTTTATTGTCATAGTCGATGAAGACGTGAATTGCCGCGACTGGCAGGACGTTATCTGGGCCATAACCACTCGGATGGATCCCAGCCGCGACACTGTGATGATAGACAACACCCCCATTGACTATCTGGATTTCGCTTCGCCCGTGGCAGGGCTGGGATCCAAGATGGGCCTGGATGCCACCAATAAATGGGAAGGTGAAACCAACCGCGAATGGGGCACCCCCATAGTGATGGATCAAGAGGTTAAACAGCGAGTGGACGAGATTTGGGAACAGTTGGGCATAGAAGACCAAGCGACCCTTTAATCACAATGACTGCTTTAAACCGAAACTAAAAATAAGCCTTCAACAGAGAGGTAAAAAAGGAAGTTCGATGAATAGTATCCGCTGTAAGATAGAGAAAGTTGCCCCATTTAATGACGCTGTGTACCAAGTATTGCTGCGCCCCGAAAAACCGCTGGAGTTCAAGGCCGGTCAGTACCTGCGTGTAGTAATGGATGAGAAAGACAAACGTTCTTTCTCCATAGCTTCGGCCCCCGGCAGCGAACTCATAGAACTTCACATAGGTGCGGCCGTCAGTGAAAGCTACCCAATGCAGGTGGTCGAGCGGCTGAGAAACAGCAGCCATATCGATATCGAAGCCCCGGGCGGCGAAGCCTTCCTCAGGCACCAGAGTGTCAGGCCTAGGCTCTTGATTGCCGGTGGTACAGGTTTCTCCTATATCAAGAGCCTGGTGGAGCAGCAAATCGCCTTGGGGCAAAAGGTTGAAACCCTGCTCTATTGGGGCTGCCGCAACCCAGAAGCCATGTACTACGAAGCCATCGCCAGAGAGTGGCAGCAAACATACCCCTGGTTACATTTCGTGCCGGTCGTAGAGCAGGCAGAGGCCGGTTGGGCTGGGAAACAAGCCAATCTACTGGCGCAGATACGTTCAGACTTTGTCAGCCTGGTGGGCTATGACATCTATATTGCCGGTCGTTTCGACATGGTCGGGGCTGCGCGCGAACAATTCCGCGAGATGGGACTGGATGAAGCCCACCTCTACGGCGATGCCTTCGCCTTTATCAAATAGGTTATTCCCCCATTATCAATCACGGCCGCTGCATGCGGCCGCTATTTTTTGCCACCATTAATGTGTGTCAGCTCTCATCCATCGGGGTGCACAGCCCAAGCGCTCTGACATAGAATAAGCAGATACACAGCAACGCCGGATACAATGGAGTTCCCATGAGTCACCCTCAAGTCACATCACTGAAACTGAAGCGTAAATCCAAACTGCTCGAGATAGGCTTCGATGATGGTAGTCAGTATCAGCTGAGCTGCGAATTTCTGCGGGTTCACTCTCCGTCGGCCGAAGTTCACGGCCATGGCAACCCCAAGCTGGTAACTCACAAGAAAGAGGTCAATATCAGCGCCATCGAGCCGGTCGGCAATTATGCGGTGAAACTGGTCTTCGACGACGGCCATGATACCGGCCTCTATTCCTGGCAGATACTGCACCAGCTCTGCACCCAACAAACTGAACTCTGGGAACAGTATTTGGCGCGATTGCGTGCCGAAAAGGGCAGCCGTGAAGCCCTGATCAGCATGAATATCAAATATAACTGAGGAAGATGCGAACAAATTCCGCGAGGAGTTATTCGTACCTTTGCTAGCGGATCAGCGAGCCCAAAGGCAGTCCGCTGAGCGCCCTGGCATCCTGCTTGGAAAACCAGGTGTCGGGTAATGTCACCTGCTGCCACAGCTCCCGGCACAGCGATTGACTGTCCTGCCAATTGCCTGCCAATAGCCAAGGCACCAGCAGATCGCCCACATCCGGGTAGTTAATCGGCTCAGGGCTACCCCGTTTGAGCCAACGTTTCACCGTTTGCGGCTCCAGCGTCATCATGCTGTCGGCCGCTGCCAGCAGCTCGAGGGCGGCGACATTCGACAGCTGTTCAAACTGCCCAAGCAAGGGTTTAACCAAGAGCTTTTTACCCAGGGTCAGGGCTTCACTGGCCAGTTCAAATCCGGCATTGGCTATCACCCCACCGCAACTGGCGAGATCGGCCTTGAAGCCTTCACGATCAAAACCATGCCACAGAATATGCTCAGGTAAAGCAACTGGCGCCGCCTGGCTGTGATACACCATAAAACGGTAGTCATGGAAAGGGTGCAACAATTCGGCAATAGCTTGTGGGCTCTCAAACGGCAGATACACCAAAATATCGTGCGAATGTTCCACGGCGCAGCGACTGACATCGACAAAGGGCGGCAATATCGGATAACCAAAGTGATGCCAGTGACACCCCAATGCCTGATCCACCGGGGCAAAGTTCTCCAGCAACCAGTTATTGAACCAGGAGTTTGCTACTTTGGGCACCGGATATCTGAGGGACACCTGATGGCTGATGCTTATACTGGGCACTCCCTGACGCCTGGCGGCCCAAGCCGAAACCGGCTCAAAGTCATTGAGCAAGAGATCATAGCCATTGAGATCCAATTCGCGAATGTCCCGCCAAAGCTCAATGGCGGAATTGTGCATCAGTGTCTTGGGGATGCTGACCCGTCCCTTTTGAGTCACAAAAGTCAGCCCGGCACAGACTCGGTAATCGCCGAAGGCCTGCATATCAAAAAACTGCTCCGGCTGGCGACCACTGAAGAAATAATCAACCTGAATATCGTGCTTTGCCAAGGCTTTGGCTACTACTCTGGCGCGACTCAAATGGCCATTCCCTGTGCCCTGAACGCCGTAAAGTATCCGCATTGATAGTCCTTATATCCAAACTACTGCTATGAGAGTGGCACTGCTGCCCAAAAGGGCACCGGCCAAGATATCGAGAGGGTAATGAACACCGAGAAACACTCTGGAAACCCCAACCAGGCCAGCCCAGATAAATGCCGGCACTGCCAGCTGCGGGTAAATTTGCCATACCGCACTGGCGAACACGAAGGCACCCGCCGTATGGCCGGACGGCAGACTGAATTTGTCAGAGGGCTCAAAGCTGGCCCTGAAGCCCACCATAACCTGATGGCATGGGCGTTTACGGCGAATGGCATTTTTCAGCAGCAGGTACAAAGGCAATTCCACAGCGTACGCCAACAGCAACAAGGCGAAGAAACGCGACCCATCCTGCTCCAGCAACATGAGCAGCGCCAGACACAGGTAAAGCGGACCATTACCCGATGCAGACAACTTGAGGGCACAGGTTTCCAAGTCATATTTGCGGCCAAATTGTGTCAGCGCGCGAAAGGTTCGAAGATCGAGTTCAGCAAGGTAGGTAAACATGGCTGAGGCTCCTTCTGTGGACAGTAAGGAGCCGGGGCAAGGGCTCCAACCTGTGTAGCAGTAAAGAGCCTAGTCAAGGGGTGTGACGGACAGGTGACACCTGCCCTAAGCTTTTATGACATCAGGCGGTGACAGTAGCCCGACCGCGATAGATTTTGATCAAATGATAGATGTTAATACAGGCCACAAAGGCGTTCATCCCTGCTACTGGCCAGGCAGAAATAGCGGCACCGTAAATCACAAACAGGGTACAACCGGTAAAGTTGATCCAACGCAGCCAGATGATGTCCTTCATCATCAGAGAAATGGCCACCATGATGGAGGCAAAATAGCCAATAATTTCAATTGTGTTAAGAGCTTCCATAAGGCACCTCATTCAGGCTCTCTGCCATCCGTAAGCCTGACGGGGGATCCGTGCCCCTAAAGCAGGTTAAAGTTAAGTAAGTTTGAATGGCACCAATGCTAACAAAAGCCACAACAGAGTTGTAATAAAAATACGTTATTTAATGACTCACATCAAAAAACGCTGCATATATAGACAGGAGTTACGAAATATTACCACGCAAATGTTAACGGAGAGAAAATCCAGCAATACCGTGATTGATAACACTTTTCTTTTCAAGAATCCCTTATATACTGGCATTTAGTGCGTTATCCCGCGGTCTTGTCAGACCCTGCGGTTCAACAGGAGTGTAAATATGGAATACAACACCTCAGAACTTTGTGACATGTACCTGGATGTTGTCGATGTCGTCGAGCCTATGTTCAGCAACTACGGTGGCTGTAGTTCATTTGGCGGCTCCATTAGCACCATCAAGTGTTTCGAAGACAACGGCCTCATTCTCGATGTATTGCAAGACGATGGTGAAGGAAAGGTTCTGCTGGTAGACGGCGGGGGTTCTCTGCGCCGGGCTCTGATCGATGCCTCGATTGCCGAGGTTGCGGTCAATAACAACTGGGAAGGCATTATCGTTTACGGTAGCGTGCGCGATGTTGATGCCCTCGAAGAGCTGGATATAGGTATCCAGGCTCTGGCCTCCATTCCTGTTGGTGCCGATGGCAATGCCATTGGTGAAGTGGACATTCCGGTGAACTTCGGTGGTGTCACCTTCCTGCCGGGCGATCATATCTACGCCGATAACACTGGGGTGATCCTCTCTCCCGAACCCTTAGATATCGACTGATAATCTCTGTTGAACTAAAGCCGGCTTCCGCCGGCTTTTTTGTTGCCTTTTGCTCAGCCTCGGCCAGAATAGAGACTATTCTTGCCCCGTCAGAGAAAGGGATATTCTATGGAACTGCCGCTCTCCCCCATCACGCAAGCCAAGCTGGCTCAATCTTTCAGCCCCAGAGAAGGTGAAACCCGCCTTGGTCAGAAAGTGCGCCTGCTGCCAGGCGCGGCAAGCTATATGGATGCACTGACTCAGGCCAAAGCCGCAGGCGCCCGTTTTGCCATTATCGGTATCAAGGAAGATCTTGGGCCCAGGGCCAATCTGGGGCAAGGTGGTGCCAATCAGGCCTTTGATGCTATGTTGCCGGCGCTGCTCAATCTGCAGTCCAACCGCTTTCTCAGTGGTGAAGAATGCCTGCTGCTAGGGGAGATCACCCCGGTAGCCAATGCTGCCAATGATTGTCAGCAACTCAGACAAGAGGTGGAGTCGCTGGATCGGCAGGTCATCGAGGCGCTAACTCCGGTTTTTGCCGCTGGACTTGAGCCCATCGTCATCGGCGGTGGCCACAACAACGCTTTTGGCATACTTAGCGCCGCCCGGGCGGCATTATCCAAGCCGCTGGCGGCGGTCAATCTGGACCCCCATTCCGACTTCAGGTTGCGGGAAGGCCGCCACAGTGGCAATGGTTTCAGTTACGCGGCGGCCAACGGCGCCCTGGGACATTATCATGTGCTCGGGCTGCATGAGCTGAAAAACAGTGAAGCCAATCTGGAACAACTTACGGCATTTGGAGGCAGCTGGCACAGCCTGCAGCAGATTTGGGTACGCCGCGAGCTGAGCTTGGAGCAGGCTCTGAGCGACATCGCTCGCCAGCTGCGCCATACGGGACTACCTGTCGCCATAGAGCTGGATCTGGATGCCATAACCCAGATGCCCTCCAGTGCCTCAACCGTTGCCGGTATTCCGCTGTTGGATGCCGCCCACTATGTCAGCCATATGGCGCGCCACACCCCGAGTATCTATCTGCATCTGGCCGAAGGCGCCCCGGCATGCCACGATGCAGGCCTAACCGCCGGTTACAAGGCCGTGGGTCAGTGTCTTGCCGAACTGATTTACGCCTATCTACAGGCCAAACAAGTTTGATAACCAGCACCAATCCTCGTCATAGCGTCGCGGCGGCATCACTGGCTCGAGCCATATACCCATGGCCACGGCATTCTCAACCATTGTCCAGAATACGATAGCCGCCGGGACTATTCACCCCCGGCGGATATTGTGGTCTAATGCGCAGTCTGGCCACTGGGCCAACAGCGTTTTTTACTGCGGCGATCACAGCTTGGTCGCGCAAAGATTCAGCAAGCCGCACCAATAGCTTACACTCGCTGCAATACAAGTTAGTCATAGGAATACACTGATGTCTGAAGGCTCACCAAAGAGTACACATTTCGGGTATAAAACTGTCGAAGCCGAAAAGAAGGCCGACCTGGTAGCCGGAGTCTTCCATTCCGTTGCCGCTAAATACGACATCATGAACGATGTCGCTTCCTTTGGTATCCATAGATTCTGGAAACGCTTCACCATAGAGTGCGCCGGTGCTCGCCCAGGAATGAAGGTATTGGATCTTGCCGGTGGTACCGGTGATTTAACCGCCAAATTCTCGCACCTGGTGGGTGACAAGGGCCAGGTTATTCTGGCCGATATCAATGATTCCATGCTCAAAGTCGGCCGCAGCAAGCTACGTGATAAAGGCATTGTGGGTAACGTCAGTTATGTCCAGGCCAACGCCGAGGCGCTGCCCTTCCCGGACAATCACTTCGATATCATCACCATCGCCTTTGGTCTGCGTAATGTGACCGACAAAGACGCGGCGCTGCGCTCCATGCAACGAGTCCTGAAACCGGGCGGCAAGCTGCTGGTATTGGAGTTCTCCAAGCCCCAGCATGAGATCATGCGCAAGGCCTATGATCTGTATTCATTCAAGATCCTGCCCAAGATGGGTCAGTTGGTTGCCAATGACGCCGACAGCTACGAATACCTGGCCGAGTCTATCCGCATGCACCCGGATCAGGAAACCCTGAAGCAGATGATGCTAGACGCTGGTCTGGAGCAGGTGGATTACATCAATATGACCGACGGCGTAGTGGCTCTGCACCGAGGCTATAAGTTCTGAGATGAATGAGCTGAGCCTGACATCCCAGGGACGGCTGCTTTGCTGCGCTGCTCTGGAGATGGCGCTAGAGAAAGTCACCGACCAAGCCGAGGGGGAATACGCCCGGTTGAAGTCGCTGCACGGTAAAGTCCTGTGCCTGCAACTCAGTCAATTGAATTGGCCGCTTTATTTAGTGTTTGCCAAGAAAATTCAGGTGCTTTCCAGCTATGAAGGCGAGGTGGCCGTGGTCGTCAAGGCCGATGCCACCACCTTATATCGCTTGGGTGAAGGCGAAAGCCTCACCGAGCTTATCAAACAAGACAAGCTGGTCATCGAAGGCGAACTCGCCCTGCTGCAAACATTCAGCCATTTTCTGCAGCAGGTCAGGTTTGACTTTGCCGAGCCACTCTCCCGTTATCTGGGCGATGCCCCGACGCATATCTTGTTTAGCGCTCTGCAGCGTGCCAAAGCAGATTTAAGTCGGGTGTTTAGCAAGACCCAGTCCCATCTGGTGCAATTAACTACCGAAGAATACGGATTAGCCCCTCATCGGCTTGAATTTATTCACCATTGCGACAAAATTGACGAACTTGCGGCCGCCACGGACGCCTTAGAACAACGACTCGCCAATTTGAAGGACAAGAAAAGCCCATGAGTTTCGCCAGTATCAAGAGAGGATATCAGGTTATCAGCATTGCCCTGCATTATGGCTTGGACGAGCTGTTGCCGAAAAAGTTGACCCCTTGGTACTTCAAGCTCTGGCGTCGCAGTCTGTTCTGGCTGCGCAACAAACATAAATCCAAGGCAGGTGGTGAACGGCTGAAACTGGCCATGCAAGAGTTGGGGCCGGTTTATATCAAGTTCGGCCAGATGCTCTCCACTCGGCGCGATCTGCTCAGCGATGACTGGGCCCACGAATTGGCCATGCTGCAGGACAGGGTTCCGCCATTTGACTCCAAGTTGGCGCGGCAAGCCATTGAAGCCGAGCTCAAGGCCCCCATAGAAACCCTGTTTGACGATTTTGATGATACCCCGCTGGCCTCGGCATCTATTTCCCAAGTACATACGGCGACGCTCAAGTCCAACGGCAAGCCCGTGGTTCTCAAGGTATTACGCCCCAATGTAGAGCAAAACATTCTCGCCGACCTGCAGCTGATGAGCCAGAGTGCCAAGCTGCTGGAAACCATTCTCGGCCCGGATAATCGCCTGCGCCCAGCCGAAGTGGTGGAAGACTACCGCACTACCATTCTGGGGGAGCTCAACCTTAAACTGGAAGCGCTCAACACAGTTAAGCTGCGCAACAATTTTCTCGACTCCAACGCCCTCTACATTCCCTATGTTTATGAAGAACTGAGCTATCAGCGCTTGATGGTGATGGAGCGTATCGAGGGGATCCCGGTGTCGGACATAGCCGCCCTCAAGGCCCAAGGCACTAACCTCAAGCTGCTGGCCGAGCGCGGGGTGGAGCTCTTCTTTACCCAGGTCTTTCGCGATAATTTTTTCCACGCCGACATGCACCCGGGCAACATCTTTATTTCTCGTGAGCACCCGGAAGATCCTTTCTATATAGGTCTGGACTGCGGCATCATGGGGACGCTCAACGACACGGATAAACGCTATCTGGCGGAAAACTTCCTCGCCTTCTTCAACCGCGATTACCGCCGTATCGCCCAGCTGTATGTGGAATCCGGTTGGGTTTCGGCCGATACCGACATTCAGGCCTTCGAGCAAGCAGTCAAAGTGGTGTGTGAACCCATGTTCAACAAGCCGCTGGATGAGATCTCCTTCGGCCATGTGCTACTGGAACTGTTCCGTACCGCCCGCCGCTTCCATATAGTAGTACAGCCGCAGCTGGTCTTGCTGGAAAAGACCTTGCTCTATATCGAAGGCTTGGGACGTCAGCTCTATCCTCAGCTGGATCTGTGGCAAACGGCCAAGCCTTTCCTCGAGCAGTGGATGGCCGAACAGGTCGGTCCCAAGGCAATGTTCAAAAAAGTGCAAACACAATTGCCCTTCTGGTCTGATAAACTTCCAGAGTTTCCGGAGCTGATATATGACAATCTGAAGCTGGGGCGAAATCTCCTTGGAGCTCAGCAGCAGATGTTGGACAAATATCTGAAGCACCAGCAGAAAGCGCACAAGAGCAATTATTTGTTAATCACATCCGCAATTTTGTTGATCTGTGGCACGATTTCACTCAGTCAGGACGCTACACTGTGGCCTTCCTATGTCACTATGGGAGCCGGAGCAATCCTGTGGTTTATTGGATGGCGATCCAGGCCCAAAATTAAGAAATTTTAATTAGTACATTTTAATTAAAGGTTCATAATTGAACCAAGATTATCTAAGAGGAAACCTTCATGGGTGGTATCAGTATTTGGCAACTTCTCATCATCGCGTTAATTGTAGTGCTGCTGTTCGGCACCAAGAAGCTGCGTTCACTGGGCGGCGACCTCGGCGGAGCAGTTAAGGGATTCAAGAACGCCATGTCCAGTGACGAGGACAAGAAAGCCATCGAGGACACTTCTGCACAGAATACTCAGGCAGACCCCAAAGCACAGGCGGCTGACAAGAAGCCAGAGTCCAAGGACAAAGAACAGGCGTAATTCCCTATGTTCGATGGTATCGGCTTTATGGAGCTGCTGCTCATCGGGGTATTGGGGCTGGTCGTTCTCGGCCCCGAACGTCTCCCGGTAGCAGTGCGTTCAATTACCGGTTGGATCCGTGCCATGAAACGCATGGCCAATTCGGTCAAAGATGAACTTGAGCAAGAGCTCAAGATCGAGCAGTTACATGCAGACCTGAAGAAGGCCGAGAGCAAGGGCCTCAGCAATCTGTCACCTGAATTGCAAGAGTCTATCGATCAACTCAAGGAAGCGGCCCAATCGGTTAACCGCCCCTATCAAGTTGAAGATACCGCCCGCACTCAGGAAACTCCCAAGGCAGAGATGCCCGCCGGAGACAAGGCACCGGCCTCGGAAGCGGCAACCAAGCCTACAGGTACTGATACTAAATAATGGGTAACGCATGTCGCAACAGCAACCATTAATCAGCCACTTGCTGGAACTGCGCACTAAACTGCTCAGAGCTATCGCAAGTGTGCTTATCGTGTTTATCGCCCTGGTTTACTGGGCTAACGACATCTATCACTATATGGCGATCCCGTTGATGCAGTCACTGCCGGATACCGGCAGCATGATTGCAACGGATGTGGCCGCGCCATTTTTCGCTCCCTTTAAATTAACGCTGGTATTGTCTTTTTTCATTGCAGTGCCCTATGTGCTGTATCAGATCTGGTCTTTTGTTGCGCCCGGACTGTATAAACATGAAAAACGCTTGGTTATCCCGCTATTGGTAAGCAGTACCTTACTGTTTTATTTAGGGATCGCCTTTGCCTATTACGTGGTGTTCCCAGTCGTATTCGGTTTCTTTACCAGTGTGGCTCCGGAAGGTGTTCAGGTCGCGACCGATATCAGCAGTTATCTGAGCTTTATTCTGAAACTGTTCTTTGCCTTTGGTTTAGCATTCGAGATCCCGGTCGCCGTGATCCTACTGTGCTGGGCCGGTGTCACTACCCCCGAAGACCTAAGAGCCAAACGCCCTTATATTGTGGTCGGCGCTTTTGTGGTGGGTATGTTACTGACACCGCCGGATGTTATCTCTCAGACTATGCTGGCCGTGCCAATGCTGTTATTGTTTGAGGGCGGACTCTTTGCTGCCCGTTTCTACAGCAAGGCTTCGGATGAATCAGACGAGGACGAGTCCGAAGAAAAACAGGCATAATCGGCGGGCAGCAAGGGTAAAACAAGAATAAAAGAAGGATGATATTCATGCGTTTAACCTGGATTGCTGCCTCTGCTGCATTGCTTTGTTTTCAGGCTCAGGCTGGAATTGAACAGGAGTTGGCTCAATGCGCTTCACTCTCTGACAAGCTAGAACGGCTCATCTGTTACGATGAGCTGGCTGCCAGAGTCCCCCATGTAAAAAGCCCCGAAGTCAGTTCTGCCGAAACTGCCGCAATAGTTGTCGCAGCACCAGTTACCCAGAATGTCCAGGCCGATCCTGTGGCCGACTTTGGTGCCGACAACTTGGAATCCACTCTCCAAAACAGCAAGCAAAATGAAGTGACGAAAATTTTCCTGACCATTAGCGAGGTCGATAAAGACCCCTATGGCGCCCTCAGGATCAGCTTCAGCAACGGCCAAGTATGGAAACAGACCGACAGCCGCAATTTCCGTCTGGACTCCGGACAGAAAGTTTATATCGAAAAAGCCGCCTTAGGCTCATTCCTGTTGGGAACTGAAGGGCGCAATAGTACTATCAGGGTCAAGCGTCTGCAGTGAATCAATACCTGGATATTGCTGTCAATCTGATTGGCAGCCACCTGGAACAAGATCTCAATCGAGTTATCAATGAAGCGGCAAGCGAAGGCGTCTCGCCGCTTATCCTTATTGGCAGCCATCTGGATGAAAGCCGAAGCTGCATCCAAGTTTGTCGGCAATATCCCCAAAAAGTCTACACCACAGCTGGTGTCCACCCCCATCATGCCAGCGAGTGGCAGACGGAGAGCGCCGCCGAACTGAAGCAGCTGGCCAGGCAACCGGGCGTGGTTGCCATAGGGGAATGCGGCCTGGACTACAACAGAGACTTTTCGCCGCGCCAGCAGCAGCGCCAGGCTTTTGAGGCCCAGTTGGCTCTGGCGGTAGAACTGCAGTATCCGGTACTGATGCATCAGCGCGATGCCCATGAGGATTTTCTGGCTATTCTGGATGACTATCTGGAAGCCCTTCCGGCGGCGCTACTGCACTGTTTTACCGACGGCCCCAAACAGGCCGAAGACTACATTGCCAGGGATCTGTACCTGGGCGTAACGGGTTGGGTTTGCGATGAACGCCGTGGACAAGATCTAGTCAGCGCTCTGCCCTTAATCCCGGACAACAGATTATTACTGGAAACCGACAGTCCCTATCTACTGCCACGCAGTATGAGGCCTAAGCCAAAATCCGGCCGTAATGAGCCCAAATATCTGCCTTACATCGCCCAGGCTATCGCCGAGATCCGCGGCCAGTCACTGGCCAGTCTCGCGCGCCAGTGCTATAGCAACAGCCTGCGTTTCTTCAAACTGGAGAGCACTCATGGCTAATGCGTACTCTGTACTGCTGCTCTTCTGTAGTTTGTTATCACTGGCGGTTAACGCCGCCCCAGAAGTAGAAATTTCCGCTTCAAAGGGGCTGGATTTAGACCTGCGTCCCAGCACTAAGATTTACGAAATGACAACTGACAGTCATCTCGGTCTAGTACAAGAGTTGCCAGCATCGGCGTGGCGAGCCGCCAATGACTATAGATTTGTCAACTTGAAGCCCCATGGCCTGTGGTTCAATTTTACCCTTATCGCCACGGAACCCGGCAATTACAGCCGCTTACTGACTTTTAATAATCCCAGCCTAGATAAACTGGAAATCTATCATTTCATAGACGACCGTCTGCAACGCCAGCTTACCCTGGGAGATAGCCAGCCCTTTAGCTACAGAAACATATTGAGTACCGATTTTCTCTATGCTTTCGAAATCAAATATCCGGAAAAACATCAATTTTGGTTGAAACTGACCACATCCGGCAGCAGTTATCTGCCAATCCATCTATGGGAACCCCATGTACTGTTGCAAAGCCATGAAACCCGCAACTTACTCAATGGCATCCAACTCGGCGCCCTGGCTGCTATAGGCCTGTTTGCACTGTTTATCGCCTTAACTACCCGCTCTTTCAGCTACAGCTACTATGCCGGCTATGTGCTGACCATGACCCTATTGGTCGCCTGTATCAACGGGAATGCGTTCCGCTACCTTTGGCCCAACCTGCCGCAATTACAACAACACATTATTCCTTTGCTGGTTCCTCTAGTTATCGCCTTTGGCATTCTATTTACTGAAAAAGTACTGCAACTCAAGTACAACAATATTCGTATGCTGAGGGCATGCCGCTATACCGCCGCCAGCGCAATCATACTGATGTTTGCCTCAGTGCTGCTCAACTACAGTCTAGCTATCTATATAGAGCTTTACGCTGTGATGACAGTAAGCATAATGTTGCTGTTTTTCAGCATATTGCAGGCTTTACGCGGCAACAAACTTGCTAAACTCTATACGATTTCCTGGAGTGGAATGACTCTGGGTATTTTCATTTCCTGCCTCATGTACCTGGGGCTTATCAAACTGCCTTTAATGCCACAAACCCCCGTATTACTTGGACTCACCTTCGAAGTGGTGTTTATGGCGGCGGTATTGGCGATACGTTATAACGATGAACGCAAGTCCAAACAGAGAATTCAACAAGAGGCCTTGAGACAAGCTGAGCGGATCCGTGAAGCCCGGGAAGAAACCTTGAGGATGGAAGCCGAGAGCAACGAGAAGCTGGAACGTATGGTGCAAGAACGCACGCTTGAGCTGGAAATTGCACTCAGGGAGTTGAACGAGGCCAACCAGAAGCTTACCGAGCAAGCCACAATAGACAGTCTTACCGGAGTTAAAAATCGCGCCACTTTCGATAAGCGTCTGCAGGCAGAAGGGCGTATCAGCCGCCGCCAACAAACGCCGCTGGCGCTACTGATGCTGGATATCGACAAGTTCAAGACCATCAATGATAACCATGGCCATCTGGCCGGCGACCAAACTCTGAAGTGTATCGCCGATACATTGAGAAACATACTCAAACGGCCAAGCGATCTGGTATCACGTTTTGGTGGTGAAGAGTTTGCTATTATATTGCCCAATACTGATACTAACGGAGCTTTGAGCATCGCGGAGCAGATACGCCACGCCATAGCATCTTTGAATGTCAGTTGGGGCGAACGAGTGATTCCCATGACGGCCAGCATCGGAGTCAGTATTGCTATCATAGAGTCGGATTTACATATTACCCAATTGCTGGAGCAAGCCGACAAAGCCCTGTATCGAGCCAAGAATTCAGGCAGGGATCGCGTATGTGCATTCGATCCCACGCAAGATACCCTTTCAGATCCAGTCAGGAGTCAAAATTGAACATAATTACCAGTGCCTACCCACAGCGTCGTATGCGCCGTATGCGCAAACATGAGTTCAGCCGCCGCCTGATGGCTGAGAACCAACTGACGGTCAATGACCTCATCTACCCTATGTTTGTTCTCGAAGGCAACAAGCGCACCGAATCTGTAACCTCCATGCCAGGCGTTGAGCGTTACAGCATAGATTTGCTGCTCAAGGAAGCCGAAGAATTGGTAGAACTGGGGATCCCTTTGATTGCCCTCTTCCCCGTCACGCCGGCAGAGAAAAAATCTCTGATGGCCGAAGAAGCCTACAATCCGGATGGTTTGGTACAAAGAGCCGTTCGTGAGCTCAAGGCCGAGTTCCCTCAGCTGGGCGTAATGACAGATGTCGCGCTGGACCCCTATACCACTCACGGCCAAGACGGCATCATTGATGAGACGGGTTATATCATCAATGACATTACCACTGAAATTTTGGTGAAGCAGGCGTTGTCCCATGCCGCAGCCGGGGCAGATATGGTGGCACCGTCAGACATGATGGATGGCCGCATCGGTGCCATACGTCAAGCACTTGAGGCTGCAGGCCACGTCAACACCCAGATAATGGCTTATAGCGCCAAATACTCCTCCAACTATTATGGCCCCTTCCGCGATGCGGTCGGCTCTGCCGGCAACCTCAAGGGTGGCAACAAGCATAGCTATCAAATGGATCCTGCCAACTCAGACGAAGCACTGCACGAAGTCGCCTTGGATATCCAGGAAGGTGCCGATATGGTGATGGTTAAGCCAGGCATGCCTTATCTGGATATAGTGCGCAGAGTTAAAACCGAGCTGGGTGTGCCGACTTTTGCCTATCAGGTCAGCGGTGAATACGCCATGCACATGGCAGCAATTCAAAATGGCTGGCTGGCAGAAAAAGCCATAGTGATGGAGTCGCTGCTTTGCTTCAAGCGCGCAGGCGCCGATGGCATTCTCACTTACTTTGCCAAGCAAGCTGCTCAATGGCTGAAAGACGCTAAGTAACCACTTGAGCTGTCCAAACCTAACTCAAGAGCCGCCGTTATGGCGGCTTTTTTGTATCTCACTATCCTGGGTCAGGCATATTGTTCAGATTAGAATTATTTAGTGATCTTGATAACACACATGAAACTTATGTCTTTGTCTAAATTCACACTGATGATTGAATCAAGCAATGGAGTCACCCCACCCGAGGTAGTATGATGCGTCAGAATGTAAAAGCGTTACTCGCCACCACCGCGCTCTTTTTCAGTTGTCAGGTTATGGCCAATGGCGGTTGTGGTTTTGAAGGCAAACAGGAAGGCTTTATCGCCACCTGCAGTGAGGAGAAACAGGAAGTGATTATTGTGGGCGCAGTAGATGCACAGAAATTAGTAACAGAGCTACCTGAATTTATTGAAAACTATAAGAATTACAATGTAGATACGGACTCGTTGGCGCCGATAAAAGCGGTCGATAAAGCCACTGAGATAGTGGTGATCATTGGTACTTGGTGCCCGGATTGCCACAGAGAAACCCCGCGCTTTATCCGGATCATGGAGCAAGTGGCCAACCCTAATATTCAAGTGCGTTACATAGGCGTCGACCGCCAGAAGCAAGATCCAGAAGGTCTTGCCGCTCAATATGACTTCCAACGCATTCCAACCTTTATCGTGCTTCAGGATGGTAAAGAGATTGGCCGTATCGTTGAACGCCCGGAAGTCTCTCTGGAGCAGGATCTGGCCAAGATCCTCAAGTGATCTTTCAAGCCACTATGCCGGGTAACCTATGGTGCATTAGGACCGTAGCAGTAAAAAATCAGATAGTAAAAAGGACCTGGTGAAGGTCCTTTTTATTGTGCCGGGGCTAAAGATTGCCGTTTAGCTAACATCTGCAATACTCCTTCGCGCAAAGCACCGCCGGATAAGTGCAACCGCTCAATACCCAGCAGTTCAAACAGCGCCAGCAAAATGGCAACACCGGATGCAAAGGTCGGCGCCCGCTCGGGGCAAAGGCCACTTATGCCATCCAGAGTCAGACTCTCCTGAGCCAACAACTCCTGTTTCAGCGACTCCAGCACCGTCAGAGTCAGGGTTTCCGACTCCTGCCTGTGCTGCAACACTTCAACCACAGATTGTACCGCTCCGGAAGCGCCGACCACCGAATGCCAGCCCAGCGCTTTCAAAGTCGATTTGTGTTCAGCCAAGGCCAGATCCACCCTGACGCGAACATCGTCAAAATCCAGCGGTTGCAGAGGGGCAGAGGTGAAAAAGCATTGATTGTAGGTGACACAGCCTATCGGCAGACTGGTTTTAAACAGCACCTTTTCACCGTCACCCACAATAAACTCAGTACTGGCACCACCGATATCAATCACTAGGCGTCGCCCTTCGCCATGAGTGGTCGCTACCATGCCTTGATAGATAAGTTCGGCTTCACGCATACCACAGATGATCTCTATCGGGTGCCCTAATATTTGCAAGGCACGATGATTGAATTCATCCGCATTACTGATACAGCGAAGGGTTGCGGTAGCAATGACGGCCACATTGGCATCATCGACTTGATGCTCGACGAGCATATTGGCAAACATGGCTAGGCAATCAAGGCCTCGTTCGAATGCCGCCTGATTAAGACTGCCATCGGCCTCGATTCCCTCGGCCAACCTCACCTTACGCTTATACTTGGCAAGCACCTTGGGCTGGCCGCCGACTGTGCGGGCAACCAGCATATTGAAGCTATTGGAGCCAAGGGTTATGGCAGCGTAGGCGGGTTTCGGCATTCAGGAATGTCTGCGGGTCCTGTCGTGACGAGGTGGACGGCCGCCACTACGATGAGCCCCTTGAGGGCGTCCCTGAGTACGGTCGCGGGTATTTCGCGGGCCAGCATGCTTACGATGAACACGAACCGGAGCTGGAATATCATCGAGCAGAGCTTCGGCATCGTATGAGGTTACCGGAATCGAGTGCTTGATATAGTCTTCGATGGCCGGCAGATTGAGGGCATATTCTTCACAGGCAAAGCTGACCGAAACCCCTTTGGCACCGGCGCGGCCAGTACGGCCAATGCGGTGAACATAGTCTTCACAGTCATCGGGCAGGTCGAAGTTATAGACATGAGATACATCAGAAATATGCAGGCCACGGGCCGCCACGTCTGTTGCCACCAAGATGTCCAGATCGCCCTTAGTGAACTGCTCCAGGATTTTGAGACGTTTCTTTTGTGGCACGTCACCGGTCAACAGACCAACCCTGTGACCATCACCTTCGAGCCAGCCCCAGAGGTTTTCACATTGATGCTTGGTGTTGGCAAAGACTATCGCCTTATCCGGCCAATCTTCCTCTATCAGGGTGAGCAGTAGTGGGATCTTGTCCTTCATCGAAGGATAAAACAGCTCTTCCTTGATATTTTTCGAGGTCTTCTCTTCCGGCGCAATTTCGACTTTGACCGGATCATTCATATGGTCGTAAGCCAGCTCCTGCACCTTCATCGACAGGGTTGCCGAGAACAGCATATTGAGTCTGTCTTTGGCATCCGGCATACGGCGGAACAGGAAGCGAATGTCTTTGATAAAGCCCAGATCGAACATGCGATCGGCTTCATCCAACACTACGGCCTGAATGGCGCTGAGGTTGATAACCCCTTGACGCACGTAATCTATGATGCGTCCTGTGGTACCAATCAATATGTCCACACCCTTGTCCAGCACCTTACGCTGGGCATCATAGCCTTCGCCGCCATAGACTATCCCCACCTTGAGTTTTGTGTGCTTGGACAGCAGAGTGGCATCTTTGGCTATCTGAATCGCCAATTCCCGAGTGGGGGCCATAATGATGGCTCTAGGCTGATTGATTTGGCGTTCTGCGGGGATCTCGGTGGACAACAAGTGGTTAAAAGTTGCGACCAGGAAGGCCAGGGTCTTGCCCGTACCTGTCTGAGCCTGACCGGCGATATCTTTGCCCTGCAAAAGTACTGGCAGGGAAAGCGCCTGAATAGGCGTACAATATTCGAAACCGTTTTCTGCAAGCGCCTGAATTACTTCAGGATGTAATGGCAGTTCGGCAAATTTTTGTTGGGATAAATGTGTTTCGCTCATAGCGCAAGCATACCAGTTAGGGTTGCAATAAGATACTCGATCGTTTGAAATAGCGACAAGAAAAAAACGGTAACTTGAATTGCCGTTAATCCAACCCAATATACAGGTTAAGCCATTAACAAACCAGCAATGGCAACCCAACTGGAGAACATCATGAGCGATAAAATTGTATACCTGAGCGACGACAGCTTCGAAAACGACGTTCTGAAATCAGAACTGCCTGTCTTAGTGGACTTTTGGGCCGAGTGGTGTGGTCCATGCAAAATGATCGCTCCAATCCTGGACGATGTCGCCGAAGAGTATGCAGGTCAACTGACTATCGCCAAATTGAACATAGATCAGAACAACGCTTCACCGGTTAAATATGGTGTTCGCGGTATTCCTACTCTGTTGTTATTCAAAAACGGTGAACTACTGGCTTCTAAAGTGGGCGCGCTATCCAAGACTCAATTGAAAGAGTTCATTGACGCCCAGATTTGATCACTCAAATCAAATAAGTGACACCCGGCACGCCCCCGAAATAAAAATGTGCCGGGTTCAGTTAAACTTCTGGACGCCCTGCCTTGATAGTGCTACTTTAATAACCAGATTCTTTCTACTAACCCACTTCTCGCTGTTCAATCAACATCCATCAAGTCCAATTTGAGAGATTGAGCGCGTAAGCTTTGTCGCGTGAAACAAGACCCACCAAAAATGAATTTAACTGAATTAAAAAACAAGTCTATTGCTGACTTAGTTGCACTGGCCGAAGAAATGAAGCTGGAGAATATGGCTCGTGCCCGCAAGCAGGATATCATCTTCTCTATATTGAAAGCCCATGCCAAGAGCGGTGAAGACATCTTCGGCGGCGGCGTTCTGGAAATACTTCAGGATGGATTTGGTTTCCTGCGCAGTTCCGATGGTTCGTATCTGGCCGGTCCCGATGATATTTATGTTTCTCCAAGCCAGATCCGCCGTTTCAACATGCGAACGGGTGACACTATTTTCGGCAAAATTCGCCCCCCCAAAGAAGGCGAACGCTATTTTGCTCTACTGAAAGTCAACGAAGTTAACTTCGATAAGCCTGAAAACTCCCGCAACAAGATCCTGTTTGAAAACCTTACCCCACTGCACGCAGAAGAGCGTCTGCGTATGGAACGCGGTAACGGTTCCACCGAAGATATCACCGCCCGAATTTTGGATCTCTGTTCCCCTGTGGGTAAGGGCCAACGTGGTTTGATTGTTGCGCCGCCTAAAGCCGGTAAGACTCTGCTGCTGCAGAACATTGCCCAGTCAATCACCTACAACAACCCTGAAGTGGTGTTGATGGTGCTGCTGATCGACGAACGTCCTGAAGAAGTGACTGAAATGCAGCGTCTGGTTCAGGGTGAAGTGATCGCTTCCACCTTCGATGAACCTGCAAGCCGTCACGTACAAGTTGCAGAGATGGTTATCGAAAAGGCCAAGCGCCTGGTTGAACACAAGAAAGACGTAGTGATCCTGCTGGACTCTATCACCCGTCTGGCTCGGGCTTACAACACGGTTGTGCCTTCATCAGGCAAGGTACTGACAGGTGGTGTGGATGCCAACGCACTGCACAGACCCAAGCGTTTCTTCGGTGCAGCCCGTAATATCGAAAATGGCGGCAGTCTGACCATTATCGCCACTGCGCTTATCGATACCGGCTCCAAGATGGACGAAGTAATTTACGAAGAGTTCAAGGGTACAGGTAACCAGGAACTGCATCTGTCACGCAAGGCCGCTGAAAAGCGGGTGTTCCCTGCCATTGACTTCAACCGCAGTGGTACCCGCCGTGAAGAGAAACTGACTACACCGGATGAGCTGCAGAAGATGTGGATCCTGCGTAAGATCCTCAATCCTATGGATGAAGTCAGCGCGATGGAATTCCTGATCGACAAGCTGGCAATGACCAAGACCAATGAAGAGTTCTTCACCGCGATGAAACGCACCAAGTCTTGATAGTCTGACTCAGCAACTTAACACCATAAGAAAGCCGCTCCAAGAGCGGCTTTTTTGATCCCGTCAGTTGTATCAAACGTTAGGATTTTTCTCTTCCGTCAGCCCAATTGAGGCCATCCAGGATTCAAAGTCCACCATGTTACCCGGCAAGACTATCTTACTGCCAGGCTTGCTCAGACCATTGAGCTGCGCCAGATACTGCTCACCCAGTTGCATCCGCAGTGCATTTTTGCCACCGGGCGCAGCGATCACTTCGGCCAACTTCTCTATCGAACCTGCTGTAGCGCGTGCAATCGCCAGTATCTCCTCGGCCTTACCTTCGGCCTCGTTGATTCGGCGCTGCATCTCACCCTCGGAGTGGTTGATCATCTCCTGCTTCAAACCCTCGGAGCGATTGATCTTACTCTGCTTATCGCCTTCACTCTTGGCCAACAATGCCCGGCGCTCACGCTCGGCATTGACCTGCATCTCCATGGCATTTTTCACAGTTTCCGGCGGCGTAATATTCTTGATTTCATATCTATGCACCCGAATCCCCCAGGTGGCACCGGCCTGATCCAATACCTCTACCACCTTGGCACTAATCAAGTCGCGCTCTTCAAAGGTGCGATCCAGCTCCAGAGTACCTATCACAGAGCGGGTGGTTGTCTGCGCCAGTTGAATAGCAGCATAACGGTAATCGGTTACCCCGTAGCTGGCCTTGACCGGATCCACCACAGAAATATAGATAACGCCATCGACTTCGACATTCACTTCATCGCTGGAGAAACACTCCTGAGGCGGCACATCTATGGTTTCTTCTTTAAGGTCATGGATATAGGCAACCTTATCGATAAATGGCAGCAGCGCGTGGAAACCGGCGTCCAGGGTCATATGGTATTTACCCAAACGCTCCACAATGTAGGCGGATTTGGTTGGCACCAAGCGAATCGACTGAAACAGCTTGATGATAAAGACCAGGAAAATCAGTCCCCAGATCCCCAGTACGACCATGTCGGTATCTATCTGTCCCAGATTCATTTGCGCGCTCCTTTGCTACCGGCAGCAGTATTGCTGACTTGCTGAATACCCTCGAAAAAACCTTCCATCTTCGCCAGTTCAGTGGGAACCACTGAAATATCGGCCTTCTGCAAGATCTCACCGACCTGTTCGATAAACTGTTCTTTCAGCTGCATGTTCATCGCCTCGTTACCGCCATTGACCGCCAGCGCCTTGGCGATCATGGCCATGCTCTCAGCTTGGGCATTGGCAACAATCGCAATCTCCTGCGCCGTACCTTGAGCCTCGTTAATGCGCTTCTGTTTCTGACCCTCAGAGATGTTAATCGCTTCCTGACGCTCACCTTGAGACAGGTTGATCATCGCTTCTTTCTCGGCGCTGGCCAGGGTGATTTCGGCGCGCTTGCGGCGCTCGGCTTCCATCTGCTTCTCCAGGGTGTGGATCACATGCCTGGATGGGCTGATATTTTTGATCTCATATCTGAGCATCTTGATCCCCCAGGGATCGGACGCCTTGTCGATTTCGCGGACAATTGCCTCATTGAGCGCATCACGCTCGGAGAAAGTCTGGCTCAGTGTCAGCTTACCTATCTCGGAACGCATTGTGGTTTGTGCCAAATTCACCGCCGCCAGACGATAATCCTCAATGCCATAGCTGGCCAGTTTGCCATCCATCACCTTGAGATAGACCAGGCCATCAACCTCCAGTTGGATATTATCCTTAGAGATACAGCTCTGCGGCGGTACATCAAGCACCTGCTCACGGGTATCGTGCCGATATGCGACTCGATCGAAGAAGGGGATTAAAAAGTGAAAGCCAGGCTGCAGTACAGTACGGAATTTTCCCAAACGCTCAATGACATGCACCTCACGCATGGGCACAATCAACATCAACTTATAGAGAATGAACAGAACAAAGAGTATAAAAATGGTAAATGCAAACATAGAGTCCTTCCTGCTTGATTGATTATTCAGAGTCGTCGAGCGGTTCCACTACCAGAGCGATATTATCGCGACAGATAACCTTCACCCGAGTACCGGCCGGGATCTCCGAGCCGTCTCCCAGTGCTGGCCAATCCGCCCCCTGAAATTCGACGCGACCGGTTTTTTCACCCGGTCCAATGGTTTCCTTGACCCGAGCCGGCAGATTAAACAGATCCAGCTCCTCGTCGGTATTGCCAACGTGGGAGTCGCCCCCCACCAAGCGTTGAGTCAATTGCCTGAAGCTCAACAACAAGACGATTGAGGAGATAAACCACAGGGTTAGGCTTTGTGCCAATCCCTCGACCACCCCCACCCAGATAGCCCCGGCGACCACCAGACAGGCGGCACCGAGAAATACCACTATCCCGCCAGGCAGTATCAGTTCGGCCAGCATCAGTACTATACCGACTAAGGCCCAATAAAGCATGGGATCCGAAGACGCCATATATCCCTCCCCCAGAAATCAAGTGTCCATTGCAGGCACTATATCAGTAGTTTTGCCTCTTTTCGACATAATATGTCATCACATTCCCGTTGAAACGGCCTTAGATGAACGGCACAAATGACTTTCAGCTCACAAAATGCAACATTTCCTTAAGTCAACACAGAGGCAAATGATAACAATCGCTCACAAAATACAACATAAAATATTGATTCAGAATCAAAAAATATCATTATCTCAACCGTGATCCAGCAGCTTAAAAAAGCTTTGAGTCCGACGCGGTTTTTCCCTATATTGCCATGGCTTTTTGACCGGCAATCGAATCAGAGAATTCAACCTTGGCGAAACGTTTCGTCAACCAACAGCTGTCGGCATAACAGCAAATCGCTTCTGACTCTACCAAAGGGATACTCTAAGATGAAAAAAATCTGCCTGTGCGCAGCTCTGCTGCTCTCACCTCAAGCATTCAGCGAACCTCTAGTGCAATGGTGGGATCTCAGTGTAACGGCACTCTATGGCCAAGACTACGATCTGGCACCATCCGATAAGCAAACCACTTTTACTCTGGAAACCGCCGGCGGCTGGAAATACGGTGATTGGTTTGTGTTTCAAGATTTTATCAACTTCAACGGTCACAATGGCGGCAAAGACAATACGACCTATGGCGAGATCTCTACCCGCTTCAGCGCCGGTAAAATTCTCGGCGAACCTGTAGGTTTCGGTCCGGTAACCGA
Source organism: Shewanella carassii (assembly GCF_019670705.1). Classification (NCBI taxonomy): domain Bacteria; kingdom Pseudomonadati; phylum Pseudomonadota; class Gammaproteobacteria; order Alteromonadales; family Shewanellaceae; genus Shewanella; species Shewanella carassii. The sequence continues at coordinate 3,934,272 of NZ_AP024618.1, forward strand.
CCTGTCGTTGGCACTGACGTTTGAAGAGGGTGAAGGCCCGGTTGAGACACTACTCTACGGTGTCGGCATGGATCTCAAACTGCCCTACTTCACCTATTTCCAGCTGAACACCTATCGCCGCGACGCCCAAAACAGCGCCAATATCAGCGATGGCTGGCAATTGACTCCTGTGTTCCGCATGGATATTCCAGTGGGCAACAGCAAGATTGTCTTCGATGGCTTTATTGACTGGGTATTCGCCGCCGATGAAGACGGTTATAAAGAAAATATCCACTTCAATCCCCAGATAAAATATGACCTAGGCGCCACACTCTTTGGTGAAGCCAAGAAGGATAAACTCCTGGTGGGTATCGAATATGATTACTGGCAGAACAAGTATGGTGTGGACGGTATCGACCAGAACACCTATTCGGTGATAGCTCAGTACCATTTCTGAGCCGAAAAATTACCTTAAAAAAGGCGCTCGTTGAGCGCCTTTTCCATTTTAACCTAATCAGGCCAGCAGTTTTCTGGCGGCGTTGACCACAATGGAAACCGCACTGACTTCAGTTTGTTTCATGGTTGCCTCATTGGGGATCTCTTGCTGGGTACGGTTGACAATCACACCGGCGACACAAGCAGCACGCCAGCCTTGAGAGGCACACATGGTGAACAGAGTCGCCGACTCCATTTCGTAGTTGAGTACGCCCATCTCCTGCCACTCTTTCATTGAACCGGCGAAACGGCGGGTTACCCGGCCACTGACAGTATCATAGCGCTCCTGCCCCGGGTAAAAGGTGTCGGATGAGGCTGTAACCCCAATGTGTGGTTCAACACCGGCATCGCGACAGGCAGCAACCATGGCAGTGGTACACTCAAAGTTGGCCACAGCGGGGAACTCCATAGGTGCAAAGTGCAAACTGGCGCCATCGAGACGCACCGAAGCCTGAGTCACTATCACATCCCCGACATTCACGTGGGGCTGAATCGCACCTGTGGTGCCAACACGCAAGAAAGTATTAACCCCCAGTTGCGCCAGCTCTTCCACTGCGATAGAGGTCGAAGGACCACCAATACCGGTAGAGCAAACCACCACAGGCTTACCATCAAGATATGCCAGATAACTGGTGTACTCACGATGGCTGGCCAGGAAGGTCGGTTTGTCCATCAGTTCAGCGATACGTTTAACTCGCTCAGGGTCGCCGGGCACAATAGCCAGAGTGGCGCCATCCAACATATCTTTGGTCAGACCCAAGTGAAATACATCAGCCATAGTGAAAACCTCTTTCAAATTTGATTATAAAATTCGTCTTATTCAGACTCTAACCCAGTCAGCAGACAGATAAGATTAACTTGATCACAGATTTTATGACAACAACCAAACACCAAATCGTAAAACAGTTACCAAACATCAATGATATCGGAGCATTTCTTACAACATATTAATCAAAAGCATAGCAGCAAAAACCTCGACTCACCTGCAACAAATGACTCGGTTCTCAGTTGATCAAGGTCACATATTCACCACTTCAAACGAGTTAGGGTTAATACTAATCCCCCAGCCAACAGGAGTGCGCCAATGTTTCCGGAATACCGCGATCAGATCACCAGTCTCAAGAACAGCGATAATCATTTTCAGAAGCTTTTTGATGAACACAATCTGCTGGACAAAGAGATCAAGCATAAGGAGAGCCAGCTATCCAGTGAATATACTCAGGAAGTCAAAGAGATGAAAAAGCGTAAACTGGAGCTGAAAGAACAAGTGTTCGCCATCCTCAAGGCCAACAGTTAATCTAAAACAGACAGGGCGCCTATTGGCGCCCTGTCTAAATCGATCTCAGCTAAAGCCTCACTCTTCGCCGAGATTATAAATAGTAGTCTTGCAAGGGGGGAAAACCATTGAAGCACACCGCCGAATAGGTGGTGGTATAAGCGCCAGTGGTCAACCAATAGAGTCTGTCACCTATGGCTAGCTCCTCTGGCAAACCGTAACTGTACTGTTCATACATGATATCGGCGCTATCACAGGTAGGCCCGGCTATGACACAAGGTTGCAGCTCCCCTTGAGCCTCGGTGTAAATCGGAAACTTAATCGCTTCGTCCATAGTCTCAATCAGCCCGGAAAACTTACCGACATCGGTAAATACCCAGCGCTCCAGTGCCGTGTTGGACTTGCGGCTGATCAATACCACCTCAGAGACCAGCACACCGGCATTGGCAATCAAGGAGCGCCCGGGTTCCAACACTATCTTGGGTAACTGCTCACCAAAATCCTCTTTGAGGAAGTGAATGATCTGCTCGGCGTAAGTGGTGAGACTATTGGTCTTGTCGATATAGTTGGCCGGAAAGCCGCCGCCCATATTGATCATCTCCAGCACTATGCCGTGCTCCTCTTTGAGCCGGTCAAAGATCACCTTCACTTTGCCTATAGCCGCGTCCCAAGCCCCGATGTCCCGTTGCTGAGAGCCCACGTGGAACGACAAGCCGTAAGGCTTTAACCCCAACGCCTTGGCCAGCACCAAAAGCTCATAGGCCATCTCATTTTGGCAGCCGAACTTACGCGACAAAGGCCAATCGGCGGTTTCTGTCCCTTCGGTGAGGATCCGCACATAGACCTTGGCCCCGGGGGCTTCTTCGGCAATCATCCGCAGATCGGCCTCTGAGTCAGAGGCAAACATAGTCACGCCACGCTGGTAGAAGGCTCTGACATCCTTGCGTTTTTTAATGGTATTGCCATAGCTTATCCGCTCGGGGGAAACACCCAACTCCATCACCATATCCAGCTCATAGATGGAAGCTATATCAAAATTGGCGCCCTTATCACGCAGCAAGCTGAGGATCTCAGGTGCCGGGTTGGCCTTTACTGCATAATAAACGCTGGCAAAGGGAAAGCTCTGCACCATATCATCATACTGTTTCGCGATGATCTTGGTATCTATCACCACAAAAGGTGTCACCTTATCACTGGCAAAAGCTTTGATACGCTCAAAGGTTTCATTGTCATAGTAATCAGCAACATCAATAGATTGAAATTGGCTCATTGGCCCTGTGTCTCCTCGACATTCAAGTGCGGCGAACAGCCTCGCCGAAGCGGGTTAAAATCCAGCGCAGTAAACGCTATTTCCGCCGCTCACGCAATGAATTTTTATACATTAAAATCAATTTTTTATTCCACAAATCCAAGTCGCAGCGACTACAAAATAAAAGCATTAAGAATCATGCAATTACTACTTTCACCCTCAAATACACACCATGATTGCTGCTCGCTTGAAGGCGCTTCAAAGCAAACGGCTACAGGTAAAGCATAGCGGCAAGCAAGAGAGCAGGGGATATTCGATTTAATGGGAGAGTATGGCGAGTATTTTGCGATTATTTTCAATCGAGCATCCGGGTAAGCTGAAGGCAGATATGTCAGGAACGGCATACTGCATTCTACCGCTGATTTGGAGACTCTATGTCCGCAACACAAATAATGCCGGCGCTGTTTCTGGGCCATGGCAGCCCGATGAACGCCTTGCAAAACAACACCACCACAAAGCAGTGGCAAGCGCTAGGACAAACACTTCCCAGCCCCAGAGCGATAATGCTACTTTCGGCCCATTGGCTGACACGGGGCACAGCTATTTCCACCGCTAGTCGGCCGCAAACCATACATGATTTCGGCGGTTTTCCCGCCGAGCTCTTTGCCATGCAGTACCCGGCCATCGGCGCGCCGGAGTTGGCGGAGCAGATTGCTGCCAGTCTGAGCATTCCTGTCACTCGTATCGACTCGCAAGGGTTGGATCATGGCAGTTGGTCGGCCTTGGTTCACCTCTACCCCGAGGCCGATATTCCGGTATTTCAATTGAGTCTGGATCAAAACCTCAGCCCGCAACAGCAGTTCCAGGTGGGACGCGAGTTAAGGCGCTGGCGCGAGCAAGGCGTACTGCTCATAGGTTCAGGCAATGTGGTCCACAATCTGCGCGCCCTGGCACCTGGTAACCCACCATGGCCTTGGGCCTCCCGGTTTCATCAGGCGGTTACCGAGAGCTTAATGGCAGAAGAATACTCAGCGCTGCTGGACTACAAAACCTTGGTCGATGCCGACACGGCCGAGCTGTGTCATCCAACAGATGAGCATCTGCAGCCGCTGTTTTATTTGTTGGGAAGCGCCTTCCCGGGAGAGCGCAGGCTGCTGTTCAACAACAGCCTGGAGATGGGGGCTATCAGTATGTTGAGTCTGCAGCTCGGCTGAAGCTCGAGCTGCCAAGGACTCAGTCTTGCAGACCGGCGTCTTTGAGAGCCAGCTTCAGGGCTTCGGCGTCATCAAAGTATTGCAGCTTGGTGATGGTCAACTGGTCCAGAGAGATCAGGCTGGCGGCATCCTTGGCAGCGGGCAGTAATTTGCTGATCTCACCCTCTTTGTCCAGAGCAATACTGAAAGTCAGATCCTGCATTTGTGGGATGGCAACAAATTTAGCGATCAAGGATGGCATACCGCTGATATCGGCCAGGTAAAAGATACCCGCCTGTTGCAACGCCTGATTATCACGGCCTTCGAGTGCGGTTTTGATGATCTCCCCGCCTTTCATGCTACGGCCAAACAACAGATACTTGGCCGAGCTGTCCATCACTCTGGCGGCATCGTGCTGATCCTGCAGCGAAATGGGTTCCAGCTTATCTCCCACGGCATATTCGGAAGCCTGGATCATAGGGCTGACAAACAGGGTCAAACACGCAGAGAGCAGTATTGCAAAAGACTTCATATAGTTTCCTTTTAATTTGCCACGGCAAAGAGGCAGAATACCTTGTTGTTATATACAAGTGAGTGACATGACTCAGGAATATCGTTTCCATATCTTGCGGCATTTCAGGAAAGGAGCCAAGCAATGAAGAATACCGGGTTGGAACAGGAATTGGCACAGCTGCAAAATGTCTATGATCTGATAACCGAATTTTTGGTGAAATACAGCTTCCAACTCCTGGGAGCGCTGATCATCTTTCTGCTGGGGTTGTGGCTGGCCGCCAAGGTAGCCAACACGGTCGGCCGTCAGTTGGAAAAACACAATGTCGATGTCACCCTAGCGACCTTTGTCACCCATCTGGTACGGATACTGATTGTCATAATGATCGCCATCGTTGCCTTGGGCAAACTGGGGATCAGCGTCACGCCCATGGTGGCAGCCATAGGCGCCGCGTCACTGGGTGCCGGGTTGGCGATTCAGGGCATGCTGTCCAACTATGCCGCCGGGGTGACCATTATCGTCACCCGCCCCTTTATCGTGGGCAACACCATCACGGTCAAAGGCGTCACGGGTTTGGTCAAAGATATTCATTTGGGGCTGACCATACTCACCAACGAGGAGGGCGAGCAGATCAGCATTCCCAACAAACACATTATCGGCGAGATACTGCACAACTCCTTTGCCAACAAATTGGTAGAAACCCACTTCAATATCGACTACAAGGCCGATCCCCAGCATGCGATAGCCATAGCCCAGGCGGTGCTCGGCAGCCATCCCAGTGTCGATGCCAACTCCCCATCACAGGTGGGTATCAATGGCTTCAACAGTACAGGCATAGATATAGGTGTGCGCTATTGGGTCCCCACTGCCAGCTATTTCCAGGATAAGTACCAAATAAATCTGCAAATCTGGCAAGGGTTGCAACAAGCAGGGATCCAGATCCCCTGTCCGGCACGGGACATAAGGATCACTGAGCGGCAAGAGGACTGATCACAAACCTCTTTGCCACTCGGCTCGCAGGGCGAAGCGTCCTGCGAGCGCCTCCTCAACCGTCGCCAACAATCTGGCCTTGTCCCGGCCAAGTATGCCTTTCAACACCAAATAATTGGAAGCATGATCCGAGCGGAAAATGGTCTGCTCTAACTCCAGCGCCTGCAGCAAATAACGCATCTCCTGCAACAGTTGTCTTTGGTCCGGCATTTGAAAGTCGCCATCAAACGCACTATCCATTCTTTCCTTGCCAAGTGGCAGAGTCACCACCAGGGTACTGAGATAATCCGGCTGCGCCGCATTCATCAGCCGCGCCGAATTAAGTGCGTGTTGCCTCGATAAAGCCACGCCACCCAGACCATTGAGTATCATCACAGATGACTTTATTCCGGCGGCACGAATTTTCTCCAGCGCCGCCAGCGAGGAGGCGTAACTCTCACCCTTGCCGATACGATTCAGCACCTGATCATCGCCACTCTCACAACCGACATACAGTAAGGACAACTTGAGTTGCCGCAGCCGCAGTAGCTGCTCCCCACTCTTGTTGCCTAGGTTACGCGGTAAACAATAGCTGCTGATACGACTGACATTGGGCAAGTAGTGATGGATCAGCTCACAAATCTGTTCCAGCCTGGAAAACGGCAACGTCATGGCATCACCATCGGCCAGAAACACCCGGCTCACCTGGGCGCCGGAGGCCGCAACCCGGCGCAGGTCTGCTTCCACCTTTTCCAACTTGAACGCCCTGAAACGCTTCTGCTCCTGGGTATACATGTCGCAAAAGGCGCAGCGATTCCAGCTGCAACCATTGGTCACCTGCAGTATGAGAGATTTCCACTCTGATGGCGGCCGAAACACAGGTTCAATATATGACAACATGCAGCTCCTTGTTTATGACTCAATCTATTTTGCCCCGGTTGTCGGAGGCGGCAGGCTTAAGCCTTGAGGTTAACCCCGAAGCGCTAATTTGCGCGTTTTTTGCACAAAATCATATTTTACCCCGCGCAAGCCTGTTATATTAGCCAAATACGTAACAGCTGCAGCGCCTTTTTAGTCAGCGATGGTTTCCCGGGGTAAGAGTCACTATGATCGCCACACAAGTACCTGACAGACGAAAGCCGGATGCCGACCAGGTTGGTAACAGCATTCATTGGCATGCCATGACTGCCGAGCAACAACTCGCCTTCTATCGCATTCAGGGATATGGTTATCGCTTGCTGTTTGTACGTAACCTGCTCAGCGGCCCTTTGGCCATCATAGCCCAGCATACCCAGCTGGCGACTATCTCCTCGGCAGGTGAGTTGGATCTGCAGCCGGATATTCGCCTCCGAGCCTGAAAAATGCCCCTAACGGGGCATTTTTAGTTGCAGCGATTTGCAATACGTCCCGGAAAGATTAGACGATGATTTCCTGATAAGTCTCTACATGATGGGACTCTACCAGCTCAGGCATCTGCTGATGGAAATAGTGCTGGATAGCGTCTTTGGCGCAGTGCTGATCGAAAGATTCGATGTCGACAAACTTCTCAACGAAAGTGATCCGGCGGGGCTCGTCGCGGCTCTGGTTCAATTCGTAGCGAATGCAGCCATCCTCCTTGCGGGTATCTGGGATCAGCGCACCAAGAGCCTCAATCAAGGCCTGCTCCTTACCCGGCTTGGCCAGAAAGCTGGCCACACAAACGATTTGACGCTGGTTTATACGATATAACGACATTCAAGTGTCCTTCTTTTGAGAGTGCAACAACATATCCAGATGGGGAATGCCATCTTCCAGATAGACCTCTGAAACCGCTTCAAACCCCAAACTCTGATAAAACGCCCGCAGATAATCCTGCGCGCCAATCTTGATATCTTCAGCGGGCCACAGCTTATGGCAGCCGCCAATCGCTTCCTGCATCAGCTGTCTGGCACGGCCACCCCCTCGGGCCTTGGCGGCAACGGCCACCCGGCCGATACTGACCTGGGAATAACTGACCCCGGCTGGCAGCAGCCTGGCATAGGCCAACAACTCTCCGGAGTTGCTGCGGCCAAGCAGGTGCATGGCCCCCACCGCTCTGTCTTTTTCATCCAATTCGGGGTAGGGACAATTTTGCTCTACCACAAAGATGTCCACCCTCAGTTTCATCAATTCATAGAGGGTGTCCAGGGTTAACTCAGCAAAGGGTAATAATTGCCACTGCACGGATAGTACTCTGTTATTTATCGGCCACTCAGCCTACACCAGGCTGAAATCAGGCGCAAAATATCTCAGCAATGAGTACGATGAGAGGGGTGAATATGTATGCTCAATAGACGCACGCTCCAATCATTGATCGGCCCCACGAACTGGTCGATAAAACAGTGAACGCCCGTCCCGGCCGTTAAAGTAACCGGCTTTGGTTGTTACGCAAAACCATCTCTCGACGCAGCCGAGAACCAATGGGTGAGAAAAGCGAATTAACCTGCAGCAGGCGGGGTAGGTTTGGTGCCGGAAGCCGATAGCAAGCGATCGATAACACCTGTAAAGGTATGGTCGGGAAACGCATCGAGATAAACCTGTATCGGCTAACCGGGTCATAGATGGGAGGATCGGAAACTATTCAGTTTTCCACCCAGTTAACCCATCCGGCACCAAGAGTCGAGCAAAAGCAATATCAGTTTTAATATAAGCACGCTCTGTGCCTTCAATAAGTCTGACAACCTATAGCTGTAACCACATTCGAAGAAAGCCGAAAATAACGTCGGCAACCTTGAACATGGACATTATTAGACTCCTGATTTTTGCGGTGGTATTTTACAACTGTCTCAGCAAGTTTATTAGATGCCATACACTCAACCCACTGTTTCACAGGTGCAACAATAAAATGGATCTCAATCGGGTACAAATTTTTGCTCAAGTTGTTGATAAAGGGAGTTTTACTGCCGCAGCCAAGGCGATGGGCATCACTAAAGCGACCGTTAGTCGCAAGATAGCCGAGTTAGAGCACAACACCGGGGTGCAACTGTTGCTGCGCACCACCCGCAGCCTGAAACTCACCGAAGCCGGTTCCATTTACTTCAACAAGGTCAATAAAATACTCACAGATTTGCGCAGCGCCGAAGATCAACTCAGCGCCAGCCAACAGACTATCCGCGGTAACTTGCGTATCGTTTGCCCGATAGAGTTTGGTCAGCAAGTGCTCGGCCCTGTGATAGCCAGGTTTCTGGAAGACTATCCGCAAATGCAAATAGAAGCCGAGCTGACCAACCGCAAGGTGGATATGGTCGAAGAAGGGATCGATATCATGTTCCATGTCCAGAGAGTCGATGATCCCAGACTAGAAAATTTCCGTTTGATAAATGCCCACAAGGTGCTAATGGCCAGTCCGAAATATCTGCAAAAATTCGGTACACCGCTCACTCCGGCAGAATTGTTCGACCACAGAGGAATACGTCTGGCATCGCCCTACATAGATGGCAACTGGCGGATTTTTGATGGCAAGCAATGGCAAGAGATCATTCCCGACTGCCGCCTTCAGGTCAACAATATCACCCTGGCCAGAGAAGCTGCCATAGATGGTCTTGGGATCGCTAGCCTACCTATGATGATTGCCTATGACGCACTGCAACGCGGCGACTTAGTCCCCATATTGCAAGATTTCCCCATGGAACATGTCACTGTCAATCTCATCTATCCCAAACGCGCCTATCTACCGAGAAAATGCCGCACCTTTATCGAATACTTCTATGAAGCCTTGTTCCAACGTTGGGGCAACTTGGTACTGGACGTGCCCCCCTATGTCATTCCACCGGAGAATTGGGCCCAGATGAGCCCGACCAATATCTGCTGCGACCACTGAGGGTTTGCTTTTCCGATCTCCTTGGGCTATGGTGGACGTTGGTTAAATTTTTTCCCTTATTTTTAAGTGCTTGCATTGATGTTGCGGAGGCTCATTATGTACAGTCACACTTTACCTCTCAAGAGCACCTCACTGACATTTCCAGTGTAAGCCGGGTGCGGCCGCGCATCCGGCAGTAACAAAGTTTCCTATTCATTTTCCGTTTCAGCCTGTGAGGTTGTGGTGGTGTATAAGTCTTTGTCTGCACTGGCAGATCTATTTTCATTCAAAACATCGCAGCTCTATCTGCAAAACTCGTTCAATGTGTCATTGAGACCGCTGACCCTGGCATCGGTGATCGCCAGGCTGGCACAGCCCTGTCCCGGCGGCGGTGTGGTGCACCCGGGAACCAAGGCGCGTCTACAAAATCTCAAAACCGGCGAGCCTCTCGAAGTAGAGCTGGTATATCCAGAACAACACGACCCCAACTCAGGCCGCTATTCAGTATTGTCCGACCTGGGCGAAGCCCTGCTCGGATGTACCTTGAATGACCTAATTGAAGTGGATGTCCCAGGTGGCCCAGTACTGTTTCAGATCCTGTCGCTGAATCAACCAAGGCCCTGCCTACCGACCTAATTGCATGCTTATCACACTGAAATAAGAGGAGATAGTGCCTTGAAGGATTTAACTCAGCCGTGAACGACCCAGTTCAACTGATTTGGGTTATGGCTTACACCTTATTGACCGCCGATTCTTTCCCGGCCGGGAGATAAGGAGCTTGCCCTCACATTGAGCAAAGCGGCGGCATGATGTGAGGGTATTCAAGAGGAGATATGCTCATGAGTAAAGAAAAAGCAAAGAAAAAACCGACTAAATCCCTGAAAGAAAAACGACGGGAAAAACGCGAAAAACGCGCAGATCAGGAGTAATCCCAAACTACTCCGATAGCTTACTTAGTTTCGAGCCACCTTTTTGGGCGCCTTAGGGCGCCCCTTTTTTCAAGGTAAGACAAGCGCACTTCCTTGGGCCAGCTGTTGCCTGTAGGCCTGCGGTGTACAACCTGCGTACTTGCGAAACAGGCTGATAAAGGGCGAAGTCTGGTGGTAACCCAACGTCAGTGCCACCTCCTTCACTGAAATCGCTTGTCGCAGCAGCTGCAAACTGTGGATGAAACGATAGCGTTGCCGCCACTCGGTATAGTTCATTCCAAGCCTTGCCTGGCACAAGCGCGCCAAAGTGCGTTCTGTGGTACCTAAGGTATTGGCCCAGGCGGCAAAACTGCGCCCGCCCTCAGGCTCGGCTTCCAGCTCGGCAGCGATGGCCTGCAACATGGGATGGTCGGTTACCGGTAAAAAGGGTTGTACTTCCCTGGCCTGACCCAGCTGATCCAACAGCACCTTAAGCAGTCTTTGATCCTCAGGTGTATGTGCCAGCTCGACGCCTCTTGAGTTCAAATCCATCAAAATAGCTTCCGCTATCGGGCTCAACTCCAGCAGACAGATGTGCTTGGGTAGCCTGGCTGCCAGTTCCCGTGGCACATTCATTGAACTGTACTGCACGCAGCGGCGCATGTAACTCTCATGCTTTACTCCGGCTGGGATCCAGATACCGCACTGCGACAACGACATAAAGCGCCGTCCTTGAGCCACCAGCTCCATCAAACCGCCGCGGCTCAGTTGCAGTTGCCCCCAAGCATGACTGTGCATGGGCGTCAGCGTATCGGGTGAAAACTGCTGATAATAGAAAAACACCTGCGAGCCATCACCGGGATGCTGCTCAGGTGGATGATAGATATTGGCCATATGCAAATGTCCGAAGGCGGGTTGACTTTGTCTGATAACAGATATGTATATCACATAAGACGTGGAATAATCTGCCCCCAATTATCCAACCCAGGTTTGTCTGTTGAGCCTTGCTCTTAGTTCTGAGGAGCCCTGTTTTGTATCTGTTTCCCTTATTGGCGGTAGCCATCTGGGCCGGCAATAGTCTGGTCAATAAACTTTCCGCCGGTGTCATAGCGCCGGAAGCCATCTCTTTCTACCGTTGGGCTTTTGCACTTTTGCTCTTGACCCCAGTGCTGCTCCCCGGGGTTTGGCGCCGCCGCGCCATGATCCGTCCCCATCTTGGCAAACTCGCCGTGCTGGCAAGCCTGGGAATGGTGCTGAACCAAAGCCTGGCGTATTTTGCCGCCGCGACCACCAGCGCCACCAATATGGCGCTGATCACCTCTCTGGTGCCGGTTCTCAGCCTGTTGCTGGCGGTGCCTTTGCTTGGAGTGAGGCTCTCCAAATTGGCACTGCTTGGCGCCTTTGTCTCCTTCAGCGGTTTGCTGTTTATGCTCAGCCAAGGCGACTTGGCCCGGCTGTCAACCTCTGTGGTACCCGGCGATCTCTTGTTGTTGCTGGCCGCCGTGGTCTACGCCCTCTACGGCGTGCTGTTGAAACGCTGGTCACTGCAACTGCCGACCTGGGATTTGTTGTACATGCAAATACTGTTCGCCGTGTTCATGCTGTCCCCCCTGCTGCTCTTTGCCAGCAGTATCAGCATTACTCAGGCTTCACTGCCCTTGATAGCCTATGCCGCTATCTGTGCCTCGATTCTGGCGCCTTGGGCCTGGATCAAAGCAATAGCCCTACTGGGCACAGAGAGAACCGCCATCTTTATGAACCTGATGCCAATCTTCACTGCCGTGCTGGCATCCACGTTACTGGGTGAGCAGTTGGGAGTCCCTCACTATGTCGGCGGTGCTTTAGTGCTGACCGGGGTCAGCCTGGTGCAGTACCGTGTAAGACGCCCAAGAGCCATACTCAAGGCGGAAGCACTTTAAAGAAGGGTTGTGGCAGCGACTGATTCGTCCAGGCTTTCACTCGCTCTCGCACAAGCTTTCGCAAACCCTGGCCACTTTGTAGTGAAATACTCTTAGAAAATTCTTGCAAAGGGCCATTGGCTGCGAACCGCGCCTTGCATTCAGGCCAGCAAGCCGACGCAGAGCTCAGATAAAACTTGTTCTCGCTCCTTAGTCAAATACCATCTCAAAAACAAAAACTTATTCTCAAATATTCTATTGAAGCCGACAGCAGTATTTCGGTAACAGGCGTAAAATATCCGAGTCGGCCCTGGCCGACCAACTGGTTGAATCACGCCGGTGTCTGACTGACCGGTATGCCAGCTGTAAGTGGATCTTAAATTGCAGGAAGCGGGGAGATAAACCCCAGCCAGGCTTTCGCTATCAATGGAATAAACACCATGAAAGAGCACAGAAACAGCAAAGAGCAAAAGAAGAAACCCATGCACTCCGCCAAGGAGAAGCGGGCCGCCAAAATGGCCAAGAAACAGGCCAAACTCAATCCTGTGGAGAATATCAAACAAGGCAAATGACCCCCTCCCTTCACAGCCCCTGTTTGGCAATAGATAAAACGAAAGGCGCTCAATCGAGCGCCTTTCCCTATATTCAGTTGAGTGTCAGCCGGAGCAGCAATCCCGCCGCAGCCAACGCCTGGGGATCTTGTCGTAAATCACCTTGGCCATCAGCAGCGCCAGAATAATCCCCGACCAATTGACCACAGCCTGTGGCAGTAACTGGTGCTCTTCCCCTATCTGCGGCATCACTTCAAAACCAAAGTTCGCCACCAGCAGGTTCACCAGCATTCCGGCCAGCAGCGCCACCCCGAGTACCCCGCCAAGATAGCCGTAAAGCGCCCGTTTACCCATCTCTTTGGCTACTACGCCTAGGGTGGCTATGTTGGTAGCTGGTCCCGCCAGCATAAACACCAATACAGCGCCCGGAGAAACCCCGGCCAGCAGCAAACCTGCCGCTATCGGCGTCGAAGCTGTGGCACAGATATACATGGGGATGGAGATGAGAACCATCACCAACATGGCCAGAATACCGCCGCCCCATTGGGCCAGGAAGTCTCCCGGAACATAGGTCTGTACCAGCGCGGCAAAGAATAACCCCACCAGCAACCAGATGGCGGTGTCACGCACCAGATCCGTGGCAGCATACTTAAGACCGGCCAGCACTCTATGCAAGACAGACTTCGACTTGAGTTCAGCCGCCATATCGTCACTGTCGCAGCAGTTCGAGGCCGATTGCGATGATGAACAACATGAAGCCGTCGCTACCTTAGGTTGAGAGCAGCAGGACTGAGTGGCTTCTTCCTTGACCGAAGAGCAACAAGACCCGCCGACGGTGCTGGCCTTAGCGGTACTGATCTTAGCCGTACTGCAGCAGTCTGCCTCTTGCACCTTGGCCGGGGCACAGCAGGAACTCTGAGCTTGTGTCGGCGCGGCCTTGAGAGGACTGTAGTTGGCGGCGGCTGCCGGCTTGAACTGAGCCACTGTTTTGGCTTGAGCCTTTTCCGGCTCGCTCTTCTTCACTACCTCAGAGGGCAAAACCGGCTCATCATCGCGGCCAACCAACAAACCCGCCACTATGGCACTGCATACCGCGGCAATAGGTCTGACAATCGCCATAAAGGGGCCGAGCAGAACATAGGACACAGTGACCGAATCGACACCGGTTTCAGGGGTCGATACCAGAAAAGAGGTGGTGGCCGCCTTGGAGGCGCCACTGCGTCTCAGGCCAACGGCGGCCGGGATAACGCCGCAGGAACACAGCGGCAAAGGCGCGCCCAGCAGGGCCGCCTTAACCGTGGTCTTGAGGCCATGGCCCCCCAATTGTTTTTGCATCCAGCTCATGGGAACAAAAACCTTCAGCAGCCCCGCCAGCACCAGCCCCAATAGCAGCCAGGGTGCCGACTCGAGAAACAGCTCAATAAAATTATCCATCAACATGATTTTGCGCCCCTACTTACACGGCTATTGGCATGACTGTGATTGTGACCCTTGCCGGTTTCGACTCTGGGGGACAGCTCATCGTCACAGGACTCCAACGCCTCCAAAATCGAACAATGCTCGGCACTTTCAGGGCCGCCACAGCAAGTATCCGACAGTAACTGCAAAGACTGGCGGAACTGATTAAGCTCGGCAATTTTCTGCTGCACCTTATCCAACTTGTCGTCCACCATGCCTTTGACATCGCTGCAGGCACGGTTGGACTTATCCAGTTCAATGGACAAGAGTTCGGCTATCTCCCCCAGGGTAAAACCCACCGCCTTGGCCCTGAGAATAAACTTCAGCCGCTCGGCATCCCTGTCGCTGTAGACCCGGTAACCGGAGTCGGTGCGCATAGAGGGTGCCAGCAGGCCGTGTTTCTCGTAAAACCTCAGGGTATCGGCCTTGATATCAAAGCGCTTGGCCAGTTCACCTATCCTGTACATATGCAGTTCCTGCTAATAATTCCTATTCAAGTATAAAGCTTAGAGCTTAATCCAAGGTCAAGTGTTTTTTATCCCGCTTCGGGGTTTTGGCTTGTTCGCAGAGCAATATTGTGAAACGCGTAGAAAAAACACCGCGGCAAATCGTTTTACGTTAAAATACGGCGCGCCTTGAGGGTTCCCGGACCATTCGAGGGACTTTTGGAAAACAATGCCAATCAGCACTGCCTGGTTTTCCGAAAGATCCTTGAATATAAAAAAGTGGAATACTGTACCCAAATGAATAATGCCAGACCCATACGTCGCGCGCTCTTGAGCGTATCTGATAAGACCGGAATCCTGGAGTTCGCCAAGGCGCTGCATGCCCAGGGCGTTGAACTGCTGTCCACCGGAGGCACCGCCCGCTTGCTGGCGGATAACGCTGTACCTGTCATTGAAGTTTCAGACTACACAGGTCACCCAGAGATCATGGATGGCCGGGTCAAGACACTGCATCCCAAAGTGCATGGCGGTATTCTCGCCCGTCGAGGCCAGGACGAAGCCGTCATGGAAGCCAACGGCATAGGCCCGATTGACCTGGTGGCCGTTAACCTCTACCCCTTCGCCGAAACCGTTGCCAAGCCGGGTTGTACCCTGGAAGACGCCATCGAGAATATCGATATCGGCGGCCCGACCATGGTGCGCGCCGCGGCCAAGAACCACAAAGATGTCACCATAGTGGTCAACGCCTCTGACTATCAACGCGTACTGGCAGAAATGGCGGCCCACCAGGGTTCAACCACTCTGGCGACCCGTTTCGATCTGGCCATTGCCGCCTTTGAACATACGGCCGCCTATGATGGCATGATAGCCAACTACTTCGGCACTCAAGTTCCGGCCCACAGCAAGGATGAGTGTCATCAGGATTCCAAGTTCCCGCGCACCTTCAACACTCAGTTGCTGAAGAAACAAGATCTGCGTTACGGCGAGAACAGCCACCAGAGTGCCGCCTTCTATGTTGACCTCAACACAGACGAAGCCTCGGTCGCCACTGCCGTGCAGCTGCAGGGTAAGGCGCTGTCTTACAACAATATCGCCGACACCGACGCCGCACTGGAATGCGTCAAGGAATTTGAGCAACCCGCCTGCGTTATCGTCAAGCACGCCAACCCCTGTGGTGTCGCCCTGGGCAGCGATCTGCTGGACGCCTACAACCGCGCCTTCAAGACAGACCCTACCTCGGCCTTCGGCGGCATCATCGCCTTCAACCGTGAGCTGGACGGCGCCACTGCGGCGGCCATTGTCGAGCGTCAGTTTGTTGAAGTGATCATCGCTCCTAAGGTCAGCGAGCAAGCCCGCGAGCTGGTTGCCAAGAAAGCCAATGTCCGTCTGCTTGAATGCGGTCAGTGGCAAGGCCGCACCAAGGGCCTGGATTACAAGCGGGTCAACGGTGGTCTGCTGATCCAGGACAGAGATCAGGGCATGGTGACCGAGGCCGACCTCAAGGTGGTCAGCAAGCGTCAACCTACTGCCGAAGAAATCAAAGATCTGCTGTTCTGTTGGAAGGTCGCCAAATTCGTTAAGTCCAACGCCATTGTTTATGCCAAAGACGGCATGACCATAGGGGTGGGCGCAGGTCAAATGAGCCGGGTCTACAGCGCCAAAATCGCCGGTATCAAGGCCGCCGATGAAGGCTTGGTCGTGGAAGGTTCAGTGATGGCATCCGATGCCTTCTTCCCCTTCCGCGACGGTATCGATGCCGCTGCTGCTGCCGGTATCAGCTGCATCATTCAACCCGGTGGCTCCATCCGCGATGAAGAGGTGATTGCCGCTGCAGACGAGCATGGAATGGCCATGGTATTTACTAATATGCGCCACTTCCGTCACTGATAGTCAGCAGGCCCAAACCGGCCTGCACTGATGCAATGAACTTATCGCCGGAATAACCTCCGGCGATTCGCCGTAACAAAGCCCTGCCCGGCCTGAAGCTGCCCGCAAGGCGTTAAGCGAAAAAGGATAAGAAGATGCAAGTACTCGTGATTGGTGGTGGTGGTCGTGAACATGCCCTGGCCTGGAAGGCAGCGCAATCTGCCGCCGTGGAAACCGTATTTGTTGCTCCGGGGAATGCCGGCACTGCGCTGGAGCCCAAGCTGGAAAACCTGGCGATAGAAGCCTCGGATATCCCGGCGCTGCTGGCCTTTGCCAAGCAACAACAGATAGCCCTCACCATAGTCGGCCCAGAGGCCCCTCTGGTACTGGGAGTGGTCGATGCCTTCCGCGCCGAAGGCCTGAATATCTTTGGCCCCACCGAAGCGGCAGCGCAACTGGAAGGCTCCAAGGCCTTTACCAAAGACTTTCTTGCCCGCCACCGGATCCCAACCGCCGACTACCAGAACTTCACTGAAATTGCCCCGGCCAAGGCCTATGTCACCGAGCTTGCCGGTCGCACAGGTTTCCCTGTGGTGATCAAGGCCGATGGTCTGGCCGCAGGTAAAGGGGTGATCATCGCCCAGGATCAAACCGAGGCCGATGCCGCCATCGACGATATGCTGGCAGGCAACAAGTTCGGCGAAGCCGGCTCCAGAGTGGTCGTTGAGGAGTTTCTGCGCGGCGAAGAAGCCAGCTTTATCGTGATGGTCGACGGCAACAATATTCTGCCTATGGCCACCAGCCAAGATCACAAGGCCCGTGACAACGCCGACAACGGCCCCAACACAGGCGGCATGGGTGCTTACTCCCCGGCGCCGGTTGTCACCCAAACAGTGCACGATTGGGTCATGGCCAATGTTATCCGACCAACGGTTGACGGCATGGCCGCCGAAGGCAATGTCTACACCGGCTTCCTCTATGCCGGCTTGATGATTGCCGCCGATGGCAGCGCCAAGGTGCTGGAATACAACTGCCGCTTCGGCGACCCCGAGACTCAACCTATCATGATGCGCCTCAAGTCGGATCTGGTGGAGCTCTGCCTGGCCGCCTGCCGTGGTGAGCTGGACAAGGTCAGCGCCGAATATGATCAGCGCGCCGCCGTCGGTGTGGTCATGGCCGCCGGGGGCTATCCGGATGATTACCGCAAGGGTGATGTTATCGAAGGGCTGTCGCTCGGCAATAATGAAGCCAAGGTGTTCCACGCCGGTACCAAGATGGTCGATGGCCATGTAGTTACCAATGGCGGCCGGGTATTGTGCGCCACCGCGTTGGGCAACACAGTGACCGAGGCCCAGCAGGCCGCTTATGCCCTGGTGGATGAAGTCCATTGGGACGATGTCTACTTCAGAACCGACATAGGCTATCGCGCCATCGCCCGCGAGCAGGCATAACGGCTTTCACTCAGTTAGCCAGACTCAACAGTCAACAGAAAAGCCCGGAATTTTCCGGGCTTTTTGTTTGAACCTCAGCTTAGCGCTTTAAGGGCTTAGTTCTCTGAGGGCTTAGTCACTTTCTTTTCTGAAGGCTTAGTCACTTGCTTTAAAGCAAGGTACTCGCCATCTTGCGGCGCAGGTAGGCTATCTGCTGCATATGGGGCAAGTCTTTAGGACAGTTATCCTGACATCCCAGCAGGGTCATACAACCGAACACCCCATCCTGATTGCCTATCACATGGTAGAAGTCCTCGGCGCTGCGGGCATCGCGGCTATCCAGCTCGAAGCGGGCGATTTTCATCATGCCGACGGCGCCAACAAAGGTGTCGCGCATCTGCTTGGTGGCGCAGGCCGAGACACAGACACCGCACTCCACACAGCGCTCCAGTTCATAGAGTCTGGCGGCTTCCTCCGGGTCCATCGGGGCTTCCAGATGGTGGATATCCTGCTGATCCGGCTTGGGGTGCAGCCACAGCTTGAGCCTTTCAGCCAGCTCACGCATAAACTTGCCTGTGTTGACCGACAGATCCCCTATCAGCTCAAAGCCTGGCAGCGGCATCAGGGTGATCAGTCCATCTGGATATTTGGCGGTCAAGGTGCGGCAAGCCAAGGTAGGAAAGCCGTTGATCACCATGGCGCAGCTGCCGCAAATCCCGGCGCGACAGACAAAGTCGAACTGCAACGATGGGTCCTGCTCCTCCCTGAGGCGATTGAGGGCGATAAATACCGTCATCCCCGGGGTTTCTTGCAGTTGATAGTCCACCATTTGTGGCTTGTCTCCCGCTTGCTGTGGGTCGTAACGGAAGATCCTGAAGGTTAAAGTGCGGCCACTCATGCGTTGTCATCTCCGGCAGGGTTAGGCTGAGAAGGGGTTGAAGTCTGTGGGCAAGCCAGGCGGTCGCTCAGGCGTTCGTTGCCGGGGCGCAGGCTTTCCGGCAGTTCGAACGGCATCAGCGCCCGCTGCTTGTCTTCAGCGCTGGCATCCGGCCCCAAAGACGCGAGAATGGCAGCAATCTCCTGCTCGCGTTTGGCGGTATCCGGATGGGCAATGGCATTGTCGGCACCATAGCCGCGATAGCCGGGCGGCAGTTCCATCTGCATCACATCCAGCGCCTCGTAGCTGAGCACAGGCTCCAGCGCATCGGCGTCCGGCCAGCGGGCCAGGGTACGGCTGAGCCAGTCTTTGTCGTTACGCTGCGGGTAATCCTCGCGGGCATGGGCGCCACGACTCTCGGTGCGCGCCAGGGCGCCGCAGGCCACAGTCAGTGCCACCTTAAGCATACGCCTAACCCGTAGGGCCTCGACCAACTCGGGGTTGGCGTGGCGCTTCTTGCAGGTGACGACAATATTGCGCGAGCGAGCCAGCAAATCCTTGAGTTCGGCCACCGCCTTTTCCAGCTCTGGGCCGTTACGGAAGATGCCAACATAGTCCATCATCACTCTTTGCATCAGGCGCTTGAGCTCAAACGGGCTCTCGCCCTGCTCCCGAGCCAGCAACTCGTCTATTTCCTGGTTGAGCTCATCACGGAAACGCTGTACCAGCGCCGTATCCAGCACCAGCTCCTCCTGCTCGCAGAAGTCGGCCACATATTTGCCTATGATCATGCCGCCGACCACGGTTTCCGCCAGCGAATTACCGCCCAAACGGTTAAAGCCATGCATGTCCCAACAGGCCGCCTCACCGACACTGAACAGCCCCTTGAGCTGCGGGCTCTCCCCTGTGTGATTGGTGCGAATACCGCCCATGGAATAGTGCTGGGTCGGCCGCACCGGGATCCACTCTTCGGCCGGATCTATACCGAGGAAGTTTTCGCAGATCTCTTTGACTTCCCTCAGGTTGGTTTCCACATGCTTGCGCCCCAGCAGGGTGATATCCAGCCACAGATGAGGGCCATAGGGACTGTCGACTCCCTTGCCCTTACGCATATGTTCTGTCATCCGCCGTGATACCACATCACGGGAGGCCAGCTCTTTCTTCTCCGGCTCATAGTCGGGCATAAAGCGGTAGCCGTCTTTATCCCGCAGCAAGCCACCGTCTCCACGGCAGCCCTCTGTGGTCAGAATGCCCACGGGCACTATGGCCGTGGGGTGGAACTGCACGGCTTCCATATTGCCAAGGGTCGCCACCCCGGTTTCCAGCGCCAGCGCCTGGCCTATCCCCTCACAGATCACCGCATTGGTGGACACCTCATAGATACGGCCATAGCCGCCCGTGGCTATGGTGGTGGCCCGGGCGATATAGGCCCTGAGTTCACCGGTGATCAAACAGCGGGCAATGACCCCATGGCAGCGGCTACCGTCGTGGATGAGCTTCAGTGCCTCGACCCGCTCATGCACCGGGATATCCATGGAGATCGCCTTATTGTCCACCGCATACAGCAGCGAGTGGCCGGTACCATCGGCGGTGTAACAGGTGCGCCATTTCTTGGTACCGCCAAAGTCGCGGGCGTTGATCAGCCCGTGAGCCTCGGCGGCTTCTTCCAGAGTTACCTTTTCGGCATTGACCACCACTTGACGCGGCCCGGCAGTCACCCTGGTCCAGGGTACGCCCCAGTTAGCCAGCTCACGCACCGCCTTGGGAGCACAGTGGGCGAACATTCGCGCCACCTGCTGATCGCAGCCCCAGTCTGAGCCTTTGACCGTGTCCTGAAAATGCACATCTTCGCTGTCGCCCATGCCCTTGACGGTATTGCCGAGACTGGCCTGCATGCCGCCCTGGGCCGCAGCCGAGTGGGAACGCTTGGCAGGGATCAGCGACAGTACCAGAGTATCCAGGCCACGCTCTTTGGAAGCGATGGCTACCCGCAGACCCGCCAATCCGGCGCCGACAACCAACGAATCCGTATAGATGAGTTTCACGCACACTCCTTATGGGACGGCCCAATGCCGTTTACCCGAAAGCTATCTGTTTGGGTTATCGATACTCAGCTTGCGTGGGGCCAAAAGGCCAGCAAGGACGCCAGACCTACGGCGACAAACGCCACACTGAGTATGGTTTTAATTTTTCTAAGGCGCGCCCGGCTGTTGAGATCCCGCGCCGCGCCCCATTTCAATGCCACCCGGTACAGTCCTATGGCGGCATGCAACTCCACGGTCAGCAGCAGTGGCAGGTACAAGGCCCAGGCATACTGGTTCCAAATCCTGTCGGCCGAGCCCTGTGGCCCTATGGTTTCCGGGGCCGAACCCACCAACCAAAGATGCACAGGAAGCAGCAGCAAAATCACCACTCCGGTAGCTGCCTGCCACACCCACAAGCGGGTATCGCCATGATCAATTTGCACTAGTTGCTGTTTCAGAACCTTTTGCTGCCGGAGCGATAGAGGCAACTTGTGCAAAGCCACCAGCACGTGCAGCAACGCCAACCCGGCAACGGCTATGGCTATCAGACTCACCACCCAGGGATAGCCGTGGCCATCGTCACTGAGAAAACTCAGCTCCATATTGCGGGCCACCCACTCCATTGCCGGTGCCCCCAGCAATATTGAAGAGACCAGCAACAGGTGGGTCCACAAAAACAGCGCCAGCAACACGCCTGAAGCACTCTGCCCCAGATCCAGCCAGCCGCCCCAGCGTTCATTCAGTCGTATCATCCAGATTCTCCCTGTCATCCAATGGCTTAACCGCTTAAAGATAGTCAAACCAATGTGGATCACAAAGGGCGAACGAACCCTGAGGCAGATCAAACTTCCGCCGGTTAATTCATCTTTAGCTGATATAAAATTAACCGGGAACGAACGGCTGCAGCGGCAGGCTCAGCTCATTGCCGAGCTGCATATAGGTCACCAAGCTGCCCAAACCAAGCACAATAAGGTACACAATCAATAGCTTGGCTATTTTTCTCAGGCCACTGCGGTTAAAGCTGAACCCCCATTTCACCGCTACCCGATACAGGCCTATCATGGCGTGGATCACTACCGCGGGCAGCAGCAGGATATACAGCAGCCAGGTGTTGTCGTGCCAAACTCGGTAGGCCGACATATTGGGGCCGATTTCCGGATTGGCAATCATGGTGACCAAGTGCATGGGCACCAGGAAGAACAGGATAAAGCCGGTAGCCAACTGCCAAAACCAGGCGTGACTGTCGCGGTGTTTGATCAGATGCAGATGGCTGCGAAGCGCCCGCCATTGGCCGAGCTGCGCCGGAAAGCGCCTGAGCGCCATGGCAGCATGCAGTATCACCACCAGCAGAATGAACACAGAGAAGAGTTGCGTCAGCAGTGGGTAACCGTGACCACTGGCACTGAACCAACCGCCTTCCAGCACCTGCACTACTCTATAGAAAGCCTCTTTGCCCAGCATGATGCTGGATTCGAAGTGAAGATGCGCCAATAGAAACATGCCCAGCAAAATGCCGGTGGCACTCTGCAGGCGATCGGCTCTGGCCGACCAGTAATGGCTGTTGGCATGACCGAGCCAGCGCTCAGGGATGTGATATTTTGTCAGCATGTTTTTTGGGTACAGATCCTTGGGATCTACAACATAACTCACAGCCAAACTGCGCCAATGGCCAAAGAGTCTGAGTGTGACCTGCCTCACCCGAAAGTAGGGGTTAATTCGATCTTGCTCACAAATAAGCCACTTTTAGCAAAACAGAGGTAATACCAATTATCCACTATAAATCAAACGTTTATTTGAAAATTTGAAACGAAAAAGACAGCAAATTACCGTAAATCCAACCGCTGACCGAGCAAAGCTGAAACCGGGTTTCACTCCGCTCTCTTTACCCCGCCGTGCTGGCAAGGCCGATGGCCTATGGCTTACAATAGCGCTTTATTGTCCCCCACGAGAGAAGATTCCATGCCCTGGATCCAGTTACGCATCCACAGCAGCAGCGAGCACGCCGAAACGCTCAGCGACCTGTTGCTGGAGGAAGGCAGCGTGTCCATCACCTTTGAAGATGGTAAAGATACGCCGATTTTTGAGCCCAAACTGGGCGAAACCCCGCTGTGGGCCGACACTGTGGTAGTCGCCTTGTTCGATGCCGGCACAGATCTGACTCCTACGGTCGAGATGCTCAAGCAACTGCCCTTCCTCGAAGGCAAGCTGAACTACAAGATAGAGCAGATAGAAGATAAAGACTGGGTCCGCGAATGGATGGACAGCTTCCACCCCATTCAGTTCGGCAAGCGCCTGTGGATCTGTCCCAGCTGGCGTGAAATCCCAGAGCCCGAAGCCGTCAACGTGATCCTGGATCCCGGCCTGGCCTTCGGCACAGGCACTCACCCGACGACCGCCCTGTGCCTTGAGTGGCTCGATAGCCTGGATCTGCAGGGTAAACAGCTGGTCGACTTCGGCTGCGGTTCCGGCATTCTGGCTGTCGCCGGTCTCAAGCTGGGCGCAACCAACGCCATAGGCATAGACATAGACTACCAGGCGATAGACGCCTCCCGCGACAATGCCAAACGCAACGGCGTGGATGACAGACTCAGCCTCTACCTGCCTGAGGATCAACCCAAAGGCATTCAGGCCGATGTGTTGGTTGCCAACATTCTGGCAGGACCGCTGCGGGAACTGGCCCCCCTGATCGCCGAGTTGGTGCGCCCGGGTGGCAAACTGGCACTGTCCGGCTTATTGCAGGAACAAGCCGAAGAGATCCGCGAATTTTACGCTCAATGGTTCGAGATGGACGAAGCGGTTCACAAAGAAGATTGGAGCCGCTTGACAGGAGTGCGCAAATAGCGTTAAAGGCGGCGCCAGAGCGCACTGGCGCTGACTTCCTGCCTGTCAAAAGTCAAGTAAAAAAGTTTTGCTCAGGTCATTTATTGACCTTTTCACCGCTGGCAAAAAGGCGTACTATAGCGCCCCTTTGAAGAGCAAGGTGAAACAGTAAAATGCAGATTGGACCCTATCAACTGATGAATCAGCTGATCGTGGCACCAATGGCAGGTGTCACCGATCAGGCCTTCCGCAATCTCTGTATCCGTTATGGTGCTGCCATGGCAGTGTCAGAGATGCTTTCGTCCAATCCCGACCTTTGGGACACAGACAAGAGCCGCCAGAGAATGACGCACTCGGGTGAAGAAGGCATACGCTCAGTACAAATCGCCGGGGCTGACCCCGATAATATGGCTTGGGCCGCCCGCTACAACGTAGAGCAAGGCGCCCAGATCATAGATATCAACATGGGTTGTCCGGCAAAAAAAGTGAATAAAAAGCTCGCGGGTTCTGCCCTGCTGCAATCGCCGGAACTGGTAAAGAAAATACTGGATGCCGTGGTTGCCGCCGTGGATGTACCGGTGACGCTGAAAATTCGCACGGGTTGGGCTCCAGAGCACAGAAATGGTGTTCAAATCGCCCGGATTGCCGAAGAGAGTGGCATTACGGCGCTCGCGGTTCATGGCCGCACTCGCCAATGCATGTACAAGGGTCATGCCGAGTACGACACCATCAAGGCGATCAAACAGAATGTCTCGATTCCTGTTATCGCTAACGGGGACATCGATAGTCCGGAGAAGGCGCGTTTTGTGCTGGATTACACAGGTGTCGATGCCCTGATGATAGGACGGGGTGCCCAGGGAAGGCCTTGGATTTTCAGAGAGATCCAGCATTACCTGGACACAGGTAGCAAGCTAGCGCCCATAGGGATGGCAGAGCAGCGTCAAGTGATGCTGGAACATCTAACCAAACTTTATGATTTATATGGGGAAGTAAAGGGCGTCCGCTTCGCCAGAAAACATATGGGATGGTACCTGGACCAGGAAGAACAGCGCCAGTTCCGTGCCGACTTTAACCGGCTGGAAACCGCTGCAGAACAATGTTCCATGGTGGAACGTTTTTTTGATGAATGTGTACTAGATAAATAAAGAGCAGAATACGAATGTTTGATCAGACAACTCACACAGAAGCTCATCAGCTTACCGTAGGCAAAATCGAAACCGCTAACGGCACCATCAAGCCCCAGTTACTGCGCGACGCTGTAAAGCGCGCTGTCAGCAACTTCTTCGCTCAGTTGGACGGTCAAGAAGCTCAGGAAGTTTATGAAATGGTGCTATGCGAAGTTGAAGCACCTCTGCTTGATATCATTATGCAGCACACTCGTGGCAACCAGACCCGCGCCGCTAACATGCTGGGCATCAACCGCGGCACACTGCGCAAGAAGCTGAAAAAATACGGCATGAACTGATATAAATTCATAATGTATTGAAATAAAAAGGCCTTTCTTTAATAAGAAGGGCTTTTTTGCTTTTCATGTACCCCCACATGTACCCCGAGGAAAATACTAGACCTTCTAAAATGGAATCATTGTGATGTCATCGCCCACCAGCAAAGTTGAAAAAGTCACAAACGAAAGTCATCGCTATTGGCCCGACTGGTTCGACTTAGAAAACTACAAATGCCTTGAAACTCTATCAGCGAAACAGTTCATCATCGAACTTCAAGAACGCCTGACTTTGTTGCACTGTCCATGTGATAGCAAAGGCAGAAGGCTCACAGATGATCGCAAATGGCGGGCTATTAAGCGGGGAGATGTACTGTTGGGCTATACCACTCAAGAGTCTCCTGATTGTGAAGCAGTCAGAGAACTGAATGCCGCAGACATCGAAGCGCTTTACCAAGACTTCTTGATTAGCAACGGCCTCCCAATTGAACCTGACTACCTGTTCCCATCAAATGGCAAAGGGATAGCATTATTAGCCATCGATTTAGCCAACGCAGATGATGCACTACTGCTAAGTAACTTTACGCATTTCATCAATCAAGTCAGAGCACGCGATAACATCGAAGAACCTAAGTTCCCCCGCTTAGCAAAAGCAAACATTAAGTCGTTCAAGAAGTTGCTCTTTTATAAAGCAATTCCATATATGGATTTGATGCTGTATTGCCACAATGCCCTGCCAAATGACAAATACTGGCAACCGCTAGAATTTAGCCTCCCCATGTTGTCCAAGTTGCTTTTAAATGACGCTGTTGAAGCAGAAAAATTCAAAAAAACCTATAAAAGCTTCTACAACAAACTAATTGGTGACAAAGCTGACGAACAATTTTTAGCAATGCTGTTTTCAGCCATCCGAAACGACAAAGTGCTGGCAAATACACAGGTAAAAGATCTCTAACCAACTCCTGGGGTAAAAATGCCGTGTTCATCTTTACCCCGAAATTAATCCCCCTCATCTGCATCATGTTCACCAAGTTAAACGAAAACAGTTGGAGACATAATGCAACTTACTGAAACCCAAATTTTCCAAGAGCGTATCGTCCGCGAAGATGAACGTAAACGGATCACCTCTATTTCTCGTTCTCAAGCTTATCAGCTAGAAAAGCTGGGTCGATTCCCTAAACGTATTCTCATTGGCTCTCGTTCCGTCGGATGGCGTTTCTCAGAATTAATGGAATGGGTTAAAAATCGACAAGTGGCGTAGGAGGGACAGATATGAGCAACTGCAAGTACCGCCAAGACCCTCTAGAGATTTACATCGATAACAAACGCATCCTACGTAGAACCGAGGTTCAGCGTCTCTTAGGTATTAGCCGTTCCACACTTTATCGATGGATAGAAAAAGGCATCTTCCCGCCACCAGTTGATCAACATGGCGCTATCGCCTTCTGGCATAAAGAAGACTATGACGACTGGCTAGCTAAGCACCATAAATAGAACGTTAAGCAGGGATACCGACCCTGCTTTTTTTCACCTATTGGTGACACACACTGACACATGCCACCACATGTCACACAAAGCGGCATGAGCTCACAGTTCATAGCTAATGGGGTTTTGCACTCCGTATTCACCCAGAAATTCGGCGGATATTAAAGAATATAGGTAAGCAAACTTAGGGGGATCTTAATGAGTCATCCATTTAACATCACGCCACATAACTCACAACGGTATGTCTATAATGATCACTCTTGGCCTATTTACAAAGACAGCTACCAATCACTTTGTAGTAAAAGAATACTCAAGAAATCATTCGAGCTCGTTGAATCAATGCTCGCACGTTACTCTCGTGTAGTGATGGTCAGAATTGACTTAAAACCCCGTAGCTTCAACGCAGACAACAAACTGATTAAGCAATTCCTGCACGGTCTTCAAATCGCACTGACTCAGCAATATCAGTCTAACGTGGGTTATCTCTGCGCTCGGGAACAAAACAGCTCAGATAAAGAGCATTACCACTTAGCCCTGTTCATTAGCGGTCATAAACTACAACACCCTGAAGCGCTCCAAAAGAAGATAAGCGAACGCTGGCAACGTGAAACCCAAGGCAGTTGCTACTTGGTAAAGCATCCGTATTACACATTGCGACGAGGCGACAAAGACAGCATAGATCCAGCTATCTACCGCCTGACCTATCTGGCTAAGTCCAGCTCAAAACAGCTAAATCCCAGGGCTACCTCTTACCTATGCTCCGGCATCATGCCAGAGAAGCAACGCAGAGCGTCGATTGATTTACCTTATCTATTGCTGGTGGACAAACAGATGCGGCAAGTACGCTTGATTAAAGCCGCTGAAGCGCAAGCCATAGGTGTCAAACCGAAGGTCTACACCTATAAAGATACAGCCGTTGTGATGGATAGTAATAACTCACCTATTCACGTCGCCAACATACACCGAGTACCTATCAATAAGCAGCGGCTTCAATTGCCGTATCTGATAACCTTGGGGAGACGAGTGTTTCACTCTGTCGAATATGACTAAAATGTTAACCGTTTCATCAAAATGAAGATATTGACAGTATTCCGTGAAGACTTTATAGATTGTTCGGGCGGCGAATTTCCAATTAACGACTTGATAAATAAGATATTGTTATTTAACTAGGCAGGTGATCACCCACGGCATGACCTGATCACCTACTCACTGATCACTTTATAGGTGATCACCAAGTGATCCTCGTCCTAATTGGGTGCTATAAACATACAGTCGAACAATCGCCTATCACTGTGCCCGGAGCTCTTAAATAGCTAAGGCAATACTTATGCGTATTGCACTTGGATGAATGAGCACCTAGAGCATGACGGCCTGTGGTCTCAGCTTAGTACCTCACGGCATAAACCTTGGTTGCACACTCGTGACAAGTATCTTCATTGAAAAAGAATGCAGCATCGCCTGTGTAACCACACTGCCCACATATTCGTGAGGGTTTGCATTGATGATAAATTGCCGACTTCGCCTCCCGAACCAGGGCTGGTAATGTGCCCCTAGGGAGTACTTGTATCAACCTATCTCTGTATGCCCATTCGTGTGGATGGAGCCAAATCACTTCAGAAAGATAAATCTCAATCCCATGAGCAGTTTTCCTAGCCCAAACCTTTCCTTTTTTTCGGTCTGTAACACGATCCATTTGGCTGACATCGTAAGGCTGTACAAAATGCTCATCACAGTCGGAAGCACTTGCTCTACTCTCATGACCAAACAAACTTGCAGCAACCAAGAGATGGCATTTAGGACAAATGGTAAATACCTGAGAGGTATTCAATTCACTATGTATATCACGCAAGGCTTGTAGCGCTTTACGACTTGCTATCTGTGACTTGCGATACATAAGCTTACGCTCGATTCCTGTTGAAGAATGAACCAAGGCTGAGAGCTCAAAGTCATCCCCTAGATGAATGTGATACAAAGTTTGCTCATCGATAGGAACCGATATGCCACTTGGCAACTCTGGCATATCAAAATTATTCTCAAGGCTGTCTTGATGCGGCCTGACTATTGGTTCGGGGGAAAGCTCAACTCTCTCACCGCTCTCTATTGGAATAGGTTCTGCAAACTCGTATTCACTACGTAATAAATCATAAAATGTTTTTATATAAGGCTTATGTCCGGTGAAGCGAATGGCCTCTTGTGAGACAAGAGATTTAATATTAGGGATATTGTCCAAATCCATAACCGACACCTTCTATTCAAAAAATTTAGCCCTAGCGGCAACCTTACCCCTGAGATGAGTACAAATCTATTGATGATATGTCCCTTTTTATGCAGGATGCTCTGTGAGAATTAACCATTACACCACCAGCAATTGAGCGTTATCTCTCAACCACTCTTTGCACTCTCGGTAGTCAGGCATCACGCGCTCAACCTCACGCCAGAATTGCGGTGAGTGATCATGGTGCAGCAGATGGCAAAGCTCATGTACCACCACATAATCGACGATACGGTTAGGGGCTAGCACAATCAGCCAGTTGAATTCCAAGTCACCATAGGGAGTACAACTGCCCCAACGACTCTTAAAGTCTTTGATCCGAACGACTGCCGTTTCTACCCCAACAAGCGATTGATAGCGTTCCACCTTTTCGCGGATTTTCGTATCGGCGTTGCGCTTATACCAGTGGACTAACGAACGGCGAACAAACGTCTCTTGCTTGGCATATTCAGGCACAGTTACAGTGATCTTGCCGTTGACTAATCGGGTTGGCGTCACCTTTCCCTGAACCACTTTTAGACGGTAGTTACGCCCAAGATAAGGGAAGGCCTCACCAGACACATACTCTTTACCACGCGATGGCTGTGCTTCGGTGTGGATTGCGAGCTTCTCTATAATCCATTGATGTTTTGCGGCTACCAGCTGGTGGACTTTCTCCATGGGTAACGCTTTGGGCACCACAACAGCAACAACGCCCTCTTCCACTTTAATAGTGGCGGATTTACGACGCGCAGTACGAACCACAGTAACCTCGTAGCCCGTTTGTTTAATCACCTCGTTATCTTGCATTGCCGGGGTCATCACTTATTGCCGAACTTGTGCTTAGCCAATTCGATAAAACGCTCTTGCAGAATCGCCACCAGCACCTTATCACCAAAGGATTGATCCATAACTACGCGCTTGATGTTTTTCTTCATACGCTTCACTTCATCGTCTTTTTTGAAGAAGTCGACTATCTGTGTCGCTTCATCAAACATCTGCACCAGCTCTTGAGTTGTCGCCTTAATCTCTTCATGTAGCTGATCGTCGATCACTTCACCGTCTCTAGCCTTAGCTACTTCAACCATCATAATGTTGTAAAAGGCAAATTCGGTTTCGCTCAGACCAACCTCTTGCGCCGCTTGCTTATGCGCCGCACTAAGGTCGTCCGTCATTTCCAGCAACAGCTCCAGCTGACGTTCCCAATTACCGGCGGTTTTTTCAATAATGTCTCGCAGCCGCAAGCTCAGCGAACGGTAATACTCGGGGTCATCGTCTAGCTTGATATTGATATGGTGCTTCAGCGCGCTCTCGATTTCAGAGGCTTTGGATTCGGCCGATTTTTTCTTGAGCACGTGCTCTTTAAAGTTGGCCGCCAGTAAATCAATCGGTGGGATTTTCGGATCAACCCCAGTGCTCCATATGTGCTCGTCCACCAGCTGGCGAACTTTCTCACCGACATCGATCAAATCCATACCATCATCGTGATACTGGTTACGCGCCGCATGATGCACCTTGCCCCAGAGCTTCATATCAGGGATATACGGCTTAGCTGAGACATCCGGCAGAATCACGTTGAGTTGCTTGGCAAAACGCTTATAGGCGACTTCAAATTGCGCCCGCACTGCATCGTCTTTTAGCGCCAACACATAGTCATCAATATCATCGCTGGTTACGCCTTTGAAGAACGCCTTAACTCGCCGATGTGCGTCTTCAAGCTTGGGCAGTTCATCTTTCAGACTTTGATAAGTGCCTTCAACGTCATCACTGCTAAACAGCTCCAGCGCTTCTGTGAGATAACTGGCCAAGCCATAGTAGTCCACCACATAGCCGCACTCTTTGCCCTTATAGTTACGGTTAACCCGCGCAATGGCCTGCATCAGCGTATGGTCTTGTAGCTTGCGGTCGATATACATCACCTGCGCAATCGGCGCATCAAAGCCCGTTAACAGCATGTCCTTCACAATCAAAAAGGCGGTGTTATCAAACTTACGTTGTTTCTCGTCCGTGCCCGGTGCATCTGTGCCAAATGGCTTCTTGAAGTTAGCAATAACCTTCTTCTGATGCACCTTGTCCGTGTATTGAGCGATGTATTGCGGGTCGTTATGATCGCCGGAAATAATCACTTCTGATGGCGGTGCACCGAGCTCGTCTAGGGTCTTTTTAAAGACGGTAGCCGCATGGCGACTGCCCACCACTATCATAGCCTTAAAGCCATCAGGCCGAACGCGCTCACGGTAATGCTTTAATAGGTCGATACACACCCAGCGAATACGCGCAGGGGCTTCTCGCACGGCGCGCTCAACGCCATATTTACGCTTAATCTCTTGCTGTTCTTCTTTAGTGTATTCGCCAAAATACTCTTCAAACAGCGCATCAAGCGACTCACCCGCCACGGCGGTTTTCACCTCACGGCCTTCATACAACAGCCTTACTGTGGCACCGTCCTCTACCGCCTCATTGATCTTGTACTTATCAATGTAGCCACCAAAGGCGGTATCCATCTTTTGGGTTTTAAGGAGTGGCGTGCCGGTAAAACCAATTTTAGGGGCGTTAGGTAACGCGGCGTTAATCGTGGTTGCTAGGCCGCCAAATTGGGTTCGGTGCGCTTCATCAGCCAGCACAATAATCTTGTCAGAGGTATTAAGGTCAACAAAGCTATTGTCGCCCTGCTGCTCAGCTTCCTTTTCGGCGTCTTGGAACTTCTGCACCATGGCAGTTATCAGGTCTGAGCTGTCTTTTTTCAATAGCTCACGCAACGAGGCCACAGAGTCAGCGTTGTAAACGGTTTCACCTTGCGCACCTTGGAAGGTGGTTGAGAGCTGTTCATCGAGCTGAGTTCTATCGGTGACAAACACCAGCTTGTATTGCTTAAGCTCTGGGTCGTGGCGCATCTTTACCGCCAGCATCACCATAGTCAGCGATTTCCCACTCCCCTGGGTATGCCACACCACGCCCGACTTCTCTTTACGGGTTTGGCCGGTTTTGAGCCGTTTAATCACCTTGTTTACGGCGCGAAACTGTTGATAGCGAGCGACTTTCTTAATCAAGCGGCCATCATCCGGCTCAAACAGAATGAAGTTGCGCACGATATCGAGAAAGTTCTCTGGGCTAAACATCCCTGCTAATAAGCGCTGCTGCGCCGTGACCTTAGCCACTTGGTAATCGGCTGCTGGCTCGGCCACTTGCTTAAGCTCACCACCAGCAGGGTCGACAGTAGCAATAGGCAACTCGACATCGAGCTTATTGGCGAGCGGCAGCACATTATCGCTATCCTGCTGGGCAATATCTGCATCAGTCAGTGGGTAAGCGTCTTTCCAATCGCCATAGTATTGTGCGGGTGAGCTAATCGTACCGACTCGCGCCAGATCACGGCAGGTTGAGACCATCAGTTGGTTGTACCAAAATAGCTTTTCAGCCCCTTCAAAATGCTCGGGATGGCGCTGATTTGCGTAACGGCGCAGTTGGTCGATGCCGTGATAAATAGGCGTGGAAATATAAGGCGATTTACACTCAATCACTGCCAACGGCAGGCCGTTAACGAAGCACACGATATCGGGGATAATGGTTTGATTGGGGCCTTCAACCTTAAACTGGTTGGCACAGATAAACTCGTTGTTGTCGATGTTATCAAAGTCCACCAGCTTAACGGTTTGGCCTTTTTTGCCTTTGCCAAGGTCTTGCTCAACTGACAGATAACCCACCATGGTTTGATAAAAGCCGTGGTTATACTCCATCAATCCCGTGCACTGCGGGTGCGTGACCTCACGGACAACCTTGCGTAAGTTCTCTTCATTGATCCACGGGTTAATGCGCTCAATCGCCTGAGTTAAGCGTTTAACCAATACCACATCGCGCAAGTAATCACGCTCTTGATTGCTGTGCTCTGGTGCCAGCGCTTTACCGGGAACGTAACGCCAACCTAGCTGGTGGAGCTGTGCAATGGCTGGGCGTTCTACCTTGTCGAATTCGTCATTGCTCATGATGCTACCCCCAGCCCACCAGCAACACGTTCATATTCGGCTTTAGCCGCTGCAACGGTGCCTTCTATATGCCGCTTAATAAGCTCAACTAACTGCTCAGCACCGTCGTCAGACATCAGCTCAGCTAACGGGCACTCGTAACCCGTCAAGAAACAAGGCTCACCCTTTTTATCTTTCGCGGGTATAGGGGAGTTACTGAAATCAGGGTAAGCAGTGCCAGCCCAAATATTGCGATACCAACTATCTTCAAACGTTTGATATGGCGCACATATCACTACGCGCAATAAGCTTTGCGCTTTATCGACGGATAACGGCAGATTTAGCGCATCAGGCTCATTTTTGTGTCCATTGCCATGGCTATCCACCCCCGTATCTGACACCAGCATAAACTCAACCAAATAGTCGCCAATGCGTACTTTATTGGTTTGTTGGAACTGGCTATACAAATAACGCGAATTCATACCCGGCAACAGATCCCATTGCCAATATGCCGTGACATCGCGATGAGTGGTTGGCGTGAGCCCGAACTCAACATTTCCCCAATAACAAAAGGTCAGCTCAAGTTTGTTCGCCATCTCTTTAATCGTTGGCACCATACGCTGATAGTACGCCGCCAATAAACGGTGCGCGGTACGTACCTGCAATAGCAAATCATCTACTTGTTCCATGTGTTGATGTCCTTAAGTGAAATGGGGTGCGATGTGGCAAACGTGGCTAGCTCGTGCCAACGGCGTTGTGCTTGGGTCGCTGAAAACGGTTGAGGTTCAGGTTGAGCAGGCGCTTGGTGGCTCTGTCTATCACGCATTAGCGGTTGCTTTAAGCTCAGGCGCGGTAGCTGGTGGTCGAGTAACGTCTTCCAACTGTAAACCTTTGTTTTGAGTTGATATAAGCGCGCCGCTTGCAGAATATCGGCGATAATGCGCTTATCTTGTGCATTGGGCTCACAATCGAGAACGCCCTTGTCGAGTTCGAGTATGTCGTTAACAACGGGTTGCCACGCCAAGGCGTTAATCCCTGTTAGCTGGTTCTTGTACTTACTTTTGAGCGTGTCAATCCAATCATCAACCGTCTTACGCGAAGGTATACGGCCAATGGCGAGAAAATATAACGGTAACTGACTGCGCTCTTCCGCTTGCAGGTAAGACGCAATCTCACGCTGCCATTGGTCTATATATTGGTCGCCACCGTCTGGGGGTTTGATCTCCAGAATCACGGTAGCACTGGCAAAGTTGAGTACCGCATCAGGCTCGACGCGATTGCGATCATCGTTATTTTCCAGTGAAAAGCTGGGCCAGAAATCGATGTTTTCAAAGTCATCAAAGGCTAGCTCAGATCCCCCAAGCCAGCGTTGCATTAAGGTTGCTTGTACAGGCGCAGACAGATAGGCAAAGCGGCCAAACACCGCCGCTGTCATTAGGTCTTCCCGTCCCTTGAATACCTCACGCCAACTTATCGACTGGCCTTTGTCGCCGTCGATACGCCCCGCCTTTCCATGGAGAATTGCCTGTAACATTGCTCGTCCTTGCTAATCGATGTTGACCCGCACCTTGCCCGTTAATAGGTCCTGCATGAGGGCTTTTTTCATCAAATGTAATTGTTCTAGTCGTTCTAGTTTTGCATTCAAATTATCATCTATAGATTTCAGCGTGTTAGCTATCAATTGTTGTTCTGATTTACTAGGGACAACCACAGGCAGCTCAGCCAAGATTGATGTATTCAAATTCAACATCGTCTGCCCAACAGCGTTCACATTTAGCCACTCGATTACGGCTTTCAATGTTAGATATGCAGCGAGAAATGAGGCGTTCAGCTCGCTACTAACCCTAACTCTTAAGGCTCCGGTACCACAAACCCATCCACTATTCTGTTCTTCAATTAAAGCGAATCTGCCAATATCACCTCGACGACTAAACAAAATATCGCCTGCAATCACTCGATGCTTATCTAATTCTTCAGCTTTTTCTCTTGATATCATTGCAATAGAGTCTTTTGAAACTCTGTTGCCCTTCATATCTTTTGGCATTACAACTGGAATGCCCGACTCTATGTACTCATGCGAATGCAACTGACTACCAAACGGTCCGGTTTGAAGTCCTTTATCAATTACTAGCTCACCTAGCTTTTTACATCGCCACGCCTTCGGAATCCGCCCGATAGGGGAATCCTTAAACTCGGTGTGCGGCTTGCCATCGACGCCGACGCCATTGGTCAACAACTCCTGCATCATGCCCGTTTTCAGGTCTTTGAGCTTGTCGATTTGCGCCTGTGTCTTCTCAATCACCTCATCCATCGAGGTCAGGATTTTGGCAATTTTTTGTTGCTCTGGAAGGGGCGGAAGTAAAAACTCAATGTCAGCAAAGGTGCCATTCATCAACTTAGGGTTTCCAACATAAGAAACGTGATTTTTGGCTACTGTCCCTAAATAACTAGCAACGAATTTAGGAAAAACGGGGTACTTACAATTGTCCTTTAACGTACCGCAAACGTTTGTACAGTTAAATTTACCGTATCGATGGAATACTGTCCCTGCGTAAGCACCGTCGGTCGTCCAAGTTATATATTCTCCGTCAAAATCATAGGTACTAATGGCCCCCATTCTTCCATTATCCTTTGACTGCGAGGAAAACACAGGATATGGCCCCGGATTGTCTCTGATCTCTGGTTTACCAATGACACGCCCTCGGCCAATCAGAAAGGCATCTCGAACTTGAAGAATTTTCCAATCATGAGGCACCAGATTACTCATACCCCAGCTCCTTGAGATAGCCTTGCATCACACTCTCAGCGGTCGCAACCTCATCATTCAGTTGTTTGAGTGATACTTGGTATTTATCCCACCAGCGCTCTAACTGGCTGATGATGGCGGGTGTGGCATCCGTGGCAAACTCGCGGATCTGCTCTTTGGCGCTAATCTCTGGACGGAACTGATAGTAACCGTCGGACTTCAGGGTAAACACGCGGCTAACGTCAAAGCCTTGCAGGATCTCTTCTTGGATATACTCGTCTTCAACCTCGCGCACAGGCACACCGCCATGGAGGATGGCGCGTACATCAAAAATCTCTGCTGGTGGCGCGGTATCGGCGTAGCGGCGAATATTGAGGTTGTAGTCGTTATCGCTAATCTCGCTAATGTCGACCACTTGGGCGTAACGCTTGATGTTTTGGAAGTTGTCGAAGGTGGTGACGATTTTCTCAATGTCTTGCGGGCGCAGTTTGTTTTGGTTTTTGCCCTCTTCATACTCCAGCTCACCATTGATAAACAGCACCTTGCCTTTGCGCTCAGCAGCTTTTTGTTTATTGATGATCAGCAAACAGGCCGGAATGCCTGTGCCGTAGAACAAGCCGGATGGCAAACCAATGACCGCCTCGAGCAAATCGTCTTCTAAAATGCCTTTACGAATCGCCTTTTCGCTGGAACCACGGAACAACACCCCATGCGGCATGACCACACCGACCATACCTTCAGCGTTAGTGCTGGCGATCATGTGCTGCACAAAGGCTAAATCACCCGTGTCTTTCGGTGGCGTACCATAAGGGAAACGACCAAAGCCATCGTTATCACACTCGTCTTTACCCCACTTCGCCAATGAGAACGGTGGATTGGCAATCACGCGGTCAAAGCGCATCAACTCACCTCCCTCGGTGTGCTTAGGTTCGCGCAGAGTATCGCCTTTACGAATATCGGCACTGAGCACACCATGTAGGAACATGTTCATCTTACAGATGGCCCATGTGTTTAGGTTCATCTCTTGGCCGAACAGCGACAGGTTGCCGGGGTTCTCACCATGGGCGGCGAGGTAGTTACGGGTTTGGACTAACATACCGCCAGAGCCGGAGGTTGGGTCATAGATACGCATACCCGCTTTAGGCTTGAGTAAGGCCACCAGCAGCGATACCACCTCACTTGGGGTGTAGAACTCACCGCCCTTTTTGCCCGCGCTATCGGCGAACATTTTAATGAGGTATTCGTAGGCGGTGCCCAGCAGGTCAGGCCGTTCAAAGTCTTCATTACGCAGGCGGTGTTTACTGAAGTGCGACAGTAAGTCACGCAGCTTTTTATCTGACAGCTTGTTTTTAATGTTGAAGTCGATAGTGACCAACACGCCTTCAAGGCTGCCGTTGTACTCTTCAATCGCTTCGGTGGCTTTATTGAGCGTTGCACCGATATCGTGTTTTAAGTCTTTCAACGCTGACCAACGGGCGCTTTTAGGCACGAAGAAGGTTTTATCGTATTCGTCTTCATCTTGCGCCAGCGCCTCGGCTTGCTCTTTGGTTTTGCCTTTACCGAGGTAATACTGCACCACGCCTTCTTGCGCCTCTTCAAAGGCGTCAGACAAGCGTTTTAAGAACATCATGCCGAAGATGTAGTCTTTGTACTCTGAGGCGTCCATATTGCCGCGCAGGATGTCAGCGGCTTCCCACAGGAAAGATTCAAGCTGTTGGAGAGTGAGTTTCTGGGTCATTAATCAATACAACCTTAAAATGATTCTGAGCGTATCTTAACATCAACATGTCAGTAGACTGGAATGTACCACAGTGCGTTCACACCTTCGC
This sequence comes from Shewanella carassii, assembly GCF_019670705.1. NCBI lineage: Bacteria > Pseudomonadati > Pseudomonadota > Gammaproteobacteria > Alteromonadales > Shewanellaceae > Shewanella > Shewanella carassii. The sequence goes on from NZ_AP024618.1 coordinate 3,971,753, forward strand.
ACGCCAATGGTCACAAATGACGCCATCAAGGAAGGGAGTCAATAACTGGCTAAATTAATTGGTTATTTATGTCCTCATCATCTATGCCTCGTTGGCGCAGTATGTTGGCAATAGGGTCGTGCTTTGCTTATGGTTAACGGCGATTCGATAACTTATTCACCCCACGTTGCGCTACGTTAATTTACCTGCAAATCCTCAGCATAAAAACGAGTGGGGGCAAATAGCCCTCCCCAATATGGTTTAACTGTATTTGGCTTTTTGTCTTATTTCTGAGACCTTAGACCCACTTATTTTGCGCTGATGACCACACAAATAACATGAGCAAGGACAAGGTGTTAACACAACAGCCGTGATGAAGACATGCACTAGACCAAGAAAGGTAACCAGTGGTACTTCGGCATGAAAGCGCACATTGGTGTGGACGCCAAAAGTGGCCTGACCCACAGTCTGGTGACCACGGCGGTTAACGAGCACGACCTCAATCAGGTTGGCAAGTTACTGCATGGCGATGAAGAATTTATCTCAGCCGATGCCGGTTATCAGGGGGCCGAAAAGCGCGATGAGCTCAGCGATGTCAGCGCAGACTGGCTTATCGCCGAGCGTCCCGGCAAAGTGAATGCATTGAAGCAACACCCGCGCAAGAACAAGCTGGCCATCCGTTACGAATACCTGAAAGCGAGTATTCGAGCGAAGGTTGAGCATCCATTTCGGATAGTAAAATGTCAGTTTGGTTTCGTCAAAGCCAGGTACAAGGGGCTGGCTAAAAACGATAGTCAACTGACGATGTTATTCACCCTGGCGAACCTGGTTCGAGTTGACCAATTGATACGGGCACAGGCGAGATCTACCTGAAATGAGGAAATTGGCCTGAAACAGGGCCAAAATCAGCCACGAAGAGACGATTTTGGGCTGAAAATTGGAAAATTGAGCCACAGGACGTCGATAAAGGACGGTTTGGGACGTCATATCAGGAGCTGCGGACCACTTAATCGCAGCTTCCTTAAGCGAATGCCCGATACCCTTCCCATGAGGCGGGCGTGATTGTGCTTACCCAGAGATCCAGCGCGGCACGCTTTTCGTTCATGTACTGACTGCGGTTATAGATCCCCTCAACCCCACTTATCGTGTGTCCCAAGAGGTGTTCAACCACATGAGGCAATATACCAAGGTCATTCAAACGAGTTGCCAAGGTGCGTCGTAAATCATGCAGAGTCCACTTTTCATCATGGTCTAGACGCTTCCAAATATTGCTACCTAACATACTGACAGCCTCCGGTTTCTTCAATTCACCAAGCAAGTAGCCACTCTTCTGGTTTTTAGCTTTAAGCTGTAACAACCACGGACGCAATGCGTCAGGGATGGGGCGAAGGATGATTTCTGAGTTTTTACTGTTATCACGTGGAATAGTCCAAAGCCCTTTATCAAAGTCCCACTCATCCCATGTTGATAAACGGACTTCTTGCGTTCGAGCACCAAAGACCAGCAACAACCAGATCAAATCAGCGTAATAGCGATTGCACTTACGTGTTTGGATAAAAGCGATCAAGTCGTTGAGCTCAACCTCAGATAACACCCGGTCTTTCTTACGTTGCTTGGCACCCACATCAGGAATTGTCAAATCTTCAAGCTCACGACTAACCGCGTATCGTCTTACTCGACAAAACCTTAAAGCTTGCTTGGCATTCTGGAAGACATAGCCAGCAGCAACTGGCGCCGGACGTTGTTTACGCTTTGGTACACCACGACGTATGCGGTCAAAACATTCTAGCCAATGTCTGGTTTCTGTTTGCTCCAGCGGCAAATGGCCAATGTAGGGATAAATATGCTTTTCAAACTGAGCTCGATGGCGAGCGGCATTGACACGATTATCATTAGCATAGTTAACAAACCAATAATCGATGGCTTCTTGAACGGTTACAGGTTGTAAAGTGGCTTGTCGTTCAACCTGTCGTTGGAGTTTTGGATCGTACCCGTCAGCCAACCACATACGACATTGCATAGCGATGTCCCTAGCTTTCACTAACGAAATTTCCGGGTAATCACCTAAATCCATTCGCTTATTCTTACCATCAACCTTATAGCGAAACTGCCAACGAATTTTTCCTTGTAACGAGACTCGAGCACCCAGCCCTTCACCATCAGAAAGGGTCTTAATACTCTCCTGAGGTTTATTCAAAAGAACCTTCAAATGTTTGTCGTATAACTTGCCCATGTCGACCTCTTTTTCTGGGGTACATGAAGCAATTCCATGTACCCCCACATGTACCCCGAGTTAACCATAAGAACCAAAACAACTCAATACAAACATGAACAAGAAAAGAGATAAAATAACACAAATTCAATAGGTTAAACGCACAACTCAGGACAACAAAAAACGTGCCAAAACGTCGTTTTATATCATACGGCATGAACTGATAACCAGTTCGCTAGATGCTGTAACAAAAAAGGCTTACCCATAAAACGGTAAGCCTTTTTTGTTTTACCCTCCATGAAGACACTATATTGTTGATCCTCACCGACTTATCAAAGCAACACAGATGAAAATCAGCCTGATTGTTGTACCATATAGCCACAGTTACAGAGGCGATATCGAATAGGGCATCACAGCATCGCCCCGGTCTGATTGACATCGGCGACTGACATCTTTAAAACGTCACCCAACTTGGCGATAGCGCTACGAGACACAGCAAGGACATGGACTGATGGGACAGCTTATAGGAAATTTCTTCTCGGTAGTTTGGCGAGTTCTCGCTACCGTTTTTGGTCACTGGCAGGCTCCGCCCTGGATGCATTGGTGCATAAAACATCCCTTTAAAGCATTGGGAAGCCTACTGCTGCTATCTGTATTGACTGTGCTTTGCTGGGGCGGCTGGTATTGGTACCAGCATTTACCCAAGCCCTATACCCTGCATTATACGCTCAAGGCGCCGCGGCTGACCGATTACCACCAAGCCAAACCTCAGGTCGCTCCCTTGACCCTGACCTTCAGTGGTTCGGTCGCACCTTTGGATGTCATAGGCAAACCTGTATCCAAGGGTGTCAGCCTCAGCCCCCAACTCGCCGGGCAGTGGCGCTGGGCCAGTGACAAACATCTGCAATTTACTCCGGATAACGACTGGCCGATTGCGGAAAAGTTCGCAGTCAGCCTGGATAAGAAGCAGCTGCTGGCAGACCATATCTTACTGGATAAATACCAGAGCGAATTCAGCACAGCCGCCTTCACGGCCACCATCTCTGAGGGGCGTCTGTACCAGGATCCGGCCCAGCCGAGCATTCAAAAGCTGGTCGCCACCCTGGCCTTCAGCCACCCGGTGGACACGGCCTCGGTCAAACCCCAACTGGCGATATTGCTGAGCCCCGGCTTGACCTACAGCGGCAATGGCGATACCGAAGTCACCTTCGACGACAAGCATCTGTTCGCTTACATACATTCTCCTGCGCTCGCCACGCCACTTGAGCAGAGCACTGTAACCCTGGAAGTCAGCAAAGGGATCCAGGCGGCTAAGGGCGGCAACAAGGCGGGCAAGAGCCAATGGCAAGTAGAGGTTCCCGGCCGTTATCAGCTGAGCTTTAAACAGGCTCAGGTCAACTTCGCCTACAACGACAAGGATGAACCCGAGCCGGTACTGACGATGGAAAGCTCACGTCCGGTCAACGACGAAGCGCTTCAAGGCAAGGTACATGCCTGGTTGCTGCCGGTGAAAAATCCCAAGGGAAGCCGTCACTGGTATCAGGAAAATGTCACCGAACAGGTACTGGCCAAGGCCGACAAACTGACCTTGACCCAGATCCCCGGTGCCGAAGGCCTCAACCAGTTGCACAGCTTCAAGCTGAAAGCTCCGGTCGATCGCTACGTGGCGGTAATGGTGGATAAGGAAGTCGAAGGCCAAGGGGGTTATCTGTCCCGCGATGCCGTGCTGACTGTGCTGCGAATGCCGCAATATCCCAAGGCGCTCAATTTCCTCGGCGAAGGTTCCTTGCTGACTCTGGACGACGATCAACGCCTCGGCTATCTGGCCCGTGGGGTGCAAAAGGTGCAGATTGAGGTCGCCCAGCTACTGCCTGAGCAGCTTAATGCCCTGATAGATCAAAGCTCGGGCAGCTTTGCCGAGCCCTACCTCAACAACACAGATTTCGACCGTTTGGTTACCCGTCAGGTGTTCAAGCAACAGCTTGCCGGGCGCGATCCCAGCAAGACGCTCTACGGCAGCGTCGACCTCAAGCCCTTCTTCAAGGACAAGCGTGGCATCTTTGTGGTCAAGCTGACCCCGGCCGATGAAAGAGACAGCCAAACCTTCGACTATTACCAAACCGAGGCCCACGATCTGCGCTTTGTGGTCGTGACAGATCTGGGGATACTCGCCAAACGTAGCCATGATGGCAGCCAGGATCTGTTCGTGCAATCCCTAGGCAAGGGGACTCCGGTGGCCGGAGCCCGGGTGGCCGTCATCGGCCGCAATGGTTTAGCGGTAGCCGAGGCTTTGACCGATGAACGCGGTCATGCAAGCTTTGCCAAGCTTGGCGATCTGCGCCGGGAAAAGACCCCGCTCTACTATCGGGTCGAAAAAGATGGCGATCTCTCCTTCCTGCCGCTGGCTGATTGGCGTCGCCAGCTCAATCTGTCCCGTTTCGACACCGGCGGCAGCTATGAGAGCGACGATCCCGGCGCCCTGAGAGCCTACCTCTTCACCGACCGCGGGCTGTATCGCCCCGGTGAGACGGCTCATATCGCCAGTTTGGTGCGGGGGCAGGACTGGAGTACCGCCCTGGGTGGCCTGCCGGTAAAAATGCAGATCACCGATCCCCGCGGGGTAACCGTGCTGGATCGCACCTTCAAACTCGATGGCAGCGGCTTTGACAGCCTGGACTTCAGCGCCGGTGAAACCGCTGTTGCCGGTGACTATCTCGCCACTCTGTCCCTCATCAAAGACAGATACCGCCTCACGCGTCTGGGGGATGTCACCTTCAAGGTGCGCGACTTCGAGCCGGACCGTATCAAGGTGCGAGTCTCTCTGGGCACCGACAAGCAGTTTGAAGGCTGGCGCAAGCCGCAGCAGCTCAAGGCCGAGGTCTTGGCCGAGCAACTCTTCGGCGGCCCGGCGAGCGATCGCCGTGTCAGCGGCGAGATGGTGCTGTCACCAACCGATATCAGCTTCAAAGCCTGGCCTGGCTATCGCTTTGGGGTATTGGGCAAGCTCAAGGAATCGTTCCGCGAAGACTTGAGCGAAACCACCACAGACGGCGAAGGCAAGGCTAGCCTGGACTTGGCGCTGGACCGCTTTGCCGGCAGCACTTACAAGCTGCACTTGCTGGCGCGGGTATTTGAAGCCGGTTCAGGCCACGGCGTCAGCGCCCAAGACCAGCTACTGGTATCCGATGCCGACTGGTTACTGGGCTACAAGAGCGATGGCGCTCTGGATTTCATCAGCAAAGACGGCAAGCGTGTGCTCAACCTGCAAGCCGTTGGCCAGGACCTTCAAGGTGTAGCTACTGAGCTCAAAGTCGAGCGTATCGCCCGGCGTTGGGTGTCTGTGTTGGTGAAACAGAATGACGGCACCTATCGCTATGAATCGCGCCGCAAAGACAAACTGCTGGGCAGCACTGCCCTGAGTCTGGCCGCAAGCGGTGGCCAATTGGAACTCGACACCAGGGAGCCGGGTGACTACCGCCTGCGACTGCTGGATGAAAACGGCCGCCAGTTGAACCAAATAGATTACAGCGTTGCCGGCAGCGGCAACGTCAGTCGCACGCTGGAGCGCAACGCCGAGCTGGAACTGACGCTAAACAAGGCAGAATATCTGCCGGGTGAAAGCATTCAGGTAGCGATCCAGGCCCCTTACAGCGGCGCCGGACTCATCACCATAGAGAGAGACAAGGTCTACGCCTTCAAATGGTTCAAGGCCGACAGCACTCGTTCGTTGCAAAGCATTACCCTGCCGCAAGGCATTGAGGGCAATGCCTATATCAATGTGCAGTTCCTGCGGGCACCGGACTCGGAAGAAGTCTTTATGAGCCCGCTGTCCTATGCCGTGAAACCCTTTAAGGTGGATCTCGGTGAGCGGCGTCAAGCCATCGCCCTGAGCCTGCCGGAAAAGGTTAAACCCGGGACGCAACTGGATATCGACCTCAAGCTGCCAAGCAAAGCCAGAGTCGTGGTATTCGGGGTTGATGCCGGTATTTTGCAGGTGGCCCGTTATGAAGCGCCGGATCCACTGGCGCACTTCTTCGACAAGAAGGCTCTCAGCGTAGATTCGAGCCAAATTCTCGACCTGCTGCTGCCGGATCTCAAGGTGCTGATGCGCCAGGCTGCCCCCGGAGGTGACGCCGCCGCGCTGCTGGCAGCCAACCTCAACCCCTTCAAGCGCAAGCGCGCCAAGCCTGTGGTCTACTGGTCGGGTATTCGTGAGTTGGCCGCCGGAGAGCAGCGGCTGCAATATACAGTGCCCGACAGCTTCAACGGCAGTATCCGCTTCTTTGCCGTCAGTGCCACCGAAAGCGGCATAGGCACCAGCGAGGCCAGTGTCGCGGTTAAAGCGCCTGTGGTGATGAGTCCCAATGTGCCGGCCTTCCTGGCCCCCGGCGACAGCGCCGATGTTACTGTGGGACTCTATAACACAGAAGCCGAGGCGCAGGATGTTACCCTGACCCTCAGCCTGAGCGGCGCCCTTCGTAGCGACTTGCAACCGCAGCAGTTCCATATCGAACCGGGCCGTGAGGCCACGGCGCACTTTGCCGTCAAGGCAGGCGAAAATTTGGGTCAAGGAGAACTCCACTGGAAGCTCGCCACCAGCGAAGGCGAGCTCAAGATCAGTGAGAGCATCTCGGTACGGCCGTTAACGCCCCACCGTTTAACCCTGGCCACGGCTGTGCTCGACCGCGCCGAAGCCAAGCTCAAACTTGACCGTCAGCTGTTTACGCCGTTCAGCAAGGTGGAAGCGGCCCTCGGCAACAGTCCGCTGGTTTGGGCTCAGGGGCTGAGCCATTATCTGGACAACTATCCTCACGCCTGTACCGAGCAGTTGGTATCCAAAGCCGTACCTGCGCTGCTGCTGGGTAAGCCCCAGGATAATCTCAATGACTTTAACCAACTCATTGGCCAGTTGCGTAGCCGCCAGAACAGCAGCGGCGGCTTCGGTCTCTGGGCCGCCAACCCGATAGTCGAGCCTATGGTGGCCTTGTATGTGGTAGACATGCTGCTGGACGCCAAGGCCCAGGGTTACCCCGTGCCCCAGGATCTACTGGACAAGGCCAACAGCTATCTGTCGAGCGTGAGCTCCGGCCCCAGCAGCGGCCTGGATGAGCTGCGCGAGCGTGCCTATGGCGCGTATCTGCTGGCCCGCCAGGGGGTGCAGGTGAGCGGCGCCCTGGCCGACATCCGCGAGCGTTTGCAGCGCTACTATCCCAAAGATTGGCAAGCAGACATCGCCAGTGCCTGGCTGGCCGCCAGCTTTACCCTGATGCAGCAGCAACAGTTGGCCGAGCCGCTGTGGCAGGCGCAGAAGTGGCAGCTGCTTGAGGATAAGCCCCAGCGCCTAGGCCTCTACCTGGATCCCATGGTGCACGATGCCCAGCTGCTGACACTCATCGCCCGTCAGGCGCCACAGCGCCTGGATGACCTGCCGGAACAGCTACTGCCGCGCATGGGCCAGTGGCTCAGCGAGCAGCGTTACAGCTCGCTGTCTGCCGGTACTCTGGTGCGGGCGCTGACCGCCCTGGATAACTCCCGCGGCGATCAGGGGCTGGCCATGCAAGCCTTGGTCGATAAGGCCTGGCAGGCACTGAGTCTACCCAAGGCCCAGCTGCCCCTCGGCAGTGAAGAGGTGAAATACCAGAAAACCGGCAGCAATGATGCCTTCTATCTTCTCAGCCAGCAGGGATTTGACCAAAGCTCGGCCAAGCCTTTCAGCCAGGGGCTGGAGGTGAGCCGCGACTATCTGACCCTGGAGCAGCAACCTCTTGCCAAGGTCAAGGTCGGGGATGAATTCCTGGTCAGGCTGCGGCTGCGCGCCACAGATATGGACAAGTTGCAGCAGGTGGTTCTAATAGATCTGTTGCCCGGCGGCGTGGAGCCGGTTTATCGTGACAAGGATGACAGCTTCGATGGCTGGCAGCCGCCTGTAGGCATGGCTCAGCACAGCGACTGGTCGCCACAGTGGCTCAATGTACGCGAAGACCGCCTGGTGCTCTACGGTACCGCCTGGCGCGATGCCAAAACCTTTGTCTACAAGGTTAGGGCCACCAATGTCGGCCAGTTCCAGGTGCCGCCCGCCTACGCCGAGGGGCTGTATGATCCCCTGGTTCAGGCTCAGGGCCCAAGTGGTGAGTTGGTGATCGAAGCGCCATGAAACGCCGCTATTTGTGCCTGCTGGCCCTGGCAGCCTTGCTGCTGGGGCTGAGACTCTGGCCGGCACAACCTTTTTCAAAACTGGCACCCAGCTCCCGCATGGTGTTGGCCGCCGATGGCAGTCTGCTGCGGCTGACGCTGGCCAGTGATGGCCAGTATCGGCTCTGGCAACCCCTGGAAGGGGTTTCAGACAACATGGTGCAAGCCATCTTGCTCAAGGAAGACCGCTATTTTTACTTCCACCCCGGCATCAACCCGGCGGCCACCGCCAGGGCGATAGTCGCCACCTATCTTAAGGATGATCGCCAGGGCGCTTCGACCCTGACCATGCAGCTGGCCCGGCGGGTTTACAACATCAACAGCCGCCAGGTTGCCGGGAAATTGCAGCAGATGCTGGCGGCGTTCTGGCTGGAGCTGCGTTACTCCAAGCATGATATTCTCGAGGCCTATCTCAATCTGGCGCCCATGGGCGGCAATATTGAAGGTGTCGGCGCTGCCAGCCGCATCTACTTTCATAAAGACGCCGGTGAACTGTCACTCAGTGAAGCCCTCAGCCTGGCGGTCATGCCGCAAAGCCCGGCGCGGCGCGCCCGTTTCGGCGCCGACTTTCAGGATGCCCGCGACCGTCTGGCGTTGCTCTGGCAACAAAGCTATCGCGACGATCCCCGCAACAACGGCCTGTTGACCCTCACCGCCATCGGCCATGACCGCACTGAGCTGCCATTTCTGGCGCCGCACTTCAGCCGCCGCCTGCTGCGGGATAATAGTGACACCCTAATTCACAGCACCCTGGACGTCGGCTTGCAGGCCTTGCTGGAGCGGCGCCTTGGGCTGTATATCGAAAGCCAGCGCCATCTGGGGGTCAAGAATGCCGCCGCAATCCTGGTGGACAGCCGCGATCAGAGCATCAAGGCCTGGATAGGCTCGGCAGACTTCTTCGATACCGATATCCAAGGCCAGGTGGACGGCGTCGCCGCCCGCCGCTCGCCGGGCTCAACCCTGAAACCATTTCTGTTTGGCCTGGGCATAGATCAGGGGCTCATACACCCGCTGAGCATACTCAAGGATGCGCCCACCGCCTTTGGCAGTTTCCAACCGGAGAACTTTGACCACAGATTTACCGGCCCCATCAGCGCCCACGACGCCCTGGTCAAGAGCCGCAATCTGCCGGCCGTGTGGCTGGCAGGACAAGTGAACCAACCCAATCTCTACGGCTTCCTGCGCCAGGCAGGCATTCAGGGGCTCAGGGGTGAAAGTCATTATGGATTATCCCTGGCGCTGGGCGGCGGCGAGCTGACCATGGCGGAGCTGGCGCGGCTGTACCTGATGCTGGCGAGCCAGGGCCATGACTACCCGCTGCGGGATCAACAAAGCCAGCCCATCAGCCCGCAAGGAAAGAGCTTGCTGAGCCCGGCCGCCGCCTTTATGGTGCGGGACATACTCAAGGACAACCCCCGCGCCGACGGCCTGCCCGGCAGCAACTGGACAGTGGCCTGGAAAACAGGCACCTCCTGGGGGTATCGCGATGCCTGGAGCGCCGGTATCACAGGCCCCTATGTGTTGGTAGTCTGGGTGGGCAACTTCGACGCCACCCCCAACCCGGCCTTTGTCGGCGTCCGTACCGCCGGGCCCCTGTTCTTCGCCCTCAGCGATGCCTTGCAGGGCGCGCTGCCGGGCACGGCTGACATGGCCAACACGCCGCCGGATACAGTGAAAAAGGTAGCCTTCTGCGCCGCCTCCGGCGAGCTGCCCAACCCTTGGTGCCCCAAATTGGTCGATGGCTGGTATATCCCGGGAGTTTCCCCCATCAAGGTCTCCAACTTGCATCGCCCCGTGTGGCTGGATAACAAAACCGGCGCCGCCGTCTGCCCACCCTACGACTCGGCAATTCACCACCAGGAGGTGTTTGCCTTCTGGCCGTCAGACTTGGCGGCCCTGTTCGAGCAGGCAGGTTTACCCCGCAGGAGGCCGCCGGAGCTTCCGGCCGCCTGTAGCCAAAGAGTCGCGGTTAGCGACTCGGCCCCGCTTATCCGCTCCCCCTTGAAGGGTGTCACCTACAGCCTGCGCCAAAGCGTGGCCAATGAACACATAGCCCTCAAGGCCGACGCCGCCTCCGACAGCCAAATACTCTACTGGTTTGCCGGTAACAGCCTGCTCGGCCAGAGCCTGCCGGGCCAAACCCTGGAATGGCGCCCACCCAGAGCAGGACGCTTCCAGTTATCGGTCAGCGACGACAAAGGCCGCAGCGCCAGCAGACTACTTCGAGTAGATATGCTGCCTTGAGCCGGGCCGCTATTTAAATCACCTCAGTTTCGGCCTCTTCAGCCCCATAAATGCAGGACGTTCGGATATTGCTGGGGCCGAGTGATAAATTCGGGGGAAAGGTCATCACCAGAAGAACTTTCTAAGCTGCCTGGGCGGCAGTGAACGGTTGGTAAACTTCACAATATGCCCGTGCTTCTTTCTAAGCTGCCTGGGCGGCAGTGAACTCCACGGTTTCAAAGAACCAGTTAATCTTCTCTTTCTAAGCTGCCTGGGCGGCAGTGAACCAAGTTCGGCTTAATCATCCCGGCCCTGCTGATTTCTAAGCTGCCTGGGCGGCAGTGAACCTGGGCTTCGTCTGCGTCGTTACTCATTGGCATTTCTAAGCTGCCTGGGCGGCAGTGAACAATGCAATAGACGGTGTAACATGGAGCTGTCATTTCTAAGCTGCCTGGGCGGCAGTGAACTTTTTGATTCATCATATTCTTCATCGCCTTGATTTCTAAGCTGCCTGGGTGGCAGTGAACTTTCTGCTGCAGTGTTCCTGGGGGAGATCTGCTTTCTAAGCTGCCTGGGCGGCAGTGAACTGAATACGCCGCGCCCCTGGATAACCTGAACATTTCTAAGCTGCCTGGGCGGCAGTGAACAATTATAACCTGTGTCGTTACTCTGAATGACATTTCTAAGCTGCCTGGGCGGCAGTGAACCCCGAGAAACGCCCGGAGCCGGGCCTATATCATTTCTAAGCTGCCTGGGCGGCAGTGAACGAATGGCAACAAGCGACAGGCCCAGAAGTTAATTTCTAAGCTGCCTGGGCGGCAGTGAACATTGTCGGACGCTATGAGTTGGAACCGCTGATTTTCTAAGCTGCCTGGGTGGCAGTGAACAGAAACACCTAGAGAAAAGGCTGAGGGACTTATTTCTAAGCTGCCTGGGCGGCAGTGAACACTATGCTGCAGGACTTGAATCAGTACGTAATTTTCTAAGCTGCCTGGGCGGCAGTGAACGATAAGCATCAAGCGCACAGACGTAAGCGTAGTTTCTAAGCTGCCTGGGCGGCAGTGAACTCGTCCATACATACTCTTTGATGTAATCGTATTTTCTAAGCTGCCTGGGCGGCAGTGAACCTTGACTTCGTTGAGCCAGAACCCGGTAGCCTTTTCTAAGCTGCCTGGGCGGCAGTGAACGGCTCAGGCCACAACGAAAAAAGCCCCGCTTATTTCTAAGCTGCCTGGGCGGCAGTGAACAAGGTATTTCTATTGCCATGATTTTGATAGGTTTTCTAAGCTGCCTGGGCGGCAGTGAACAATTGTCAGCGTGGTACTGCGTGACCTTTATTTTTCTAAGCTGCCTGGGCGGCAGTGAACGGCAAAATGCCAACGCCAGACCGACACCGATATTTCTAAGCTGCCTGGGCGGCAGTGAACTTAATGAGGTGGTTTTAAAGGAGTCACTGCAATTTCTAAGCTGCCTGGGCGGCAGTGAACGGTCGTTTCCTTGCTTTGCTGGCGGAGCTGGCTTTCTAAGCTGCCTGGGCGGCAGTGAACTGAGGCACTAAAAGACGTTTCCGCCCCCAAACTTTCTAAGCTGCCTGGGCGGCAGTGAACCTAAGGGCTATCAAGCGTTTCTTGGGTGGGGATTTCTAAGCTGCCTGGGCGGCAGTGAACTGCCTTCTTTAAACCCGGCAGCGTTTGACAAATTTCTAAGCTGCCTGGGCGGCAGTGAACCCATCACTGGCGGCCACCCCAAAGACGAAAACTTTCTAAGCTGCCTGGGCGGCAGTGAACAAATATCTGGCCTTTCCGGATAGTTGAGTTCATTTCTAAGCTGCCTGGGCGGCAGTGAACGAGTTCAGGTGGATTTGGTTGATTTGCATGTTTTTCTAAGCTGCCTGGGCGGCAGTGAACTTGAGTTGAGAGCGGGAGAGTTTGACGCTGACTTTCTAAGCTGCCTGGGCGGCAGTGAACAGTTCGCAGGCAGGTACCACACTTCGCGCCATTTTCTAAGCTGCCTGGGCGGCAGTGAACATTACGGGTGGCTTACCGCCGCTTCTTACGATTTTCTAAGCTGCCTGGGCGGCAGTGAACGGGGCCGGAGCTGCTGGCCAAGTTTCTGGACTTTTCTAAGCTGCCTGGGCGGCAGTGAACGTTTGCTGCCGGTTGAGAATTTCCCCTGTGTCTTTCTAAGCTGCCTGGGCGGCAGTGAACTCTCTAAATCCGCTGCTCTGGTACATCTTGAATTTCTAAGCTGCCTGGGCGGCAGTGAACAATCTCAAAATTGCCCAATTCACAGCGCAAGCTTTCTAAGCTGCCTGGGCGGCAGTGAACGATAGCTTCAAGCATTGGCGTTGGGGCCAGCTTTTCTAAGCTGCCTGGGCGGCAGTGAACACAGTGCCCCTGGAAACAGGGCGCATTGGGAATTTCTAAGCTGCCTGGGCGGCAGTGAACAGGAAATTATAGAGAGGACAAAACACTCGGACTTTCTAAGCTGCCTGGGCGGCAGTGAACCGAAGACCGCAAACAGTACGAGGATAAGTACTTTTCTAAGCTGCCTGGGCGGCAGTGAACGCAATGGTGTATCAGGAGTGTTCATTGCTGAGTTTCTAAGCTGCCTGGGCGGCAGTGAACGGTTCGGTCGAGTTTGGTGCAATCCTCCGTATTTTCTAAGCTGCCTGGGCGGCAGTGAACACTGAACCCGTAACGGAGCAAGTACCCGTAACTTTCTAAGCTGCCTGGGCGGCAGTGAACAATTTATTGGCAGCCTCTTGTATCCGTTTTTATTTCTAAGCTGCCTGGGCGGCAGTGAACCGTTCACACAGCAGATGAGCAGGCGCTGTGGTTTTCTAAGCTGCCTGGGCGGCAGTGAACATATCGACAACCACCTTGTTTTGCTTGAAGGTTTTCTAAGCTGCCTGGGCGGCAGTGAACCTAAATGTAACCAAGAAAAAGAAATGGATGGATTTCTAAGCTGCCTGGGCGGCAGTGAACATTGCAATTATCGCCGTTCTGCTCCTTCTCGTTTTCTAAGCTGCCTGGGCGGCAGTGAACGGAGTGTTAGTCGCAACGTATGCGGCTAATTCTTTCTAAGCTGCCTGGGCGGCAGTGAACTGATGCTGATTCGTGAGTCTGGTACGTCTGGTTTTCTAAGCTGCCTGGGCGGCAGTGAACGCCAATCAATCGGCATTTGACCGCCTCCAGATTTTCTAAGCTGCCTGGGCGGCAGTGAACTCAGATTCATGGAAATCATCGAGGACGATGATTTTCTAAGCTGCCTGGGCGGCAGTGAACGCGCTCCAGAACTCGAACAGCTCGCGCCCTTCTTTCTAAGCTGCCTGGGCGGCAGTGAACTTGCCCCTCATTACGTAGGCGACTGCCAGCGCTTTCTAAGCTGCCTGGGCGGCAGTGAACGCCAGAGCGGCGCGACACAATGAGAAATACGATTTCTAAGCTGCCTGGGCGGCAGTGAACGGATGATGGTTCAAAAGAGCTTTACAGAGACTTTTCTAAGCTGCCTGGGCGGCAGTGAACAATAGAATAAATCAATAAAAGAAAGTCACAACAGGTGGTTAGGATAAAAAACCTATTTTTACCCTGTTGAACACCACCTGTTGTAACTGATTGTATATAAAGCTTATTTTTAAAGAGCAAAAATAAAGGGTAAAGCTCACCCTTTGATGCTTAAAAGTGCGGTACTGTTCCAAGCGATGCAATACCATTAACTTTACGACTCAGCCCGTAGCAATCGAACGGCCCATCCACAGGTGTACTTTGCGGATATCTTTCGATAAACAGCGGGAACTTGCTGTTTTTGTCCGGCGAACGTTGTTTCGTTTGCTGGCTGTGCAAGAAGATAAATGGCAAATCACACTGCCCAGTCGGTTTGCTTTTTGCAAGATCGGTTAAGCACTCGGCCAGCGGCTTGCCCGACTTTACAGCCCATAATGCCGCCTTTTGCTGCATAGCCCGCTCAATCCGATCAGGCGATTTCACCTGCTTGCGTACAAAGCTCACGTAGGAAACATCACTCGGTACGGGTTTGATCCCTTTAATATGCGCATAGTCTTCGAACCGATTCAGCCATTGGTGAATGGCTAGCTTTTCCAATGACGCTTGTTCTTTGGCAAAGAGGCGCAATTTACCGCCCAGGGGAAACTTAGCTCGGAGATAATCAGGAAAGCCAACCGCAACACTAGACTGATTTGCATCCACTTTGTGTTCAACAAGTGCAATATGCACTTGTTGAAATACATTTTGCCAGAGGAAACCAAGCGAGATATCGACATCCGGTAGTAAGGTAATTTCTTGGTAGTAGTTCATTACCGCCACCTATTTATCACTTTCGCCGAATACCCCGCCGCGCACCAACACGGCCACCACATAATGCTCATCTTCTTCACGCGGTAGTGGTTCTCCACGAGCCCACTTGTCAAAGAAGCTGTAAAAATCCTGCTTATCTTTCGGAGTGCGGAATGCTTTACCCAAATTGGTCACTGCGCCATAAGGTTCTATGGCAATCGCCCCTGCACTTTGTTCTGCCAAAGCGTATTCTGGATACCAAGTATCAATAGAACGCAATGCATTACCTATTTTTTGTGAGTGCATTGCTGCATGTTCATTAACGGCATAAAGAATTTTACTTTTCTTGGTTTTGCTATTGCCTTTATCCAACACTAGCTCTTCACTTGGATAAACTTCTTGCGCTTTACCCACTTTTGCGTAGCAGTCAATTTGCAACATCAGGTGTTCGGACTTACTGGCCAAGGCCTTGGCAATGCGTTCAGCCAAACTACTCACTTGTTCATCGTTATGATCGAAATGACGGGTGCTGAACTTTTTGGCGTCAAACGTCCAAGTTTGCTCCGCTCCTTTATTAAGCGCCTTAACTTGCACTTCGATTTCTTCAGCACCCACTCGGTTACGCCATAAGAAACGCGCGTTTGCCAGGTTAGTGGCGTAGCGTTTTGCCAATTCAAAACAACCATGCTTGGCAATGTACTGCTCAACTGCGGCACTATAGCTCTGTTTGAATTGCGCATTATTACAAGCCGAAGGTTGAGCTAAACCACCCAACACTTTTAGGGTGAAATGGAGTTTAAGAGTGTCTTGATCTTGCCCCAGAGCACAGGCATCGACACGTTGTAAGTTTGCTTTCTCCACTTCGGCATTTAACTTAAGTGGATCATTTTTTACTGCCGCTTTTAAACGGTTAGAAATGGTTCCACGTACCGATTTTTCTTGTAACGATAAAGGAGTGACCTGTTCTTTAGCGTCCCAGCTAGTGCCAAATAGATAGCCATCTGATGGGACTAGTTTCTTCTCAAATGCCAATACTGAAGCGGTGTCGTTAATTTTAGCCATGAGATTGTTCCTTATTCATGTTCGTTGATAGCGTTAACTTGCTGACAAAGGTAAAGATCGTTTTCTAAATCGGAGTTGTATTGCCAAAGGGCGTCATCGAGGTTTTTAATTTTGTGCGCCATAACAAACTCACCTAGCGTGACCACGCTTTCGGCAAAACGATGGGGCGTAGTGGGATCCCGTTGATTTTTCGCCTCACCTAATGGTGAAATGCCCTGAAACCCGGTTGCTATGGGTACAATCCAACCATGGGTTTTGCGCTGGCTGTGCCAAACAACACTGCCATCTTCAAGCTGTTCACAATTGTGGTTAACGCTGAGGTAGCCAAGCAGTGCATCTAGTGCATCATTGTCTTGCTGCATGGCCTCTATCATTAGATCGCGCCGTTCTAGCAGTACATAGCCCGGCATCAGTTGGCGTAGAACTCGCGTCGTATCCTCTTCTGTCACCACTGAGCCGATTGCGGGCTTTCCTATACAGATGACATCACCACCCGCTACTTTCATGGTGGCGATGACCGCTTGCAATTGCCCTGCAAAATCAGGATTTTGCACCTGTTCCTCATCGCCACTCCACTCAATCACTAAAGAGACGTCTAAATGACAGCGTGCTTCTTCTATAAATGCCGAACGCGAACCGTCCTTATCGAGTGGGTTACCTGTACCAATAATTGAATGGACAAAATCGCCCTCACCTTTGTGAGTTTGTACATCACAGCAATGACTGACAACGGCGACACTGTGCAGCATTAACTCAGACAGACCGGCTTGGTTCAATTTGCGCTCCAAAGCGTGGACAAACCCTAACCATGCTGTCATGGCCGGAAAACCTATGGTAAAAGGGCTTGAGAGTGCATTGGCGTTGTGAATTCTAATATGGGGCAAAATCAGCACTCTCATCGAAAGTTCTCCCTATTGCTGGCAACCACTGTCTCAATGGCCAAGAGTTCTTGATCGGCCAGTAATAAGGGGTTGCTGATGACTTTGCTGCGGCTGTAGTGGTTGATTAAACCACGGGCAATTTGACGAGTGATTTTATCGAGCCACTCATTCTCTTGTTCTCGCTGCGACTCAAATTCAGGGTACAACCAAACTTTTTGCTCCAATGGCAATTCGCTTGGTAGATCGCCTTGATGGCCAGTGAGAAACAGGCGCACTTGCCACATTTTTTCAATAACCAAATCAACGTATTGCTGAATACGGTAATCGCGTCCATCACGGATATTGATGTTGTTATAGTCAGTCTTAAACAGTCGATGCAACGCTTCCAACACCTCCTTGGCTTGCCAAGCGGTAAAACACTCTTTGAAAAAGTCCGTCTTAGGCAAGCGGATTTCTCTGGGTGTTAAATTAGGCGGAATGGATGGAAGAAGATGGGCTTTTCCCGCATTTTGGTTATTGAGCACGCTGATGTTTTGAGGTTTTGTACCGCCAAAGCCAATGGTCGTTAGACCAAATATTTCTTGATAACCCTCTGGGTGAAATCGATTGGCTTTTTTGCTCTCTCTGGCCTCTTTGACAAGCTCCCCAAATCGCATTGCATCAAGTCGTTTGCGTAATTCAAAAAGATGGCCTGAATGGGTCAATAGCGACAATAAATGATATTCACCTTCGGCTACCGGAAAATAGACCTGCTTAATCTTCGAGCTGGATACCGAAGCTTGATCGCTATCGATCATTTTTAAAAAACCGTCTCGTAGCGTCTGATAATCACAGGTTGGCACCTCAAGCAACTGGCGAGCCAACTCACTTTCTTGTTCAATATGCACGAGCAGAGAGCGTTGATCGCTCATCGGCAAGCTCAGGAACTTATACACGTCCAATGCCGCTGCATTACCGAGTGCATCAGGCTCTACCGCCACATTGCCTGATCGCAGAAAGCCATCGGCACTCGGTTTATTCTTGGCAATTATCGATGAAACATAGCCATTTTTGTTCTTTCGCGCACTCGGATGACTAAAGGTGCAGGGATGTGAGGCTATTGAGATTTGCCCAGCCCTTTTAGCGGCATCGGGTAACCAATTTGCCAACAGAAAGTTTTGCTCACACTCCCGCTGTTTTTCCAATACTTCTGATTCTTGCATCGAGGTACTGACATTTTTCTTAAGCCAGGCTTCTTTGCGCTCGGCAAAAAAGGTGACTATTGCTGGATCTAACACGGTAAATCCCTCCACTATTTGACCTTAACCAAGCCTAATTGGTCGTTGTAACTGTATTGCTGACTTCCTTCCCGGTAGATAAAACTGATTTCTCCGTATCGTACTGACGTGACAAACTCCTGCTCAGGGCTTGGACTGTATAAACTGACTAACTCACTGTAATCACGCTGTAGCCAAAGCTTCTGTTGTTGGGTTGATGGAAGCGGTAGATGTTCAATATTCAAGGTGCGTTCAATCGGGTGTAAGCCGCCCTGATCTTCACGCAAACAAAACTCAATGCTGCGCGCTTTTTTAACTAAGTAGATTTGCACTGAGGGTTCACTTTTACGAAAGCGTTTGAAGTATTGCGGCAATGCCGTAAGCCACCAGTAGCCATGAATATGACCGTGTAAATGCTCACACCAACAAGATTGAGGTCGGCTTTCGCGACGGTTGCGGCTGAATCTATCCCGGCGGTTAACTTCGCTTACTTCTGACTTGCCGATTTGATCCGTGCCGCATGTTTTGGCGGTGGCAAAGTGCTCTAAATCCGCCAAGTTTTTTTGTGGCTCCAACGTCGCTCGCTTCTGAATTCGAGCAACTGCATTAACCGATTGCAGCAATGGCTTTTCGTCCACCAACTGGGTTAAGTCATGAGTGACGAGCTGAGTAGTTCGGTCGGTTTCATAGCCAGGACGGTTAAATACTCGCTCTTCTCTCCCCTTGAACCCTTTGAGGTTGTACTGCAACAAGCCAATATTGGGCACAGGAATTTCTCCATCACGGTGCCTGCGTACACGGCCTGCCATTTGAATAATCGAACGAAAAGAAGAGGGCTCTATCACCGCCCAATCAAAGTCATGGTCACGCCCCACTTCTTCCACAGGCGTCGTCACCAAAATAAAGATCATATTTTTTGCAGAACAGGCATTTAAATGACCGCGAATAATGGAATGGCTGAAGGCAAGCGGTAATTCGTTCGCGGCTTCTTTACGCTTAAGCACCTCATCTAGATGCTTTTCTTGCTCGTGGCGCAGCAACAGCACTTGCTGACTGTGATAAGCCATACAACGTACTTCGGTATCTGCAGGCCAATCACAACTGAGCAAGTACTTGGTTAGCTCGACACAGGGTTGAATATTGGCAAGGCGCACCACACCAAAGGAAACTTGAATTTGGCTTTGGGGATCTAAGGTAAAGTGGTGCCGGTGTTTGGCCAGCACCGCTTGCTTTACCGTTGCAAAATACTGAGTATCAAGCGGTAAATCAGGTTGTTTGAGGCAGGGGATAATTTCGGCTTTACGTTTGGCGGTTTGCTGTTTGAGCTTCTCGACCCGTTTATTGATAAAGCCTTGTTGCAAGGCCTGGTAAGTCTCCAAGTCATAATCATTGCTCCCCACCAACTGAGTATGTGCCGTAAATTCATCAATATAAATACAATTAATGCTGGCGTTTCGGTCACGACTGGCGGCAAATACTGCCCACCCCTGGCGATAGGCATTGTACAAACCGAGCGCTAAATCCGGCGGGATAGTGGCAGAGGAAATCATGACTTTGCGCCCCAGCATACCGGCCAAATGAACGAGTCTGCCAATCGCAATCAGATCGTCGCCAGTAAAATCATCGATTTCATCTATCACCAAGTCGGATGACATTAACCGTAAGCAAGGCAATATATAACGCCCACCCCGTTTGGTTTCGGTAGCCGCCATAATATGATCTATGGTGCAAGCCAGTACCGGGGCATACAGCAATTTGCGATCTTTTTCCTTGATTAAAACTGTAGTGAGTTCTTCTTCGATTAAAGCAGTAGTGAGTTCTTCTTCGGGCAATACACGCTGCCAATGCAGTTCATCAGTTTCTTCTTGCAAGCTTTCCATCGATTCAGAGCCAAGCTCAGCTTGATTAAGTTCCACTTCCTCCTTATCGACTTGTGCACCAGTCTGGTGATGTAACTCGTAAATCGCCTTAGAGCCAATGAGCACAGCGAGATCTTTATCTTGCAGTTTGAGCCGCTGCTTGTATTCATCGCCGGTTTGCAAAGTAAGAGTGCGCAAACCAAGCGCGAGAATAAAACGCAGACTTTCACCATCCTCCGAGAGCGCCTGCATGATTTTGGCGTTAGCCATGGTTTTCCCACAGCCAGTACTCGCCATGTTGACCACAAAATAACCTTGGCTTTTATCTTCAGTATGCTCACGCCACTCGATAATTTTACGTACCGCTTTATCTTGCCAACGGAACGCTTTTGGGGTGCTGCTTTTGGGTGCCAGCTCGGTAAGTTCAGTCGCTTTTAGCGGCTCAGATTCAAAAAAGGGCAGTAACTTCACCGTATTCACCGCCACCCTGGCGACATTAACCAAATGTTCATCCAGCTTTTGTTTACGCTCTTTGGTCTCGGGATCTGTATTGGCGTACAGCTCGGTTGAAACCTTCCAACGAGGATCATTGGCTTGCGAAGAGTAATAATGGTCGCCCAGCATCAAGCACAATCGTGCATGGTGTAAAACCACGCGCCAGCTACCGTCATTCATCGCTTGCTCTAACAAAGGCAACTGATGCAATAAATCCTTAGCTCGGCGTTGCAATGCCGTTAGCCAAGTTTGTGATTGGGAAAGTAGCCCTAAAGGAAATTCAAAGCATTTGGGTAACAACCTGTTGTAATCCTCAAATTGGTTTTCATACCCCCATGCCGAAGTAATTCTGGCCAACAAATCACCAAGCGAACTATTACAATTCTCTCGCTGTTCCCGACACATCTCTTCTTTTTTGGGCAGCGGTAATCTGTGATGAGAAACAATTAACCAACTAATCAATGCTGCTGCGTTGGGCAGTTCGCTTAGTGGCTTTTCCGTTTGTAACCTTTGGTAAGTCAATCGCGACTCATCAATGCCTTGGTTGATCAGAAAGTTCAACCATGCTTCATCGTGACTCTCACTCATCTGGCTTGTAACGAACTGATGAAATAACAGGCAAGAGATCCACTCATGGCGCAGTGGGTCGCCTTTATGCTGGGTTTTAATCTCTGGGTTTAATTTTTCCTGAAACAGTAAAGAAGCCTTACCCCAATCGTGCAACAAAGCGGCCATAGCTGCGAGCGCTTTAATCAGTGGCAAATATTTCCAATCACTTTCATAGTCGCTGTTGAGTAAATCTTTCTCAGTACTGTTAACTGGCACCACACCTTCCAAATTAAATTTCTTTTTACTCCCCACCACCCATAAAAACTGGCTGCGGGAGCGAGAGCGGATCCAATGGCAACTGACGGCAGTGCTGCGGCTGGCTGTTTGACGTAGCATTTTTTTCACCGTTAACAATCCCTCTTCGGTGATCAGGGTTTGCCAGGTGTTATCGCCAATCCGGTTGGCGAAAGCATCCAGTACGCGACGGGTTTTCTTAAGCGCGTTTTTTTCACACTGAGAGACAAAGGTGACCATCATAATGGGATTGCCTCGCGCTCTTGTTCACCCTGATCTCGCAGGGCAACGCGTTTTACTGTGTCAAACATAAAGTCGAGGGCTTTGTGCTCAATAAAGGCTTGCAATATTTGCTGGCGAAACTCTTGTTCGGTTGCGTTTTCTTTGGCACAAACAAAGGCCCAGGGCAGCACAATGGCGTCTTTGATTAAATCGGCCACATCAAACACCAAAGCACCGCGGCGGGTTTTACCATGCATCACGGCAAAGCCATGCGGAATCCCCAATACCCACAAACAGCTTGCTGCCAAACCATAAGCTAAATAGTTGCCATGGTTTAAAAAGTCGTTGGCTTTGTCGGTACATTTTTTGTCGGGTTGTTGTTGGCGAGAAAAACCCTCTTTGCCGGTATTATTGGCCGCGTATTTGTATAGAACTTTGGTTAATTGCGCTTCGGTAAGCAGCAGCTCTGAAGATTGACTGGCTGCCACTGTGCGCTTGTGGAAGGTTTCAAGTGATTGTTGAATAACCTGATCCTGAACATTGAACTTTTCCAGAGCGAGTTCACGGTCAGTGCGCCACACCTTTTGTAAGTAGTCGATTCGGGCATTTTGAAATTGTTTTGCAGCGGCTAAGCGCTTTTCATCATCAAACCAAAATGAGAGCCAGCCTTGCAGGTATTCGGTAGGGCGATATTCACTTTGCGGTGTAAACCACTCCACTTCAGTCGCCATATGCAACGGTGTGCCACCACCGCCACAAAACCCTACCAGTACTCCGGCCTGCGAGAGCATACGCATCGCGGCCTGAGTAATTGATGTACCGTTGCCAAGCAGCAAGACTGTAGTGTTGGCGATAGGGATATTGAAGTAGAGGTTTTCTTTATCAGCTTCGGTTAAATAGAGTACTCGGCCATCTTTTTGCATTACGCGACAATATTCGAGGTAATACATGTTGGCGCGTTTTGAGTGCAGAATCACTTTAAGATCAGAGGGTGAGAAATCGTCCATTTAAATACCTCGGCGTTAGATATCAGTTACTTTTACCCAACTTTCCTATTGCCACCAATACTGTACAGACACTCAGGTTAACTGAGTTTACCTCGGCTCAAACCATGCCGGTTCTAGCTATTGAATAACCACTGCTTGATGTCATTTCGGTTTACCAGCACCAACTGCTGAGCCTCTGGAGTGCCATCCAGATACTTGGTATTGACCTGCATCTCCCTGAGCAGGTAATCCACCAAGGCTGCCCGGCACTGAATAATGAGTTGCCCACCCTCCATCTGATAATCCTTGGCCAGCACCTGTTGTTGCTGTGCTGTCAGGCGGGGATCCGGAGCCAGAATTACCGCCAGCATGGTCTGCCAGGCCGAGTCTTCTTTTACAGTTTGATGGGCGATGCCCTCCACAACAGGAATTCCCCGAAAACGGCTCAGAACAAGATCGCGAAAAGCCGCTGACTTTTCACAGTAACCCCGAACATGGTAGCGGCTGCCGGCCTTGACTAAGGTGTGGGGGGTAAAAATTCGGCCTTCATCTTCGGGATTAGACAGAGAGACATATTCCACCTCAAGCCTGAGGTTTTGCTCGATGGCATTAATCAAACCGGCGAGGACATGGCGGCAAATGTTGCGTTCCGGCAATGCCATTCGGGTGGCACAGGAGCCATTCAAGGGGCGGGGCTGAGCAAAGTAACCTGTCTCGTACCAGAGGAAAAAGTCATCCAGGGAAGCAGATGAGTAGCTAAGACTGGCGTGCTCTGCAAACCCGAAGCAGGCCTTATCAAGCTTTATCAGGGCGCCGGGGTGCAATTCCCGATATTTGGCCAAATCTTTGTGGGCTTGCTGACGGGTAATGATAAATTGGTGTTCGATATCTTTATTGCGGACTCTCCCTTTCCAAAAGGCCAACATCTCGAGAAAAGCAAATCGCTCTATCGGCAACTTACAATTGCTCACCTTCCCCTCCATGGACATTTAGCTGTCGTCACCTGAACATAAATTCAGTCTGCCATAGCCCCATGTCAACGAGTAGGTCTGATGGCGAAATATTCGACACGGCTCATACAATATATGATTCGGTAAAAGTCACTCTGATAAATGCCCTCAACATATTGTTTAGTAAAACAAGACGGCCGAATGGCCGTCTTGTTAGATACCTCGGCTCTTGGGTATTAAACCTCTGCTGGCTCCAACATAAAGACCTTCTTATGCTGTCCCATGAGTTGTTGCAGCAACTGATTGGTCTGTTCCAGCGTCAGCTTATTCAGCGTGTTATCCGTCTCGGCCAGCTCCTGAAGTCGCCCTTCATCGGCCATGGTCTGCGCCAGAGCGGCGCTCCAAAAGGCGGCGCTTTGGCGCTGTTGACGCTGCAACACGGCCAGGGTTTGCTTGGCCTGTTTGAACTCGGCGACACTCATGCCTTCGCGCACCAGATGCTGCACTACAGTATCGGCGTCTGCGGCCAGCGCCTCGGCCCGCTCAGGCGCCGCGGTGAAGTTGAGCCGTCCCAGATAATAAGCCGCCGGGTCACGCGCCAATAGCTGCGACATCTGGATCACATAAACACCGGAAGCCTCGGTGCGCAGTTTCTGCCGCAGCCTTTGGTTCAGCACCTGCTCTATCAGTTGCATCGCCATGCTGTTTGCCGCACTCCACTTCGCATCCTGGCTGTATTGGATCTGCACCATGGTTTTCGGGCTGCTGCTCCAGGGGTAACGGCGCTCCATGGACTCGGCCTTGGGGCGAATGTTGCGATCAGTCCAGCTCTGCGCCGTTTTGTCCTCCTGTTTAGCAAGATGACCGAGCCAGAGGTTGGCCTGCTCGCCCAATTGCTTGAGCGGCAGATTGCCGCTGATGCTCAGCACCATGGCGCCTGGGTCACCCAGCAGTTGCCTATCCAATTGCTCAAGCCTTGCCAGCTCTGATGCAGGTTCACTGCCCTGCATCAATAGCAGCTCTCCGTTCTCGAATGCGGCTTGTGTGATGGCGTCCATAAAGCGCCGCTCGGCGGGCATATGATTCCGCTGTTGCTGAATGGCCTGCTGCTGCCTGCTCAAAGCCTCCTGGCAATACTTGGGCTGAGTCAAACGCAGGGCAAATAACTTGAGCAGTGGCGCCAGGGTATCGGCGGATGCCTGACCACGCAGGCCATGATGCAGCAGCTCGGCATAGGGGGTGATGCTGATGCCGTATTGCTTCTGCAAGGCCAGCAGATCCCGGCCCGAATATTCGCCGATACCGCAGGAGGATGGCAGGTAAAGCGCCTGGCTGACATAGCCCTTGGTGTTGTGGTTCTCCAGAGAGCGGCCCCCGGGAAGGCGCAGATCCAGCTGAATGTTATCGGTCAGCATAGGATCGCTGTGCAGCAGCAAGGTCAGGTCATTGGCCAGTTGCCAGCGCTCACTGCGCACCTTGGGCAAGGCGCCAAGCGCCGGCAGTGATGCTCTATCCACAACCTTATTCATCGCAGGCGGCGTTAAGTCCAGTGTCAGTTGCCTGGGTTTGAGCGCAAAGGCGCCTGGCGTGCTCGCCAGCCCTTGCTGCCAGGCGGTCAGCAGGCTATTTTTATTGAGCTTTTCAGCGTCTGTGTCCGGCCCTATGAGGGCAATTTTGACCTCGGCCTGTTGCAGCAAAGACTGCACCGCCGCCTGCAGATGCTCGGGCGTGACCTCGGCGAGGAAGGTCTGGGTCATCTGCCACTCTTGCTGCTTGTTCAGCATAGGCATTTGAAAGCTGACGGCATTGGTCAGTTGCTCAAGCAGATAACCGCTTTCATAGCGCGACTCGCTCAGCGCCTGCTGTTGCAAGCGCGCCAACAAGGGCCCCTTAACGGCATCCAGCTCGGCTTGGCTCACCCCTTGGCTCGCCAAACGTTTAAGCTCGGTGGCAAAGCGCTGCAACGCTGTGCCATAGTCGGCATCGAGCGGGTGCAGAATCGCCAGATGCTGAATTCGCGAGGGCGATAGTACCGCGCTCTGATCGCCGAGCTGCGCCTTGGCAAACAGCTGTTCATCCACCATCAGGCCGAGACGACGGTTCAGTACCGCCAGCCAGAGCCTGTCGAGCAGATCTCGCCATTGGCCGTTGACACTATTGAGCGGCGCGGGCATGGGCTGTTGCAGCATGAGTTGGATGAAACGCTGCGATTGCTCGGGATCCAACACAGTTTGCAGTTGCACCTCGGCAGCGGAGGAATCGAAACGGCCCCAGTCGGCGGTGACTTTACTGTCGCCCTTCGCCATAGGCCCGAAGAAGTGCTCGATATGCTGCCGAGCGTCTTCGACGTCGAACTCACCGGC
This sequence comes from Shewanella carassii, assembly GCF_019670705.1. Lineage (NCBI taxonomy): Bacteria > Pseudomonadati > Pseudomonadota > Gammaproteobacteria > Alteromonadales > Shewanellaceae > Shewanella > Shewanella carassii. The sequence continues at coordinate 3,997,571 of NZ_AP024618.1, forward strand.
CATCATCAGCACCATATTCTGCGGCTGATACCAATCCTGATAATACTGCTTGGCCAGGGTCACAGGTGCATTGCGGATCACTTCAGGCAGACCTATAGGATTACGCTCGGCCAGTTCGCTGCCTTGATAACGCAGTTGCTCCAGGGCGCTATTGATCCTCTGCCCTAGCCCCTGACGCAGACGCCACTCTTCGATGATCACTTCCCGCTCGCGCTCAAACGCTTGGGGATCGAACGTCAGCTTATGCCCCCACTGGGATAAGATTTTCAGTCCCAACGCCACTTGTTGCTCATCGGCGGCGGGTAAAGACAACTTATAGACGGTAGAAGCAAAGCTGGTGACCGCATTAACATGGCTGCCAAGACTGATCCCCTGCTGCTCCAGCTGTTTAAAGCTTTGCTGATCTGCAAATGCCTCTGTGCCCTTAAATGCCATGTGTTCAACGAAATGGGCCAAGCCTTGCTGGGCGTCGTTTTCCTGCAGCGAGCCAGCCTTGACCAGCAGCCTGAGTTCCACATTTTGCCGCGGATCTTTCCTGGGCAGCAACATCACCTGCAAACCGTTTTCCAAGGTATAAGTTTGCAGATCTGGCCTCAGTGGCAAGCTGCCCTCGGCGAGTGGTTGCAGTGACATCGACTGTTGTTGTGACTGTGGTTTCGGCTCAGTAGTGCTTTGACAAGCCAGCAGCAAACCCGCCAGCAAACATACTATCAAGGGTTTCATTTCAGACCTCCCTCAAGTGGGTAATGGTGGCTGGCGGCAACAAGCAATGATCGTCCTGTTCCAGAGAGATAATCTCATCGGCCAACTGATGTAACTGCAATTGATGGCTAACCAACACTATGCAGGCCTTGGGCAACTCGGCGCGCAAGAGTTGCAGCAGCGAAGTCGCGGCGGCTATGTCCAGCGCCGAGGTGGTTTCATCCAGCAGGATTAGCTTTGGGGCGTTGAGTAGCAACCGGGCAAACATTACTCTTTGCTGCTCGCCGCCCGATAGCCGCTGCAGCCAGTTATCTGTGTGTTCGAGCGTGTCCTGCAGCTCCCCCAGCCCCACCTGCTGCAACACCTGGCGGCAACGCTCATCACTAAACCTCTGAGTGGCAGCCGGATAACAGATGAGCGACTTGAGTGAACCCTCAGGCAGATAAAGGCGCTGGGATATCCAGCAGGGACTGACCCGAGTCGCCAGTTCCCCGCAATAGCCATCCCAGAAGCCAGCCAGGGTTCGCAGTAAACTGGTTTTCCCGATACCGGAGCGGCCGTGCAGTACCAGCAGCTTTCCCGGTGTGAGTGAAAGGCGCAGTCTTTGCAGCAGCAGCCGACCATCCGGCAACAAGAGATCCAGACTGGCCTGCAACAGCGGCACGGCCTGTGAATCGAGCACATTAACACTTTTCTCTGGGACACTATCGGTTGCAGCTGAGGGCTTGGCGGCGACTGCCGCCTCGGGCCGCGGCGTATCGGCAAACAAACTGGCTTCAAAATGACTCAGACGCTCGATTGTGGCGCTCCAGCGCGCCAGGTCTTTATAGGCGTAGATAAACCAGCTGAGGGCACTGGCCACTTGGGTGAAGGCCATCTTTATCTGCATCAAACCGCCGAGCTGAATTGCCCCGGCAAGAAACTTGGGCAGAGCAAAGAATATCGGCGCCAGCATGGTGACCTGGCTGTACCCTGTTGTGAAGAAGGCCAGATTACGCTCCTTGGACATCAAGGCGTACCAGTTACCGGCTACCCGGGAGAAGCTGTGCGCCAATGCCTGCTGCTCGCAGTCCTCGCCTCGCTGACCGGCAATGGCTTCACTATGGTTACGGCGCTGCACCAGGGCGATACGGAAATCCGCCTCACGCTTTTGCTGCTGAAAGTTAAGCCGGTGCAATGGCTTACCCACCTTGTGGGTGATCAGGGTGCCAATCAGGGTGTAGAGCAGGCAGACCCACACCATGTAGCCGGGTATGGTCAGTTCGGCATCGCCCAAGGGAATGCTGATCTCGCCGGACAGCGTCCAGAGGATCACCACAAAAGAACCTATGGTGAGTACAGAGCGCAGGAAGGACAACAGCAGATCCAGTGAAGTGTCCACCAGCAGATAAACATCCTCGGCGATGCGTTGATCCGGGTTATCAGGCTCCTGCTGCCCAAGCTGGATTCGGTAATGGCGACTGTCCGGCGACAGCCAACGGCTACAGAGATCCCGGGTCATCCATTCACGCCACTGAATGATGAGTTTTTTCTTCAGGTAGTCGGCGTACACCAACACCAGCACCAAGGCGACTATGATCAGCATAAACTGCTGCAACAGGGGGTAAATCAGGCTGCCATCCAACTGCTGCAGCGCGTTGAAGAAGTCGCCGTTCCACTGGTTGAGCTGCACGCTGAACCAGACCGAGGAGAGGCTTAAGGTCAACACCACCAGCAGCAATGCCAACGCCGGTAGCCGTTGCCGATTACACCAAAAAGGTTTTATCAAATGCCAGAACATGGCCAGATGTTTCATATTGGAAAATCCATCAATAGCAACGGGCGGCCGCTGGGCCGCCCGCCAAAGGGTCTGCTTAGTATTCGTAGTTCAACTGCAACCAGAACTGACGCCCCGGTTCATAGTTGAAATAGAGCTGTTCCTGGTGAACAAAGGAGTCGTTGGCATTTTTACGGTTGAGCAGGTTGTAGATCTCCACCGACACAGAGGCGCCCTTGGCAAACTCAGGCTGCCATTGCAACTTGGTATCCCAACGGAAGGTCGAGGCGTAATCCACTTTGGCGTACTTAACCAGATCCTTGCCGGTCTCGGGATCGCGGAAATAACCGTTCTGATCGCGGCTGGCCTGCTCACGGCTGGAGGTCCAATGCAGCAGGTTATACCAGGTGAGGCCGTAGTCATCGAACTCGTGGGTCAGTTCCAGATCTATCTTCCAGGGCGCATTGAAGTCGGTGGCCGGTAAATCGGCCGCGGCAATGACCTTGCCGTCATACCAAACCTTATCGGCATCCACATTGAGACCAGATTCGAAATAGCTGTAACCCTGATCTTTTGGGGTGTTGCTCTCGGTTTCCTGCCAGGCGACCGAGAACTTGGCCTGGTGATTGGCACCCCAAAATTGAAGGGTTTCCCGGTTCATCAGGGTGAAGATCACGCTGTCATGGCTGGTGCTGCCGCTGTTATCGAAGGTTCGAATGGCGCGTTGTTCATAGTCATCAGTGCCGGGATACTTATAACGGCTGCGCACTTCATCGCGGCCGTTGCGGTGCACATAGTTCAGCTTCCAGATGCTGTTGCCCCAAATCTGTTGAACACCGGCAGTAAACTCGTCGTTATAGGGCGTTTGCAGCTCTTCCATTCCCTCATAATCCCGGGTCGACATCCAGTCGTTGTCGGCAGAGTTGGGCTTACAGTCAAAGTAACAATGTACCAGGCCACCGTTTTGGCCGCTGTAGAGGGCGTAAGTCAACATGGAGCGACCATAGTAACGGTTGGCCCCGGCGGTCAGCAGGGTGTTGCCATCGCCAAACAGGTTCCAGCTGCTGCTGAACCTAGGGGCCAGGTTATTGCGATTGACAAAGCCGTCGTGATCCAGCCGCAGACCAGGCCTGAAGCTGAAATCGCCCCAGTTGATCACATCTTCAACATAGAGGGCGTACTGGCTGTGAGTGCTCTTGTATCTGCCTTCCAAAAAGGCATCGAGACGCAGTTGTGACCAGCCCATCATCTCCAGGCTGCCGTCGTAGTTGTTGCGGTAGTAAGTCTTGTCCCGGTTGAACTCGGCATCGGTGTAACTGGCCTCGCCCCCCAGGGTAAAGGTGTGGCTCATACCGGCCCATTTGAGGGGATCCCATTTCCACTTCAATTTGGCGGTACTGGTTTCCTGGGTAGAGTCCAGATCGCCCGGGCCTCCGGAGGAGTAGGAGCGATTGCTCTGCCAGTCCATCAATTGCACCCAGTAAGTCTGCTCGCCGGCACGCTTGTCTGTCATGCGGTTATAGTTGAGCGACAACTCCAGTGTCGAAGCGTCAAAGCCATGCTCTATCTCCAGGGTAGAACTGTAGCCCTTGTGTTCATCGCGGTAGTCTGAATTGGCCACCCCGTTGAAGAACATGTCCGCCTCATAGGCCGAATAGGCCAGCGACAGATGCGCCGTGGTGCGTGGTGACGCGTACCAGGTAAACTTGCTGAACAGGTTGTCTGAGGTGCGCCGCTGATGCTTGAGGCCGCCGCCTGTCTTGAAGGCCACCAACTCACCGTTGGCATCCAGTCCCACGGCGGTAGCAGGTACATTCATCATGGGGATTTTCGACTCACGCCGGGAAACCGAAGCCACAAAGCCCAAGTCGTCGGTAATGCCGGTTTCAAAGCTCAGGCCATAGTTGCGCTTGCTGTAATCCGTCTGGAATCTGGCCGGTTGTGACAGGTCATTATTGGCCGAGTCAAACTGCAATTTGTCATCTATATGCACCTTGTTCCAACTGGCATCCGTTTGACGGAAATAGACGCTGGCGGCAGTTTCCCCTTGCCAACTGCGGGTTGTGGCATCCACTACCCCGCCGGTAAAGCCACCGAATTCCACCGGGATATTGGCATCATAAAGGGTCACGCTGTCTATCAGGCGGCTGTCGACATACAGACCCTGCTCGTCGCTGGACAGGCGGGCGTTGGTGACCACGCTGCCATCGACCGGATCCAGATCGTTGTTGATGCTCATGCCATCGAGCAGAAAGGCATTTTGATAGGCGTTGCTGCCGTGAATGGAAATGTCGGCGGGTTTGATCTCCCCCTGATTCAGACTGCTGTTGGCGCTGTTGGAAAACTGCACCGCCGGATTGGACCTGAGCAAGTCGGTCAGGTTACCGTCACCAGTTGGACGTTTTTTGATATCTTCCCGGGTCAGGGTTTCATGTTGGGTCAGGCCATTGTCGGCCTGCTCTCTGACGATTATCTCCTGTTGATCAGCCACATCAACCTGTTGCGCCTGAGCTACCGGCACTAATGCCAGACCACAGACTACAGCCGCGTGTTTCTTCATCCTCAATCCCTTTATTGTTAAAAAAACAGCGATGCCGGTGCTGAACCCGCACCACTAAAGTGTGAGGTTGGCCAAAATAACTTGATCAAATACAAATGACAATTGTTATCATTACTATTTGTTGATAATGTCTCAAATCATGTCAACATTCTGGTGATCATGTGAGTAAAACCACAGCATTCCAGACAAAAAATATTTTCATTCAGATGTTTACTAAAACAGCAGTATCTGTCTTGGCCGCCTGGGTATTACAGGTGGCGGCCACGCCGAGTGACCTCAACGAGATCCACAGGGCCGACCGTCAGGGATTAAAAGCCAGCCAACAAGCTCAGCAAGTCATAGAAAAACTCGATGATGAGCAGCAATCGTTGATCCAGGAAAACCGCCAACTCAAGCATGAAATCCAACTGGCCAGCCATTACCAAAAACAGTTGCAACAGCAGATAGGGCAGCTGCACTCTGCTCTGGAGGAGCTTGGCGAGCAGCGTCGGCAGCTGCGCCAGACCCGGATGCAACTGGCCCCGATGATGGACGAAATGCTGCTATCACTCACGCAACTGGTGCGGGCCGATCTGCCATTTCAGCAGCAGGAACGGCAACAGCGTCTCGATAACTTGCAACTCCTGCTGCAAAGCGCCGAATTGAACCAGGGCGAGAAACTGACCCGGCTGTTGGACGCCTATCAGGTGGAGCTCAGCTACGGCTACAGCGTGGAGAGCTGGCAGGGCAAACTCGGTGACGGTCGGCTGGTGAATTTTCTGCGCACCGGGCGCCTGGGGTACTTTTTCCTTACCCTGGATGGCAAGGCCGGTGGCCGCTGGCAGGGAGATAATTGGCAGGCGCTGGCGCCTGAGCAGCTTAGCAATGTCGCCGCTGCCATCCGAGTCGCCTCCGGAGAAGGCATACCGGCACTGTTGCAACTGCCTCTGATTACGGAGGCATCATGAGTTTATTGTCTTCCCTCACTCGCCAGAGCATGATGCGTCCCGCATTACTGTGGGCGCTATCGCTGTTGTCGCTCTCATTATCCCTCCCCTGCCAGGCCGAGAGTCTGCAACAGGTGCTGGAGCAGGTTCGCAGTGGCAGTCGCCAGGAACAAGCGGCCGCCGAGCGGCAAGAGAACCTGAGCCGTCAGAGCCTGGAGCAGGTGCGCGGCAACCATAAGAAACTGCAGCAGCAACTCACCCGGACTCAGGCAAATAACTTGGAACTTGAAGACCAACTGCTGGCACTGCAGCAAAGCCTTAAGGACAAACAGGCCCAGCTCAACGCCGAGAAAGCCAGTCTCGACGGGGTGTTTCGCGCCATCCAGGAACATGAGCAGTTGCTGCTCACCACAGTGGCACCCCACAGCCTATGGCGCCACGACAGCAGTGGCCTTGCCGAGATACCCACTGACCAACTTGGCCTGCAGCGACTGCAGGCGCTTTGGACCGCATTGACAGAACAAAGCGTATTGGCAGCCAAACCCATAGTGCAAAGCAGCGAAGGCCTCAATGCCGATGGCACCCCAGTGCTATTGAATGTCACCGAATATGGGCCTTTTAATGCCCTCAGCGATAAAGGCTGGGTACGCTACTTGCCGGCGCAGCAAAGCTGGCAACTGCTGGCTGAGCAGCCAAAGCTATCGCCCACCCAGGGGAGTGTCTGGCTCGACCCCTCGTTTGGCAAGTTGCTGCAACAGGCGGCAAACGCTAACGGCTGGTTCGACAAGCTCAAACCGGCAGGGATAGTCGGCGTCTTTATCGGCCTGATAGCCCTGATAGCCTCAGGCATAGCCCTGAACCGCCTGTGGATACTGCGCCGCGAAAAACGGCGGCTGACCCAACAGCAGGCCAGCCAGCAAGTCAAGAGTGACAATGCCCTCGGCCGGGTGATGTTGGCGGCAACCGATTGCCCCGAGGAGCAACTCGAAGCGCGGCTCAACGCCGCCGTACTCAGCGAAGTTCCCCGCCTGACCCGTGGCACTGGCACCCTGGCGGTATTGGCGGGGATCCCACCACTACTGGGGCTTCTGGGCACGGTTGGTGGCATGATTGAAACCTTCGATGTGATCACCCGTTTCGGCAGCAACAACACAGAGCTGCTCTCGGGTGGCATTGCCGAGGCACTGCTGACCACCCAGCTGGGACTGATGACAGCCATTCCGCTGCTGTTACTGCACTGCGCGGTCAAGAGCCAGAGTCGGCAACTGACCCAGATGCTTGAGCAGGAAGCGGCTGCACTGGTGGTATTACAGCGCTTTGGCGACACAGGTAACCCCGGTCAATGAGCGCCTTCTATGATTTTGTGCTGCAGGCCGGCGTCATCGTTTGGCTGATACTGCTGCTCTCTTGTCTGATGTGGTATCTGCTGCTGAAGGGCTTTAGCCGTATTCGCCGCCTGAGCCCCGGCTGGCTGGATGATGCAAATCAGTTGAACGTCAGGCTTACGCGCTATGACTTATGGCAAAAGGCGCAGCTGCAACAGGCCTTTCTCAGCCGCGCCGCCCTGAATTTGAACCGCGGACTCGACTGGATAGATTCATTGATAAGGATACTGCCGCTGCTGGGGCTCTTGGGCACTGTCGATGGGATGATCAGCAGTTTTGCCGAGCTTGGGCAACTCGATGTCCAAAAACAGCTGTCATCCGGGATCAGCTCGGCACTGCTGACCACATTGGCAGGCTTGGTGACCTCTCTGTCCGGACTCTATCTGGCCTATCAGCTCAAGCAGAGCAATCAGCGGTTGCTGGCGGAGCTGCGCCGAATACTTTCGGAGTAACTGATGCAATTTAAACACACAGATGATCAAGGCACAGAAGCCAATGTCGATCTCACCCCCTTGATAGACGTGGTATTTATCCTGTTGATCTTCTTTATCTTATCGGCGTCATTTCAGAAGACCCAGTCGCTGGAGCTGGAACGCCCCACAGCTCAGGTGCAAGACAATCAAGATAAGCGCGCCATCTTAATCAGCATAGACAAACACAATGTGATCTGGCTGGAGCAGCAAGCCGTCAAGGCGGTTGAACTACCCGCCAGACTGAAACACACGCTGGCAAGTTCAGAGCAGAGTTCGGCCATTATCGAAGTGGATAAGCATGTCACCAGCGGCAAGCTCATCGAAGTGGTCGACAAAGTACGCATCGCAGGAGTCAATAATGTGGCCGTCGCAACCCAAGACCCCAGCTAGCCAAACAGGACTGGTTTTCACCAGTGCCATACTGATCAATCTGGCATTGGCCAGCCTGATCTATGCCCTGACTCTGGGACAGGGCGCGGCGCCGGCTAAACGGGTCACATTGGGCGGAGTCTACTTTCCCGAAAGGCAAGATAGTAAGCCGCAAGAGCCCTTGCCTGAGGTTCGCCTCAGCTCGGCGCCGCTGACATCCTCGCCACCGCCTCCACCCATGACACTGGATCTCAGCGCGCTGGATGCCAACACGGGTATTCCAGTGCCGGATCCCCTGTGGCCAACGCCGGATGATATTCAGCAAATCCAACCACCAACGCTGAATTTCAGCCCAAGCGGCAGCGCCCCCGGCAATACCATGCAAGCCAGTATCGCCATGGCGCAGGTGGTGTTTCAAATGCCGCCCGAATACCCGCTGCAAGCCAAACAGCGGGGCATTGAAGGACAGGTGACTCTGGATTTAGCGATCAACCCGGACGGTCGGGTGGAAGATATCAAGTTGGTGGATGAAACCCCCAGCGGCGTGTTTTACCGCTCGGCTTCCAGGGCCGTGCTCAGGTGGCGCTTCGCGGCGCCCAAGCAGCTTCAATGGCAACGGATAGTGATCAGATATGAACTTGAAAAATAGCCTGTTGTTTTGCTGCATTCTGTTCAGCGCGCCGCTGCTGGCGAGCAATGCACTGCAACGTTACCAACAACTGCAGTTTCAATTGCAGCGGGATCCGGCTGCGGCGCTCAAGGCGATTGAAAGCTTTCAACGTCAGTATGCCGAAGGCAGCGACAACGAGCAGCAGATGGCGGCCTACCTGCATCTGCAGGCCTGTATCAGTCTCAAGGACTACCAGTGCGCCGCGCAGCAAACCCGGCTGTTGCTGACTTTACCCGTCACACCATTGCAGCAGCGGGATCTCTATAAACTGGGAGCCCAACTGAACTACCAGCAAAGCGAATACCGCCAAAGCCTGGAATACAGCAAGCAATGGCTGCAACTGGCGAGCAAAATCATAGAGCAAGAACAAGAGCTCAAACCCGGCGCCACTGAATTTGCCACCATGCACTCGCTGGCCTCCTACGCCGAATTTCAGTTGCAGCAGCTGCCAAAGGCCACTGAACAGATGCGTCTGGCACTGGATTGGGAAGTCACCGAAACCCGGCAACACTTTCTGCAGTCTCTGTATCAGCGGCAGCAGCGTTTGGCGGAAGAAGAACAACTGCTGAGGCAGATGATCGCCGCCTATCCGGATCGCCCCCTCTACTGGGAACGCCTGGGCCATAACCTGCAGCAACAGGGGCAAGAGCGGGAATCACTCAATGTCCTCAGCTCGGCCTACAAGGCAGGGCAGTTACCCACACGCAGCATTCCGCTGCTGGCACAGTTATTGATGCTGCATCAGGCCCCCGGCCGGGCGGCAGATCTACTGGAGCAACACAGCGAGGCACTGGCACAACACTCCAGCTATAAGCCGCTGTTATCTCAGGCTTATCTGTTGTCACGCCAAAGAGACAAGGCGCTGCGCCTGCTGCAGAAATCAAACGAAACCCAAGGGCAGAAATCGCTGCCGCTGCGGGCACAATTGGCTTACAGCCTAGGGCAATGGCCGCTGGCACAACAGCTGTTGTCACAGCTACGGCAGCAAGATGCAGATAACCGCTACTGGCAGCTGTTGCTAGCCCTGAGCCACTACGAAGCCGGGCAGTTACAACAAGCCAAAACCTTGCTTAAAGCGATCGACCAGGGAGAATACCAGACGACGGCGGCTCAGTGGCTGAATCAGATAAACTACCTCACGGACAGCCCCTGAGGCTCTAGCCGATTTGTTGCAAAATGTGATTAACCAAGCAAAACAGTCAAGTTTTATTGGTCTAAGCTTGGATGCACTTAAAGATGCTTTTATTATGCATGTAAATTGGTAATACAGAGAGCATCCTATGTCAGCGCAAATCCTCCTCGAACGCAGAGTCGGCGAACTGGTCGCCGAAGACTTCCGTAACGCCCATGTTTTCAGCCGTTTTGGTATCGACTTTTGCTGTGGCGGTGGCCGTTCATTAGCATCGGCCTGCGAGCGAGCCGGCGCCGAGCCTACCGAGGTGTTGCACGCCTTGAGCCAACTGGCCGCAGAGGGCACACCGGACGATGCCTTGGCCAAATTGCCACTTGGTGAGCTTATCGAGCATATCGAAGCGACCCACCACAAGTACATACGCGATACCGCACCGCTGCTGCTGGAATATGCCCAGAAGATGGTACGAGCCCACGGTGAGCATTATGAAGAGATCAAGCCCTTGGCCGGTTGGATCCGCGCCCTGATGGACGACCTCTTACCCCACCTGCAAAAAGAGGAACAGATACTGTTTCCGGCCATTCGCGCCCTGAGTCAGGGGCAAGAGTTCAACGCCTGTTTCGGCCATATAGGCAATCCTATCCGGGCAATGGAATATGAGCATGATGAGGCGGGACAAATTCTGGCCAAGCTGCAGCAGTTGACCAATCACTACCAGGCTCCTGAACATGCCTGTACTACCTGGCGGGTATGCTATGCCACCTTGGCCGAGTTTGAAGCCGATCTGCACCGTCACATCCACCTGGAAAATAACCTCTTGTTTCCCAAGGCTCTGGCACTGGTGAACTGAGGGCTGTTCAAATCCCGGCTGACTTGCTACAACTGCAGTAACAGCAGTAAACAAGGAGTCAGTCATGCCGGTTACAGGTTTCATTCTGGACGATATTGAAAATCTGCGTGAGTCCGCCGCAGTGGAGTTCAAGCTCGCCGCCGGACGCCATGGCAAGGGCGCACTGCCACAGGCACTGTGGGAAAGCTACAGCGCCTTTGCCAATACCAATGGTGGCGAGATCATTCTCGGTGTCAGGGAGGAAAAGGGCGAGTTTTTTATCGAAGGGATAGCCGAGCCCAGGCCCCTTATCGATGAAGCCTGGAAGATCCTCAATAATTCGCAAAAGATCAGCGCCAATATTCTTGGCCCGGCCGACATTCAGCTAATAGAACTGGCCGGTAAGCAGTTGATCCGCTTTCGAGTACCTCAGGCCGACTATAGCCAGCAGCCCATCTATCTAGGAACAGAAGCGATTGGCGGCACCTATATCAGGGTCGGAGATGCCGATATGCGCGCCAGCCCGGCGCAGGTGAAACGCATGTTAAGACGTAAGCAGAGACACAGTGCTCAAGCCAGCCACAAATCCAGCATCAAATAACTTCCCACCAGAGCGATAGCCGAGCCCATGAGTTGCACTGCACGTTTACGCTTGCCATCCGGGTTTATCAAACTGCCGATGATCACCCCGGCCACATGAATGGCCGCCGTTCCCAACAAAAAGCCCATGGCGTAAATACCCGGCCTGGCCAACTCGGGCATTTCGACGCCGTGGGCATAACCATGAAATAGCGCAAAGACACCGACAAAGGCCATAGCAAAAGAGATAGGCATCTCGCGATTGAGCACTATGGCCAGCCCCAAGAGCAGCACCGACAGGGCTATGCCGGGTTCAACGAAGGGTATAGGTGTAGCAAGCATGCCAGTGATGGCGCCCAACCCCATAAAAAACAGAAAGGCCAGCGGTACAGACCAGATGGCGCGGTGCCCCAACTGGGTACTGAGAATACCGACACTGAGCATGGCCAACAGGTGATCAAACCCCAACACGGGGTGATTGAAACCATCCCAGAAACTCCCATCCGCATGCAGCTCGTGAGCAGAGATCGGCAGACTCAACAGCAGCAATAGCAGCATGATTATTCGGGATGGCATAGGTTAAACCTCAGAGCACAACGGCAAGAAGCTATACACTAACATCAAGTCAATGTTAAAAAAATGATAAGAAACTAAAAAGCGCGCTTTGATACGCGCTTTAATGGTGAGAAATTGTTTCAGGGAGCCAGAGTCAGTGGCTGTGCCCAGGAAACCCGCGCCTGTTTCTGTTGGATCAATTGATTGATCAGTTCACGGATCTTAGGTTCGGCATCAATGAACTTGTTCATATTGGCTCCGCCCATCCGGGCATCATAGATAGCCTGACCATCGAGTCTACCCTGGTGATACACCTTAATCTCGGCGTAAACCATATAAAGCGCCAAGTCCCATGCCCAATTCGCACTGTAGGTTGCAGTCCAATCACATTGATCGGCGGCGTTTAACTCTTGAACCAGTCGATAGCGTATCTGTTTTTCACGCAACACCTTCTCTACTTCCTGCAAGAAACCTTCCCTCACCTGCGGATTTTCCAGAATACAGAGGCCTGCATCTTGATGCAGTGCCACGGGGTCGACCTGTTGTTTGATGGAGCAAGCACTGAGTCCCAAAAAAGATGTAAGCAGTAGTATGGCGAGTCGTTTTGTCATTTTCTTCTTATCCATAGAGGTAGTTACAGCCCGGCCGGGCGCAGCCAATCTACTCAGAAAACACAAAAACGCAACAAAATCACAATAGAAGTGCCAATTCACTCAGAGAATGGAGCCGAATGTGAGGCAGCAGGGTATTGGCCGCTTTGCAGTTGTCACCGGCAAACGCCGGATTGAGCCAAGCAGCCTGACAACCGGCCTTACGGGCACCTGCGACATCAGTCAGCGGGTGGTCGCCGACATGCAGCAGCGTCTCAGAGGGTAAAGCCAGACGCTCGGCGGCCAACAGGAACATATCTCCCCAAGGTTTGCGTCTGATGCCATTGCCCGGATGCAGCACAAACTCAAACATCTCTCCCAGACCAATTCTGTCTGCATCCACATTGCCATTGGTGATCCCAACCAGGCGAAAACGCTCAGCCAATTGCGCAAGTAAGGCGAGCACTTCCTGTGACACCTTAAAGTCGCTGCGCCGCTCAAGGAACAAGGCCAGACCCGCTTTCGCGCCCAGTTTTGCCTTGTGCTTATCATATCCCAGCATCTCCAGCCCGGTTTGCAATAACGCCAATCGCGCGGCACTGGTGTCATGGGTCAGCTCGGCTTGCTGCCGCAACAGCTGGCGCTTCAATGTCCGCCAGTCTGCGGCCTGCCAATTGCCGCTCCGGGGGTATTCTTTGGCCAGCCACTCGAGCAATGCGCCTTCGGCGGCGGCGATAATTGGCCGATTATCATAGAGGGTATCGTCGAGATCAAAACTGATGGCTTTGATAGCGCCGGGGCGAAGAAACACCTGCATCACTTGTCCTTTTTGGCTCTGGGGTGAGCGCCGTCATACACCTTGGCCAGATGTTGAAAGTCCAGACTGGTATATATTTGGGTGGTCGCCAGATTGGCGTGTCCCAGTAGCTCCTGCACCGCCCGCAAGTCGCCGCTGGACTCCAGCATATGGGTCGCGAAGGAATGCCTGAGTTTGTGAGGATGCACCCTGGCGGATAACACCTGCTCCTGCCCCCAGCGCGCCATGCGCGCCTGAATACTGCGATGCGCCAAGCGCTTGCCCTTGGCGGTCACGAACAGCGCCTGATCTTCACAGGGAATATCACGGCGGTAATCCAGCCATTGTTGCAATGCGGCAATGGCGACCGAGCCCACCGGCAGCAGCCGTTCCTTGCCACCTTTACCCATCACCTTAATTTGCTGCTGGGCGAAATCCAGTTGCGGTACATCCAGCGAGGCCAACTCGGCCAGACGCAGCCCTGAGGAGTAACACAGCTCCATCATCGCCTTGTCACGGGCACTGAGGGGATCTGTCACCTCAATATCCAGCAGATGACTGATGCTGTCGGCATCGAGATTCTTGGGCAGCGGCTTATTCTGTTTCGGTGCACTCAGTTGCCGGGCGGGATTACTCTTGACCAGCTCTTCGAGCAGCAGAAATTCGTAGAACTGCTTGACCGCCGACAGGCACAGGGACAAAGAGCGGGGGCTGAGCCCCTGACGGTGTAACTTGGCCAACACAGCACTCAACTGGGGATCGGTTACCTGATCCCAATCAATATCCTGCGGCAACAGCCCGGCAACCCGTTGCAGTTCGCGCAGATAGTTGCGGGCTGTGTAAGGAGACAGTTGCCGCTCGGCACTGAGATGGCGCTCGAAGCGGCCAAGCCAGGGAGAATCCTGTTTAACGGCCATCAGAGCTTGGGCAGCAGATGGTCCAACAGCTGCCGCAACTGATCCAGCAGCATATTGTCCATCTCCGGATGGAAGTGGGTCACATCGGCACTGGCGATAGCAAAGATCACCTGGCCATTTTGTTCCGACAGCCGTGCCAGTGACACTGAGCCGACTTCAGAGCCGAACAAACGCTTGGACTCCTCCTTGGTCAAGCGACCAAAGTAATAGCCGTGCTGCAGGCGCTTACGCCAGATGGCCGAGAGTTCTGAGTCGATATCATGCACGGTAATCAGGCGTACATGGCTGAAGTTAAAGGCTTCTTTAAGCTCGGCGCACAACACCTGCCTAAGCTCGCCCATATCTTCGCAATCGAGCAGCTTCAATGAAAGCTGGGTGTTAAAGCGGAAGATTTTCTCATTGCGGCTGGCCATGCCAAGCAGCGCGGTGATCTCCTCTTCCAGCTGCTGTACCCGGCTGCGCAGCAGCTCCTGCCGCCGCTCCACCAGAGAAACTGTGCCACGCTCGCCGTGGGGCAGACGCATAGCCAACAGCAGCTCGGGGTGACGGCAGAAAAACTCCGGATTATCCAACAGATATTCACGGATGATCTGCTCATCAAAAGGTGGATTGAGCTTAGCTTTGGCGTCTGTCATATCTGTATCTGTCCGTCGTATACCTGTTCGGCCGGGCCTGTCATCCACAGCGGCTTGCCCTCACCGTCCCATTTGATTGTCAGAGTGCCGCCGGGCAGGTCGACCCGCACTGTATTGCCCAGCTTGCCCTGCAGTTGGCCCACCACAGCAGCCGCGCAGGCACCGCTGCCACAGGCCAGGGTTTCAGCGGCGCCGCGCTCATAAACCCTGAGCTTGATATGACCCTTGTTGAGCACCTGCATAAAGCCGACGTTGACCCCTTTGGGGAAGCGTTCGTGATTGGTCAGTTGCGCGCCGATAACATCGACATCCGTGGCAGCCACATCCTCGACTTCCAGCACGCAGTGGGGGTTACCCATGGAAACAGCACCGCAGAGGAAGGTTTGCCCTTCGGTAGGCAACAGGTAGGTCTTTTCGGCCTTTTTGGCCTTGAAGGGGATCCGCGCCGGATCCAAGATAGGTACGCCCATATTGACGGTGACATTGCCATCGCGCTCCAGGCGCAGGGTCATCTTGCCGGATGAAGTGCTGACCTTGATCTTGTATTTCTGGGTCAGGCCCTTGTTGCGAACAAAGCGGGCAAAGCAGCGGGCGCCGTTGCCGCACTGTTCGACCTCGCTGCCATCGGCATTGAAGATACGATAATGAAAGTCCAGATCCGGATCATAGGGCGGCTCGACCAGCAGCAGTTGATCGAAACCGATACCGAAGTTGCGGTCGGCCAGGCGCCGGATCTGCTCCGGCGAAAAGTACACATTCTGAGTCACGCCATCGACGACCATAAAGTCGTTGCCCAGACCATGCATCTTAGTGAAGTGGATCAAGATTACTCCTAGGTTCCAACGCCTACAGCGGGAAAGTACTCACACTAGTTTACGGCAGCAAGTGCTCACCTTGCCACAGTTGTTCCAGCTTTTCCCGTTCACGCACCAGATAATGTTCACTGCCATCGACCATGACTTCGGCCGCTCGCGGACGGGTGTTGTAGTTGGAGGACATCACAAAGCCATAAGCGCCGCTGGAACGCACCGCCAGCAGGTCTTTAGCTTGCAACACCAAGGCGCGTGATTTACCCAGAAAATCCCCGGTTTCACACACTGGGCCGACTATGTCGTATTCCCGGCTTTCACCCTCTCTTGGCTGCACCGGGATAATCTGCTGCCAGGCGCTGTAGAGTGACGGCCGGATAAGGTCATTCATGGCACCGTCCACTATCGCAAAATGCTTGCCGGCATTCTCTTTCTCGAACAATACCTGGGTGACAAAGATCCCGGCATTGGCGGCAATCGCCCTGCCCGGTTCGAAAATTAGCTTCAGTGGTCGTTCACCCAGACGCTCGAGCAATGCGGCGGCATACTTGTCCGGTTGTGGCGGGGTTTCTTCACCATAGGTGACTCCCAGACCGCCGCCCACGTCCAGATGCTCAACCACTATGCCTTTTTCTGCCAGCCTATCGATCAATGCCAGCATTCTGTCCATGGCATCGAGAAACGGCCTGAGTTCAGTAAGCTGTGAGCCGATATGGCAGTCGGCGCCCTTGATGACCAGGTGCGGCAAGGATTGCACCTGCAGGAAGGCTTCCTCGGCTTCATCCATGGCGATGCCGAACTTGTTTTCTTTCAGGCCGGTGGAAATATAGGGGTGAGTACCGGCATCCACATCCGGGTTGATCCGCAACGAAACCGGCGCCTGTTTACCCAAAGAGCCTGCCACTTCGTTGAGCAGTTCAAGCTCGGCGCGAGACTCGACATTGAAGCAATATATGCCCAGCTCCAAAGCCAGTTTCATTTCCGCCGCTGTCTTGCCGACACCGGAAAACACCACCTTGGCCGGATCGCCACCTGCGGTGATTACCCGGGTCAGTTCTCCGCCTGAGACAATATCAAAGCCACTTCCAAGACGCGCCAACACATTGAGCACCGCCAGATTGGAGTTTGCCTTGACCGCATAGCAGATAAGGTGCGGATGAGTGGCCACGGCCCTATCAAAGGCATGCCAATGGCGCTCCAGTGTCGCCCGCGAATAGACATACAAAGGCGTACCATATTGAGCCGCCAAATCGGCTACGGCGCAGTCTTCGGCATACAGAGCCTGAGCTTGATACTGAAAATGATCCAATTAGTTTTCCTCTGTCGATTGCTGGGGTTGCTCGGTTTGTTCCGCCTGGGATTGGTTGTCCGGCAGATCAGGGCTCTTGTATAGCGCGCCTTTTTGACCACAACCAAGCAGCAACAGGCTAGCAAGCATCAGGGATAAAAACAGTCTCATTTTACTCAACATCTGGGCAGCAGGATTACATTAGCCTTATAATCGCATTCATCTTGATGAAAGCAAAGGACAGATATTCCATGGCCATGACAGATACCGAATATCATCAGCTCGCCGATGAAATGTTCGACCGGATAGAAACCGCAATTGAGAATGCAATCGATGAGCAGGATGCCGATGTTGATATCGACGCTTCAGGCAATGTGCTGCAGCTCGAGTTTGCCGACAGCTCCAAAATCGTGATCAACAAGCAGGAGCCGCTGCACCAGATCTGGGTAGCAACCCGTTTCGGTGGTTATCACTTTGGCTATGTCGACGGTAAATGGATAGATGAGCGCAACGGCGGCGAGTTTATGCCCTTCGTCAGAGAGTCCATCAGCCGCCAGGGCGGAATAGAACTGTCGTTCTGATAATTTAGGGGCGGTCAGAACTCTGTCTGCGCCGCCCTTGCCGTGACCCCGAAAGGCACCACGTCCAGATTGCCGTTTTGACGCACCAAGCGGAAAAACTGCGGAAAGTTGAACTGATTTTTAAGGTTCAGGACTTCACCGAAGGCGTAATGCTGGGTGACAGTATTCACCAATTCACTGACATCCGGATTGCTGTGCACATAGTGGCTCAGGCCATTTCCTTCATCCAGTACAAACACGTCCAACTCGTCTTCCCGGCTGCGCAGGAAATACTGGATCACCCCCTTCACCGCATAGTTCTGGATAACCTCGGGCACCTTGACCCAAGGGTCGTCGGCAAGCTCGGGCCTTGGCAAACTCTGTAGTTCGCCTCTGGCCAACTGACGATAGAGGGACTTTACATCGCTAAGATCCCGGTAACTCATGCCCTTGGCATCGAAAAACAGGCCATATTTCTTTTCACCCAGTTGCAGTGGCTGCACCAGGGTCTTTGAAGGACAGGCATCTCTTATCAGCCGGTGCACCTGCTTGAGAATATCCACTACAGTTTGTTCCAACTGAGACTGCAGCTTTTGCGAGGCGCTGACGACATCAAAGGCCACTTGTTGTGGCGCCCTTCTCATGCCTGGAGTGGCAAAGGCGATGGCCTCCAATAGCGCCTGTTCACCGCTAAAGCTGTGACAATGCCATTCGCCCCAGGAGTTGAGACTCATCAGTTGCACCGAACCCAGCAGGCTAGCTGCCGGTTTGCCTGTCGCCAACAGGTTGCTGCCCATGAGTTCCAGCATCAAGCTTTGGCCCTGCCAATGTTCGCTGGGATCCTGCTCCAGATTGAGGATCCACACTAATTTGCGATAGTGCCAAGGCTGACACAGATCCAGTTTCGACACTCGCCACTTCTTGTCTTCGGTGTAAGGCAATAGCCGTTCGACCACTTGATTGAGACGCCGGCAGCGCAGACGACCCGCGCCGTATTCAAACCAACGACTGTTGGCGGTTGCCACCCCATTGAGGCAGGCCCAAATCATCAAAGAGGCGGCATCATCGGCCTGATAGATGGCTACTTCGCCCATAAACTGCCGCGGCTCCGGCGACAGACGATAGAGATGACAGCGACCATCCTGTTCGCTGCGGACTATGGTCAGGTTTCGTTCCGCCAGCGACTGACTCCAAAGCCGGTTAAGCCGTAGGATCTGCTGCTTGTCCTCACTGAAATAGGTGTGTAACTTGCGGGTCAACAGCCCCAAGTCTTCAATTTTAAAGTACTCACTCAACCTATGAGTCGAAGCGAAATGCAACAGGGTTTGATAGCTGGCCAGCATCAACTCGTTGAGCTGGGCATTAAACCACTGTAGTTGGCCACTGTGCCAATGTTCACAATCATCCAGGGTCGTCAGTAGACTCTGGGGCCATTCCCACTGTTCTACCAACTGCCTGAGTTTGTGGTAACGCCAATCGTGATACTGTTCTGTATCAGTCAGCCTGATACCACATTTGAGGTAAAAGCAACGCCGTACAATTTCCAGTCGCCGCCTATCGCCCACTTTGAGCAGATAAGACTCTATATATTGATACAGGAGTAAGTAGGCATCGTTGGCGTTGGAAAAGTCACCGGCCAGAGTTCTCAACCACACCCACTCGCTGACCAGATTGGTTTGTGGGTAATTACTGGCATAGGCTTCCAACAGCAGTACCTTGAGCAGGGCCTTGTGCGGCTTGTCCAAGCCTTTGTAGAGCTGCCATAAAGAGGCACCAAAATACTCATTGGCTGGTAGTTGGTGCACATCACCAAGAAACAGAAAATCGCTGCAAGGCTCGGCATTAGGCCACCAGGCGACCGTCTTGCCCGCTAGGCGAATATGACTGCGGTAGAACTCTTCCAGCAGCAACCAATGCTGGGCGCTGCCGCTGTGCTCATGCCCCAACAGCTCCCATTCGGCGTCCTGATGGCAGGCATCATCACGGCAAAATTGCCGCGGATGTACCAGATAAAAGTTCACCTCGAATTGAAAACCAGCAAACCACTGGGTAAGTTTTAGGCTCTTGTCCCTCAGTAACTCTACTTCTTCCAGGGTCAGCCCTGCGTCATAGACCAACCAAACATCCACATCACTCTTGGGATTCTGGCCAAAACTGGCGGTGCTACCCATCACGTAAACCCCTTCCAATACCGGGCTGACATGCGGTGAGTCTTCAAGCAGTGGCAGCTTGAGGGTAGCGAGCGACTCCTTAAACGAGATGGTATTTGAGAATCCCTTGATACCACGAGGCGTCATGGGACCATTGTATCCGGGCAAGCGGTTGTGATGTTGATGCAACAATAGCGGAATAAGATTAAACAGATGCCGCTGTAAGGGAGAGAACAGCGCTTGAGCACGGGCCAGACGCACTCGGTTGAGGCGCTCGGCGCATTCGGCATATTGTCGCTGACGCTCGATCATCAGAATTTCACTGTTCCTGAAGCAGTTAGATGATCATGCTAACACTTTTATGCCGACAGGCAAGTAATGAGATCAAGATCACACTATTTGACGAAAATTTAACGTGCCCACTTCAAAGATTGAGCAGCGCTCAGTGCCATTCTCCAATAGGCAATGTTAGCATTGGCGCATTTAATGTACTCTCACGGAAAAGACTGGCATGTCAGAAAATCGCATTCGCATAGCAACACGTAAAAGCCCTCTCGCCATGTGGCAGGCAGAATTTGTCAAAGCCGAACTGGAACGCATTCATCCCGGGCTGACAGTAGAACTGCTGCCAATGAGCACCAAGGGGGACATTATTCTCGATACCCCTCTGGCCAAAGTGGGTGGCAAGGGTTTGTTTGTTAAAGAGCTGGAAGTCGCCATGCTGGAAGACCAGGCGGATATCGCCGTACATTCCATGAAAGATGTGCCGGTCGATTTCCCAGAAGGCTTGGGGCTGGAAGTGATCTGTGAACGCGAAGATCCCCGTGATGCCTTCGTCTCCAATAAGTATAAGTGCATCGATGAACTGCCTCAGGGTGCGGTTGTCGGTACTTCAAGCCTACGTCGTCAGTGCCAACTCAGAGCCCGTCGTCCGGACCTGATAATCAAAGATCTGCGCGGTAACGTGGGAACCCGTCTGGGTAAGCTGGACGCCGGTGAATATGATGCCATCATTCTGGCCGCTGCCGGGCTTATCCGCCTGAAATTGTCGGAGCGTATCGCCAGCTTTATCAGCGCCGAAGAATCACTGCCGGCCAACGGCCAAGGCGCTGTCGGCATCGAATGCCGCACTGACGATGAGCGGGTAAAAGCCTTACTGGCACCGCTTGAGCACAAAGAAACCCGCTACCGCGTACTGGCAGAAAGGGCCATGAATACTCGTCTGGAAGGCGGTTGTCAGGTACCTATCGGCGCCTATGCCGAGATCCAGGACCAACAGCTGACATTGAGAGGTCTGGTGGGTAATCCAGACGGTTCTGAAGTGATCTCTGGAGTCGTAAGTGGTCATCAGGACGAAGCGGTAGCCTTGGGTAACGCCCTGGCAGAAGAACTGCTGAGCAAAGGCGCCAAAACTATATTGGATGCCGTTTACGGCAAATAACAAGGCGGCACCATGAGAGTGTTGTTGACGCGCCCCGAGGGGCGCAATCACGCCATGGAAAAAGCGCTGACAGAAAGAGGGATACCTTTTATGGTGACCCCTCTCTTGGCAGTCGAGGCCATGGAAGACAAAACTATTTCCCCTACCGAGGTGCTGGACGCCGACATTATTGTGTTTGTCAGCACCAATGCGGTGCATTTCGGTACTCAGGCACTCAATGCCCCCTGGCCGTCACACATTCAATATTTTGCCGTCGGCGAAGCGACTTTCGAGGCCTTTGCGCAATATGGTATCCACGGCCATAAGGCTCCGGATGACAACCAACAGACCGAGGGCCTGTTAACCCTGCCAGGACTGCAACCCGAAGCAGTAAAACACAAGCAAGTGGTCATAATTCGCGGTAACGGTGGCAGGGAAGTATTGGGACAAACACTCCAGCAATATGGTGCTTCAGTCAAGTTCTGGGAAGTCTACCGCCGCACTTGTCCCGCCTACGATGCAATACAACTGGTCAAAGAATGGCAAGCCTTCGGGATAGACACCATAGTGCTCAGCAGCGCCGAGAGCCTGATGAACCTTATCCGACTGCTGCCAAAAGAGTATTTTGCTTGGCTGCAAGCATGTCATATTATAGTTCCCAGTATTCGGGTGGTAGATAAGGCCGTGATCGCCGGATTAACTCAGGTGACCGATGCCACGGCAGCCAATAGTAAGGCCGTACTCAAAGCATTGAGGCTCTAGTTTTCCCCCTCCCGATTTCCAGCCCTATTGTCGCGTTAAAGGACTGCATTAATGGATAACAGTAAGCCAGAAGTCGGGAGCGATACCCCCGCACTGCCTACCCAACCCATGGGTACCACAGAGCAAGAAACTCCAGCGGAGACAGCCAAGCGCAGCTCATGGCCACTGAGACTGACGCTGCTATTGAGCCTGTTGCTGGCACTGCTGGCCTGCGCCATAGGTGCTTATCTCTTTTGGCAACTACAACAACAGCAAGCCGCCAATGCGCAACTGACAACTACCCTCGAACAGGTCAAACAAGCTCCTGAGGCCAGATTACAGGCACTGGAGCAGCAACTGAAAAGTGACCTGCAGCAAAATCAACAGCTGCAAGGTGCCATAGCCCAACTGAGCGATGCCCAGCAGCAGATGCAAAACCGTATCGCCACTCTGGCACAACGTAGTCCCAACCATTGGATGGCGGCAGAAGCCGAATACTTGGTGCGGATGGCGGGACGTAAGCTGTGGCTTGAGAAAGATCCGCAAACAGCAACCGGCCTGTTACAAGCCGCCGATGAGCGTATTGCCGCCATGCAGGAGCCATCTCTTATGCCACTGCGTCGAGCCCTCGCCAACGATATTGCAGCGGTCAGCGCCATCAAGAATACCGATATAGCAGGAACTGTGTTCACCCTGGATGGCATTATCACCAAGCTGGACAAGCTGCCACTCAACCGTGTCGGCAGCCAGCAAATGGAGCCGGAAACAGAAAACAAGATGTCTGACTCCATTGGAGATTGGCAAAGCAACTTGGCCAAGACCTGGAGCGCACTGAAGGAAGACTTCTTCACTATTCGCAAGATAAGCTCAGATATCACTCCGCTGCTGTCTCCCCAGCAAGAATGGTATTTATTCGAGAATATCCGCAATAAACTACTGCAGTCACAGCTGGCCCTCTATCAATATGATGAGCTCAACTACCGCCAGTCATTGGCCATGGCCCGCAAGTGGATCCAGCAATATTTTGATCTCGACGATCCACGCACCGAAGAGGTGCTGACCGCAATCAATGCTTTGTCCAGTCTGCAACTGGATCCCGTTAATCTGACCAAATTTGAATCCAGCGCCCAGCTCAAGCAGTTGGTCACCTATGGTGAACTCATGCCGGGGGCGGAACTATGATAAGAGTACTCATCTACCTGGTGATTATTCTGGCTGGTGCCTGCCTTAGCCCGCTCTTAGCCGGGAAGACGGGCTATGTCTATATCGCCTTTCTGGACTGGCAACTGGAAACCAACCTGCTGTTTGCCGTTATGGCACTCATCATCTTCTTTGCCCTGTTGCAGCTACTGGAATGGCTACTGGTCACTGTGCTGAATCTGGTGCTTAGCAGTCGCTACCTGCCGCGGCGCTGGCGCCGCAATGCCGCCCGCAAGCACACTCTTACTGGTGCCCTTGCACTGGCAGAAGAAGATTGGCCTGCGGCCGAAAAGGCGATGCAAAAAGGCGCCGAAGCCGGTGAACTGCCTGCTCTTAATTATCTGGCAGCCGCCAGAGCGGCCCAAAGACAGTTCAAGAATGAACAGCGGGATGAATACCTGAATAAGGCGGCCCAGTTGCCACTGGCGACCCAAGCCGTCACCACCACCAGAGTGCGCTACTACATGCAGCAAGGCGAGCTGGAAAAAGCCCGCGAGCAGCTGGACAAACTGCAACCCAGCAGCAAGAGCAAGGCCCCGGTACTGCAGCTGGCACTGGAGCTTTACCAGAGCCAGCTGGACTGGCAGGCTCTAAAACTGTTATTGCCGGCGCTGCGCAAAAAGCAGATCCTGGATAGTGAAGAATACGAACTCCTGAACCAGAGGGTAAATAACGCTTTGCTGGCGCAGGCGGCCCTTCGCAACGAGCAGGAACTGGAAAAATGTTGGCACTGGCTTAGCCGCCAGGAACGCAGCCAGCAGCCCAATATGGCGCAATATGCATTGGGTCTGGCCGGCTTCAACCGCCGTGACGAAGCGCTGAAACTGCTGAATAAGGCCCTAAAGAAAGAGCCTTGCTCCGCTGTACTTGAAGTTTTGCCGAAAATTTTTGAAGCCCAAGACAACGAAACCCTGAAGCTGCTGAAAAATTTGGAGCCCAAGCTCGAAAATCATGCCGACTACCAACACTGCATGGCTCAAATCCATGAGCTCTGCCGTGAATTCAGTCTGGCCCGAGCCGCATGGGAACGCTTGTGTCACTTGCTGCCGCGCAAGGAGTATTGGCTGGCCTTGGCCAAACTTCAGGAACAGTTGGCCGATCATCAGGGAGCCTTCAATAGTTACAAACAGGCCGCCAAGAGCAGCTAATCGCTAGACCTTTTCGTAATAAAAAAGCCACTCTTTTAGTGGCTTTTTTATTACGAAAAGCAAAGTCACTTTCTCATCATCTGTAACCTTATGAATGGGTGGTAAATTCCCATATCTAAAATCAATCAGCCATTATTAATCTGCAGCCAGCCTTTAAAGACAGGCATTTGACAGCCTTCGTTTCAACCCCAGACTTAATATTAGAACTTATAACTGACGCTTATGGTCTTGAGTACCTTGCCGTCAGTATTTGCGTGCAAAGGAGTATGAGTTATGGGCGTCGCAATCAGCAAGCAAGACGCAGTTGTCACCAATTTGGTTGGACAACTCAAGGCCAAGGACGAAAATGGCAATATCCGCGATCTGAGCATCGGGGATCTCATCCGCAATGGTGAAGAGATCATCTTCACCGCGAACGATACCTTCACTATCGAATATGCCGATGGTACCAGGCTGACAGAGCAAAATGCACAACCCAGCGCTCAACCTCAGCCAGATGCCGTGGCCGCAGATGTCGCCCAATTCGCCAATGAAGGGGTCGATGCCGAAATAGCCGCACTGCAGGCACAAATACTTGCAGGTGACGACCCTACCGCAAACCTGCCTGCTACCGCAGCTGGTGCCGGGACAACAGGTAACCAAGGTGATTTCGGTTATGTCGCCGTAGACAGGGACGGCTCTGAGTTATTGGCAAGTGCAGGTTATGACACCAGTGGTTTCGATCAAACCGCCATTACCACTCAAGAAGAGATACTGCTTGAGGATCTCCCCTTGGCTGGCCCAACACTCAGCAGTAGCGCAGCCACACTCTCAGATGCCAACCTGCCGACAGGAACCACTCCATCACCCGCCGCCTTGACCCAAACCGGTAACTTGAGTTTTAGCGCTGCGGCCGGCGTGGCAAGCTTGACCCTAGATGGGATTGCCATTGTCTCTGGCGGCGTATTTAACGGCCCTGTCAGTATCAATACTGAATACGGTGTACTCACCATCAACGCCGTTGACCTGATAAACGGCAATATCAGCTATAGCTTTACCCTCAATTCTGCGGTTGACCACAGCTCAAGTGATGACTTCTCGCAGGCTTTCAACCTGATATTGACCGATCTAGAAGGAAACAGTGTCGGTAATACCCTTACCATCTCGGTACTGGATGACGCTCCAAGCGGCCAGGATGACATCAACAGCGTAGATGAAGACTCACTACTAGCCATTAGCGGCAATCTGCTCGACAACGATGTTCAGGGCGGCGATACCGCACAGGTAACAGCCGCTGGCAGTGGCAGCAACCTTGATAATGCCGTATCCAATCAAAGCCAGGTTTCAGGCAGCTACGGCCTGCTGACCCTCAATGCCGATGGTAGTTACAGCTATCAAATTAACTCTGCAGCGCAAGCCGTTCAAGCGCTCGCTCAGGGAGAATCCCTGACGGAAACTTTCTCCTATCTGCTGACCGATGCCGATGGCGATACCAGCATCCAGACCTTGACTATCACTATCACAGGCACCAATGATGTGCCGGTGATCAGCACGCCTCAGCCGGGTGAGGCCGATGGTGTTGTACGAGAAGCCGGTCAGTTTGATGACGGCAGCATAGACCCTGGCACCCCTAGTGTCAGCGGACAACTGAGCGCCAGCGATGTGGATAATGGTGCCGTGCTTATTTGGTCCGGCAGTGCCGACAGCCCACTTGGCAGCTTCACCATAGATGCCGTCACCGGCGCCTGGAATTATCAGCTCGATAACGCCGCAGCCGATGGCCTGCTGGAAGGCGAAATTCGCACCGAGACCTTTACGGTTACTGTGACGGATGAGTTTGGCGCCAGCGCCGAGCAACTGGTCACTATTACCATCATAGGTACCAATGACGCCCCCATTCTCAGCGCCGATAGCAGCGGCAGTCTCACCGAAGATCTTGATGTCATCAATGGTATGCTCAGTGACAGTGGTGCCTTGAGCTTCACCGATGTGGATATTGGTGACAGCCATGTTGTCAGCAGTAGCTACAATGGCGATGCAAGCTGGAGCGGCGGCGCCCTGGATCAAGCGACCCAAGATGCGCTAGCCCAAGGCTTTAGCGCCGACAACTCCGGCTGGAGCTATGACATCGCCAACAGCCTGGTGCAGTTCCTCGCCGTCGGTGAAACCATCACCTTAAGCTTCACACTGACGGTCACCGACGCCTTTGGCGCCAGTGATTCACAGCTAGTCACTCTGACTATCAATGGCACCAACGATGGCCCGATAATTAACCCTCCTGGCGAGGGCGATGCCGACGGCACTGTGCGTGAAGCCGGTCAATTTGACGATAGCAGCGTCGATCCCGGAACTCCGGGTGTCAGTGGCCAACTCAGCGCCAGCGATGTCGACAACGGTGCAGATCTGACTTGGTCCGGTAGTGCCGACAGCCCACTGGGCAGCTTCAGTGTTGATGCCGCCACCGGCGCCTGGAATTATCAGCTCGATAACGCCGCCGTTGATGGTTTACTGGAAGGCGAAATTCGCACCGAGACCTTTACGGTTACTGTAACGGATGAGTATGGCGCCAGCGCCGAACAACTGGTCACTATTACCATCATAGGTACCAATGACGCCCCCATTCTCAGCGCTGACGCAAGTGGAGCCGTCATTGAAGATCTGGATGTCATCAATGGCATGCTCAGCGACAGCGGCAGCTTGAGCTTCACCGATGTGGATATTGGTGACAGCCATGTTGTCAGCAGCAGCTACAACAATGATGCAAGCTGGAGTGGCGGCGCCCTGGATCAAGCCACCCAGGATGCGCTGGCAGCCGGCTTCAGTGCCGATAACTCCGGCTGGAGCTATGATATCGCCAACAGCCTGGTGCAGTTCCTCGCCGTCGGCGAAACCGTCACCTTGAGCTTCACACTAACAGTCACCGATGCCTTTGGCGCCAGTGATTCACAACCCGTCACTTTGACCATCACCGGCACCAATGATGCGCCGGTGCTGAGCATCGACATGAGCGGCGCGGTCACCGAGGATGTTGATGTCGTGGCCGGGATGCTCAGCGACAGCGGCGATTTAAGCTTCACCGATGTTGATATCAACGACAGCCACAGCGTCGGCAGCAGCTATAACGGCGATGTACTCTGGAGCGGCGGCGCTCTGGACCAAGCCACCCAGGATGCGCTGGCGGCCGGCTTCAGTGTCGATAACTCCGGCTGGAGCTATGAGATTGCCAACAGCCTGGTGCAGTTCCTCGCCGTCGGCGAAACCATCACCTTAAGCTTTGATGTCACGGTCGATGATGGCAACGGCGGCACCGATACCGATACCGTCACTGTGACCATCACCGGCACCAATGATGCGCCGGTGCTGACCATCGACATGAGCGGCGCGGTCACCGAGGATGTTGATGTCGTGGCCGGGATGCTCAGCGACAGCGGCGATTTGAGCTTCACCGATGTTGATATCAACGACAGCCACAGTGTCGGCAGCAGCTATAACGGCGATGTACTCTGGAGCGGCGGCGCTCTGGATCAAGCCACCCAGGATGCGCTGGCGGCCGGCTTCAGTGTCGACAACTCCGGCTGGAGCTATGAGATTGCCAACAGCCTGGTGCAGTTCCTCGCCGTCGGCGAAACCATCACCTTAAGCTTTGATGTCACGGTCGATGATGGCAACGGCGGCACCGATACCGATACCGTCACAGTGACCATCACCGGCACCAATGATGCGCCGGTGCTGACCATCGACATGAGCGGCGCAGTCACCGAGGATGTCGATGTCGTGGCCGGGATGCTCAGCGACAGCGGCGATTTGAGCTTCACCGATGTTGATATCAACGACAGCCACAGTGTCGGCAGCAGCTATAACGGCGATGTACTCTGGAGCGGCGGCGCTCTGGATCAAGCCACCCAGGATGCACTGGCGGCCGGCTTCAGTGCCGACAACTCAGGCTGGAGCTATGAGATTGCCAACAGCCTGGTGCAGTTCCTCGCCGTCGGCGAAACCATCACCTTAAGCTTTGATGTCACGGTCGATGATGGCAACGGCGGCACCGATACCGATACCGTCACTGTGACCATCACCGGCACCAATGATGCGCCGGTGCTGACCATCGACATGAGCGGCGCGGTCACCGAGGATGTTGATGTCGTGGCCGGGATGCTCAGCGACAGCGGCGATTTGAGCTTCACCGATGTTGATATCAACGACAGCCACAGTGTCGGCAGCAGCTATAACGGCGATGTACTCTGGAGCGGCGGCGCTCTGGATCAAGCCACCCAGGATGCGCTGGCGGCCGGCTTCAGTGTCGACAACTCCGGCTGGAGCTATGAGATTGCCAACAGCCTGGTGCAGTTCCTCGCCGTCGGCGAAACCATCACCTTAAGCTTTGATGTCACGGTCGATGATGGCAACGGCGGCACCGATACCGATACCGTCACAGTGACCATCACCGGCACCAATGATGCGCCGGTGCTGACCATCGACATGAGCGGCGCAGTCACCGAGGATGTCGATGTCGTGGCCGGGATGCTCAGCGACAGCGGCGATTTGAGCTTCACCGATGTTGATATCAACGACAGCCACAGTGTCGGCAGCAGCTATAACGGCGATGTACTCTGGAGCGGCGGCGCTCTGGATCAAGCCACCCAGGATGCACTGGCGGCCGGCTTCAGTGCCGACAACTCAGGCTGGAGCTATGATATCGCCAACAGCCTGGTGCAGTTCCTCGCCGTCGGCGAGACCATCACCCTGAGCTTTGATGTCACGGTCGATGATGGCAACGGCGGCACCGATACCGATACCGTCACTGTGACCATCACCGGCACCAATGATGCGCCGGTGCTGACCATCGACATGAGCGGCGCAGTCACCGAGGATATTGATGTGCTGGCCGGGATGCTCAGCGACAGCGGCGATTTGAGCTTCACCGATGTTGATATCAACGACAGCCACAGTGTCGGCAGCAGCTATAACGGCGATGTACTCTGGAGCGGCGGCGCTCTGGATCAAGCCACCCAGGATGCACTGGCGGCCGGCTTCAGTGTCGATAACTCCGGCTGGAGCTATGACATTGCCAACAGCCTGGTGCAGTTCCTCGCCGTCGGCGAGACCATCACCCTGAGCTTTGATGTCACGGTCGATGATGGCAACGGCGGCACCGATACCGATACCGTCACTGTGACCATCACCGGCACCAATGATGCGCCTGTGCTGACTATCGATATGAGCGGCGCGGTCACCGAGGATGTCGATGTCGTGGCCGGAATGCTCAGCGACAGCGGCAGCTTAAGCTTCACCGATGTCGATATCAACGACAGCCACAGCGTCGGCAGCAGCTACAACGGCGATGTACTCTGGAGCGGCGGCGCTCTGGATCAAGCCACTCAGGATGCGCTGGCAGCCGGCTTCAGTGTCGACAACTCCGGCTGGAGCTATGACATTGCCAACAGCCTGGTGCAGTTCCTCGCCGTCGGCGAGACCATCACCTTAAGCTTTGATGTCACGGTCGATGACGGCAACGGCGGCACGGATACCGATACCGTCACTGTGACCATCACCGGCACCAATGATGCGCCTGTGCTGACTATCGATATGAGCGGCGCGGTCACCGAGGATGTTGATGTCGTGGCCGGAATGCTCAGCGACAGCGGCAGCTTAAGCTTCACCGATGTCGATATCAACGACAGCCACAGCGTCGGCAGCAGCTACAACGGCGATGTACTCTGGAGCGGCGGCGCTCTGGACCAAGCCACCCAGGATGCGCTGGCGGCCGGCTTCAGTGTCGATAACTCAGGCTGGAGCTATGAGATTGCCAACAGCCTGGTGCAGTTCCTCGCCGTCGGCGAGACCATCACCTTAAGCTTTGATGTCACGGTCGATGACGGCAACGGCGGCACCGATACCGATACCGTCACTGTGACCATCACCGGCACCAATGACGCGCCGGTGCTGAGCATCGACATGAGCGGCGCAGTCACCGAGGATGTTGATGTCGTGGCCGGGATGCTCAGCGACAGCGGCGATTTGAGCTTCACCGATGTTGATATCAACGACAGCCACAGTGTCGGCAGCAGCTATAACGGCGATGTACTCTGGAGCGGCGGCGCTCTGGATCAAGCCACCCAGGATGCACTGGCGGCTGGCTTCAGTGTCGACAACTCCGGCTGGAGCTATGACATTGCCAACAGCCTGGTGCAGTTCCTCGCCGTCGGCGAAACCATCACCTTAAGCTTTGATGTCACGGTCGATGATGGCAACGGCGGCACCGATACCGACACCGTCACGGTGACCATCACCGGCACCAATGATGCGCCGGTGCTGAGCATCGACATGAGCGGCGCAGTCACCGAGGATGTCGATGTCGTGGCCGGGATGCTCAGCGACAGCGGCGATTTGAGCTTCACCGATGTTGATATCAACGACAGCCACAGTGTCGGCAGCAGCTATAACGGCGATGTACTCTGGAGCGGCGGCGCTCTGGATCAAGCCACCCAGGATGCACTGGCGGCTGGCTTCAGTGTCGACAACTCCGGCTGGAGCTATGACATTGCCAACAGCCTGGTGCAGTTCCTCGCCGTCGGCGAAACCATCACCTTAAGCTTTGATGTCACGGTCGATGATGGCAACGGCGGCACCGATACCGACACCGTCACGGTGACCATCACCGGCACCAATGATGCGCCGGTGCTGAGCATCGACATGAGCGGCGCAGTCACCGAGGATGTCGATGTCGTGGCCGGGATGCTCAGCGACAGCGGCGATTTGAGCTTCACCGATGTTGATATCAACGACAGCCACAGTGTCGGCAGCAGCTATAACGGCGATGTACTCTGGAGCGGCGGCGCTCTGGATCAAGCCACCCAGGATGCACTGGCGGCCGGCTTCAGTGTCGACAACTCCGGCTGGAGCTATGACATTGCCAACAGCCTGGTGCAGTTCCTCGCCGTCGGCGAAACCATCACCTTAAGCTTTGATGTCACGGTCGATGACGGCAACGGCGGCACTGATACTGACACAGTGACTATCACCATCACTGGTACCAATGATCCGGTTGAAGGTGAGTTTGCCAAAGAGATCTGGGTGCCAGCTTCATTGTTGCAACTCTCAGATCCTTATCTTGCCGGCTATCCGCTGAATATTGATGCGCCAACTGATGTAGATACTACTGATGGCATTAGCATCACAAACCTGAGCCTTGAGTTTATCGACCCAGGGGAAACCGCCGAAATAGGCTCAATTTGGTATTGGGATGATAACAGCCAGATGCTGGTAGAGTATGACTTCAACAATCCGGAGGCCTTGTCTGCAGCAGAGTTGAGTAGTCTGGTATATATGCCAGGGGACAACGGTGACATAGAAGAGCAGTTGGACATTTCCCTAACCTTCACAGTCAATTCAGGTCCAGATCAGGTGGATGGAAACTTCATTATCCATGCTGTGCCCGGGAATAGCTTAGGGGGCGAAAGTGTCACCATAGGTGATGGTTCATCTCCTTTAACCTCAGGTAATGATCAGGATGCAGTCCTCAGTATTAGTGCGGGATTTGCCGATGCCATTAATTTAGCGCCAGCAAACGGTAGTCTGGATCTGTTCACCGATTACCAAAAATCCCCCTTTGCCATTCCAATTCCCGGGGATGAGAGAGATATTGACACAACCGCAGGCAGCAAGCGGGAAACAGAGGTATCAGTCAGGCTAACCATTAACGGCATAACCTTCATAGTGCTATTGGCAGATCCTGTCGATAACGTAGAACAGACTTGGTTCTATGATGTGGATTCAGGCTTAATGAAGGCCAGTATTGGCTATGATCAGATAGTACAAGAATCGGATAACTCAATAACCCTCGCCGACTACCTGGCTTTGAATCCCGCTCAAGCCGGCGATCTGTGGACCATCACTTACTTCGACAACGATGGAGGTAGCTATCAAGCCCGTTACGTACAAGCTGTATTTACCCATGAACTGTTGCCCGATGATGCCATTACAGTGACAGGAACCGATGACATAGACAATCTCATATTCGGCACCACTCAAAGTGACTCCCTCACCGGAGCTAACCAAAGTGATGAAATTGTCGGTCGTGAAGGTAACGATACCATCTATGGTCTTGAAGGAAACGACCAACTGCTGGGGGGGGCAGGTAATGACTATATCTATGGCGGTACAGGTGCCGATTATTTAGTCGGTGGCCCCGGCAGTGACCGTCTTGATGCCGGTCTAGACAGTGACAGAGATATCTTAATCTGGGATGCCGGTTCAGCAGATGGCAGTACAGATAACGTCTACAACTTTACCGTTGGCATAGATGCCTTGGATTTATCGGATATTTTAGTCAATGAGGAAAACGGTGTATTAGATGATTATCTGGACTTCAGCTTTGTGGGTGGCAACACCATCATAAGCGTCGACACAACTGGAGTTGGCGGTGGCAGTGTTACCATAATTCTGAATGGTGTAGACCTTTCTGCAGAATATGGAACAACAAATGAAGCAGCAATTATTCAGTCTCTGATAAATGACAATTCATTGTTGGTCACTGAGGCTCCCATACAAGCATCTCTACCTGAACCCAACTATACCTATTCATCAGAGGAACAATTAATCCCTTAAACCTGAAGGGTTACCCCCTCAAGAATCAACAGGAGCTTAAGGCTCCTGTTTTTTTATTAATCAACATTTAAAAATATCTCTTTTAAATCAACGTATTAATAAAACACTAAATAGCGTCAAAAAATTGACCTTCAGATTCAATTCATTTAAAATCGTCCCAAGGGTTTTACACCATTTGCCAAGTTGCAACCTAGCACCAATGAGATGCAACTTTATTGATACGGATATTGCAATCGCCGGAGGCGGAACATGAAAGCACTTATCACAACACAGGATGGTCAAGTTAAGAGTTTGAATGGCAAAGCTTATGTCATGTCAAATGGTCACCAAATACAACTAAAGCCCGGCGACTTTATTGCGCAAGGAAGCGAAGTCATAGTTGAAGATAATGCACAAGTAGAACTCTTGCTTGATGACGGAAGTAGTCTCGGCAATGAAAATATAACCGCCCCACTACAGCCAAGTGTACAAGGTAACGATGCAATCACCGATTCTGAAATCGCGCAGTTACAAGCGCTTATCGCAGCAGGAGAAGATCCAACAGCTTCACTGCCCGATACCGCTGCCGGTGGAGCACAAGGAAATGAAGGAACTTCTGGGTTTGTGTCTTTGGCAAGAAGTGGCACAGAAACCTTAGCAGCAAGTGGTTATGACACCGCAGGTATCGAAGTTAATGCCGCCCCGCTTCAAGATGAAGTATCACAAAACACCTTTGAAGTAACCCAGATTGCTCCCAGCGTTGTAACTCTATTGGCCCCAAATCAGGTCAATGAAGGCGGCCAGATCACCTACACCGCCACGGTCAACAATGCCCCCGAAACCGACCTGGTACTGACCCTATCCAACGGCGCCAGCATCACCATTGCCGCCGGTCAAACCTCCGGCACCGTCACCGTTGCGGCGCCGACTGAGGATGTCTATCAGGACGGTGAAACCCTCACGGTCGGCATCACCGACGCCCAGGGCGGCAATTACGAAAACCTGGACACCAGCGACACCGCCTCGACCCAGGTCAATGACACCATAGATACCACCACGGTCACTCTGACTGCCCCGGCTGAAGTCAGTGAAGGCGGTCAGATCACCTACACCGCCACGGTCAACAATGCCCCCGAAACCGACCTGGTACTGACCCTGTCCAACGGCGCCAGCATCACCATTGCCGCCGGTCAAACCTCCGGCACCGTCACCGTTGCGGCACCGACTGAGGATGTCTATCAGGACGGTGAAACCCTCACGGTCGGCATCACCGATGCCCAGGGCGGCAATTACGAAAACCTGGACACCAGCGACACCGCCTCGACCCAGGTCAATGACACCATAGATACCACCACGGTCACTCTGACTGGCCCAGCAAGTGTAATGGAAGGTGAAGCTACTGATATTTATACGGTTACATTAAGTAACCCCGCCCCTGTTGGCAGCATAGTGGCTCTGAGTTATAGCTATACCACTGCAAGTGGTGACGATATTATTGAAACTATTCAAGCGGTAATTGGTGAGGATGGTCTTACCGCTACTTTCAATATATCCACCGTGGCGGACCAACCATATGAAGGACCTGAATCCTTTACCGTTAATATCAGTGGTATAACAAATCCTGATGGAACCCTAATTTTTGAGCAACTCGACCTCAGTGATGCCAGTGTTGAAACCAGTATCATTGACACAAACTCACCACCAACAACCGATGACACTTCTGCCATGGGGGAGGAAGATTCCAATGGTATTGAAGTCAGTCTTGTCGGTTCAGATTCTGACGGTAGCGTTAACTATTTCATTTTAGATACATTACCAGCTAATGGAACTTTGCTTCTCAATGGAGTAGAAGTCCAAGTCGGCGATCAAATACCAACGTCGACTAATTCAGCAACACTGATCTTTGTGCCTAATGCAGATTGGCATGGAGAGACTTCATTCACTTATCATTCTATTGATAATGCAGGACTCGCAGACAATACTCCTGCCACTGTTGACATCACAGTCACCCCGGTCAACGATAACTTCACCGATGCCGATGAAGTCATCACCCTGACCGAAGACAGCGGCCTGCACAGCGGCACCCTGCTCACCGGTACCAGCAGTGTCGATGGCCCGGTGACGGTCCAGAGCTTCTCGGTCGATGGCAGCAGCTATACCTTTGATGACACCCACACCAGCTTCAGTATCAACCTGACCGCGGGCGTATTGGTGATCAACCAGGATGGCACCTACAGCTTTACCCCGGCGGACGACTGGAACGGTACGGTGCCGGTGGTCAACTACACCCTGACCGATGGCTCCAGCACTGACGATTCCACCCTGGCTATCAGCGTCACCCCGGTCGATGACGCCTTCACCGATGCCGATGAAGTCGTCACCCTGGCCGAGGACAGCGGCCTGCACAGCGGCACCCTGCTCAGCGGCACCAGCAGTGTCGATGGCCCGGTGACGGTCCAGAGCTTCTCGGTCGATGGCAGCAGCTATACCTTTGATGACACCCACACCAGCTTCAGTATCAACCTGACCGCGGGCGTATTGGTGATCAACCAGGATGGCACCTACAGCTTTACCCCGGCGGACGACTGGAACGGTACGGTGCCGGTGGTCAACTACACCCTGACCGATGGCTCCAGCACTGACGATTCCACCCTGGCTATCAGCGTCACCCCGGTCAACGATAACTTCACCGATGCCGATGAAGTCGTCACCTTGGCCGAGGACAGCGGCCTGCACAGCGGCACCCTGCTCAGCGGCACCAGCAGTGTCGATGGCCCGGTGACGGTCCAGAGCTTCTCGGTCGATGGCAGCAGCTATACCTTTGATGACACCCACACCAGCTTCAGTATCAACCTGACCGCGGGCGTATTGGTGATCAACCAGGATGGCACCTACAGCTTTACCCCGGCGGACGACTGGAACGGTACGGTGCCGGTGGTCAACTACACCCTGACCGATGGCTCCAGCACTGACGATTCCACCCTGGCTATCAGCGTCACCCCGGTCAACGATAACTTCACCGATGCCGATGAAGTCATCACCCTGACCGAAGACAGCGGCCTGCACAGCGGCACCCTGCTCAGCGGCACCAGCAGTGTCGATGGCCCGGTGACGGTCCAGAGCTTCTCGGTCGATGGCAGCAGCTATACCTTTGATGACACCCACACCAGCTTCAGTATCAACCTGACCGCGGGCGTATTGGTGATCAACCAGGATGGCACCTACAGCTTTACCCCGGCGGACGACTGGAACGGTACGGTGCCGGTGGTCAACTACACCCTGACCGATGGCTCCAGCACTGACGATTCCACCCTGGCTATCAGCGTCACCCCGGTCAACGATAACTTCACCGATGCCGATGAAGTCATCACCCTGACCGAAGACAGCGGCCTGCACAGCGGCACCCTGCTCAGCGGCACCAGCAGTGTCGATGGCCCGGTGACGGTCCAGAGCTTCTCGGTCGATGGCAGCAGCTATACCTTTGATGACACCCACACCAGCTTCAGTATCAACCTGACCGCGGGCGTATTGGTGATCAACCAGGATGGCACCTACAGCTTTACCCCGGCGGACGACTGGAACGGTACGGTGCCGGTGGTCAACTACACCCTGACCGATGGCTCCAGCACTGACGATTCCACCCTGGCTATCAGCGTCACCCCGATCAACGATAACTTCACCGATGCCGATGAAGTCATCACCCTGACCGAAGACAGCGGCCTGCACAGCGGCACCCTGCTCAGCGGCACCAGCAGTGTCGATGGCCCGGTGACGGTCCAGAGCTTCTCGGTCGATGGCAGCAGCTATACCTTTGATGACACCCACACCAGCTTCAGTATCAACCTGACCGCGGGCGTATTGGTGATCAACCAGGATGGCACCTACAGCTTTACCCCGGCGGACGACTGGAACGGTACGGTGCCGGTGGTCAACTACACCCTGACCGATGGCTCCAGCACTGACGATTCCACCCTGGCTATCAGCGTCACCCCGATCAACGATAACTTCACCGATGCCGATGAAGTCATCACCCTGACCGAAGACAGCGGCCTGCACAGCGGCACCCTGCTCAGCGGTACCAGCAGTGTCGATGGCCCGGTGACGGTCCAGAGCTTCTCGGTCGATGGCACCAGCTATACCTTTGATGACACCCACACCAGCTTCAGTATCAACCTGACCGCGGGCGTATTGGTGATCAACCAGGATGGCACCTACAGCTTTACCCCGGCGGACGACTGGAACGGTACGGTGCCGGTGGTCAACTACACCCTGACCGATGGCTCCAGCACTGACGATTCCACCCTGGCTATCAGCGTCACCCCGATCAACGATAACTTCACCGATGCCGATGAAGTCATCACCCTGACCGAAGACAGCGGCCTGCACAGCGGCACCCTGCTCAGCGGCACCAGCAGTGTCGATGGCCCGGTGACGGTCCAGAGCTTCTCGGTCGATGGCACCAGCTATACCTTTGATGACACCCACACCAGCTTCAGTATCAACCTGACCGCGGGCGTATTGGTGATCAACCAGGATGGCACCTACAGCTTTACCCCGGCGGACGACTGGAACGGTACGGTGCCGGTGGTCAACTACACCCTGACCGATGGCTCCAGCACTGACGATTCCACCCTGGCTATCAGCGTCACCCCGATCAACGATAACTTCACCGATGCCGATGAAGTCATCACCCTGACCGAAGACAGCGGCCTGCACAGCGGCACCCTGCTCAGCGGCACCAGCAGTGTCGATGGCCCGGTGACGGTCCAGAGCTTCTCGGTCGATGGCAGCAGCTATACCTTTGATGACACCCACACCAGCTTCAGTATCAACCTGACCGCGGGCGTATTGGTGATCAACCAGGATGGCACCTACAGCTTTACCCCGGCGGACGACTGGAACGGTACGGTGCCGGTGGTCAACTACACCCTGACCGATGGCTCCAGCACTGACGATTCCACCCTGGCTATCAGCGTCACCCCGATCAACGATAACTTCACCGATGCCGATGAAGTGGTTACCCTGGCCGAAGACAGCGGCCTGCACAGCGGCACCCTGCTCAGCGGCACCAGCAGTGTCGATGGCCCGGTGACGGTCCAGAGCTTCTCGGTCGATGGCAGCAGCTATACCTTTGATGACACCCACACCAGCTTCAGTATCAACCTGACCGCGGGCGTATTGGTGATCAACCAGGATGGCACCTACAGCTTTACCCCGGCGGACGACTGGAACGGTACGGTGCCGGTGGTCAACTACACCCTGACCGATGGCTCCAGCACTGACGATTCCACCCTGGCTATCAGCGTCACCCCGGTCAACGATAACTTCACCGATGCCGATGAAGTCATCACCCTGACCGAAGACAGCGGCCTGCACAGCGGCACCCTGCTCAGCGGCACCAGCAGTGTCGATGGCCCGGTGACGGTCCAGAGCTTCTCGGTCGATGGCACCAGCTATACCTTTGATGACACCCACACCAGCTTCAGTATCAACCTGACCGCGGGCGTATTGGTGATCAACCAGGATGGCACCTACAGCTTTACCCCGGCGGACGACTGGAACGGTACGGTGCCGGTGGTCAACTACACCCTGACCGATGGCTCCAGCACTGACGATTCCACCCTGGCTATCAGCGTCACCCCGGTCGATGACGCCTTCACCGATGCCGATGAAGTCGTCACCCTGGCCGAGGACAGCGGCCTGCACAGCGGCACCCTGCTCAGCGGCACCAGCAGTGTCGATGGCCCGGTGACGGTCCAGAGCTTCTCGGTCGATGGCAGCAGCTATACCTTTGATGACACCCACACCAGCTTCAGTATCAACCTGACCGCGGGCGTATTGGTGATCAACCAGGATGGCACCTACAGCTTTACCCCGGCGGACGACTGGAACGGTACGGTGCCGGTGGTCAACTACACCCTGACCGATGGCTCCAGCACTGACGATTCCACCCTGGCTATCAGCGTCACCCCGGTCAACGATAACTTCACCGATGCCGATGAAGTCATCACCCTGACCGAAGACAGCGGCCTGCACAGCGGCACCCTGCTCAGCGGCACCAGCAGTGTCGATGGCCCGGTGACGGTCCAGAGCTTCTCGGTCGATGGCAGCAGCTATACCTTTGATGACACCCACACCAGCTTCAGTATCAACCTGACCGCGGGCGTATTGGTGATCAACCAGGATGGCACCTACAGCTTTACCCCGGCGGACGACTGGAACGGTACGGTGCCGGTGGTCAACTACACCCTGACCGATGGCTCCAGCACTGACGATTCCACCCTGGCTATCAGCGTCACCCCGGTCGATGACGCCTTCACCGATGCCGATGAAGTCGTCACCCTGGCCGAGGACAGCGGCCTGCACAGCGGCACCCTGCTCAGCGGCACCAGCAGTGTCGATGGCCCGGTGACGGTCCAGAGCTTCTCGGTCGATGGCAGCAGCTATACCTTTGATGACACCCACACCAGCTTCAGTATCAACCTGACCGCGGGCGTATTGGTGATCAACCAGGATGGCACCTACAGCTTTACCCCGGCGGACGACTGGAACGGTACGGTGCCGGTGGTCAACTACACCCTGACCGATGGCTCCAGCACTGACGATTCCACCCTGGCTATCAGCGTCACCCCGGTCAACGATAACTTCACCGATGCCGATGAAGTCATCACCCTGACCGAAGACAGCGGCCTGCACAGCGGCACCCTGCTCAGCGGTACCAGCAGTGTCGATGGCCCGGTGACGGTCCAGAGCTTCTCGGTCGATGGCACCAGCTATACCTTTGATGACACCCACACCAGCTTCAGTATCAACCTGACCGCGGGCGTATTGGTGATCAACCAGGATGGCACCTACAGCTTTACCCCGGCGGACGACTGGAACGGTACGGTGCCGGTGGTCAACTACACCCTGACCGATGGCTCCAGCACTGACGATTCCACCCTGGCTATCAGCGTCACCCCGGTCGATGACGCCTTCACCGATGCCGATGAAGTCGTCACCCTGGCCGAGGACAGCGGCCTGCACAGCGGCACCCTGCTCAGCGGCACCAGCAGTGTCGATGGCCCGGTGACGGTCCAGAGCTTCTCGGTCGATGGCAGCAGCTATACCTTTGATGACACCCACACCAGCTTCAGTATCAACCTGACCGCGGGCGTATTGGTGATCAACCAGGATGGCACCTACAGCTTTACCCCAGCGGACGACTGGAACGGTACGGTGCCGGTGGTCAACTACACCCTGACCGATGGCTCCAGCACTGACGATTCCACCCTGGCTATCAGCGTCACCCCGGTCAACGATAACTTCACCGATGCCGATGAAGTCGTCACCCTGACCGAAGACAGCGGCCTGCACAGCGGCACCCTGCTCAGCGGCACCAGCAGTGTCGATGGCCCGGTGACGGTCCAGAGCTTCTCGGTCGATGGCAGCAGCTATACCTTTGATGACACCCACACCAGCTTCAGTATCAACCTGACCGCGGGCGTATTGGTGATCAACCAGGATGGCACCTACAGCTTTACCCCGGCGGACGACTGGAACGGTACGGTGCCGGTGGTCAACTACACCCTGACCGATGGCTCCAGCACTGACGATTCCACCCTGGCTATCAGCGTCACCCCGGTCAACGATAACTTCACCGATGCCGATGAAGTCGTCACCCTGGCCGAAGACAGCGGCCTGCACAGCGGCACCCTGCTCAGCGGCACCAGCAGTGTCGATGGCCCGGTGACGGTCCAGAGCTTCTCGGTCGATGGCAGCAGCTATACCTTTGATGACACCCACACCAGCTTCAGTATCAACCTGACCGCGGGCGTATTGGTGATCAACCAGGATGGCACCTACAGCTTTACCCCGGCGGACGACTGGAACGGTACGGTGCCGGTGGTCAACTACACCCTGACCGATGGCTCCAGCACTGACGATTCCACCCTGGCTATCAGCGTCACCCCGGTCAACGATGCGCCGAACATTATTTCAATTGGCAATGTTGCCGTATCTGAAGAGGGGCTGAACGATGGTGCGCCGGATGAAGTCGGCGACACAGATACAACAGATGCAGTGATAGCCAACGGTACCATTGAGCTGCAAGATCCTGACAACGATGAGCTGGAAGTTACCCTCAGTGGCCCTGTCGGTATCACGTCAGGAGGCGTTGATGTTACCTGGAGTTGGGATGCCAGTACTCAAACCCTGACAGGCTCTGCCGGTTCAACTGTGGTGATGACCATATCGCTCACGGCTCCTGCGGGTAACAGCAGTGGTACTTGGGGTTATGAGGTCACACTGCATGCTCCACTGGATCATCCTGTAGCCAATGTTGAAGATGTGCTCAATTTGAACTTTGGCATTGATGTCGCGGATGGTTCAGGAGCGACAGACTCAAGTTCATTCCAGGTTACAGTTGAAGACGACTCACCTGTTGTCGATGTTGAACCTATCTTGGATGGGGTCAACACTGTTGGCACCTATACTGGGGTCATGAACACATCAGGAGCAGATAAAGACTATAGTGCCGATCTCAGCGGCAACGTAAACGGCTGGGATGCTGGTTCTCAAACCTACTTTGGTGCTTCTGATATCACGGCCGGAGGCAAAACAGTCTTCTTCTTTGTCGATCCAAACAACCCGGATCAACTGTTCGCTTATACAAGCGATGAAAGCCCTGCTACGGCCTATGATGCGTCTAACCCTGATCAGACGCTGATCTTTACCCTCAACACAGATCCAAACAGCGACAGCTATCAACTGGATATATTGCAGAGCATAGACAAGCTGGAAGAGATAGACATTGGCGCGTTGGACGGAGGTAAAGGAGGCATCAGCGGTACCGTGTATGTCACTTATGACAACGCTACCGGTGCCTACAACATATACAACGATCCAAGCAAAGTGCCCTCTGATGCCGAAGTTGCTTTCACGCTTTATGGCCGTGATGGCAACGGAGACTTGGCCGATGTCAATGGTACAGACAACGGCTTTGGGGTGGCTAACCCTTGGGTTTCAGGTGATGAGACCCTTATCGTTGACTATGCAGACACAGTAGCCAGTGCCAGCTTTAACTTCAACGTCGGTAATAACGACCCAGTGCTGGTGCACTACAAGGCCTATGATGCCAACGGTCAACTGCTGGGTGAAGGCGAAATCGGCCCCAACGAAGTTATCAGTGATTTGGGCGCTATCGCCTATATCGAGCTGAGTGCTATAACGCCTGACGGTGCCAAGTTCCAATTGACCGGCACAACCGCTCAGGAGATCGTCAGCTCCACAGAGCCTCTGGATCTGGACTTTGGTGTAGT
Organism: Shewanella carassii; assembly: GCF_019670705.1. Classification (NCBI taxonomy): domain Bacteria; kingdom Pseudomonadati; phylum Pseudomonadota; class Gammaproteobacteria; order Alteromonadales; family Shewanellaceae; genus Shewanella; species Shewanella carassii. Next base: position 4,039,625 of record NZ_AP024618.1, read on the forward strand.
GGTCACTGACAGTGACGGCGATCAGACCAACGGCAATCTGGATATTCACCTGGATGCTCCAGGAGGCGCTCCAGTCGCTATTACCTCCTATGCTCTGGCCAGTCTGGATGAATTTGGTTTGCAGGATGACAACCTGGATACCGATCAACAGTCACTGCGCTTCAAGGCTGGTGACAGTGAACTTTCAGACTTCGGCTTCAACTATCAAAATGGTGACTTCAGCGGTATTACAGTGGAAGGGATAAGAGAAAACTTCCCATTGAGCTGGCGCCTTGAGGGTGAGTACCTGATAGCTTCAATGCCGGGTAATGGTCCCAACAAAGATGTATTGAAGATCAGTCTGGATTGGTCTGCCATAGCGGCGGGCAGTGAAGGCAATATCATAGTCAACGCTGAGCTGATAGGGAATCTGCCTCATAACATAGATGTCGACTCGCTGAAGATTTCAGGTATTGAGATTGTTGGTACAGATAACAACAACCAAACCGCAGTATCGACTCTGGATGTTAAAGTCGAGAAGTACACGGCTGCTGTGGATGATTATCAGGAAATCAATGAAGATCAGCTGGCAAGCGGCAACATTTTTGACAATGACACAGGTGAATTAAACAATGGCCAAGACCTTGAGTTGGCCAGCTTTACCGTAGCCGGGGATAGCCAGGTATACAGTGCAGGAGAAGATGTCACAGTTGAGGGGGGCAATCTGGTTATCAATCTGGATGGTAGCTATACCTTTACTCCGGAAGCCAACTGGAACGGTACTGTGCCGGTTATCACCTATGTGACCAACAATGGTGATACTGCGACCCTGACTATCAAGGTCAACAGTGTCAACGACGCACCGACTATAGTTACCACAACCAATGCCGTTGTCTCAGAGGAAGGCTTGACCAATGGCCTGCCGGACTCAAATGGCAGCAGTGATACCACTGACAATGCCACTGCAAATGGCACTATCCAGCTTCAGGATGTGGATGGTGATGCACTGACTGTTAGCCTGATACCACCAAGTGGTATCACCTCAGGTGGCCAGACAGTTACCTGGCAGTGGGACGCAGCGACTCACACACTGACAGGCTCTGTAGGTAACCTTGCAGTAATGACTGTGGTACTGACACCGCCAGCGGGTAATGGCAGTGGTGATTGGGACTATCAGGTCAAGCTGTTGGGACCAATAGATCACCCAGATACCAGCATTGAAGATGTTAAAGATCTGACCTTTGAGGTCAATGTCGATGACGGCAATGGCGGCACTGTCTCCGGCAGCTTCGTCGTCAGCGTCGAAGATGATGCGCCTTACATGCCGGATACTGCTCCGGTAACGGCTACGGCAACCGATATTCCGGATACTCTCATAGGCGCCTTCGATCTGACCGGTTACACAGGTAATAGAGGGGAACTGGACTTTAATGGTTTCACCATCACAGCCAGAGGTTTTACCTCATCTACCGATCACACCCTAACCTCTGCAAATATTAACGGCAGTAGTTCAGGCATAGGGGTTGCCAGTGTAGACTCACCTTACTTCAACTTGGCCAACGAAATAGATTTCCGGGAATTTGCTGATGGCACTGGGGTTTCTGAAGAGGTCATCATAGATCTGGATCCCAACACCCTGGCGTTCGGCATGAAGATAGAGTTTGCCAATATCTTTGGAGGTGAGCTTGAAAGCGGTGTGGTTGAGTTCTGGCGTGATGGCCAACTGATATCCAGCCAAACTTTCAGATCGGATAAAAGCAACGGTGACTATGCGGCTGACTTTAACGTGCAGGATGGCGGCTTTGATAGAGTTGTTATCAAGGCAACCGACAACGGCACAGCCCCCAGTCATAAAGACAACAGTGACTTCACTATTTCCTCCATAGAATTCACTGGTACAGGCAATGCCCCGGCAATCGCCTATGCTTCCGGTGAAGTAACGGCACAATGGGGCGCAGATGGCCAAGGCAGTCTTGCATTGGCCGGTGTAACTGACACATCCCTGGTGACCGCCAGCGGAGAAGCCGTTGAAGTGACCCTTTCAGGCAATACTTTGCTAGGTCAAACAGACTCGGGCGACTTGGTCTTTAAGCTGGAATTCACCCCTGGCACGGGTCACTGGGACTTCTATCAGTACCAGACGATGCAGGGCACCGAAGACGGCGACCTGGACTTTGCGGTCACGGTAACCGATGCCGATGGCGACTCTTACAGTGGCAATATCGCTGTGGTGCCTGTATTTAACTATCAGGTCACTGAAGCGGGTCCAGGCGATCAAACGCTCAATTTGGGTAACGCCGAAGATATCGTTATCGGCGACCTGGATGGCTCAGTCGTGGTTCCCGGGCAGGATTACAATATCGCCTTTATGGTCGATAGCTCAGGAAGTATTGGTAATTCGGCTATGGAGGCGATGAAACTTCAGTTGGCTCAAGTATTTGAGACACTGAAAGCCAGTGCCGATTCAGATAATGCCGGCACAGTTAACATATTCCTGACCGATTTCGACTCTCAAGCTAATTTGTCAGTCAGCGTCGACCTGGGAGATCCAGATGCGCTGAGTAAGCTCCAAACCGTTATCGATAGCATGGATGGAGATTATTGGACCGGTGGTGGCACCAACTATGAAGATGTTATCAAGACAACGGCCAACTGGTTCCACAGCGATACGGCTCTTGCCAACAGTAACGCTGAGAATCTGGCATTCTTTATCACGGATGGCGCGCCATCTGTCTATCAGTACTATGAGGATACCAACCCGATAGTCAATCGAAAGACTGGCGAGACTCTGGATGACTTGGTCAACGTCAATAACTTTACTCTGGGTGAGGCGTTTTACGCCAATATCGGAGGACAGTCGAGACTAATCATAGATGCCGACGGAAATCTTTATCAATGGAGCCAAGGTCGTGGAGGCTGGAGTTCGCAAAATATTGGCGATATTCGGGCTCAAGGGGACGGTACTTACGAGATATCAAGCACCTTCAATGGTAATTACTGGGCATTGCAAAACGCCCTAAGTGCCCTGCCATTACTGACAGGCAATGGTGTCATTGTGCAAGCCATAGGTATAGGTAACAATATTTCGACTGGCACATTGCAACAGTTTGACAGTGATGGAGCTGTCCAAACCAATGTCTCTGCCGATGAACTGGCCAAGGCGATTCTCGGCAACGAAATCACCGATATGCCAGGCTCAGATACCTTGGATGGCGGTGCGGGTAACGACATCATCTTCGGTGATGTGATTCGCTTTGATGGCATTCAAGGCCAGGGTTACAGCGCACTCAAAGCCTTTATTGCCGGCGAGTTGGGCCAAAGCGATGCAACCGATGCTGAAATTCACAATTTTATCAGCGAGCATCCTAACCTGTTTGATAAGTCAGGCATTAATGATATGGGTGACATCATCCGCGGCGGCGAGGGCAGCGATATCCTCTTTGGCCAAGGCGGTAATGATGAACTCTACGGCGACAATGGTAATGACATGCTGGTTGGCGGCAATGGTGATGATTGGCTCACTGGTGGTCAAGGCGTAGATACCTTCAGCTGGAAAGCAGGCGAAACCGGCACTGACCATATCACTGACTTTGAAGTTAACAAAGATAAGCTGGATCTCAGCGATCTGCTGTTGGGTGAAGAGCACAACTCACTGGAGCAATATTTCCAGTTCAGCGTCGAAGATGGTAATACCACCATCTCTATCGATGTGGATCTCAATGGTGAATTTGATCAGCATATAGTGCTCGATGGCGTTGACCTATTCGCCACTTATGGCAGTGATGAAAGTGACATCATTAATGGCCTGCTGGGAAGTAACAGCAGTGATAGCCCACTGATTGTCGAGACTCAATCGGCCAATCCCAGTGCGTCTTACGTCAGCCAAAGTAGCTCTTCTGGGCTGGAAGAGCCTAAAACACTGGACTCAGTAATCTAAAAGCCCGGTGGTTTGAATGGCAGCCCATATTGCAATTCGCAATATGGGCTGCCATGGCTGATACTAGAATTAATGATATAAAACGGAAGGATAAGTTGTTCTGTGACCGCATCCGCTTCTCCTAAACCTGAGCAATGGACCATTTCGGCTTCTCAGCGAGTCACGGTTGATCCCCTGCTCGATAGTCTGGTTCTATTGACAGAGTACTTTGGCTGCCCCTGTTCCAGTGAGTCTTTGGCAGCGGGGCTTCCTCTGTCTTCTGCAGTTTTATCTCCGGAACTGGTACCACAAGCCGCAGCCAGAGCTGGTCTGACGGCAAAACTTTCCCGTAAAGGTCTGAATCAGGTTACTGCCATTCAGTTACCCTGTATTTTACTCTTGAAAGACAAGAAGGCCTGCATCCTGCGCGAGCTGGATCTGGAGCAACAACATGCGGTGATCCAATTACCTGAGACCGGCGGCGAACAACGCCTATCTATAGAAGAGTTGGAAACCCTCTATGTAGGCTATCTGTTTCTGGTAAAACAACAGTACCGTGGCGATATGGGGTTTGATGTCTACCATCATGACCACAGTAAACACTGGCTACTGCAAACCATTAAAGACTCAGCCCCCATTTATCGTGATGCCCTGATAGCCTCAATTCTGGTGAATCTATTCGCGCTGGTTTCACCGCTGTTTATCATGAACGTCTACGATAAAGTGGTGCCCAACCTGGCATTCGAATCACTGTGGGTTCTGGCTATCGGAGCCGGTATTGCTTACCTGTTTGACTTGGTCATGAGACAGCTGAGAAGTTATCTGATCGACATTGCCGGTAAGAAAGTCGATATCATAGTGTCCTCGCGCCTGTTCTATAAGGCGATAGGTATTCCTCTGGAAAACCGTTCTCCCAGTATTGGTGGCATGGCGCGTCAGTTAGGTGAGTTTGACAGCATCAGGGAAATCCTCACCTCGGCAACAATAACCACGCTGGTCGATCTGCCCTTTGCATTGTTGTTTGTGTTGATAATCTATCTGGTTGCTGGCGATCTGGCGTTGATCCCACTTGTCGCTAGCCTCATCATCATCGGCTATACCTTAATTGTTCAACCCAGGCTCAAGACAGCCATTGAGGAAAGCAATAAATTTGCCAGCCTCAAGCACGGCCATTTGATTGAGAGTCTCGCCTCTCTGGAGTCCATCAAGTCATACGGCGCGGAAGGCCTGGTACAAAAAGCCTGGCAGCAGATGATAGGTCACACAGCCAACTGGCAGCTGCGCTCGAAAAAGCTTTCCAACTCCGTAGCCAATGTCGCCAACTTTGTGGTGCAACTAACCGTTGTCAGTGTAGTCATTCTCGGGGTCTACCGGGTTGCCGATAATGATATATCCATGGGTGGGATCATTGCCGCTGTGATGCTTGCCAGCAGGGCCGTTGCACCTATGGCACAGCTGGCTAATTTAATGACCCGAGCCAACCAAACTGCCAGCGCGTTGAGACAGCTGGATCAGATCATGACCCAAGAAGATGAATTTGAAAACAAAGGTCACCTGGTCAGCAAACAGCGTCTGATGGGCAAGATTGAGGCCGATAATCTCAGTTTCAGTTACCCAAGTTCAGAAAAAACGGTTTTAAATCCCTTTTCGTTGCGAATTAACCCTGGTGAACGTATCGCCATCATAGGCCGCAACGGCAGTGGCAAGAGTACCTTGGCCAAACTACTTATCGGACTGTTCAAACCCAGCAATGGTAGCCTGAGGTACGATGGCATAGACAGCGCCCAGATCCACCCGAGCGATCTACGCCGTAACTTCGGCTATCTGCCACAAGATGTCACCCTGTTCCACGGTTCAGTCAGGGACAATATTCTCTTCGGTACCCGTCAGGTCACCGAGCATCAATTGATCCGAGCCGTACAACTCTCAGGAGTCAATCTGTTTACCGATATGGAATCAGAAGGCTTGGATCAACAAGTAGGTGAAGGCGGACATTCTCTATCCCGAGGCCAGCGGCAAATAGTGGCCTTAGCCAGAGCCATTCTCAATGACCCGCCGGTGCTGTTAATGGATGAGCCCACAGCCAGTTTGGATGCCAGGGCCGAGAAGCAATTTATGCGTTCCATGCATAATGTCAGCCGTGATAGAACCCTGATCATTATCACTCACAAAATGCACTTGCTGAACTTAGTGGACCGTATCATAGTGATGGATAAGGGCCATATTATTGCCGATGGCCCGAAAAACCAAGTGCTTGAAAAGCTCAACCAAGGGCTGATGGCAGGAGGCAAGTAACATGAGCAAGCACCTGACTTCTGATGACTTGGAAATGGTAGATGATGTCTACGGCGCCATGATGACAGATGCTCCCACCAGCCACAGATTGATCATCTGGTCGCTGGCAGCCATGATGCTCTGCTTCCTCACTTGGGCCTATTTCGCCTCCCTCGACCGAGTCACCAAGGGCACGGGTAAAGTGATCCCCTCTTCCCAGGTACAGGTCATCCAAAGCCTGGATGGCGGCATTTTGAAAGAGATGTACGTTCAAGAAGGTATGCTGGTCAAACAGGGGGAGCCCCTGGTACGCATAGACGATACCCGTTTCCGTTCCGATGCCGCCCAGCAAGAACAAGAGGTCTATAGCCTGCAGGCCAATGTTATTCGCCTGCAGGCCGAGCTGAACAGCATCTTCATCTCAGACATGACCAACGACTGGCGCGAACAGCTAAAGATCACCAAGATCCCGCTGGTATTTCCTGCCGAGCTGACAGAAAAAGAACCTGAACTGGTCAAGCGCCAACAGGATGAATACGCCGGCCGTCTGGATAATCTCAGCAACCAGGTGGAGATCCAAGCCAGGCAAATCCAGCAGCGGCAGCAGGAAACCGAAGAGTTAACCTCAAAAATCGGCACCCTCAGCACCAGTTATCGCTTGGTCAGCCGCGAGCTGGAGCTGACCAAACCTTTGGCACAAAAAGGCATAGTGCCCGAAGTGGAACTCTTGAAGCTGGAACGCACGGTTAACGATATTCAAGGCGAACTAGCTACCCTCAGGGTGATGCGTCCCAAGCTCAAGGCCAACATGGATGAAGCCATTCTCAAACGCCGGGAAGCCGTATTGGTTTATGCCGCCGACTCCCGCGCACAACTGAACGAAATGCAGGCCAAGCTGGCAAGAATGAATGAGGCCCAGGTAGGCACCAAGGATAAAGTCAGCAAGGCCGTCATCACCTCCCCGGTGAATGGAACTATCAAAACCATAAATATCAACACATTAGGCGGGGTTGTTCAGCCAGGTATCGATATTATGGAGATAGTTCCTTCCGAAGACCAACTGCTGATCGAAACACGAATTTTGCCAAAGGATATCGCCTTCCTGCATCCGGGACTGCCCGCCATAGTTAAGGTGACCGCCTATGATTTTACTCGTTACGGTGGGTTGAAAGGCACAGTGGAACAGATAAGTGCAGACACCACTCAGGATGAAGAAGGCAACAGCTTTTATTTGGTAAAAGTGCGGACCGAAGAGTCCAGTTTAATTAAAGACGATGGCACTGAGATGCCCATTATTCCCGGCATGTTGACCTCTGTTGACGTAATTACCGGGAAAAGAACTGTCCTTGAGTACATACTTAATCCCATTCTAAGGGCCAAAGAAACAGCGTTAAGAGAACGCTAGGCTCAAAGTCACAATAAACCTGGAGGGTTTAGCATGAACAAGAAAGTTACTCGGCTGGTGAAACCCAGTGCCTTGGCACTGGCGATTACCGGGCTGATGTTGCCCACGGCAGGGTTTAGTCAGACCCTGGAACAAGCCGTAGCGCAAACATTGGATACCAACCCGGAACTACGGCTCGCCTTTAACCGCTTCAAGGCTCGAGAAGAACAGGTAAACCAGGCCATAGCCGGTTACATGCCAACGGTAGATATTACCGGTGGCTACGGCTATGAATACACAGACAGTCCGGCCACTCGGCGTCGTTTGGCCGGCACCACGGATGATGAAATTGAACTCAAACGGGGTGAATTTGGCGTCAGTATCAAGCAGATGTTGTTCGATGGCTTCTTTACCAGCAGTGAAGTCGACAGATACAGCTTCGAAGCCAGTGCCGATCAATGGGCGCTGTTTGCCGCTGCCGAAGATATGGCGCTGGATGTTGCCAAGGTCTATATCAACTATATACGTACCGAGCAGGTATTGACACTGGCCGAGAAGAACCTCAAGAGCCACCAGGATATCTACGAACAGATCAAGCAACGTACTGATTCGGGCCTGGGTTCTACGGCGGATCTGTCGCAAATCACGGGGCGCCTGGCCCGCGCCAACGCCAACGTGGTATCGGCACGCAATAACTTCCTCGATGCCAAGAGTCAGTTTTTCCGTATCACCCATCAGCAACCGGAAGACCTGATAGTACCGGTTCCGGATGCCGATATGTTACCGGCAGACATAGACTCCAGCATCAAGATGGCCCAGGAGCACCATCCCATTCTCAAATCGGCCGCCAGTGATATCCGCGCCGCCGAATATGAGAAGTCTTCGGCTCAATCCAACTACTACCCCAAGATCACTCTGGAAGTAGAAGGTAACATGAACAACGACCTAGACGGTGAAGACGGTTATAGCCGGATCGCCAGCCAAAATGTCGGTGGTTACAACAATGACATTCTGGCTATGGTCAGGGTTCGTTACAATCTGTTTGCCGGTGGCCGCGACTTAGCTCGCGAGAAAGAGGCCAGCTACAAGATAGGTGAAGCGAAAGAGATCCGTGAGCGAGCCTATCGTGAAGTGGTTGAAGGTGCCAACCTCGCCTGGAACGCTTACGAGTTCCTGGGGCCACAGAAGCAATACATTCGCGATCATGTCATTGCCGCCAAGGACACTCAAGTCGCCTACTCACAGCAATTTAACCTGGGTCAGCGTACCCTGCTCGACTTGCTGGATACCGAGAACGAGCTGTTTGAAGCCAGAAAAGACTATCTGACCGCCGAGTATGATGAAGTGATTGCCAAATACCGCGTACTCAATGCCACAGGTCAACTACTCGACTCGCTTAGAGTCACTCGCCCCGATGTATGGAAAGGGGAGCGTGAATATGAAGGAGGAGTTAAATAATGAAACTCTTTATCACTCTGCTTAGCGTCGCCATACTGGCGGGCTGCTCAATGCGTGACACAGTTTCCATGGATCAGCCGACGGCTCAGGTCAACGACCTCAACGATCACGACAGAGACGGTGTTATCGAGGCCCGTGAGCGCTGCTCAGGTACCGTGGAAGGGGCCAACATTGATAACTACGGCTGTGGTAAGATCAAGCCTATCAATGAACGTTCCGAGTTGAAAATACTCTTTGCCAACGACTCCTTCTACATAGATCCTCAGTACTATGATCAAATTGGTGTCATTGCAGACTTTATGAAGCAATACCCCAGCACCAAGGTGACTATTGAAGGACACTGTAGCCGTACCGGCAGCTATGAGCATAACCTCGAGCTGTCACAGAATCGGGCAAACGCCGTAACCAAGGTACTTGAAGATCAATTCGGCATTACTGCCGATAGACTGACCGCCATAGGTTACAGTTACGATAGACCGGTAGATCCAACAGATACGCAACTGGCCCACAAGCGTAACCGCCGAGTGATCGCCGAAGTAACAGGCGAAGACACTATGGCCGATATGAAGTGGAACATCTACACTGTGGATCAAGAAGCGAAATAGGACCTTGATATCCCCATATGACAGGCAGGCTCAATCAGTATTCACTGCTCCGAAGGGTCTGCCATTATACAGTACTGGCATCGACTCTGGCCGTGTCATGCCTGTACGCTGCATCAACCCAACGACTCGATGCCAACAGCATTACCAGAACAATGGAATCTCACTATGGTGAGCGGGCTGGCCTCAGAGCCAGAGCCTGGTTCAAAATACTGGACGAGGCGCAAGGGTTGGACGATATGGGGAAAATCACCAAGGTAAACAACTTCTTTAACCTGTTTCGCTTTGTAGATGATAGCAAACTCTGGGGGATGGCTAACTACTGGGCCACCCCTTTAGAGTTTATCGGAGTAAATGGCGGTGACTGTGAAGACTTCTCCATTGCCAAATACTTCACTCTGCTGCAGTTGGGCATACCTGAAGACAAGATGCGCATCACCATGGTTAAGGCAACCAGTGTTAATCAGTACCATATGGTACTGGCCTATTATGAGACGCCCTCCTCTGTTCCACTCATTTTGGACAACCTGGATCGCGAGCTCAAACCGGCAACGCAACGCAGAGACCTGATCCCTGTGTACAGCTTTAACGGTAAACAATTGTGGCTGAACAAAGAGAAAGGACGCGGTGTATTGGCAGGCTCATCCGCTCGCTTAGAAAAGTGGAATGACCTGAGACACAGATTAGGGGCTGATCGCTTACGTCAGCCAAAATTAAAACTGGAGTAGCTACAGCAATGACACTGTTTCGACAGATATACTCGTTACTGTTTGGGCTGTTTCTCTTGGTTGTCGCCAGTGTGGGCTATGTACAATTCAATGAGACCCAGAACTTTCTGACTGAGCAGATGGAATCCGACCTTAATAATGTCAGCCACTCTTTAGGCTTGATGTTGGTTCCATCGTTGGAAGCCGGAGATCTCGCCACCGTAGAAACCATGGTCAATGTCATTTTCGAAGGTGGCTATTACCAAGAGGTTAAACTCACCTGGTTGGTCGACGGAAAACAGCAAACCTGGAATAACAATATCCGCATCGAAGATGTACCCCAATGGTTTATCGATCTGGGGATCTTCACTCCATTACGTAAGGAAAGCACCATCACTTCGGGTTGGTTGCAGTTGGCCAAGCTGGAAATTACTGCACACCCCGGGTTTGGCTACCACGAGTTATGGCGCATTATGAGCCATACCCTAATAGCCTTTTCAATCCTATTTTTGATTGCCATTCTGTTTGCACGCCTCGGTCTAACCTGGATCCTCAGTCCACTACACTCTATTGCCGAACATGCCAAGAGCATTGCCAAACGGGAATTCGGACCGGATATGCCGCTGCCCAAAACTCTGGAACTCAGAGATGTTGTCAACGCCTTCAACAGCATGTCGGCCCAACTGAAAAAAATCTTCAGTTCCTTGGACGAAGAAGTCACCGCGCTGCGTAAGAAGAACCTGATCGATCAGGTATCCAACTTACCCAACCGCCAGTATATGATGGGCCGAATAGGTGGTTGGCTCGGCGAACCCGGCAGCGGCGCCCTGATGATGGCCAAGTTTGACTGGCTAGAAGAAGTCCACAGTAAATATGGTTATCAAGTAAGAGACGAAACCATCAAGCTGCTCTCGGAAAAACTGCAGCATGAACTGGGCGAAATCAGTGAATCTGTTATAGCTCGCATTGCCGCCTATGAATTCGCTTTCCTGGTTACCAATGTCGAGCGTGAACAGCTGAGTAAGTACCTGCAAACTCTGATCCGCACCATCAATCAGGAAATGGTCAAGGCGGGTTGCAAACCCAATGAAGACTACGCCATAGGTATTGCCGAGCGCATAGGACAGATGAACAGCTCTGAACTACTGGCACGCTCGGACAACGCCCTGCAAATCGCCCTCAAGGAAGGCAAGGTATATCACTGGTTAGAGACCAATGAGCAGCAGTTGTTCAGCCGCGAACAATGGCGCGACAAGCTTACCGAAGCAATTAACCGTAAGCAGTTCCGTTTCCGTTGGCAGCCAGTGCACTATCAGGACTCTGACAACGTACTGCAGCGGGAGCTTTTCTGTCAGCTGCAGATAGCTGACAAACTGGTACACGCCGGCCAGTTCATGCCCTATGTCGAGCTATTGTCCTTGGGTAGCCTGCTCGACCGCTGCCTGATTGAAAAGATCAGCGAAGATGAGTTGTTGGAGAAAAATGCCGAAGCTATTGCGGTTAACCTTACCCATCACAGCATCAGCGATCCCAAGTTCCACGAATGGCTTAATCACTTCCTGCGCAACAGTCGCCATGCAAGCCGGTTGGCCTTTGAATTACCGGAAGCCGCCATCTATACCGATATCGATGCCTGCCAGGCGCTGTGTACCGTTATCCGCGACAATGGCGCCAGCATAGGGATAGACCACTTCGGCCGTCAGTTCGGCTCTATGTCTTATCTGCAAAGCCTGCGGCCGGCTTACGTCAAGCTGGACCAATCCTTCGCACAATATGATGAAAACCAGCACAACAGCGAACTGTGCCGGGCACTGGTGAACGTGGCCCGAGGACTGGAAATCGATGTGATAGTCACAGGTATTCAGGAGAAGGGTCAGTTGGAGCGCTTTACGCCACTCAAGACCCAAGCATACCAAGGCTTTATTTCACCGCCGGTGAATGTGGAGTAACTTGATTTAAGGCTCCGTTGTGGAGCCTTTCTCTTATCCTAAGCGGTTAGAGATAGAGAAGTTCCAAAACACTTACGCACTTAGGATGAAGACAGGAAGGCTTTGAGTGTTAAAAACACCAACAAAAAAGCCCCTGATTTCTCAGGGGCTTAAATGTTTTGGTCGGTGATAGAGGATTCGAACCTCTGACCCTCTGCTCCCAAAGCAGATGCGCTACCAGGCTGCGCTAATCACCGAAATACTGTATTGCTGGTTACCTTTGCAAATAGAGGGTCACCCTCTGCTCCGCTCTGGTTGCCAAATCGGCATGCGCTACCAAACCGCGCTAATCACCGAAATACTTTCCAGCTGTTACCCGACTTGCAGTCAGATAAATAAAATTTGGTCGGTGATAGAGGATTCGAACCTCTGACCCTCTGCTCCCAAAGCAGATGCGCTACCAGGCTGCGCTAATCACCGTAAGTTTTGAAGCTGATTTGCTTCACGAAAGAAGTGGGGTGACTGATGGGACTTGAACCCACGACAACCGGAATCACAATCCGGGGCTCTACCAACTGAGCTACAATCACCACTGATATTTCTTTCACTGACACAGTCGAATCAAACTGGTGCGCCCAGAAGGATTCGAACCCTCGGCCTCACCCTCCGGAGGGGTGCGCTCTATCCAGCTGAGCTATGGGCGCCCGCCGTATCAGCGCCGCAAATAGTAGGAGGATTTACTCTCCATGTCTACACCTGATTTGCTTTTTTTCGATTGTTTGCTCAAGTTTTGACTCAAACGGTACAACAATTATTCGACACCAGCCAAAAAATTGACTTGGATAATACCGTATTTCATGCTATTCCTATCCTTTGATTGAAAAGCACACAACTATTATATTGCAATTATTCCTTGGCGGGTAACATGTTTAGGGATGACACTCTCCATCGGCATTCGGCTCAGGAACTATCGAGTTTAAAAAAACGGGTCATCAGACTCAAGCACCTGGCTGCCAAGTATAAAAGAGCCGAAGCCACCCAAAACGCACTGCTGGAAATCTCCAATATAGCCAATAAGGCGACCTCAATGGAGAGCTTCTATCAGGGCATGCACCTGCACCTAAAAAAACTCATCCGCGCCGACAATTTTTATATTTCCCTGCTCGATCCCCAGAGAAAAGCTCTGGAGCTGCCTTTTTTTTCCGATGAGAAAGACTCCCACCCATCCGAACTTTATCCGGAACAAGAGCTGTCTGATCTTTTAATGCAGGGCCTCACCGGCTATGTGCTGCGAACCGCCAAGCCCCTGCTTTGTGATGAACGCAAGGCTGAAAAATTAGCCGCCACAGGTGAAATTAAGACACTTGGATCACCTTGCCATCAGTGGTTAGGGGTACCCATCATGCAAAATGGTAATTCCATTGGTGTCTTAGTGGTACAGAGCTATGATCCGGCCAGCTCTTACGGCGAGATGGAGTTTGAATTGATGACCTTCATCAGTCATCACATCGCCGGAGCCATGGAACGGTTAAGACATCATGAACAACTGGAACAAGCCATTTCCCAGAGAACCCAGGAGCTAAGCCAGGCCTACGATAAACTGAAACAGGAGGTCTATGAGAGACGCCGCGCCGAGAGACTACAACAGTCTTTGTTTGAAATAGCCGAACTCTCCTCTTCCAATCTGGATGACAGTGAGTTTTATATCGAGTTGCACCGAGTTCTCAGCCATCTGCTCCCCGCGAGCAACTGTTATATAGCTCTGCTGAATGACACAGCCACCGAATTACGATTTCCCTTCTACGTATCCCAACTAGGCAAACAGCCTCCCAAAAGCCGTCCACTAATGGATGGACTGGTGGAGTACCTGCTCAGATTAAAACGCCCGATATTATTGGGCCAGAGCGATATTCAAACCTTAGTCAAGGTTAAAGAGATTTATAGTAAAGCCCCAGAGCTCAATCATACCCAGAGCATGCACCAGTGGATTGGCGTACCACTGTTTATTCAAGACAGGATTGCTGGCGCCCTGACCATCTATAGTTTCAGCAAGCACCAGAACTATCAGTTCAAGGATCTCGAGCTCTTGACCTTTGTGTCGCAGCATATAGCCACGGCCATCGAACGTAAGCTAGCCACCGAAGCCCTAAAGCGCAGCAACGAGGAACTGGAAGAAAAGATCCTGGAGCGTACCCGTGAATTGGCCAACGCCAACCAAGAATTGCAAAAAGAGATCTCCCAACGTCGTAAGGCTGAGCAACAACTGCTGCACGATGCCAAACACGATGGTCTAACGGGTCTGCCCAATCGACTGATGTTTATGGAACGCTTGAGCCAGGCCGTTAAGCATAACCGCCGCCATGTACAAGATAGGTTTGCCATCCTGTTTATCGACCTTGACCGTTTCAAGTTGATTAACGATACCCTGGGGCATCTGGAAGGCGACAAGTTTCTGGTTGAGACCGCCATCCGCCTCAAGCTTTGTATTCGCGACAACGACACCCTTGCTCGTCTCGGTGGCGATGAGTTTGTGATTTTGCTGGATGGCCTGCGTACGGCCGACGATGCCAAGGAAGTCGCCGAGCGGATCCTCAAAGAACTTTCTCGCCCCTATGAACTGGCCAATAAACAGTTCAACTCCGGCGCCAGTATTGGTATAGCCGTCAGTGGTCATCATAGGGATGACACCAGTGAATCCATTTTGCGAGATGCCGACACTGCCATGTATATGGCAAAGACGCGCGGCAAGGGTTGCTATGTTGTGTTCGATGAGAAATCACATCAGCAACTCATGCAGGATGTGAGTTTGGAAAATGAATTGAGAAACGCACTGGATAGCCAGCACATTCGGCTAAGCTACTTCCCGGTGCAGGATCTCGAGACCGGGCAGCTACAAGCCCTGGATGTACGCCTGTATTGGCCTCATCCACAACACGGTAAAATCAAACAACCACAACTCGCCAATTTGGCAGAGCAGGCCAACTTGCAGCTGGAGTTGGATAGATATGCGATAGAGGCGCTCAACAGTGAACTGCCCAAACTGCAACTGGCCACAGGTACCAAGTTGCATCTGGCCATCTGTAGCCAACACCTTAAGCATAAACATGCGCTGCGCAGTCTGAAAAACAGCCTAAGAAACTGCCGCTTCCCACTTACCGATCTCTGCCTGTTTTTCAACGAACAAGCCTTATCTAGAGATCTGGAAAACCATATCAATGGTTTTGAAGTACTTAAACGCTTGCGGGTCACCCTGGGGATCACCGGCTACGGTAGTGGTTACAGCCCTTTGGTTAGCCTGTCTTTCTTGCCAGTCAATATTTTGAAGCTCGATGCCAGCCTGGTGTCACATCTGCAGAGCCCTCATCATAAACGCTTGCTCAAAGCGATCCACTTGAGTGCCGGCGCACTGGAGCTTGAATTGGTATTGGATGGCGTCAACACTCAAGAACAGAAACAGCAACTGACACAGATAGGCTTTAATGCTGGCCAGGGACAGGCGCTGGGCCATCGTTTGAGCACTACAGACAGTCATAATAACAGCACCGAGAGCATAGATACGACATCCCAGGTTTGTGCCTGAATAGAGCCTTGAAGACGACTCTAACAGTTACTTCTTGAACATATCCCGCAGGTTGGCAATATTGGCCTTGCCGGTTTCCATTCGTTGCTGCTCACTCTGTTGCGGCTTGCGATTTTCCCAGATAAGGTCGTCCTGAGGCAGTTCCATCAAGAAGCGGCTGGGTTCACAGCGCATGGTTTCGCCGAATTGGCGCCGCTCACGGCAGAGCATAAACCACAGCTCTTTCTGAGCCCGGGTGATGCCAACATAAGCCAGACGCCGCTCTTCATCGACATTGTCTTCATCTATGCTGGTTTGATGCGGCAGAATTCGCTCTTCCACCCCCACCATAAACACATAAGGAAACTCCAGTCCCTTGGAGGCGTGCAGCGTCATCAACTGCACCTGATCGCCGCCTTCATCCTCATTGTTTCTTTCCATCATGTCTCTAAGCGTCAGCCTATTGACCACTTCGGGCAGGCTCATGGGCTCATCCAGGTCATCACCGGCCAGCATCTCTGTCACCCAGCGATACAGCTCGGAGATGTTCTTCATCCGCATCTCGGCTGCCTTGGCGCTGGTGCTGGTCTCGTAGAGATAGTCTTCGTAGTTTATCTTGCGGATCAACTGCTTGATGGCATCAACCCCCTCACCGCGTTGAGCAATTTCACCGGTATCGACGATGAAGCGACCAAACTCATACAGTGAGCCCATGGCCGCCGGAGGCAGGTGATGATTCAATTCAGCGTCGAAAATCGCCTCAAACATGGAGATATGTTTCTGGTTGGCGAAATTCCCCAGTTTTTCCAAGGTTGCCGGACCAATTCCGCGCTTAGGGAGGTTGACGATACGCAGAAAGGCGTTATCGTCATCCGGATTCACCACCAAGCGCAGATAGGCCATGATGTCCTTGATTTCGGCTCTGGCAAAGAATGAGGTGCCACCGCTAAGCTTATAGGGAATACGGTTAGTCATCAGCGCCCGCTCCAACAAGCGAGACTGGTGATTTCCCCGATAGAGAATGGCGTATTCACCATAGCTGGTCTTACCCATAAACTTGTGGCGAATGATTTCGGCCACCACCCGCTCCGCTTCCTGCTCTTCATTGGCGGCAAACAGTACCCGCAGCGGCTCGCCATAGGCCAGCTCACTGAACAACGACTTATCATACACATGGGGATTGTTGGCGATCAGAATATTGGCCGCCCGCAATATTCGCTGACTGGAGCGATAGTTTTGTTCCAGCTTAATGAGCTTGAGCTCAGGAAAGTCTTTGCCCAGCAGCACCAGGTTTTGTGGCTTGGCACCACGCCAGGAGTAGATGGACTGGTCATCATCGCCTACCACAGTAAAACGCGCCCGCTCTCCCACCAACAATTTAACCAGTTCATACTGGCTGGTGTTGGTATCCTGATATTCATCCACCAGCAGATAACGGATCTTCGCCTGCCAACGGGCTCTAACATCGGCGTTATGCCGCAGCAATAGGGTCGGCAGCAGGATAAGATCGTCAAAATCCAGTGCATTGTAAGCCTTCATGTGCTGGGCATAACGCTGATACAAAAGTGCAAACAGTTGCTCCTGTTCACCCTTGGCTATCTTGCGGGCATGATCCGGGATCACCAAGCCCCCCTTCCAATTGGAGATCATAGTCGCCAACGCCCGCAGCAGATCTTTATCCTCCTGCAGCTCGTCCTGAGTCAGCTCTTTGAGTAGCGCCAAGGTGTCCTGATCATCGAACAGAGAGAAGCCGGCTTTGAGGCCCAATGTCTTGTGTTCACGCTTGATGATTTCCAACCCCAGAGTATGGAAGGTAGAGATCCACAACCCCCTGGCTTCCTTGCGGCCCATGGATTGAGCCACCCGCTCTTTCATCTCCCGTGCTGCCTTGTTGGTAAAAGTCACAGCGGCGATATGCTTGGCCTGATAACCACACTTCTGCACCAGATGGGCTATCTTGTTGATGATAACCCGGGTTTTGCCACTGCCGGCTCCAGCCAATACCAGGCAGGGACCGGAAACATAATGGACGGCTTCATTCTGGGCAGGATTGAGCTTCATAGGTTATCGATATCTCACACAAGGCAGGTTTAGAGGCTGAGATCATACCAGAATCAGTGCCGGAGGCAGCCCCAAAATCCCCTTAGGGAAGTGCTTCTTGCAAAGGACTAGGGCCATTTGCTGCGAACCACGCCTTGCATCTAGGCCTGTAAACCGACGCAGAGCACACATGGGACTTGTTCGCACCTTCCTTAGGTTAACCTTGGGTTCAGTACGGCCTATAAGTTACAATCAGTTAAAACCTTGCCAGTGGATTAAAGAGATGATCAACCCCAAGAAAATTGAAGAAATAGCCAAACAGCTGAGCGAAAACCTGCCTTCAGGGCTGAAGCAATTTGCCGGTGAGTTTGAGGAACGCAGCAAGCAAGTACTGCAACACCAGTTGCTGAAACTAGATCTGGTCTCCCGGGAAGAGTTTGAAGTACAGCAGCATGTATTGCTCAAGACCCGCGAAAAGCTGGAAGCCCTGCAAGCCAGAGTCGAGGCTCTGGAAGCCAAGGCTGAACAGGCGGAGTAATACATCTCGCCCAAGAATAGATAAGGCCGCTCATGAGCGGCCTTATGTTTTAACACGGCTAAAGTTAGAGCATATGCCGATAGCCCAGAGTAAAGGCGATATCCGTGCTGTTATCCATGTTGAGGAAGTTTTCAATCACAGTAAACTCTATGGCACCGCGATCCAGATAATAACGGTAGCCCAGCAAGGCTTCATTGGAGGCTTCAGAGAAGTCATCATCGGCCTCTGTCATCCCCTCATATCTGTGGTACTCCAGCATCCAACCATGACGACCAACACGATATTCATAGCCCAGGCCAAGCATCAAAGCGTTGGACTCATAGGGCATATCCGACAACACTTCCTCATCCTCACGGAAGCTCAAGCCGAGTGTTGAATGGAAGTTGTGCCGACCGTTGCGATAGCTGTAGTTAAGCTGCAACGCCTGTTCAAAGTTCTCATTGGCAAAAGGGCCCGAACCCACATAGTTGTAATACAGACTGGCCCCAACAGACAGACCATGGTGCTCGTTTTGCAGCAGTTGATACCCCAGGTAGATATTGAAGGCGTTATTCATCGTCTCGCCACCAAAATCACTGAGATTGATATCGTGTTGCTTGGAGTAAATCTGATTCTGATTTCGCGGTTGATGTTCACGCCCATTCTGATCGAAGCCGAAGGCATCGTGAAACCACATGGTCAGCGAATCCAAATGATTATTGCCACTGAAACGCCAAGTGTAGTTGGCATCCAGCATCCAGCGGTCATCGATTTGCCACTTGAGACCCGCAGTCAAAGCGTTGTGATAATAGTCGGCCAGATAATCGTCTGTCTCGGCCCAGACACTGGCCATATTACCGGTCAGATACCACTCTTTTTGCCCCTCGGCCATGGAAAAGCCCGAGCGCAACATAGGAGTCAGACTACTGGACTGCAGGGGAGACTGGGCGTAGACCCGCAGCGGACCATAGTCGTCAAAATCGGCCAGTTCGGCATGCAGGGGCAAACAGAACACAGCCGGCATCCAACAGATTTTGGAAAAGTACTTCATAGGAATCTTCACAGCAGATTGTATAGGCGGTTATTTTAAATGACTGCAGCATTGATTCACACTCATTATAGATGTTTCAATTACGACCACATTGTCATAATAAATGTGACAATCGTGCATAAACCTTTTTTGCCCACTACTCAGAAAACAAGATTGCCACAATTTTGCCATTATTGATCAGCGACTTGTCATGATATCTCCAGTCAAATCTGTTCTAATGCAGCCACTATAGGTTAAAGGAACATACCTGATGTTTGAAATTATCGTCCTGGTGATAGCGCTGGCCTTTCTTGGTGCCATGGGTTTCGGGGCTTATCTGCTGCTGAAAAGTGCGATGAAGAAACAAAACGGCCAAGCGGCGCTGCCTCAATTCAAATCCAAATTAACGCTCAAACTCTTTGCTGTGGCCATGGTGGGCCTGTTGTCATTGATCCCATTGGGAATGATCCAGGATCTCAGCCAAGATAGAGAAAGCCTCTATCGCCAAGTGGTGCGTGAGATAGGCCACACCTGGGGCGATGCCCAAACCTTGGCCGGTCCGGTTTTGGTACTGCCGTTTCGCTACGAAGTGATCTCCGACAGCAATATCGACGGCAAACAGCACCGTAGTCGCCAGGTTTACAGCGATGAACTCTTGATCCTGCCCAAAGGCATGACGCTGGATGCTGGTCTGCAGCACGAATTCCGCCATCGCGGTATCTATCAGTCACTCGTGTATCTGGGACAAGTCAAGGGCCAGGCCAACTTCGAACTGCCCAAGGTCAATATCCCCGGCCTACTCGGCTTTGATTATAACCAGGCCCGGCTGGTGTTCGGCGTTTCAGCCAACCAGGCTATTGAGACGGTCAGCCGTTTTAATCTGGCTGGTGAGCAGGACATGCCCAGCTTGATGTCAGGTACAGGCCTAGACAACACAGACGGCCTTGGCCGCGGCTTTCATCGCACCATAGCTCTGGATCCGAGCCAAGGTGAATATCACCTGACCTTCCAGCTCAGCCTCAGGGGTTCCGAGGGCTTGGAAGTACTGCCACTGGCAGAACTGAGCCAGATAGATATCCATGCCGATTGGCCGCATCCCAGCTTCCAGGGTTACCTGCCCGCTAGCCGTAATCTCAGCACTGAAGGTTTTGATGCCAACTGGCAGATAAGCCATCTGAGTCGTAACTTCCCTCAGGTATTCCGCGCCAGTGATGGCCGGGATCTCACCGAGATCAGTGCCAGTGTTACCCTGTTCGAACCCGTGACTCACTACGGCAAGATAGAAAGGTCGCTCAAGTACGGCATACTCTTTATCTTACTGACCTACATACTGCTGTTGATCTTCGAGCTGGGCAACAAGTCACGCCTCAGCGCAGTACAGTATCTGATGGTGGGTGGCGCCATGTGTCTCTTCTATCTATTGCTGCTGTCGCTGTCGGAACACCTGCTGTTTTTAACCGCTTATCTGGTGGCCGCGGCTGTTCCCCTGCTCAGCATTCCGCTTTATGTTGCCAGTGCCAGTGGCAGTCGGCGCCAAGGAGCTATAGTTGCGGCCATGCTGGCGAGTCTCTACGGCGTACTCTACTCCATACTCCAGCTGGAAGATTACGCCCTCTTGATGGGAACCGGACTGTTGGTACTGATCATGCTGGTGCTCATGTATCTCACCCGTCACCAACAAATTGAAGAGTAATATTTACTGCCAACCAACGGCTGCCACACTTGGGCAGCCGTTTTTTTACAAGTGTGCTGACAAACTGCCGCCCAAAGCGCCTACTTCGATGGAGGACGCCATTAATGCTTGCCGCGTTCCTCCCCTCTGGCACAATGGCGGTTTGTCCGTTCCGATAAGGGTGTATTAATGAAATATGCAGCCGTCCCTTTGACCTCCCTGGCCATTTGTTGGCTGTTTCTGCTCAGCTTGCCGCTGGCGCTGTTTTCCCTGTCAGAGCCACTCTTCCCCTGGCTCAATCTCGATAGTGCCGCCGCTCAGTTTTGGTACTGGTTAACCGTGTCCGGTTCAGCGCCCTGGGGCGTAAGCACCGTGTTGTTGGTGTTTGCCATCAGCTTTTTTATCCTGCCAAGGGGCAGCTGGCTGAAGATGATGTTCTGCACTTCGCTGGGCTTGGTGCTGTGTTTGCTGCTCAATGAACAGCTCAAGCTGGTATTTGCCGAATCCCGGCCCTATATCGAATGGCTGTCCCACCAGCAGCATCTGGATATCAAGGAGTTCTACAGCATAGACAAGTACGCCCGCAGGGAACTGCTGGCACAGGTTCTTCCCGGGGTATCACCGCTGGATATGCCCATCTCGGCACAGATCCAGCGCCACTGGCAGATAGAAACGGGGTTTTCCTTTCCCTCCGGCCACACCATTTTTGCCGTGACCCTGACTATGTGCAGCAGTTTCTTTCTGCTGAGGCACAACAATCTCTGGCTTCCGGCGCTGCTTATCTGCTGGGCGCTGCTGATGGGGCTGAGCCGTATGTTGCTGGGAATGCATTGGAGTGTCGATGTGTTGACCTCGACCCTGCTGGGCGGAATATTGTCGGCCTTGGCTATCTATGTCGGCAGTCACAGCTATCGCCGCCTGGAACCTTGGTTCACAGGGGCTGTGAGTAAAGGCTGAAACGAAAACGCCCCGTCATTGGACGGGGCGTTTATCTAAAGGCGGGCTATCAGTTAAGCACTTCGGCCAGAGCCCGCAGGCACAAGGCAACATTTTCCCGTCTGGCACCGTAACCCATCAGGCCGATACGCCAAGCCTTTCCGGCCAAGGCGCCGAGACCGGCACCTATCTCCAGATTATAATTATCCAACAGCTGCTTTCTCACGGCGCCATCGTCGACACCTTGCGGGATATAAACCGCGTTGAGTTGCGGCAAGCGGCTCTGCTCGGCCACCACAAATTCTAGCCCCATGGACTCAAGCCCCTGACGCAGCAAAAGGTGCATATCCCGGTGGCGTTGCCAGGCATTTTCCAGCCCCTCTTCGGCCAGTAACCGCAGCGCTTCGTGCAGTGAGTACAGAGCATTAACAGGCGCCGTGTGGTGATAACTGCGCTTGCCATCACCGCTCCAATAACCCATCACCAGGGACTGGTCCAGGAACCAGCTCTGCACCGGACTCTTGCGCGCCTTGAGTTTGGCCACTGCGGCCGGTGAGAAAGACACAGGAGACAACCCAGGCACACAGGAGAGGCACTTCTGACTGCCGGAATAGATGGCATCTATGCCCCAATCATCGACTCTGAGCTCGACGCCACCGAGGGAAGTTACGGCATCGACAATCGACAGACAGCCATGCTCACGCGCCAGGGCGCACAGCGTTTTGGCATCGGAAAGCGCGCCGGTGGAGGTTTCAGCGTGCACAAAGGCCAGGAAGGCGGCATCGGGATGCGCCTTCAGCGCGGCTTCCACCACTTCTGGGTCAACCGCTGTGCCCCATTCGAAATCCAGCATCACCGCCTCGGCGCCAATCCGCTCGACGTTCTGGCGCATTCTGTCGCCAAACACCCCGTTACGGCAGACAATCACCTTTTCGCCCGGCTCCACCAGGTTAACGAAGCAGGTCTCCATACCGGCGCTGCCCGGGGCAGATACCGCTATAGTCATCTCGTTGCGGGTTTGAAACGCATATTGAATGAGACTCTTGAGCTCGTCCATCATGGCCACAAACAGAGGATCCAGATGCCCGACCGTCGGCCGCGACTGCGCCGCCAATACCTGAGGATAGACATCCGAAGGGCCGGGGCCCATCAGGATCCGGCGGGGAGGGTTAAAAGCGCTAACCGAGGGTGCAGCAAACATCTTGGCTCTCCTTACAAGAGGTTTCAGGGTACGGATTAGAATAATAACTCAAGACCATAGCATAAAACTGACCGCCGGACTGCCCCTGCTTTTGGCGAAGACAGTCGACCTTTTCCCTTTCAGGATCTCACTGGCCTGGGCGCGCCAGAAACAGCCGGTAGGCGGGGTTATCCGTCTCGTCCTGACAGACAAACCCCAACTCATCCAGAAACTGATCAAAGGCGGCTTCATCGGCCTTGGGCACTTCAAAGCCGGCCAGCACCCGCCCAAAGGCGGCGCCATGGTTGCGATAGTGAAACAAACTGATGTTCCACTTGCTCTTCAATGTCGTGAGAAACTGCAGCAAGGCTCCGGGATGCTCCGGGAATTCAAAGCTGAGCAGTTTTTCTTCCAAAGGCTCGGGTGGCAAGCCGCCCACCATATAACGCACATGCAGTTTGGCCGCCTCATCGGCAGATAGATCCTGCACCGCAAAACCGGCACTCTCCAGGCGGGAGACAATCGCCTGCAGCTCGCTGACACCTTCGCTAAGACGGATCCCGGCAAAGACCACGGCGCGATCGCGCCCGCTGAAACGGTAGTTGAACTCTGTCATCACCCGCCGCTCCAGCAGTTCACAAAAATGCAGGAAGGAACCCGGCCTTTCCGGAATGGTCACTGCCAGTACCGCCTCTTTATGCTCGCCCAGTTCGCAGCGCTCGGACACATATCTCAGGCTGTGAAAATTGACATTGGCTCCGCTGAGAATCGCCGCCAGTTTCTCGCCCTTGCCCTTGTCACCGACATACTTTTTCAGCCCGGCCAGCGACAAAGCACCGGCCGGCTCGGCAATGGCACGGGTATCTTCGAAGATATCCTTGACCGCGGCGCAGATCTCATCTGAGCTGACAGTCACCACCTCATCGACATATTCCCGCGCCAATCGAAAAGGCTCCTGACCTATACGCTTAACCGCCACCCCATCGGCAAACAAACCCACCTGCTCCAGCGTCACAGGTTCATCGGCTTCCAGCGCTGCCTTGAGACAGGCGGCATCTTCCGGCTCGACGCCGATGATCTTCACCTCAGGCATTACGGCTTTGTAGTAAGCGGCAATGCCGGCGATTAAGCCACCGCCACCCACAGGCACAAACACCACTTCGAGATCTCTTTGCTGCTGCAGCATCTCCTGGGCAACCGTGCCCTGCCCAGCGATCACCGCCTCATCATCAAAGGGGGGAATAAACACCCGCCCCTCATCCTGGGCCAGCGACATGGCATACTGATTGGCCTGATCGAACGACTGCCCATGAAGCACCACATTGCCGCCGAGGCGGCGCACCGCATCTATCTTGATGTCCGGGGTGGTGGTTGGCATCACTATCACGGCGTCGACGCCGCGGCTCGAGGCCGACATGGCAACGCCCTGGGCATGATTACCGGCCGAGGCACATACCACTCCGTTTTCACACTCAGCGGGGCTCAAGGCGGCGATGCGGTTATAGGCGCCGCGCAATTTGAACGAGTGTACCGGTTGCATATCCTCGCGCTTGAGAAACACCTGGCAGCCCAGACGGGCCGACAACTTGTTCAGACTCGACAGCGGGGTAACCCGCGCCACATCATAGACATGGGACAAGAGGATCTTCTGCAGATAATAGTTGGCCAGCGACAGCTGACTCTTGGATGCCAGCGCCAACATACTAGCCCTCCAACTTAGTGCGATCGCGCACGGCGCCCTTGTCGGCACTGGTGGCCAACATGGCATAAGCCTTGAGCGCCAGCGACACAGGGCGTACCCGCGCCAACGGCTTCCAGGCCAAAGGCCCCTTGGCCTGCATCGCCTCACGGCGCTGGGCGAGCTCAGCATCGCTCAGCTTAAGCGTGATGCTGCGGGCCGGGATATCGATTTCAATGGCGTCACCATTTTCAATCAAGGCGATAGTGCCCCCTGAGGCGGCTTCCGGTGACACATGGCCTATGGACAGCCCAGAGGTACCGCCGGAGAAGCGGCCATCTGTGATTAAGGCGCAGGCCTTGCCCAAACCGCGGGACTTGAGGTAACTGGTGGGATAAAGCATCTCCTGCATGCCAGGGCCACCTTTGGGGCCTTCGTAGCGAATAACCACCACATCCCCGGCGACCACTTCACCACCGAGGATCCCGGCAACGGCCTCGTCCTGACTCTCATATACCCTGGCCACGCCTTTGAACCTCAGGTTGGATTCATCCACCCCGGCGGTTTTCACTATGCAGCCATGCTCGGCCAAATTACCGGACAGTACCGCCAAGCCCCCTTCCTGACTGAAGGCAAACTCGCGGCTGCGGATACAACCTTCACGGCGATCTGTATCCAGCGATGGCCAGCGGCAATCCTGGCTGAAGGCCTGGGTAGTAGGAATCCCCGCGGGGCCGGCGCGGAAGAAGTCTTTTACCTTCGCAGACTCTGTGCGCATCACATCATAATTGGCCAGCACAAACTCAAGTGAGCCATCATCGGAAGCCACATGGTTAACATCAGTATGCAATAAACCGGCGCGTTCCAGCTCACCCAAGATCCCCATTACGCCACCGGCTCTGTGGACATCTTCCATATGGTATTTAGGGGTCGAAGGTGCCACCTTGCAAAGATGCGGCACCTTGCGGCTGAGACGGTCGATATCCGTCATGGTGAAATCCACTTCGGCTTCCTGAGCCGCCGCCAACAGGTGCAGCACAGTGTTGGAAGAACCGCCCATGGCGATATCCAAGGTCATGGCATTCTCGAACGCCTTGAAGTTGGCGATATTGCGCGGCAATACCGAGACATCATCATCCGAGTAGTAACGCTTGGCCAGCGCCATCACTCTTCTGCCCGCCTCCAGAAACAGTTCGCGCCGATCGCTGTGGGTCGCCAACATGGAGCCGTTGCCCGGCAGCGACAGCCCCAACGCCTCGGTCAGGCAGTTCATCGAGTTGGCGGTAAACATGCCGGAGCAGCTGCCACAGGTTGGGCAGGCGCTGCGTTCGATTTTATCGCTGTCGGCATCGGATACCCTGTCATCGGCCGCCGCTACCATGGCATCCACCAGATCCAGCTTGATAAGCTTATCGGACAGTTTGGCCTTGCCCGCTTCCATAGGCCCGCCGGAAACAAATACCACAGGGATATTGAGCCGCAGCGCCGCCATCAACATACCGGGGGTGATCTTGTCGCAGTTGGAGATACACACCAGAGCATCGGCGCAGTGGGCATTGACCATATACTCGACACTGTCGGCAATCAGTTCACGGGAAGGCAGGGAATAGAGCATGCCTCCATGCCCCATGGCGATGCCGTCATCGACCGCTATGGTGTTGAACTCTTTGGCGATGCCACCGGCCTCTTCGACGGCCGATGCCACCAGGGCGCCCATGTCTTTCAGATGCACATGACCGGGAACAAACTGAGTGAAGGAATTGGCAATGGCGATAATGGGCTTACCGAAGTCGCCTTCCTTGACCCCTGTGGCACGCCAAAGGGCTCGGGCTCCGGCCATGTTGCGGCCTTCGGTACTGGTTGCTGATCTGAGTTTGGGCATTGCTCAATTCCTTACGCTTATTCTGATGATTCTTGGTTAGCCGTTGACGGTACGGGAAAGGCTGCTTGCGGGCCGCACAGTGCAGCGGGCCACGTCTACCAGCTTAGTCAACTGACGGCTCAGCAGTTCTATGGCTCTGTCACTGTCGACCGCCATTGCCAGCTGCAGGCGCTGATCCTCGGCCAAAGTCATATGCATATCGCGGACGGTAAAGCCGCGGTGGCGGGTTACCCGCAATACACGTTCCAGTACTTCGGGGCGTTGTTCCAGGGTCAATTCCAGATTATGGATCATGATCGCTTCTCCGTTTGTTCCATCATTTCACAGTTGGAGGCGCCGGGGGGAACCAGCGGCCAGACATTAAAGGCATCGTCTATGGCGACGTGCAGCAGGAAGGGGCCTTTGGCACTGAGCATCTCATCCAGTGCCTGCTCAACCTCATCGGCCGAGTAGATGGTGCGTCCGGGGATATCGAAAGAGGACGCCAGGGTAACAAAGTCGGGGTTATCGGACAGGTCGGTTTCGCTGTATCTCTCTTCAAAAAACAGCTGTTGCCACTGTTTCACCATGCCCAACTTCTGGTTATCTATCAAAAGTATCTTCACCGGCAGTTTACGACGCTTGATGGTGGTCAGCTCCTGCACATTCATCATGAAAGAACCATCGCCGGAAACCGTAACCACAGTGGCATCCGGCCTTGCCATCTGCGCGCCTATGGCCGCCGGCAAGCCAAAGCCCATGGTGCCAAGCCCGGCACTGGAAAGATGATCTTCCGGGCGGCGAAAGTGCATATGCTGGGCAACCCACATCTGGTGCTGGCCGACATCACAGCTCACCACAGAGTCACTCGGCAGCTTGTTGGCCAGACGGCGCAACATGGCCGGCGCATAGATGAGTGAGCCTGGGTGGGCGTAATCCCACTGGTGCAGCGCCCGCAGGTGCTCGACTTCCGCCTGCCAGGGTGCTATCTGCAGCGCTTGCGGCGCCAGTTGCGTCAATATGCTTCTTAAGTCCCCATCCATGGCCACATCCGGCTGGCGCAGTTTGCCAAGTTCGGCGGCATCGATATCCAGGTGGATCACCTTGGCCTTGCTGGCAAAGCTCTCCAGCCTACCCGTGACCCTGTCATCGAAACGGGCACCGATCACCAGCAGCAGATCGCACTGCTGCACCGCCAGATTGGCGGCCTTGTTGCCGTGCATCCCCAGCATGCCCAGGTAACCTTGAGTGCCGTGGGCTATGGCGCCCAGCCCCTTAAGCGTTGCCACCGAAGGAATACCGCTGCGCTGAATAAAGGCCCGCAGCGGCTCTACTGCGCCCGCCATACCGACGCCGCCACCGACGTACAACATGGGTTGGCGCGCGGCCGCCAGCAAGGCGTTGGCTTCTGCCAAAGCCGCCTGGTCCAGCTCAGGCTCATCGGGCACCGCCTGCAGCGGCGCCTTGTATTCCACTTGAGCAAGCTGGATGTCTTTGGGGATATCCACCAACACAGGACCGGGACGGCCGGAGGCGGCGATTTCGAAGGCGCGGTACAGGGTAGCAACCAGTTCCTCGGCGCGGGTCACCATAAAACTGTGTTTGGTACATGACAGGCTCATGCCCAGCACGTCCATCTCCTGAAAGGCATCTGTGCCTATCACAGAGGTGGAAACCTGGCCCGTGATGGCCACCAGCGGCACTGAGTCCAGCAGCGCATCGGCCAAGGCGGTGATCAGATTGGTCGCCCCCGGGCCCGAGGTAGCCAGGCAGACGCCCGTCTTGCCGCTTGAGCGGGCATAACCGACGGCGGCGAAGGCGGCGCCCTGTTCATGACGGGAGAGCAGATGTTCGATCTGGCTGTCGTAGAGAGCATCGTAGATAGGCATGATGGCTCCGCCGGGATAACCAAAAACCGTGTTCACCCCATGGGCGGCCAATACCTTGATAACTGCTTCACTGCCGCTGATCTTCTGCCCTTGTTCCATCTTGTTATCTCGCCTATTTTTGCTGCTGTTTAAGTTTTCAATGGCCCTGAAACGACAAACCCCCCGGTCCTTTCGGAGCGGGGGGTTTGTTTGCAATTTCTGACCCTATCTGGTCTGTCGTCGCGCCACGAGCCGCCCCCGCTGTGATGGAATAATCACGACGGTAATAATCACGAGGAGGAGCTTGGCGCTTAAGTTAAACATTTCTCAGACAGTTTCCTGTATTCAATTTATCTGCTTGGCGAGCCCTTTGGCGGCGCACTTATTAACCATTACCATAAAGTGTTTTCAGAACACAACAAAAAAATTCACAACCTGAAAATCTTCCAACTTGGCCTGGCTATGGCACCCTCGCCAATGGCTCGCCTAAACAGCTTGATTGCCGCCGGCGGCAATCAAGCTGACGTTTACGTCAATCTTGCAGGTTTATCCTTTTCATTTCAGTCATATAACCTCGAAGCTCGGCACCGACATACTCGACGGCCGTATGGCGAATCGCTTCGTTGACCTCGATCAGACGCAGATTATCGACCCCATTGCCCGAATCCTTGAGACCGGCGCCCAGGACCTCGGGAGAGAGGGCATTGACATAGTCACGCAGCAGCGGCACGGCGGCATGGTTAAACAGATAACAGCCATATTCGGCGGTATCCGAGATCACTACGTTCATCTCATAGAGGCGTTTACGGGCTATGGTGTTGGCAATCAGCGGCGTCTCATGCAGCGACTCGTAATAGGCCGACTCTTCGATGATCCCGGCATCGACCATGGTATCGAACGCCAGTTCCACCCCGGCCTTGATCATGGCCACCAGGAAGATCCCCTTGTCGAAATAGGTCTGCTCATCTATCTGCTCGGCGCAGGTCGGCGCCTTTTCAAAACCTGTGTTATTGGTCTCTTCACGCCAGCGCAGCAAATTGGCGTCGTCATTGGCCCAGTCGGCCATCATGGTGGCGGAAAACTCGCCGCTGATGATGTCGTCCATATGTTTTTCAAACAGCGGGGTCAGCAACACCTTAAGCTCTTCGGCAATTTCAAACGCCTTGATCTTGGCCGGGTTGGACAGGCGATCCATCATATTGGTGATACCACCATGTTTGAGCGCCTCTGTGATGGTTTCCCAGCCCTGCTGGATAAGCTTGGCGGCATAACCCGGCTCAACGCCATCGGCCACCATCTTGTCGTAACCCAGAATCGCCCCTGTCTGCAGCATGCCGCAGAGAATGGTCTGCTCGCCCATCAGATCAGACTTCACCTCGGCGATAAACGAGGAGTGCAGCACACCGGCACGATCGCCGCCGGTAGCACTGGCATAGGCCTTGGCGATCTCCAGGCCGTCGCCATTGGGATCATTCTCAGGATGCACGGCGATCAGTGTCGGTACCCCAAAGCCACGCTTGTATTCCTCACGCACTTCGGTACCGGGGCACTTAGGCGCCACCATGATGACAGTGATGTCCGGCCGCACCTGCATCCCCTCTTCCACTATGTTGAAACCGTGGGAATAGGACAGGGTCGCACCTTGCTTCATCAAGGGCATTACCGCATTGACCACAGGTGTGTGCTGCTTGTCAGGAGTCAGGTTCAGTACCAGATCGGCTGTGGGGATCAGTTCTTCGAAGGTGCCTACCTTGAAACCGTTTTCGGTAGCCCGCTGCCAGGAGGCGCGTTTCTCGGCGATGGCTTCACTGCGCAGGGCATAGGCGATGTTCAGCCCTGAGTCACGCATGTTCAACCCCTGATTGAGACCTTGGGCACCACAGCCAAGGATGACAATATTCCAGTCCTTGATATAGTCACAGCCGTTTTCAAACTCGCTGCGCTCCATAAAACGGCACTGGCTCAGCTGTGCCAACTGCTGCCGCAGATTCAGGGTATTGAAGTAATTTGCCATCTTAGCCACCTGTTTAACCGAATTCCTGGGATCAAGCCGAAACGGCTCAGTGATGCAAATCACTATAGCCCATGGTTTAAATTGCTTGAAATGATATATTCGGCATGTCATGTTGCACAAAACGCAACAACAAGAGAGGCAAAACGGCATGGATATTCGGGCGATAAAACTCTATCTGGATCTCTGCGACACCCTGCATTTTTCCCGCACCGCCACCCGGATGCATGTCAGCCCTTCAACCTTAAGTCGCACCCTGCAAAGGCTGGAAGATGAAGTGGGCAGCAAGCTGCTGGAGCGGGACAACCGCAGCGTCACCCTGACCCACGCAGGCGAAGCCTTTCGCCGCTTCGCCAGCCAGACACTGACTCAGTGGCAAGAGCTGCGCCGCGAGCTGGATCCGCAGCAAAAGCTGCTGAGGGGCACGCTGCAACTCTATTGCTCGGTCACAGCCGCCTATAGCCACCTGCCGGCCCTATTGGATAAGTTTCGCCGCCAGCAGCCCCTGGTCGACATCAAACTCACCACGGGTGATGCCGCCGATGCGGTACAGGAAATTCAGCAGCAGAGGGCGGATATCGCCATCGCCGCCCTGCCGCAGGACTTTCCGCCGAGTCTGCACTTTGCCCCCATAGGTGAGGTACCACTATCGATTATCGCGCCCACCATCAACTGTCAGCTGCAGTCGCTGCTGGCGCAAAATCCTATTCCCTGGGAGCAACTGCCCTTTATCGTGCCCGACCACGGCCCCGGGCGTTTACGGGCCGAGCGCTGGTTCAAGGCGATGGGGATCAAGGCCAATATCTATGCCCAGGTATCGGGCCACGAGGCGATAGTGCCCATGGTGGCTCTGGGCTGCGGTGTCAGCATCACCCCGGATGTAGTGGTAGCCAACAGTCCACTGGGCGAGAGGATAAAAACCCTGGCCTCACCGGCCGAGATAGCCCCCTTTGAACTCGGGTGCTGCTGCAAGGCCAAGCGGCGCCAGGATCCCTTGGTGAGTGCGTTTCTGGAAGTGATTTAGCTAAGCTTGGAAAGTCGGGCGGGCTTTACCACTTATAACTGAGCCCTATGCAAAATGCTTAACTCAGTCTATGGTCTGTATGCCACGCCCTTCGAGCTTACCTTAAATATCGAGTGACTCTTCATCCTTGGGCAGCTGATCTTCCTGAGGCAAGAGGCGGGTGACCAGCAACTGGTCAACCTTGTAGGCATCTATATCCACCACCTCAAACTTATAACCTGCGTAGTTGACCGAGTCGGTGCGCTTGGGGATCTTGCGCAATGTGTACATCATAAAACCGGCGATGGTTTCATAGTTTTGGTTTTGCGGAAACTCTTCAATACCAAAGGCACGCATCACGTCGGTTATCGGCGTCACTCCGTCCACCAGCCAGGAGTTGGCATCACGGGGCACTATCTGTTCTTCACTTTCATGCAGCGACCAGGCGCCCATTACCGCACTTTGCAGATCGTCAGTAGTCACTATCCCCACCACCAAAGCGTATTCATTCATCACCACGGCAAAGTCGGCCCTGTGATGACGGAAATATTCCATGGCTTCCGACAGGCTCAGGGTGTCGGGAATAATCAGGCAGTTGCGCACTAACGAGGTATCTTTCAAATCTATCTTGCGGCCGTTGATCACCCGCAGCAGCAGTTCCTTGGCGTCCACCACCCCTTTGATATTGTCCAGCTGACCATCACAGACCAAAAACTTGTTGTGCGGATCCTCGGCGATTTTTTTCTTGATAGCGTCTTCGTCATCCTGCAGCAGGAAATACACCAGGCTCTCACGGGCGGTCATCGCCGAGGTGACGCTGACAGATTGCATTTCGAACACATTCTCGATCATCTGCTGCTCGCCCTTATCCAGTACACCGGCCTCGGCACCGGCATCCATAATGGCGTAGATATCATCTGGGGTGATTTCATCATTGCGGGCAGTAGGTATCTGCAACAGTTTGAAGATACCGTTGGCCATGCCGTTGAATACCCATACAAAGGGACGCAGCAAGGCTATACAGACAAGCATGGGGTTTACCAAGTTAACGGCCACTTTCTCCGGTAAGGCCATGGCAACCCGTTTGGGCATCAGATCGGCGATCAAAATAAACAGACTGGTCACCAACACGAAAGACAACACAAAGCTTAGCTGTCCGACCCAGGGCGGCGGAACCACATGAGCCAAGGCTGCGGCAAAGTAAGGGGTAAAAGCAGACTCACCGACAATACCACCCATAATGGCAACGGCATTGAGACCAATCTGCACTACGGTGAAAAAGCTACCCGGCGTAGTTTGTAACGCCAACACCTTTTCGGCACGTAAGTCTCCCTCCTCGGCCATCTGCCGCAAACGAATTTTACGGGAAGCGGCCAGGGCAATTTCAGACATGGAAAAAAAGCAGCTGGTTCCGATCAGGCAAAAGATAATCACCAAATTATCGAATAAACTCATACAACACCTTAAGTTAGGGTAAGTGTAAAGCCTAGGTATGACGTTGGCTTATTGACACAAACCTTAGTTACAAAGCGCTTCTATGCCGTGCCCTTGTCCAGGCCTGAAAGTGGAATGACTGGGAGGTCAGAAAGGCGAACTGGTTACCGGTATGGGCGGTAAAATGGCAAATTGAGTGGCTTTGCTATACTCCAAGAAACCCATTGCAGGCCTCTTCTACCGGAATGAAGCTCACATTATATCCATTTGCGGCATTTTTGACAGTGATGCTTATCTCACCGGTCTCCAACGCAGCAAACGAGCTTAATGGCGTACCATTAAAAATATGTGTCGAAGAGTCTGAATTTCCCCCCTTCAATTACTTTTCCAGAATAGATGGCCGTAAGTCCCATAACAGTGACGGCTATGATATTCAGCTGCTTTATCGACTGTTTCCGCCACCGGACTGGCAGTTACACATCATTGCCCTGCCTTGGCCAAGATGCATGTTGGAAGTGGAACAGGGCAAGATAGATGCCGCCATGAGCGCCTCGGCCAATCCCGAGCGAAGGCGTAAGTTTTTGCTATCGCGCTCCTATTACTACCTCACTCCCGGGGTAGTCTTCCTCAAACGGCGCTTCCCGGAAGGCTTACAATTCAACTCATTGACTGAGCTGGCGCAGATGGGCACAGTGTGTGGCATTCGTGGTTTCAACTATCGCCACTTCGGTTGGGACAACGCCATCCCCTTATCCCTGAGTAAAGATCTGCCATTGATCCCCGAGTTACTGCAACGGGGGCGATGTGATTTCTTTCTGGCACGATTGGAAATTTTTGCTGGCACCCTAAAACTGATGAACCGTGATCCCCAAGCGATTGGGCTGGTATCACAAGTCATACCCGATACGCATCCTGAGCCCTTCTATATGCTGGTTTCGAGACAAAGCCCACACAAAATGGCGTTATTGACAAACTTCAACGAGGGCATCACCAAACTGGAGAAAAGCGGTGAACTGCAGCAGATATTGCAACAGTTCACCGGCAAATGACGGGACTAGAACCACTCCTGATGACTTTCTTGGGTTCCCCATTACACGGGACAACCCAAAATGGGTGATAAGAGTGAAATACCATGAGCCAGATTCACCCCGACCAATCACAGGCTCGACTCAAGGCACTGGAAACAAACTCGGCCGTAAGCCACTATTCCTCATGGCAAACAACTTAAATGATTAAGTCCTGGGAGAGGTCGGAATGAGATTGCCGCGACTAGTTCGCTTCCGGCAGGCTTTGCAGAGGTTGATATCCCATTTCAGTGAGCTGATCATTAACGCAATCGAGCAGATATTGTTGACGTTCTTCAACGGGAACACCATCTTCATCAGCCATTTGCAAACAAGTTTGCAGAAACTGCTGAATATCGGTTTCGCTGGCTTGAGGCAGAGCGTTTTCTTCATCGGCTGCCAAGGCAGCACCGCTGAGTAACATACCAGCCAGCAGCAGAGTTAAGCTTTTCATTTTGTTTCCTTGTGTGAGTAAAGTGCCGACACATCAGCGCAGCACGGACAATACAAGCACAAGCTACCAACAAAATTCACATAATGATAACGAGAAATTTTTGCCGTGACAGTGATAATTTTTACTCGAATCGGTCCCCGATACCGGCTGTTATATGACTCTTCACTGTGTTGTTGCCCGGTGACTAAGGTTAAACCGTTAGAGTGGGTTCGCACCTATGATTCACGCTCCTCGATGACAAACCGTCCATCACTTAGCGGCAGCATGATCTCCCTAAACGAGCGAAATCCCCTGTCACCTTCCTCGTACCATACTGAAATTCAAAGCAACTGCTACACTCTAGAACATCTAGGGAAGTGCACAACAAAGGAACTGTTATGCCCATAGCCAGAGTTGCCACCCGAGCCGCCAAAGGTGTGGAGGCGCCTCAGGTACTGGTCGAAGCTCACCTTTCCAACGGCCTGCCGGCCTTCAATCTGGTGGGGTTGCCGGAAGCTTCGGTCAAGGAAGCCAGAGAAAGAGTCCGCAGCGCCATAATCAATGCGGGTTTTGAATTCCCCATGCGCAGGATCACTATCAATCTGGCACCGGCCGATCTGCCCAAACAGGGTGGACGTTACGACCTTCCTATTGCCATTGGCATTCTGGCAGCATCCGGACAACTGCCACTGAAATCCCTGGACGATCATGAATTTGTCGGTGAGCTTGGGCTGTCCGGTGAGGTCAGGCACTGCACTGGGATCCTGCCGGTGATCATCGCCGCCCGTCAAAGAGGCATCAAACTGGTATTGCCACAGGATAACCGCAGTGAGGCGGATTTGGTGGGCTATCAACAGTGTTGCCTGGCCCAGCACCTGCAACATATCGCCGCCTATCTGCACGGGCAGCAAACCCTGCCGGGGATAGTGCCGGGAACCGAATGGCTGGAACAATCCAAGCCCCACTCGAGTGACTGCCTGTCGGAGGTCATAGGCCAATATCAAGCCAAACAAGCGCTGGAAATCGCTGCCGCCGGCGGGCATAACCTGCTGATGCTGGGGCCACCTGGCACAGGCAAGACCATGCTGGCCAGCCGGATAATCTCACTCCTGCCCCCCATGAGTTATGAAGAGGCGCTGGAAGTGGCTGCGATTCATTCAGTGGCCGGTATGGCCACTGAGCCGGGGGAGTTTTATCGCCGCCCGTTTCGCGCTCCGCACCATACCAGCTCGGCCATCTCTTTGGTGGGTGGCGGCTCGATTCCCAAACCTGGCGAAATTTCACTGGCTCATCTGGGGGTGCTGTTTCTCGATGAAATTGCCGAGTTTCCCCGCAAGGTACTCGACTGCCTGCGTGAACCCATGGAAACCGGCCATGTCATCATCTCCCGCGCCGCAGCCAAACTGCGCTTCGATGCCCGTTTTCAACTTATCGCCGCCATGAATCCCAGCCCTTGTGGAGATGCCGGCCCGGGAAGCCGCGCCAGCCCAGAGCAGATCCGCCGTTACCTGGCCCGGCTGTCAGGCCCTTTCATTGACAGATTCGACCTCACCATTGAGGTGCCCAAACTCCCGCCAGGCGCCTTGACTTCAGATACGGCGCAAGGTGAAACCAGTGAGCAGATAGCCGCCAGAGTCGCTGCGGCCAGGGAACTACAACTCAGCCGCGCCGGCGTACTTAATAGTCAGTTGGGCAGTAAGGCATTGAAGCAGGCAGGTTTCAAACCCGGCGATCTGGCGTTTCTCGAACAGAGTGTCAATCAGCTGGGATTATCGGTGCGCAGCTTTCATCGGCTGCAACGAGTGGCGCGCACCATAGCCGATCTGCAGCTCAGTCCCATGGTCGAGCGACGCCATCTGGCCCAGGCCCTGGGTTATCGGGCGATGGACCGTTTGCTAGCCAGTCTGCAACAGCTTTAATGACCCATGTGGATTGATGCCTGCATGTTAGGCGAGTCAACAAAGGGGCCTATGGCCATAAACCAAGCGTCCAGAAAAAGCAAAACAGCTGAAAGCACCTTGGCTTCAGACTAGGTACAGGCCGCCTTTGTTACAGTAGAACACCATTTCTCTGACAAGGAGCCCAAGATGAAACCCCTGATGCGTTCCCTTTCCATCAGCTCCATGCTGACATTAACCGCCTTACTCTGGGGTTGCAGCGATGTCATCAGCGAACAATACCCCACCGAGGCCGAAGCCCGGGCTGAAGGAGTATTCGAGCGTGGCTGGCTGCCGCCGATATTGCCGCCCTCGGCCACAGAGATAAAGGTCAACAATGATCTGGACAACAACAGCTCCAGCGGCAGTTTCCGCCTGCCCGCGTCGGCGATGAGCGAGTTCACTTCTCAGTTAAAAGCCGAAGAAGGTCTGGCCAACAGCTGGTATTACCGCGAAGGCGACTCCCTGTGGATCTTCCGCCTGACCCAGGACGGAGTTATCCAGTACCAACTGCAGTAAGGCTTCAGCTAGGTAACGGTTGCAGCTTGGCCAACAGGAAGGCCAACTCGGCCACATTGTGGACGGCCATCTTCTCCAGTACTTTCTTTCGATGCAGCTCCACCGTTCTCTGGGTGACGTAGAGCTCGGCGGCAATCACCTTGTTGAGCTTGCCCGCCAACACTCTTTGCATCACTTCTCGCTCCCGCGGGGTCAAGGTTGCCAGACGGGAACGGATCTCGGCCTGTTCACTGCCGACAGTAAAACGCTGCGCCGTCAGGGCTGCGCCCTTGCTTAGCAGTTCAAGCAGCCGATCACCATCGACTGGCTTTTCGAGAAAATCCATCGCCCCTTGCTGCATCGCCTTTACCGCCATGGCGATATTGCCATGACCTGTCAGTATGATGACCGCCAATGGACTGGACGCTTGCAGCAGTTGTTGATGTAGACTGATCCCATCCATGCCGGGCATCTGCACATCGAGTACCAGTACCCCGGGCAGTTGCCAGGCCGCACCATCCAGGAAGCTTGCCGCACAGTCAAAACCAACTGCCTCTATGCCTTGGCCCTTGAGCATCCACTGCAGTGATTCAAGCACATCCTGATCATCATCAACCAGATATACAGGGGTCATCATCGATTCTCCTCGGCAGTACCACCACCATGTCCAAGCCGCGCTCGCTGTTGTGGGCACTGATGCTGCCACCATGTTCTTCCACAATACGTTTGCAGATAATCATCCCCAACCCCAGGCCGTTGCTCTTATTGGTTTCAAACGGGAAAAACAGCCGTTCAAGCTGAGCCTCACTCAAGCCAGTGCCCGCATCGGATATCGTCAGCCGACATTGATTGGCGTTGTACTCGAGACTGAGTCTTAACCAGGGTTCCTCACTCTGCTCCATGGCATCCAAGGCATTGAGCAACAGATTGACCAATACCTGCTGCAACAAGTTGGCATCCCCATCTATGGTCACGGCTTGCAACTCACACACAGGGACAACCCCCAGACGCTTGAGCTCGGGCGCCGTCAGCGCCAGGGTGTCGCGAATGAGCTCGTCCAGACGAAAACAGCGACGCTCACAGGGCTGCTGACAAAACTCCCGTAATCGGCGAATCGTATCCTGGGCCCTGTCCACCTGGCTGATAAGCTTGCTGAGGGCGTCTTTGATCTCCTGCTGCTCGTCTCCCAGACGATACAGACACCCCTGGGCCAGATAGCGGATCCCGGCCAGAGGCTGCTTGAGTTCGTGAGAGATACCTGAGGCCATTTCACCAGTCAGTAGTACCCTCTGCGCCCGATAAAACTGATTCCGCTGCTCAAGCAGAGCCTTTTGGGTTCGGCTGTGCTGCTCCATTTCGCTGCGCAGTGCCCCGGTGCGCTGCACCACCAGACGTTTTATCCGTAAGTGATGCAGATACCCCAACAGTAGGCACAACAAGATGGCCCCCACCCAGGGAGCCACACCTGAAACCACCCTGTGCCAGTTGGTTTGAAACGGCCATTGCTGCAAAGTGCGCCGCAGCGCAAACACGCTGCTGTCGTTCACCGGCACAGACCAACCCGCATACCCGCCCGCCTTGGCCGCGGCTGAATCCTCAGTCAGCGCCAGCAGTGCCCTGGCCACTTCGGTTGCCAGGGCACTATCTGTGTGACCCGGCTTGGACAGGGCGGTATAGGGATATAAACGGCTCGATACCTGGCACTGAAACCCAGGGGGCTTTTCCGCCAGCAACACCTTAAACGCCTCTTTGGGATAACGCCCGGAAGCGATGGCCTGCTCCAGCACACAGGCGGGCAATACCGCCAGATCGGCCTCGCCGCTCAGCAACCTGTCCAACAAAGCGGTCTGCGGAAAGCCAACAAACTGCAACGCCTTGAGCTCGGTGGCAGGGTTGATCCCCCGCCGCGCCAGTTCACCGCTGAAGATTAGAAAACCGCCGAAAGCCTTGGGATCGGTAGAGATGATCCTCAATTGTGACAACTGCTGCCAACTCGTCAGTTGCACCTCGGGGCGGGCCACCAGCGTCGACCCCATCGCCAGTTCCGGATCCCGGCCATCTCTGGGTATAAGCGTCAATAACTGGCTGACACCATAGTCTTTCTTATAACCCACTGTGGCGTATTGATTGGCGAGAATAAAATCCAAAGCGCCTTGGCTCACCTGTTGATCCAGCTCAGCCGGAGTCAGAGGCAACAGAGTCACCCTCTGGCCGGTATGCTCGCTTATTGCTGTCGCCGTGTCCTGCCAGGCCAAGAGCGTATCGGCCGGCTCACCAAAAGTGAGGATACCGATACGGATATCGGCCCAGGCCTGGGGCAGGCACAGGCAAAACAGCAACAACACGCTTGGCAAATAACGGCACATGGCAAATTAGTTAAGCATTAAACACCTCGCCATTATGCGTTATTTCATGCCGCGACAAGCGGCTTTAAGCGCGGGAGTTGATCGGCTTCACATCTGAGATTCGCTTTCGGAAAACCGCTATATAGCGGCGCCGATGATTTTGATTCCATGGTGCCATGCAAACAAAAAGAGAGGCTGATATGAACGCTAAAGTGACGCAAAGCCGGCGGGCTTTTCTCAAGGGAGGGCTGGCCGTTTCCGCCCTGGGACTGGCACCTGTGGCTCTGGCTGCCGACAAGAGCAGCAAACCCCAAGTCCAATGGGATGAAACTTTCGATGTCGTGGTGGTCGGCAGCGGGTTGGCCGGTACCTGCGCCGCCATTCGCGCCAAAGAGCAAGGCGCCGCCGACACCATCATCATCGAGAAAATGCCGGTACTCGGCGGAACGTCGGCGATCTCCGGACTCAACTTCTCCGTGGTCAACAGTCATCTACAACAGCGAGACGGTATCCATGACTCGGCCGAACTGTTTGCCGAAGATATCAGTCGCGCCGGAGGTTTCCAGAACCATAGAAATCTCACGCTGACCATGGCTGAAACCACGACCCGGGTGCTGCCTTGGGCAATAGAGCGCGGTTGCCGCTTCCACGACAAGCTCAAGAGCCTGGGAGGCCATTCAGTGCCCAGAACCCTGTATCCGGTCAATGGCGGCGGCAAGGGGATCCTAAGACCACTGCGAGCCTTTTACACCCAGGAGCTGCAGGGTGAGATCCGCCGCCGGGTCAAGTTCGAGCGGCTGATCCAGAACGAAAATGGCGATGTGCTGGGGCTGCAGGTCCGGGAGCAATACCACTTCGATCCCGCCCTGGCCAACGATGATCGTGACAACCGCAGCGGCATTATCAAGCATTATCGAGTGCGTAGAGGTGTGGTCATGGCCGTGGGAGGCTACAGCCGCGATGTGGAATTCCGCTCGGCCGAGTTTCCCAATATCCGCGAATACATTCCCACCACCACCCACAGAGGTGCCACGGCCGGTGCGCTCAAGGCTCTGGTGGCCGCCGGCGCGCAAACCGTGCACCTGTCGCTGATGCGTTTTGCCTTCGATATTCCCACCGAAGATCTGCAGTGGGGCGCCTTGGTCGACCCGGCCAGCGGCAAACGTTTCATCAGCGAGCGAAATAACCGCCAAGTAGTGGCTGAAGCCATCTGCAACATAATGGATCGCAACAATGGTCGCTTCCCGCTGAACATCTATGACCAGGATGGCATAGACAACTTCCACGACAAGCAGCGCCTGCAGCTGGCATTGGAAGAAGGCATGATGCAACGCTACGACACGCTCGAAGCCCTGGCCCAGGGCGAAGGCATAGATCTACCTGGCCTGAAGGCGACACTCAAGCAGTACAACGCCGATGCCCAAACCGGCACCGACAGCCAGTTCGGTAAAGACTTCAAGGCCCTGAAGCAGGTCAGTGTCAAACGCGCCCCCTTCTATGCCATCAAGGCTCGTCCGAAGTTCAATTACACCCAAGGTGGCGTGCTAATCAATGAACAAGCCCAGGTCATCTCGCTAACCACAGGGCAAGCCATCAAGGGGCTGTATGCCTGCGGCGAAGCCACGGGTGGCTTGTTCGGCCGTATTCGTCTTACCGCCTGTTCCTGCCCGGATGCCTTCGCCTTTGGGGTGATTGCCGGTGAACAAGTTGCCAAAGCTTAAGGAGTCGCCCATGAAAACTTCACTGATCTCAGCCCTGTTGATGGGCACCTTGCTGGCGAGCCAAGCCTGGGCCGGCGAACTGACCAAGATGTCCAGCTCCCGCGAAGGCCGCAGCAACCACGCCTTCATGTATCAAGAAAAGGACTGTAAGACCTGTCACTTAGGTGCCCCCAAAGGCCCAGCAACAGAAACCGCCTGTCTCGAATGCCATGGCGATTACCAGCAAATTGCCGAGCAAACCCGTGACAGTAAGCCCAACCCACACGATGCCCCCCACTGGGGAGCCGATGTGCCCTGCACCGTGTGCCACGGCGAGCATAAGCCGGCAAAGGTGTTATGTAACGACTGCCACCAGTTCACATTCTCCAATTTCAGCCACTGAATTCAGAGGTCAAGATGAAAAAATTACCACTGGCTATCACAGCCCTCGCCGCCTTTTCCGGAGCCGTCAGCGCCGCCCCGACTCTCTATGGCCGCTTGGATTATTCGGTCACCCACTCGGACTCGGGCAGCGCCACCCATAAAGCCAAGTCAGGCACAGTGCTGGAAAACAACTTCACTCGCCTGGGCGTCCGGGGGCAGAACGATCTTGGCAGCGACTGGCAAGTCTTCTACCAGATTGAGCTTGGAGTCAACGCCGCCGCACAGGATGCGGGCGATAAACCCGTATCGGCGAGATCGACCTTTCTCGGACTACGGCATCAAGAATGGGGCTCGCTGGCGGCCGGACGCATGGAGCCTGTGTTCAAGATGACCAAAGGCTTTGTCGATGTGTTCGATAACTACAGCATGAAACACGATCGCCTAATGGCCGGGGATAAACGTTGGGGCGACTCACTGGAATATCGCACGCCAAACTGGCACGGCTGGCAACTGGGGGTCAGCTACCTGCTGGAAGACAACCACTTTGACACGGATGATGCTCGTCGTGACAACGGCAACTTCCAATTGGCATTGAGCTGGGGTGATAAGCGTCTCAAGCAAGGCGATCTGTATCTGGCCGCCGCCTACTCAGACGGAGTGGAAGATATCAAGGCCTGGCGCCTGGTGGGGCACTGGAAGCTGCAGCAGCTCAAGCTGGGAACCCTGATCCAACACTCGGAATTGGTCAATCCGGCCAAGCCGCAATGGCAGGCGCGGGAGGGCACAGGATTTATTGTCAGTGCCTCCTATCAACTGGACAAGTTAATGCTCAAGGCCCAGTACGGCCAAGATGATTCGGGAACCGGACTCATAGCCACGCGAATTTACGATGCCCTGGGACAAGCAGCCCAGACAGTGCCTGAGATCAGCCAATGGGGCATAGGCGCCGAGTATCAGCTGTCCAAGTCCACCAGAGTCCACACCGAAATCGGCCAGTTCGATGCCAAGGGTTACAGTGACTTTGACGACACTATCACCAGCATAGGTTTAAGATACGACTTCTAAAACCATTGCAGTCAAAGGCCCGCATTCGCGGGCCTTTTCAATGAAATAACGCTACGAAGCAGCGCCTGTTACACATACTCCCTGAGCACTTCCCGGCCCAGCGTCAGCACCTGCATCTCTTCCGAGCCGCCGGAAACTCTGTCGACCCGCAGATCGCGCCAGAAGCGGCTAATGCGATGCTCGCCAGTGATCCCCTGACCGCCAAACACCTGCATGGCATTGTCGACCACATCAAAGGCCGCCTTGGAGCAGTAGAGCTTACACTTGGCGGCATCGCCCGGGGTCATCTGGCCGTTGTCGGCCTTCCAGGCGGTGTGATAAATCATGTTCTTCATGTTGGTGAGCTGCACCGACATATAGGCAAACTTTTCCTGGATCAGCTGCGTCTTGGAGATAGGCAAGTCAAACTGTACCCGCTTGTTGGCGTAACGGGCGGCATCTTCAAAGGCGCAATAGGCACAGCCATAGTTGCTGCAGGCAATGAGGAAACGCTCCAGATCA
Source organism: Shewanella carassii (assembly GCF_019670705.1). Classification (NCBI taxonomy): domain Bacteria; kingdom Pseudomonadati; phylum Pseudomonadota; class Gammaproteobacteria; order Alteromonadales; family Shewanellaceae; genus Shewanella; species Shewanella carassii. The sequence continues at coordinate 4,082,589 of NZ_AP024618.1, forward strand.
AACTCCTTCTTCACCCTGGCAAAACCGTTGCCTTCGGTACCAAAGAAGTCCTTCTCTTCCAACTCCACGTTGTCGAACTTCACCACGCAGCAGCTATCCATTTTCAACCCCAGCTTAGGAATAAGGCTGACTGAGATCCCCGGTTTATTCATATCGACAAAAAACTCGGAGAAAATCGGTTCAAAGCTGGCAGAATCTTTGGCCATCACCACCAGATAAGGGGTCTCGGCGGCACTGGTGATATAACATTTGGTGCCATTGAGGTAGACCTTGCCCTTCTTTCGGGTATAAGTAGTCTGCAGACTGCGCACATCCGAGCCGGCATCCGGTTCGGTGACCGCCGAGTTCCACACCTGTTTGCCGGTACCTATATAGGCCATGATCTTATCGATCTGCTCCTGGGTACCTTCCTGCAAAATAGTGGGGTATCCCGCCATCTGATAAAGCACATAGGTTGGCGCACCGAGGCGACCCAGTTCTTCCCAGATCAAGGCCAGTGTCACCAGACCGGCATCGCTGCCGCCGTATTCTTCCGGAAGCAGCAAACTATCCAGCCCTAGCTTGGCCAGTTCTCTGACAAAACGCTCAGGATATTCGTTGCTGTCGTCGCAGGCGGAAAAATAACTTTCCCAGTCCTCCTGTGACATCAGCTCTCTTACTCCTGCAATAAATGCTTCTTGTTCGTTCGTCAGTCGATAGTTCATCGATACCTCAGCAAGTCTTCATCAGTAAGCAGCCCACCTGTCTAAACATCTGGACAGGAACCAAGGCAGTATAACTCTGCACATATTCGAGTCAATCCAGACAAAACGCTACAAAATGATTCAATTAATAGAAAATCCATCTAACCAAAGTGAGTCATTCAGTGAATAACTCAGATAACATAGATTATCAGACAATAGCATACAAAATTAAAGTCCAATCCCGTTCATTTACTTAATAAAATATTATTAAATGACAAAAATCATTCTTATTCATGACCAACATCAACTCAATCAAGGCATTAAACTGTAGACTCATTTTGAATTCACAAATATGGAGATATAAATGTCAAATAATGTAAAAATCAAAATAATCCCAACGACTCACTACCAACAAAATACTTGCATTTTTTGGTATGAAGACAGTAAAAAAGCCGCCATTATTGATCCAGGTGGTGAAATAGAAAAGATCATTGCGTTCATTGAACAGCATCAGTTAAAACTTGAAAAAATACTTTTAACCCATGGTCACATAGATCACATTGGTGCTGCCAAATTATTGGCCGATAAAACATCGGCAGAAATACTTGGCCCCCATAAAGATGATAAATTCTTGTTTGATATGCTACCGGATGAAGCTCGGCTATATCATTTCCCCCATTGTGAGGTGTTTTATCCAGATCGTTTTCTGGAGCAAGACGAAGTGATTCAGTTGGGTGAGTTACAGCTTCAGGTGATTCATTGTCCGGGTCATACCCCTGGGCATTTAGTATTCTTTGCCCCTGCACTCAAGTTGGCCTGGGTTGGCGATGTGTTATTCAAACACTCCATAGGCCGCTGCGACTTTCCCGGCGGGGATCATGCGGCACTGCTCAATTCCATCAAGCACAAACTCTGGCCTCTGGGTGAAGAGGTGAGTTTTATTCCCGGCCATGGTCCCATGTCCACCTTTGCAGAAGAGCGGCGCCACAATCCTTATGTCGCCGATCGTTGAAATTATCGCCGCCTCGATGGAGGCGGCTATATCCGAGGTTTTGCCGCTCAGCGTTGGACAAAGCCGGCGACACAAGTGTCCGCCAGCTTCATGCCGCGAGTTTCCGGGGCCAACATAATAGACACTACCAAGCCCAGCAATGAAATAGCGGCGCCGGCCATCATGGTCCAGGAAACCCCATAAGCATTCATAAATACAGGCAAGGCATAGGTCGAGAGTATGGTCCCTATGCGGCTGAAAGACATCACGGCCCCTACGGCCGAAGCACGGATATCAGTGGGGAACAACTCATTGGGATAGAGCCACTGCAAGATCCCCGGGCCACCGGAGCAGAAGGCATACATGCCAAAGGCTGCAATCACCAACCAGATACCAGGCGAGGACACCAGCCCCAGCATCGCCAGTGACAAGGTCATCATGGCAAAGCTAATGATAAGCAGTGGCCTGCGGCCGATGGAGTCGAGCCAATACATGGCCGGAATACAACCAATAATAAAGAAGGCACTGATGATGATATTACCAAGCGCCGAATCTTTACCGTCGTAAAAGCCCAGGGCCCCCACTATCTGTGGCCCAAAGGTGTAAATGGCAAACATGGGGATAATTTGGCAGGTCCAGATAGTGCCGATAAAGATGATCATGGTGAAGTTGCGTTTTTCAAACAGCTTACGATACTGAGTATCGCTCTTTTCTTCCGCTTCAATATGAACATTACCGCCAAAGTATTCTTGCATCACTCGTTTATACTCGGCGACCCGGCCCTTACGCAGCAACCAGCGGGGTGACTCGGGCAGATGGAAACGTCCAAGCAGGATCACCAAACAAGGGATCAAGCCGCTGCCAAGCATCCAACGCCAGCCACCCTCGAGATCATAAAGCAGATAACCAACCGCATTGGCCGCCGTTGCACCCACGTACCACATCAGCGCGATAAAACCCATGGTAAAGGCGCGCTTCTTGGTGGGAGAGAACTCGGCCACCATGGAGGTGGCTATGGGGTAATCGGCGCCGATCACCACCCCGATAAGGAAGCGCATCACCACTAACTCTATTGGGGAGGAGACAAACATAGTGGCGACTGACAGCACGGCTATCGCTATGATATCTATCAGGAACATCAATTTGCGGCCAAACAAATCTGCCACATAGCCAAAGAGCGCAGTACCGACAAACAGGCCCACCAGGGTAGATGCCCCAACCAAACCAATCCAGTTGGCATCCAACTGCATCTCGGGGATCAGCTGTTCCAGCGCCAAACCAATAATGACCAGAATGTAGCCATCGAGGAAGGGGCCACCACTGCCCCAAAACATGATTTTCTTATGTAATGGCGTAAACTCCATTTCATCGAACTTTTTAGCTTTCATATGCCAATCTCTTATATTAAATCAATAAACATCTTGATTTATTCGTTCAAAAATGTGCCATTAATCTTCAGCTTGACTTCTCAACTGAGAAATACTGAATAAAAAATGGAATTAAAACAAATCTGAAGCTCAAAAGTGAGAAAAGGTTAGAGTTAACGAACTACATAAGTTGCAGACAAGGTTTAAATTGGTTCAAAAATCAAAATAAATAAGAGCACAACACTTAAAATGGGAGTATACCAAATTCATAAATTAGCTTTACGCCATTAAATATGTGCTCTCAATTTGCACAATCGAGCTCGTTAGAAAACTAACTTAGTTTCAGATCCAGTGTTTTCATTTGAAACTAACCATAGCGATACTCGACACCAAACGTGCCTCTAGGATATTCCCACTTCTTGATAATGGTCTCGCCGCAAAGCATTTTACAGGTGCCACATTCCAAGCAACCGGCAGAGTCAAATTTTAGGCTGCCGTCGTCCTGAATTTTATAAAGCCCTGCAGGACAGGCGTTGACCAATTTACGAAATTCATTGATATCCGGGTTTTCAACAAGCTCAATATGTGGATGCCCTTCATCAACATAGAACTTGTTTACCCCCAGCTTCACATCAACATTGACTGGCTCGCTCATATCGCTGTCATCCCCTTAATACCATCTTTAATCAGATTCATATAACCCACTTCTTTGGCATGCTTCATCAGGGTCTTGCGCAGAGGCTGCGAGGCGCTGCCATCTATGGTGAACATCTCCTGCATGAGATCGGCGACCAGCTTGGGATACTGATTGAAGATCCTTGGGTTCTCCATAAAGGCGGGTAATTTCTGGTACAGCTTGAGATCTTTCATGATAAAGCTGTTGTCCAACAGTGTTTGATAGGCACTGAGTCCAGCGGCACTGAAATCATTCTTGGCCTTGGCTGCGAGCACGGCTCTGGCTGCAGCCTCACCGGATGCAATAGCCAAGTCCATTCCGCGAACCGTATAGCCCACGTTGATACAGAAACCTGCGGCATCGCCGACAATCAAGACACCATCATCCACCAGCTTGGGCACCATGTTCAGTCCGGCCTCGGGAACCACGTGGCCTGAGTACTCGAGCAGCTTGCCGCCTTCAATCAAAGGCTTGATCGCCGGATGATTCTTGAAGTCTTCCAGCATCTGCGGCACTGTCTTGGAGGAAGTTTCGATATGGTGCAAACCACACACTACGCCCAGAGAGACTGTGTCTTTATTGGTGTAGAGGAAGCCCCCACCCAAGAGACCATTGGAAGGTGAACCGGCAAACAACCAAGCAACCCCTTCGTCACCACTGACATTAAAGCGATCCTTAATCTGCTGCTCGGACAGGGCAATCAGCTCCTTGGCACCGACCGCCATGGCACTGGCTTGCACCTTGGGCTTCACCATGCCGATCTGCTCACCCAGAAGTGGATTGACTCCTTCAGCCAGAATCACTGTCTTGGCCAGCAGTGAATCGCCATCGGCTTCTACACCAACAACCTTACCGTCTTCCTTGAGAATTTTTTCGACCCGAATACCGGTAATAAACTGAGCCCCGGCTTCCTCGGCCTGTTCGGCCAACCACTGGTCGAAAGTGCCCCTGAGCAGAGTATAAGATTCCTCTACCGGCTCCTGACCACGGCCGTTGTGATAGTCCAGAGTTACTGCTGTATCATCAGTGAGAAACGATACTTTTTCCTTGGTGACCTTACGCTCCAGCGGTGCCCGCTTGGCAAAGTCAGGCATGATCTTTTCCAGGCTATGAGCATAGAGTCTACCGCCAGTCATATTCTTGGCCCCGGCATAGTTGCCGCGTTCAATCACCAGAACATCGGCGCCCTGACTGGCCAGGACATAGGCAGCAACGCAGCCGGCGAGTCCGCCTCCCACTATGATTGCGTCAAATGCATCTTCTGACATGCTGATCCTCTCTTGAATTCGAGACTACCGGCCCCTTGAGCCGGTAGTCGGGCCAGACAGTTAACCTTTGAAACTGTTCAGTAAGGCTGGAACTATCTTGTTGATATCACCGACAATGCCGTAATCCGCATACTGGAAAATGGGGGCATTCTTATCTTTGTTGACGGCGATAATGGTTTGGGAATCATTGACACCGACCATGTGCTGGATCTGACCGGAAATACCGACAGCCACATAGACATCAGGCTTGATCATCACACCTGAAACCCCAATGTAGCGCTCACGCTCCATCCATTTTTCGGTTTCGGCGATCGGGCGACTACAACCCAGTTCGGCTCCCACATTGTCGGCCAGCTGTTCAAGCAACTTCAGGTTATCCAGAGAACCGATACCGTTACCGACACCGATAACGCGCTTAGCCTTACCCAAATCCACATTGGACTTTTCTTTTGGCCGACGAGCCAGGCAACGAATCCCATTGGCAGGGGCAACAAATTCCAGAGCGATAGTTTCGGCGCTGCGACCCGCTTCTTCGACAGGCAACTCCTTGAAGGCACCGGCAGCCAGAGTCACTACGGCAATTTGAGAGGTGATCTTCTCTTCACCTATGGCCAGGCCACCGTAGACCAGGTGCTTGGCACCCACATGGCCTTCACCATCGACTGTGAGTTCGGCGGCATCATTGAAAACCCCGGCACTCAGGCGTACACCCAGCTTGGCAGCCAACGCCTTGCCACGACGGCTGGCAGGCAGCAAGACCAAAGATTGCTGCGCTTCGGCTTCAATGGCCTTGGCCATGGTCAGAGCATAATCTTCAACTATGCGGCTAGAATCCTTCTCACCCAGGTGATACACCTTGTTTGCACCCAGTGCTGCAGCTCTGGCGACTTCATCAGCACCACCCAAGACAAATACAGAAACACTGTTACCCAGTTGCAGACCGGCGGCCATTACTTCGGGAAGACGAGTGGCCTCACTGCTGAAAACCCAAACATTTGCTAGCTTGCTCATTTCATCCCCCTCAATTCAATACGTTGCCAATATGACCGACAAACTCGGCAACCTGGCCATCGTCATCACCCTCGATGATGATCTGTTTGCGAGCCTTCTGCTCAGGCGCAGTAATAGACACCAGCTCAACCAGTTGTGGGATCTCTTCCAGCGCCAGTTCGGCATAAGCCAACTTGTTGACCGGCTTTTTACCTGCGGCCAGAATGGCTTTCATTGAAGGGATTTGAGGTTCGTTGATATCGGCAGAAACGGCCAACACGGCAGGGAGTGACAACTCCAGCTCTTCAACTTCATCGTCCAGCTCGCGCTCGACCCGGACCACACCATTGGCGACTTCCAGAATCTTGCTAACACCATTGATGCAAGGCACTTGCAGCAATTCACCAAGCAGCAAGCCTACTTGCTGAGCATAGAGGTCACCGGAACCGTCACCGCAGAGGATCAGGTCATAACCTTCCTGTTTGGCCGCCGCCGCCAGCACTCTGGCAGTTTCATGCGGCAATACCTGTTCCAACTTAGGGTCGCAGACCAGAGTCAGTGCATCCGGGCCTCTTGAAAGAATATCTTTACAGGCTTTGGGAGCCGCCAAGGCATCGGCACCAATACTCAGCGCAATCACGCTGCAGTCACTCTGGGAGGCCTTCAGTTGCACTGCGGCTTCAACGGCACACAGATCGAATTGGCCAATTTTTTTATTCACATTACTTGTGTCTACAGGAAGGTTGGGAATGACTTTGATATCCTGCTCTTCCGGGACAAGCTTATAACATGCAATGATCTTCATCTTATCTCCAGTCTAAGTATCACTATAAACATTTATCTCTACCGGTTTGCATACATCTATATTGGTGACCTAAAACCCATAACCTATAAAACTTCTGGCTTATGTCACACAAATACAGTCCCTGACTCTGGGAAAAAGAAAATAAACCGCCAAATCCATTCAATATCACAAATGGACATCAGATTAATTCATGCCAACCAAATTTAGAGTTGCTTAATTGATTATTGAGTTAATTAAGAAAACCTCTCCCAATCATCAGCGTTATTTTATTAATACAAGCTATTCCCACCAGAGACCAAACAAATTCGCTCGGCGAGGTGTTTTTTGTGAAGTGCATCTAAATTTTAATCGGTTAATAGTAAAATTTGATTATATAACGACCTTCAACTGTTCATTTTGGAGCATTTAATTGACATTGATCACATAATTTTATCCAGGCGAATCAAAACTGTGATGGCGCGACATTTTTTTATTAATTTACGAAACCATAATCGGTTCAAATTAAAAACGGAGGATGCTGGATGAATAAGTTCAAGCTAAAAAACCTAAGCTTGATGCTATTAGGATTAACGCTTAGCGCGCCAAGCATGGCGGTGGACATCAGTGGTTCAATAAGAGCTAACTACAGTATTAAAGACTTTAGTGATGCTTCCAAGGCCACGGGTGGTGACTTCGATTTCAATACCTTGGGAATAAAGCTCTCCCAAGATTTTGAAGACTATGGATTTGTCGCTGAATACCGCTTTGCCGATGGCTATGACTATCTTAAAAACGGTTATGCCTACTGGAATGCCAACGAAGATCTGACCCTGCAGCTCGGGGTGGTCAACAAGGCATTCGGTAACAAGAACTTTGCTTCTCATAACTGGTGGTACAGCCTCAACTACTACCTGGGCTTTGAAGACGACTATGGTGTTGGTTTCAATATCAACCACAAATTCAATAACTTCGAAACTGATTTTTCTTTTATTCAGAGCTCTCTCTACAAGGGCAGCGACCATCGCAACTTCGCCGGCACCATAAGTTCAGGCACAGTCAATGGCACTACCTACAATAACAAGGAATACAATACAGTCAGTCTGCGTGAGACCTACAGATGGGAAAATGACAACTGGCAAGTACTCCTGGGAGCCTCCGCTGAATACGGCCAACTTTATAATCCAGTAGCCGATGAATCAGGAGACAACCTGAACTATGCCGTTCACCTGGATGCCAAATATCGTGGTTGGGGTGTACAACTCCAGTATTTGAAATATGACTTTGATCAATATGATGATGGTCAAATCGATACTTCAAAAATTGGTGTTGGTGCAGTAAATGGTTTTTATGAAGTAGCCGCCAAAGGCGACATCATGACCTTCAACCTGTCAAAAGTTGTCGATACTCAATGGGGTGGTCAATTCACCTTCTACAACGACTTCAGCATTTTGACTCCAGATGAGTCAAAATTTGATGACTCTGTACTTAATAGTACTGGGGTTTCTCTTTCATACAAACAATTCTTTGTATATGTCGACTATTATCATGCCAAAAATGTTCTATGGCTGGGTGACAATAGTCTAGGTCTAGAGGACAGTGATAAGGAGTGGAATGGTCGATTCAACATTCACCTGCAATATTGGTTTTAATAACTGAGCTATTTAGCCAGTAGCTCAAACCCAAATCATTTTATATTAATCTGAGGTTTTTAATTAAACCTCACGGGCTCACCTTTCCTGAAAATCAGTTAAAGACTTTTTGGGTATGGAGAATTTTGATGAGTGAAAATAAAAAGATCAAAAAGGCCGGTATTGAAGCGAAAATATTTTTCCCTTCACTATTGGTGGTGATCCTTCTCTCCTACTTTACCGTGAGAGACCTTGATGCAGCCAATGAAGTTATCAGCGCAGTCTTCCACTATTTAACCCATAGTTGGGGCTGGGCATTTGAATGGTACATGATAGTCATGCTGGCCGGCTGGCTCTGGTTGCTATTCGGTCCTTATGCCAATAACCGTCTCGGTAATGAAGAACCGGAATTCAGTACCGGAAGCTGGATCTTCCTGATGTTTGCCTCCTGTACCTCAGCCGCCGTGCTGTTCTGGGGTTCATTGGAGATCTACTATTATGTCAGTTATCCCCCATTTGAAATGGAGCCTCTGACAGTCCAAGCCAAAGAATTTGGTCTGGCCTATAGTTTGTTCCACTGGGGACCACTGCCATGGGCCGGTTATGCCTTCTTCTCTGTCGCTCTGGGTTACTTCCTGTTCGTAAAGAAAATGGACGTGGTACGCCCCAGCGGTACGCTTTATCCCATCATGGGCAAGAAGTGTGAAGGCATCATAGGCACCATCATAGATAACATCTATGTCGTCGCGCTGATCCTGGCCATGGGTACCAGTCTGGGTCTGGCAACGCCTCTGGTTACCGAGTGTATTCAATATCTGTTCGGTATTCCGCGCACCATTGAAGTAGATGCCACCATCATCTCAGCCTGGATCATCTTCAACGCCGTTTGTGTAGCCTTTGGCCTGCAAAAAGGGATCAAGATTGCCAGTGACCTGCGCAGCTACCTGAGCATCATCATCCTTGCCTGGGTATTCATCATTGGCGCCACCACTTTCACAGTAAACTACTTCACCGATTCCATCGGGGTATTGCTGATGAACATGGGCCGTATGCTGTTCTACACTGCCTCAGTCAGTGAAAGCAGCTTCCCTCAGGATTGGACAGTGTTCTACTGGGCCTGGTGGGTAGTTTACGGCATCCAGATGTGTATCTTCCTGGCCAAGATCTCTCGCGGCAGAACCGTGCGTCAGCTGTGTCTGGCCATGGTCGGCGGCTTGACAGCTTCTACCTGGTTGCTGTGGACCATTCTGGGCAGTAACACACTTAATCTGATGAATGAAAATATCGTCAATATGCCTGCCCTGATTGAACAATATGGTGCCGCCAGGGCCATTATTGAAACCTGGGCCGCTTTGCCAATGAGCACCATCACCATGTGGATGTTCTTTATTCTGTGTTTCTTGGCAACAGTGACATTAATTAACGCCTGTTCTTACACATTGGCCATGTCAACCTGTAAAGGCGTCGATGCGGATAATGAACCACCAGTTTGGGTTCGTGTAGGTTGGTCTGTATTGGTCGGTGTTATCGGTATTGTTTTGTTGGCACTTGGTGGATTAAAACCATTGCAAACAGCAATTATTGCCGGCGGTGCACCTCTCGTTTTCGTGAACATAATGATCATTATCTCATTCTTGAAAGATTCACGAAAAAATAATTGGAAGAGTTAATCGGATTATAGATTCACCTCACACCTTAACTTGATTAAATATATTTATATAGGGGAGTTTTCATGGATTATCGTTTAACAGATGAGCAGGAACTATTCGTTAAAGGTGTTCGTGACTTAATGGAAAGAGAAAATTGGGAACAATATTTCTCTGAGTGCGACGAAAATAGTCAATATCCAGAAAGATTTGTAAAAGAACTGGCTGATATGGGCATAGATAGCCTGTTACTGCCGGAAGAGTTCGGCGGCATGGAAGCCGGACTGATGACCTTGGCGGTTATCTGGGAAGAGTTGGGCCGCCTCGGTGCCCCCACCTATGTCCTGTTCCAGTTGGCCGGCTTTACTACGGTACTGAAACACGGCACCCAAGAACAGATCGACAAGATCATGGCCTTCCTGGGTACAGGTAAACAGATGTGGAACTCCGCCATCACCGAGCCGTCTGCCGGTTCCGATGTTGGTAGCCTGCTGACTACCTATACTCGCCGCGATGGCAAGATTTACCTCAATGGCACCAAGTGCTTTATCACCAGTGCCGCCGGTTGCCCATTCCTGGTAGTGATGGCCAAAGACTCAGCCTCTGAGAAACCTGTGTTCTCCGAGTTCTTCGTCGACATGACCAAGCCAGGTATCAAAGTCAGCAAGCTTCCCAAACTCGGTCTGAAGATGGACAGCTGCTGTGAAGTGCAGTTCATCGATGTTGAACTGGAAGAGAAAGACTTCTTCGGCACTGAAGGTAACGGCTTCCTGCGGGTAAAAGAAGAGTTCGACGACGAACGCTTCCTGGTGGCCTGCACCAACTATGGTACGGCTTACTGCGCCTTCGAAGACGCCGCCAAGTATGCCAACCAGCGGGTACAGTTCGGTGAAGCCATTGGCCGCACTCAGCTGATCCAGGAGAAGTTTGCCCACATGGCCATCGAGCTGAACAACATGCGCAACATGATCTACCACACAGCCTGGAAAGCCGACAACGGCATGATGACCTCTGGTGACGCGGCCATGTGTAAGTACTACTGCGCCAACGCCGCCTTCCGGGTAGTCGACCATGCCATGCAGGTCTTCGGTGGCTACGCCATCGCCGGTGAGCACCGCATCAGCCGCTTCTGGCGCGATCTGCGGGTAGACAGAGTCTCAGGTGGTTCAGACGAAATGCAGATCCTGACTCTGGGTCGTGCAGTGCTGAAAGATTACCGCAACAAATAGTTGCCCTTGAGTACCGGCCGGGCTTGCCAATCTCCCTGCTCCCGGTGAAACCGGCCGGTCGATATGACGCTGCACACAGCGCCATCTATGCCAAGAATTGCTAGAAGGAACAGATCATGTCACAACACTTGTCTATGCCTACATTCGGTCCGCTCTCCGGTCTCAGAGTGGTGTTTTCCGGTATCGAGATTGCCGGTCCATTTGCCGGGCAGCTGTTTGCCGAATGGGGTGCCGAGGTCATCTGGATTGAAAACGTGGCTTACACAGACACTATCCGGGTACAACCCAACTATCCAGAGCTGTCTCGCCGTAACCTGCATGCCTTGTCGCTGAATATCTTCAAGGATGAAGGACGCGAAGCCTTCCTCAAGCTGATGGAAACCACAGACATCTTTATCGAAGCCAGTAAGGGCCCGGCCTTTGCTCGTCGCGGTATCACGGATGAAGTCTTGTGGGAACGCAACAAAAAGTTAGTTATCGCTCACTTATCTGGTTTTGGTCAATACGGTACCGAGGAATACACTCACCTGGCCGCTTATAACACCATTGCCCAGGCCTTCAGCGGCTATCTGATGCAGAACGGCGATGTCGACCAACCCATGGCATCCTTCCCTTATACAGCTGACTATTTTTCAGGTATGACAGTAACCACATCTGCACTGGCAGCCCTGTATAAGGCGCAACAAACAGGTGTTGGCGAAAGCATCGACGTGGCCATGTATGAAGTTATGTTACGCATGGGCCAATATTTCATGATGGACTACTTCAACGGCGGCAAGATGGCTCCACGCCAGTACAAGGGTCGTGACCCTTACTATGCCGGTTGTGGTCTGTACAAGTGTGAAGACGGCTACATAGTGATGGAAATGGTCGGCGTCACCCAGATTGAAGAGCTGTTCAAAGACATAGGTCTTGGCCACCTGCTGCACACAGAAGCCGTACCGGAGGGCACTCAGCTTATCCACCGCATCGAATGCCCACATGGACAGGAAATTGAAGATGCGCTGGAACGCTACATAGGCCAGCGCACCATTGAACAGGTGCGCGAGCGCTTCGCCGAGCTGAAGATTGCCTGTGCCAAGGTACTCAGCGCCGAAGACCTGGAGTCCAACCCTCAGTACATCGCCCGTGAGTCGATCACCGAGTGGCAAACTATGGACGGCCGTACCTGCAAGGGCCCCAATGTGATGCCCAAATTCAAGAACAACCCAGGCCAGATCTGGCGCGGTATGCCAAGCCACGGCATGGATACCGATGCCATTCTCAAAGATATCGGCTACGACGAAGCCGCTATCCAAGAGCTAGTGAATAAAGGGCTGGCCAAAATCAAAGGAGACAAATAACTCCTGAAGTCGCGCGAAGGCTTGTGTTCAAGCCTTCGCAGTATACCCCGCTGAAAACGTTTTATTGAGCAAGGTGTCAAATGGATATAATAGCTGGACAAGATTTACGTCAGACTTGGGATGATCTGGCCCTCAACTATGGAGAGAAAACGGCGCTTATCGTCGAAAACCTTCAAGGGCTAGCCCAGGAATACAGTTATGCCGGGCTCAATAAAGAGATCAACCGCACCGCTAACCTGTTTCATTCGCTGGGCGTCACCAAGGGCGACAAGGTGGCACTGCATATCAACAACTGTGCCGAGTTCATCTTCTGTTGGTTCGGTCTGGCCAAGATAGGCGCCATCATGGTGCCAATAAATACTCATCTGCTGCAGGAAGAAACCGCCTACATTCTGGACAAGTGTGGTATCTCGCTGGTGGTTACCAGCAGCGATTTTCAATCACTCTATAGCTGTTTGCAGCAAGATCCCGGCTCTCCACTACAGCAGATACTGCTGATTGCCGATGAATCTGCCACCGCGCCGGCCAATATTCTCAATTTTCACCGCCTAAGGCTGGCACAACCCGACGAGCTGCAACACAGAGTGCCATTGAGCAGCAGCGATGTTGCCGAAATCCTATTTACCTCGGGCACGACTTCCCGTCCCAAGGGCGTGGTAATTACCCACTACAATCTCAGATTCGCCGGTTACTATACCGCCTGGCAATGTGCCCTTAGGGACGATGATATCTACCTGACCCCCATGCCCGCCTATCATATTGACTGCCAGTGCACCGCAGCCATGGCGGCCTTTTCGGCGGGAGCCACCTTTGTGATGCTGGAAAAATTCAGCGCCCGCGCCTTCTGGGGGCAAATCTGTAAGTATCGTGCCACAGTCACAGAATGTATCCCGCTGATGATCCGCACCCTGATGATGCAGCCGCAAATGCCCTGGGAGAAACAGCATTGCCTGCGTGAAGTATTGTTCTACCTCAACCTGTCTGATCAAGAAAAAGACGCCTTTGTCGAACGCTTTAACGTGCGTCTGTTTACCTCATACGGCATGACAGAAACCATAGTCGGCGTCATAGGCGACCGCCCAGGTGACAAGCGGCGCTGGCCCTCCATCGGCCGAGTCGGCATGGGCTATCAGGTAGAGATCCGCGATCAACAAGGGCGCCCACTACCTCCCGGCGAGACCGGGGAGATCTGCATCAAGGGCGAACCGGGTAAGACACTGTTTCGTGAATACTACAAATTGCCGGAAGAGACCGCCAAGACACTCTCGGCCGACGGTTGGCTGCACACAGGCGACTCAGGCTACGTCGATGAGGAAGGCTTTTTCTACTTTATCGATCGCAGCTGCAACATGATCAAACGCTGCGGCGAAAATATCTCCTGTGTCGAACTGGAAAACATTATTTCCGAGCATCCCAAAATTGCCGATGTCGCCATTATTGGGGTGAAAGACTCAATTCGAGATCAAGCCATCAAGGCTTTTATTGTCTTGCATGAAAACCAAACAATTACCGAAGAGGAGTTCTTCGAATATTGCGAAGAACATATGGCTAAATTCAAGGTGCCTTCTTTCCTTGAAATCAGAAAGAGTCTACCAAGAACTTGTTCGGGGAAAATAAAAAAGAAGAGTCTTTGCTAACAATCAGCCAAACAAATAAACCGAATTAAAATTTTAAGCCTTCAATATATCGAAGGCTTAAAAAGCAAACCGTAAAAACCAAAAAGTATTTGGTAAGTTGCTTATTACCAATAAATGTAATAGCTGGGTAATATCTGCTTAAGCCATAGATAATTGTGGCCTTAGGCTGGCGATAAGCGTTAACTGTATTTCGCACATACTCAGTGATATTTTAATCCAGATGGAGTATTAGCATGAACGAATCGTTACACATACGCCGCAATGGCCATATTCTGGAAATCACCCTGGATCGCCCCAAGGCCAATGCCATAGATGCCAAGACCAGTTTTGCCATGGGTGAAGCCTTTATCGCTTTCCGTGATGATCCGGAACTGCGGGTGGCAATTATCACCGGGGCCGGTGAGCGCTTCTTCTCTGCCGGCTGGGATCTGAAAGCCGCCGCCGAGGGCGAAGCCCCGGATGCCGACTTTGGTCCTGGTGGTTTTGCCGGTCTGACTGAGCTGTTCGATCTGGACAAGCCTGTTATCGCCGCCGTCAACGGTTATGCCTTCGGTGGTGGTTTCGAACTGGCCCTGGCCGCCGACATGATAGTCTGCAGCGACAACGCCAGCTTCGCCCTGCCTGAAGCCAAACTGGGCATAGTACCGGATAGCGGCGGCATGCTGCGTCTGCCCAAGCTGATCCCACCTGCGATTGTCAATGAAATGATGATGACCGGCCGCCGCATGGATGCCCAGGAAGCGTTGCGCTGGGGCATAGTCAACCGGGTAGTGGACAACAGCCAACTGATGGAAACCGCCCGAGAGTTGGCGCAGGAGATCACCCAGAGTGCTCCTCTGGCCATCGCCGCTCTGAAAGAAGTTTATCGCACCACCAGCGAAATGCCGGTGGAAGAAGCCTATCGCTTTATCCGCAGCGGTCAGCTGAAACACTATCCTTCCGTATTGCATTCAGAAGACGCGCTGGAAGGGCCACAGGCCTTTGCCGAAAAACGCGATCCTGTCTGGAAAGGCAAATAATTTAAGGAAAGCACGCCAACCGGGACAAGGATGTCCCACCCCTGCAACCCACCAGGATAAATACCATGACCTGTTATGCATTTGAAGGTCTGATCCCTGTTGTCGACCCCAGTGCCTTTGTTCACCCCAGTGCCGTACTGATAGGCGATGTGATAGTCGGCGCCAATGTCTACGTTGGCCCTCACGCTTCCCTTCGCGGTGATTATGGTCGGCTGATCCTCAAGGCCGGCAGCAACCTGCAAGATGGCTGCATCATGCACGGCTATTGCGATCAGGACACCATAGTCGCCGAAGATGGTCATATCGGCCATGGCGCCGTGCTGCACGGCTGCATCATAGGCCACAATGCCCTGATAGGCATGAACAGCGTGATCATGGATGGCGCCGAGATAGGGCCAGACAGCATAGTCGGCGCCATGAGCTTTATCAAAGCCGGCTTTCAGGGCCAACCGCGGCAGTTACTGGCAGGCTCTCCCGCCCGATATATCCGCGATGTCACAGAGCAGGATCTACACTGGAAACGCCTCAATACCCAGGAATATCAGGCGCTGGTGCCGCGCTGCCACAACTCCCTTCGGGAAGTGAGGCCGCTGACACAAGCCGAAGCCAACCGTCCCAGGCTCAAAGGGGTCACAGAGGTGACCTATAAGGCCTGATCCCCTTGCTGAATGGAGTACCCGTATGCCACTCAATCCCCAGGTTGAAACCTTCCTGCAGCAAACCTATGCCGCAGGCTTTACCCCCTATGAAGATCTGGCGCCCGAGGCCGGTCGTCATCAGGAACACAGCGATATTCCCCCGGCCAGACCACCGGAAGAGATGGCCGCCGTTGAACACAGATTTATTCCCGGCCCTACTGCCGACCTGCCGGTTAGGATTTACCGCACCAAACACAGCGAACAACCCCAACCGGCACTGATCTACTTTCACGGCAGTGGCTGGATGGTGTCGAACATAGAGATCAACGACCCCTTCAGCCGGGCACTGGCCAAGAATTGCGGCGTGGTGGTGATTGCCGTTAATTATCAAAAGGCGCCGGAGCACAAGTTCCCCATCCCCATGGATGACTGCTACGCGGCAACCCTGTGGGTGTTCAAACACGCCGAGAGACTGGGGCTGGATCCCAAGCGAATCGGTATCTTTGGCGACAGCGCCGGTGCCAATCTCGCCGCAGCGGTGGCATTGAGGTGCCGTGATGAAGACTCGGCAGATCTCGCCTGCCAGGTACTGGTTTATCCGCCGGTGCAGTACGGCTGGCACACGGCCTCGGCCGAGAAATACGCCACAGGTTTTTTGCTGCACAAGGACAGCATGAAGTACTACTGGAACCACTATCTACGCAGCCCGGCCGATGCCATTCATCCCTATTGCTCACCTTTGCTGGCAACCGACCACAGCAAGCTGCCTGCAACCTTGCTCTACTGCGCCGAATGCGATCCCCTGTGCGACGACAGCCGCCTGTACGCCGACAAGTTGGCGACTTCTGGCGTAGCCGTGCACTATCAGCGCTACCCGGGTACGATTCACGGCTTTATTAAGATGTTGGGAGTGTTCGATCAGGCCGATGAATTCCAGCGCGATGTCGGCGCCCAAGTAAGAGAGCTGCTGGCGGTCAAGGATTAACAACCCAAGCGCCTGATTTTGGCAGCCCTGAAATTGGGCACCCAAACAGCCGCCCAAAATCACCACCTCCATGGGAGGGGGTTAAGATTGACAACAAAATGCCCGGCTCGATGCCGGGCATTTTTATCTCGATGGGTTCGAGTCTGAAATTGGCTCGCTCAAGCCGCCGGGCAGAGCTGCGCCTGCAGTTCGGCTTCCCCGGTCAAACCACGATAGCCCTTAATTAACCTGCCCTTGCTGTCCAGCAGCAACAGAATGGGGGTTGCCGGAATACCGCCCATATCCCTGACCAGCTCCATTGGCGCTCTATAGGCCTCAAACGGAAAGTTGAGGCGGAACAGCGCCCGTTTCAGGGCCAGTTGATTGCCATTAACGCCGAGCGCCACCGGCTGCAGATGACCAGGGCACAGCTGATGTAACTTTTTCAGCACCGCCGCCTGCTTAACACACCAGGGGCACTCGGGCTCAAAGAACATCAACACAGCACTCTGGCCCTCGAGATGTGCCAGCGTCTGTTGTTCCTGCCCACGAAGGGGCTGGAACTGATAGTCGCGGGTCAGCTGTGAGGCCTGCAACGGCATGGCACACAGCAGCAATAATCCCAGGGCCAGGCGCTTCATCATCAGAACACCAGTTTCATGCCGGCATAGATCTCTCTGCCACGCAGCGGGCCATAGATGTAACCCACATCGAAGGCGCCTTCGGCGTCATAGAACAAGGGGCTTTCCTCGTCACCGGCCTGAGTATAGTCAAACAGGTTGCTGACCCCGGTATAGAAAGACAGGTTGTCGTTGAACTGATAGCTGGCACGCAAGTCCAGGGTAAAGTAGGACGGCGCATCAGTACGTTTCTTCGAATCGGGATCCACCTTACCGTTGGCATCCAGGCGGTTATAACCTTCATAACCGTACTGCGACAGATCGCGGCTGCCAATCCACACCAGGTTGGCGAAAAATTCCCAATCGTTGACGTCCCAATCCACGCTCAGGGTCACCCGTTCCTCGACCGGTGCCACGGCATAGGAAGACTTGAATACCGAATCATAGTCGAAGTGCTCGCCGGTAAGGTTAACCGTCAGATCATCGGTCAGACGATAGCCCAGGGCGATATCTGTGGTCACCACACTGGCCTTCTCATCCAACTGGGTCAGCAGCGGGATCCCTTGGTCGTTGGTGGTCAGCGCCGCCAGATGCTCGACTTCGGTCCAGGCCACAGAGGCAGTAGAGGTGAGTCTGTCACCCTCGTAGCTCAGGGCATAGTTCACCGAGTTGGAACGCTCCAGCTCGTCGATATCGATATCGAACCCCAATGAACCATCCAGAATGCCGTGATCAGTCTCGAAGAATGACAGCGGTGCCCGATAGCCACGACCGGCAGACAGACGCGAAGTCCACAGTTCATTGTGACGCAGGCGAATATCGACTCTGGGCGAGAGTATCGACTCGTCCAACTCCGTGCCCGGCTTGCTGGGGTCGGTAAAGTCGGCTGTGATGCTGTCGTAACGCAGCGCCATGGCCACTTCGAGGTCATCGGTCACCTGCCAGGTATCCTGCAGGTACAGGCCCTTGACGTCATAGTCAAAAGAGTCGGAAACATAGTCAGGGTTGGCGCTGCCGGCGCGGGAGTGGGAGCGCATCTCTTCGGTACGCAGATCGGCACCAAAGGTCAACAGATGGCTGTCGTTAAGTAGGTAGTTGAATCTGGCATCGAAGAACCACATCTTGTCATCGGCGGTATAGTCAAACCCTTCGTAGAAGGAGTCCTGCTTGTGCTCGGCATAGCTTACCGCCAGGTGCATGTTCCAGTCGTCGTTAAATTCCTTCAGCCAGGCAAGCGAGGCCTCGTTGCGCTCTGTCTTGATCCATTCGGTAGTTTCCCAGGCCTTGCCGGTATAGGGATTACGGATATCACCGTCTTCAAACAGCTGTTGCGGCTCACTGGGCTTATCATCAAAACCTGAGAGTACATTGCCTATGCTGGAGGCGGTGCCATCGGCAAAGCTGCTGCCCAGCATGGGGCCACCAAAGATCTCCGACTGGATATTGGCCATGCGCAGCACCAGGTTGTCAAAGTCGCCGATATCCTGAGAAATTCTGGCAGTTACGCTGCGGTTTTCCTGCAGTGGCGCCTCGTTGACCTTGTTATTGTCGGCATCGAACTGATCTCTGTCGTCATACTGAGCCACCAGCGTTGCCCGGGTGCGGCCGTCTTCACTGACGCCCTTGCCGAGGAAACCCACTTTGCGATAACCGTTTTCACCTGCGGCAACATCCAACTCGGCGCCGTTTTCGGTGGGCTCATAGCTGATGATGTTGATGGTGCCGCCGATAGCCTCAGGGGCGATCAGTGAAGCACCGGCGCCGCGGGCCACTTCGATGCGCTCTATCCCTGTGGTAGGAATGGCATCGACGGCGTAATAACCGGAAATCATGGTATGCACCGGCAAACCATCCACCAAAATAGTGGTCTGCTCGCCTTTCATGCCGTTGAGCATGATGCGTTTTACACCACACATGGAGCATTCGTTGGAGACTTTTACCCCGGGAGAGTTATCTATAGCTTCCGACAGGTTAACGGCATTTTTGTTTTCTATGATGCTGGCATCGATGACTTCCGTCTTCATTATGGTGTTAGCCAGGGTGCCGGCTTGCTCCAGCCGCTGTCTAACCCCGACTACACTGAGCCGCTCAATATTTTCTGCGGCCGGCTCCTGCGCTTTTTCTGCTTCAGCCGCCATCAACTGTGGGCTCAACAGGGCCGCCAATACAACTGCCAGATAAGTCGGTTTCACTCGGGTCGCTCCATAAAATCAAATAAAGTTGCGTCATATTATACTAATGATAATGATTATCAATTGATGAGGATCATGTTTTTTAACAGTGACACCAATATGTGAACAGATCCCCTAAAGGTATTACCCGAACAGTGACATTTTCCGGTTAAATAATGCAGAAATGCCGAAGGCCCGCATAATGGCGGGCCTTCGGTTTGAAAATCTTGCAGTCGATGCGGTATCAGCTACAAAGCTGCCTTTGCAGTTCACTCAATGAACGCACCTCGATATGGGGCTGAATCCCTTCGGGAGCCGCCTCGCCCTTAACGTTGAGCCAACAGGTATCCAGACCGGCCTTGAGGCCGCCGAGAATATCCGAGTGAGGGTTGTCACCCACCATCAATACCCGCTTACGTTCGGGCTGCTGCATCTTGGCCAGCGCATGCTCGAAAATACCCGGATCCGGCTTGGCCAAGCCGACCTCTTCTGAAATCACCAACAGCTCAAAGTGTTCGGCAAAGCCGGTCTTTTGCAACCGCACCTGCTGCAGCTCGGTAAAACCATTGGTGATAATCCCCAAGCGGGCACGCCCCTTGAGGCTATCAAGCAGCTCGGCAGCCCCGGGAAGCGGCTCACAAATATCGGCCATTGCCGTCATAAAGGCGCTGTTGAGTTCAAAAGGCGTGCGTCCGAGACGTTTGGCCCAATGACTGAATCGGGTCAGCTGTAACTCACTGGCGCTGATCTTGCCGTCCTGATAGGCCACCCACAGCGGCGCATTGGTTTGCTGATACTCGGCATAGTCGGCATCGCTGAAATCCACCCCTTGGCGGGAAAACATCAGCTTGAGCCCCCGCGGCGCATCGAACTGAAACAGGGTTTCATCGGCATCGAACAATACCCACTGGTAAGCCTGACTATTCGCGTATGGCACTCTTCTCTCCTGTTTCCCCATTCTTCTTGAAACCCCAAGCCATAACCCGAAAACATCGCGTTATGCCAGATACAAGCCGCGGATTTTACGCCCTGGTGTCGACTGCGTCCAACACGGCATCTAGCCCAAACGCAAACACGCCTTAAGGGCCTCGCTCTGCTGCAATAAGCTGAGATAGAGGGTGAACTGGTTGGCGGCTCTGTCCAGGTTGTGACCTTCGCGGTGGATATGGAAATACTTATCCCCCAACAGATAGTCGGTAAGGAAACGCACACCTATCATAAGACAAATGACTCTGGCACCCAGCCATAGACTCTGGCGCTCCAGTGGCGTCAACACCTCGCCCAGCTCTGCCAGGTAACCCCGGCAGATGGCGGCAAACACTTCGGGCCTGACTCTGACCTTATCGAGTGCAGTGGAGTCTTCGGCCTCGGGCGAGCAGAAGGTGCGCACCATGTCGCCGAAGTCATACATCAGGAAACCCTTCATGCAGGTGTCGAGATCTATGATGGCCATGCTGGACATATCACGCTTGTCGAACAGCATGTTGTTGATCTTGGTGTCGTTGTGGCAAATCCGCAGCGGCAAACCGGCGCAGGTATCTTCAAGCTCCACAAGCAGCGATTGCTGGGACAAGGCCAACTCGGCCCACTGCAGGCAGTGCTGCAGGCGCCCAAGCGGGTCCTCGGCAACCGCCTTGGAAAGCGCTTCAATTCTGCCCGGCAGATGGTGAAACAGAGGGATCACATCTTCCAGTTCATGGGGGTCGACTCGGCTCAAGGCGCGGGCGAAATGACCAAATGCACGGGCCGCCTGTTCGGCCTCGACCTCAGAGCGCACCACTTCGAGGCTCTGACTGAAAGGCAGATAGTTAATGGCGCGCCAGAATCCCTGTTCACCGAGATCCAGTGCCAATTGCTGCTCGCGGGTCATCACAGGCTTTATCAGCTGCAGTTGATAGCGACCTTCAGCAGCACACTGACTCAAATGGTCACTGATTTTGGCTGCGTTATTGACCAAGGCGTTGGGCGCTGGAAATACCTGGGTGTTGATCTTTTGCAGCACAAGTTCGCTATCGGCGCTGCGGATCAGAAAGGTGTCGTTGATATGGCCATTGCCCAGTGGGCTGATTTTGGCATCATTGGGGATCCCGAAGTGAGGCAGCACCTGCTGCCGAATAAGCTCAAGCACCCATTAACTCCTGTAATTGCTGTTTCACCCGGGCGGCGTCCTGGGGATATGTCACTCCCAACCAGGCCTCGCGGGCGGTTTCCACCCTGACACTGCGGGTAATAAGGTTTTGCTGTTGCTGACACGGCTCAGGGTCTGGCTGCTCGATTGCATTTTGCACTATCGCGGGCAGATAACACTCGGCTTTAAGATCATCGCCATGGGTTGCCAAAAAGCTTCTGAGCCCTTGCTCCAGTGCGGCAAATATATTCACCGAAAAGCCCCAGCAGGTCATGGATACCAAGGCATCGGCGGCTATCGGCCGACGTTCGCCCTGAAGCTCTCCCTCAAGGCCATGGGTGCCTTGACGAATATCGAGCCACTCCTGCACCGAAGTCAGGTACCCCCTATCATTGACCTCACACAGGCCACGATTCACCCCGCCATGCTCGGACAAAGTCAGTCCCAGCGGCCAGGCCACCATCATCCATTCATTGGGATATTGCCTAAGCCCCTCGGCCAACTGCACAAAGGCATGATCGCCATAATAATCATCTGCGGTGACCACTGCCATGGGGCCATCGACCAGATGCCTGGCACTCCAAAGGGCATGCGCCGTGCCCCAAGGTTTTTGCCTGTTACTGTGGCGCTTTGTGATATCCCTTGTCTGCCTTGCCGATACCGGCTGTGGCAGATCATCCAGCGTCTGATAACAAAGATGCCACTCAAACCCGGAAGGCAGGAAGTCGCTTAACTGGCGATGGATCTCGCGTTCAAGCTCGGGGCGGATAACCAGCACGGCGCGGGTAAACCCGGCCTTGATGGCCGAGCGTAACGCCAATTGCAGCATGGTTTCCCCATTGGGCCCCAATGCCGCCAACTGTTTATCGCCGCCAAAACGACTCCCCAGCCCGGCGGCCATAATCACCAGAGTTAATTTTGTCGCCATAAACCGTCGCATGTGTCGCGAAGAAAGCCGAGCCGAAAGAGGCGAAGCAGTATAACAGAACCACGGTTCTGATAAATCAAAGCTGTGGTTAACCGTGCGCCGATATGCTCCCTATTCAATCAGTTGCCGGAAGGCCGGAACAGAACCCAATGCCGCCAGACTGCCCTTGAGGCTAAAGTCATAGCCACAGAGCTTAACCGAGCCCCGCCGCGCCATGTCCTGAACAATCACCTGGCTATCCAGGGGGCTAAAGGCCGCTTCGACCTTGCCGTTATCGCCGATAACGACCGACATGGGCCGATAGCCAGTGCCATTGTTGAACACCAGCTCGGCGCAGCGGCGGTCGCCCTTGGCGGTAGCCAGATCCCACAAGGTGCCCGGGGCATCAGTATCGCCAAGCCAGCTCATACGCAGCAAGTCACCATCAAGCGATAGACTGAAGCTGTCAGGCAGGCGCACTGTCACCCTGTCGGAAGTTTCGGCCACAATCTCAGTAGTCTCATCATTGCCTGATGCTTCATTAGGCTCAGCCTGAGGCCACAGCAGCCATATGATCATTCCCAAGCCAAGCAGCGCTGTGACCAGAGCGGCTATGGCAAGCCCCTTACGCTGGGCGGCCGAAAAGCCCCCAAGCCGCAGCCAAAGTTGCATTCCAGCATCACGCCAGGAGAGCAGCAATACCGACAAGGAACCGGTGCGGTCGACCTCATCATCAAACCCAGGCTCAGCGCTATTGACCTTATGCCTGGCTTGCTTATCTGTATGCCAGCCAGGCTCTGTCTCTATCGCGGAGGTATCGCCCTCGGTCGGCGCCGAGTCGAAATAACGGCTGCGGCCAGGTCCATAGGAGATGGCGTCATGACTGAGGTCATGGACGGCGTTATACTCAGCAGCGCCGCGCTCGGCAGCATTGCCAGGTGCAAATTCAGGTTCAGGCTCACGTTCAGGCCCAGAGACTGAGGCGCCACCCAGGGTTGGCTCGACCCGTCTTATCTTGTTTTTGCGCGCGGCGCTCAAAGGCACAGGGCCACAGTATCCCTGCACATAGTCTCGCTGGCTTCGGGCGCCGCGACTCTCCCCTGGCAACAATGCCAAACCTGTATGCAGCGCCAAAGCCAGCACCAGAGCACCTATCAGATAACCGCCTTCCTGGCCGCTACCCAAGGTCAACAACAGAATAAGCCAAGGCAGCAGAGCTATCAGCGACAACCAGGGATTAAGGCCACCATCACCCAGGCGACGACGACAACTGAGCAGTAATACCGGTGCCAGTAAAACCCCGGGCAACCAGATGAAACTACCGCCACCAGAAAGTAGCCCCAGCACGAGTAGTAAAAAATAAACGGCGCCACTGATGGCCGCATGCCGCTGGCCATTATCGTAACCCTGAATACAGATGAGCGATTGATACAGCACGGAACCCCTTAAAAAATCGGCCAACTTACAGATGGCAGACTAACGAATTTGACGGCGATTGTCAGCGCCACTGGCATGACAGCGCTGCCTGCCTATATAATAGCGGCCCTTAAGAAAGCGGTATTGAACATCTTTTGTGCAAGCCCGATTGCCGACAGAGCGGCTGTTCGCCTCTTTCTTTATCAGCCACCGATTTTTTGCAACCAAAGACTTGGAACCCAAATATTATGAGCGCACGCGGAAACCTCTTTATTGTCTCGGCCCCCAGTGGAGCGGGCAAATCGTCACTGATTGCAGCCCTGCTGGCCAACAAACCAGCCGACAAACAAGTTTCCGTATCGCACACTACTCGCCAACCCCGCCCGGGCGAGGTTAACGGCCAACACTATCACTTTGTGTCGGTGGAGGAGTTCAAGGCGCTGATCGCCGAAGAAGCCTTCTTCGAGTGGGCCGAAGTCTTCGGTAACTTTTATGGCACTTCCCGCAGGGTCATTGAAGAAACACTGGCTCGAGGCATAGATGTGTTCCTGGATATCGACTGGCAGGGTGCCCAGCAAGTGAAGAAGCTGATGCCCGAGGCCATCGGCATCTTTATTCTGCCGCCGTCCCGCGAAGAACTGGAGCGCCGCCTGACCGGTCGAGGTCAGGACAGCAGCGAAGTCATCGCCTCACGCATGGCACAGGCGGTATCGGAAATGTCGCACTATAAAGAGTATGATTTCATCATAGTCAACGACGATTTTGAGACCGCACTGAGTGATCTGAGCGCGATCATTCGCTCGCAACGCCTGACTCGTGCTAGTCAAATTAACACTCACAATGATATGCTTAAGGGTCTGTTGGCAGATTAATTGCCTTCGTGTACAATTTTGCGTCATTTTTTCCATTCAAATCACTGGAGTTTCAACACATGGCTCGCGTTACTGTAGAAGACGCCGTTAAACAGATCGGCAACCGTTTTGATATGATCATGGTTGCGGCGCGTCGTGCCCGTCAGATCGCCGTCCAGGGTAAAGATCCTTTGGTTGAAGAGCAAAACGACAAACCCACTGTTATCGCACTGCGCGAAATCGAACAGGGACTGGTTAACTCAGCGACTCTGGATGCCGATGAGCGTCAGAGCGTACGTGAGCGCGAAGCAGCTGAAATTGCTGCCGTGGCAGCGATTGCAGAAGGTCACTCTTCACTCTAAGGCATATTCTTAGGAGAACAGCCACTTGTATCTGTTTGAAGGTCTCAAGGAGTCTGCCGCCAGTTATCTGGAGCCGGAGCAGGTAGAATTACTCAAGCAGGCCTATCAGGTGGCGCGTGATGCCCATGAAGGGCAGATGCGTACCAGTGGCGAACCCTATATTACCCATCCGGTTGCGGTTGCCCGCATCCTGGCCGAAATGCGTCTCGACCATGAGACGCTGATGGCCGCCCTGCTACACGACACCATAGAAGACACCCAAGTTACCCATCAGGATCTGGCCGAACTGTTCGGCGCCTCGGTGGCGGAACTGGTGGAAGGTGTCTCCAAGCTCGACAAGATCAAATTCCGCGACAAGAAAGAGGCCCAGGCGGAAAACTTCCGCAAAATGATGATGGCCATGACCCAGGATATCCGGGTGATCCTCATCAAACTGGCCGACCGCACCCACAATATGCGCACCCTGGGCGCCCTGCGGCCGGACAAACGTCGCCGCATTGCCCGCGAAACCCTGGAAATTTACGCCCCCATCGCCAACCGTCTAGGTATTCACAATATCAAGACAGAGTTGGAAGATCTCGGCTTTCAGGCCTATTACCCTATGCGCTATCGGGTACTCAAAGAGGTGGTTCGTGCCGCCCGCGGTAACCGCAAGGAACTGATCCAAAGCATAGAAACCGCCATTCGTACCCGCCTGGAAGATGTGGGTATCAAGGGCAAGGTCAAGGGCAGGGAAAAGAACCTCTATTCCATCTACAACAAGATGCGCAGCAAAGAGCTGCAATTCCAGGAAGTGATGGATATCTATGCCTTCCGCTTGATAGTGGACTCCATAGACACCTGTTATCGGGTGCTCGGGGTGATGCACGGCCTCTACAAGCCGCGTCCGGGCAGGTTTAAAGACTATATCGCCATTCCCAAGGCCAACGGTTATCAGTCGTTGCATACCTCGCTGTTTGGTCCCCATGCGGTACCGGTGGAAATTCAGATCCGTACCGAAGACATGGACCAGATGGCCGATAAAGGGGTTGCGGCCCACTGGATGTACAAGAGTGGCCAGACCGGCGCCTCGGGTACCACTACCCAGCTGCGCGCCCGCAAATGGATGCAAAGCCTGCTGGAACTGCAGCAGAGTGCTTCCACCTCGTTTGAATTTGTTGAAAACGTCAAGACAGAGCTGTTCCCGGAAGAGATCTATGTGTTCACTCCCGAGGGCCGCATTCTGGAACTGCCGGTAGGCGCCACCGCAGTGGATTTCGCCTATGAGGTACACACTGATGTGGGTAACACCTGTGTCGGCGCCCGGGTCAACCGCCAGGCCTACCCCTTGAGTCAACCGCTGATTTCCGGGCAAACGGTCGAGATCATCACCGCCAAAGGCGCCCGCCCCAACGCCGCCTGGCTCAACTTCGTGGTTACCGGCAAGGCCCGCGCCAAAATCCGTCAGGTGCTCAAGAGCCTCAAGCAGGACGAAGCCAGCACCCTGGGTAGGCGTCTGCTGAACCATGCACTGGGCGAAACCAAGCTGGAACAGATAGATCCGGCGCAGATAGACAAGGTCGTCAAAGACACCAAACACGCCGATCTGCAATCACTGCTGGCCGACATAGGTCTTGGCAATGCCATGAGCATAGTCATAGCCCAACGCCTCAAGGGCGACAAGATAGAGCCGCAAAAGCAACATGATGAGCACAAGCTGATGCCGATCCGCGGCGCCGAAGGCATGCTGGTTACCTTCGCCAACTGCTGCCGCCCCATTCCTGGGGATGCCGTGATTGCTCACGTGAGCCCGGGCAAGGGCCTGGTGGTGCACATGGAAAACTGCGCCAATATCCGCGGCTATCAGGGCGAGCCGGACAAGTATATTCCGGTGCAATGGGATGCCGTCGATGGGGTCGAATTCCAGGCCAACCTGAGGGTCGAAATCGTCAACCATCAGGGCGCGTTGGCGAAGATCACCAATATCATTGCCGCCGAAGGCTCCAATATTCACAATCTCAGCACCGAAGAGCGCGATGGCCGCGTCTATCTGATCAACCTGCGCATCTCGGTTCGCGACCGGATCCACATGGCAAATGTTATGCGCCGAATCAGGGTACTGCCCGAGGTTCTGCGTACATCCCGTAACCGTTGATAACAGAAAAAAGAGAGAGCGTTATGGCAGAGAAGATCATCATAGCAACAGACAAGGCTCCCGCCGCTATCGGCACCTACTCCCAGGCAGTCAAAGTAGGCAGCACAGTCTACCTGTCCGGGCAGATCCCGCTGGACCCAGCCACCATGGCACTGGCCGGTGACGACTTTGAAACCCAGGTTGTACGAGTATTCGACAACCTCAAGGCCGTCTGTGAAGCCGCCGGCGGTTCCATGGCCGATATCGTCAAGCTGAATATCTATATGCTGGATCTGGGCAACTTTGCCACGGTCAACGAAATCATGAGCCGTTACTTCAACCAGCCTTACCCGGCCCGCGCCGCCATCGGCGTGAAAGAGCTGCCAAAGGGTTCTCTGGTCGAGATGGACGGTGTGATGGAACTCTGAGTTCCCTCCCCAATACAGGGCGCTACGGCGCCCTTTTTCATATAGGATCCCCCGCCAATGAGCCCCGAACGCTTCGCTCGCATCAACCAAATGCTGGACATGCGCCAGCCGGATCTGAGCCTGATCCTGGACAGAGTCCACAAGAGCAACAATATTTCCGCCGCGCTGCGCAGTGCCGATGCTGTGGGTATCCACGAAATCCATGCGGTCTGGCCCGATGCCGATATGCGCCTGTCCGGCAATACCGCCTCCGGCAGTCAGCAGTGGGTCAAAACCATTAAACACTATGACTTCGCCTCGGCGGCCAAGGCTTGCAAGGCGCGCGGGATGCAGCTGGTCGCCACCCATTTCGGCCCCCAGGCCCGTGACTTTAGGGAGCTGGATTACCGCCGTCCCACCGCCTTTATTGTCGGTAATGAACGTGATGGCATCAGCGCCGAAGCCCTGGCCGCCGCCGACGAGCAGGTAGTGATCCCTATGGTCGGCATGGTGCAATCCCTCAATGTCTCGGTGGCATCGGCGCTGCTATTGTATGAGGCGCAGCGTCAGCGGCAGGAGGCCGGGCTCTATAGCAGTCGCAAGCTGGACAATGACTATTGCCAGACCATGTTGTTTGAGCAAGGCCACCCCATTTATGCCAAAGCCTGTCGGCGTAAAGGCATTCCCTACCCGGCCATAGACGCGCAGGGCCAGATAGTCGCCGCTGCCGACTGGTGGCAACGGATGCGTGAACCCGCCCCCAAACTGTGAAGCATTTCAAACAACCGATTAAATATTGCACCAGATCACAATTGTCGCCATACTGGTTTGGCCACTGCATAGCGAAACTAACAGATAATCAGATCGTTGCAGCCGCCGTGGGGGAAGCTGCAGCTACGCAGATAACAAGAACAGTAAAGGGGACACCCCATGGAAGCATCATTCAAGAGCCCGGTGGAAATGCTCGACCACTGGGTAGAGACTCAAGGCGATGAGATCTATCTCAGGCAGCCAATCAACGGCCAATATCAGGATCTGACCTGGCGTCAGGTACAGGCCAAGGTGCAACAACTCTGCGGCGGCCTGCGTCACTTGGGGCTGCAACCCGGCGACAAGATAGCCGTGCTGTCGAAAAACTGCGCCGAGTGGTTCATTACCGATCTAGCGCTGATGCATGGCGGCTATATCAGTGTGCCCATCTACCCCACGGCCAATGCCGATACCATACGCTACGTGCTGGAACACAGTGGCTGTAAGGCCATCATGCTGGGTAAACTGGATCACTGGGCCGATCAGGAAGCCGGTGTCGGCGGTGATATTCTGCGCCTGGCGATGCCTTATGACACCATGCCGGCTCAATATCAATGGCAGCAACTGTTGAATCTCGGTACACCTCTGGTGGATGCCCCTTATCCCGAGGCCGAGCAGGTGATGACGCTGATCTACACCTCAGGTTCCACCGGCAAGCCCAAGGGCGCCATCCAAACCTTCGGCAGTTATGGCTGGACCTGTAATGCCGTGGTGCGCGATCTCAAGACAGATGGTAAAGACAGACTGCTGTCCTACCTGCCGCTGGCCCATATCACAGAGCGGGTGGCGATAGAGGGTTCCTCCTTCTATTCCGGCTCTTGCGTTGCCTTTGTCGAAAGCCTCGACAGTTTTGTTGCCGATGTACAGCGAATGCGGCCAACCGTGTTCTTCTCGGTACCTCGGCTGTGGACCCTGTTCCAGAAGAACATTATCGATAAGGTCGGCTACGCCAGGCTCAATCTGCTACTGAAGATCCCCCTCATCAGCCATCTGGTCAAACGCAAGATCCATAAGGGCCTGGGGCTGGATAAGTGTCGTTTGCTCGGTTCAGGTTCGGCGCCGATACCGCCATCACTGGTGGAGTGGTATCACAACATAGGGTTGGATATCTGCGAAGCCTGGGGCATGACGGAAAACTGCGCCTACTCAATCATCAACTTCCCCTTCGATGCCAGTAAGATAGGCACTGTCGGCAAGCCGGTGATCGGCTGCGAGGTCAAGCAGGCGGCCAATGGCGAACTGCTGGTGAAGAGCCCGGGATTGATGCGTGAATATTACAAGGCGCCGGAAGCCACAGCCGCCGCCTTCGATGAAGAGGGCTTTTTCCTCACCGGCGACCTCTGCGCCATAGATGCCGACGGCTGCGTCAGCATCACAGGCCGGGTCAAGGACAACTTCAAGACCGCCAAGGGCAAGTATGTGGCGCCAGTGCCGATTGAACGTAAGCTGGCGCAGGATCCCCATGTGGAGCTTATCTGTGTCATCGGCCTGGGACTGCCCCACCCTGTGGCTTTGGTGCAACTCTCTGAAGGCGCGGCGCTGCAAGCCAGAGAAGAGGTACGCGCCTCGCTCAAGGCCACTGTGGATGCGGTCAACCCCAACCTGGAATCCCATGAAACCGTGGAAGCTGTTTTGGTGGTCAAGGAGCCTTGGACCATAGAAAACGATGTGCTGACCCCAACGCTAAAAATCAAGCGCCATGTGTTGGAGAGCAGATACGCCAGCCGGATGGAAGGCATCCGCGGCGCCAAGGTCGTCTGGGAAGACGAAATCTAAAGCCCTCATCCTGGTTTATCTGATCATCCCGGCTCCGGCCGGGATTTTTATGACATATTCTGTCAAAAAGGGGTTGCCTTCGAGGGGAAAAACCTTATGCTGGCAGCCCAAATACATTCATCGGTGCCGTTCTGTATGGCACCTTATTGACAGGAAAAGCGGTTTTCAATGTTGATTGCACTCTCTATTCTCGGCGGCTTCTTAATTTTGACTCTCGGAGCCGAAGCCTTGGTTCGCGGCGCCAGCGTCATCGCCCTGCGCCTGGGGATCACCCCGCTGGTGATCGGCTTGACGATCGTCGCCTTCGGTACCAGTGCTCCCGAACTGGCAGTGAGCGTTAAGTCAGCACTGGCCGGTAGCCCGGGCATTGCCCTGGGTAACGTGGTGGGCTCCAATATCGCCAATATCGGTCTGATCCTGGCGCTGACCGCACTGATCCGCCCGATCGGGGTGCAGACACAGATGGTCAGACGCGACATTCCACTGATGATTGGTGCCTCTATTCTGATGTGGCTGCTGGTACTCGACGGTGAACTGAGCCTGATTGACGGCGCCGTGCTGACCAGCTTACTGGTAGGCTATCTGTTGCTCAGCTATTTCAGCAGCAAGGGCGAAGAGACAGACGAACCTATTGAAGGTCCCAAGAACCCTCTGCTGTCGCTGCTGTTTATCATCGCCGGTATCGGCATGTTGGTGGGTGGCGGCATACTGTTTGTCGATGGCGCGGTCGAGTTGGCCCGTACCTTCGGCATCAGCGAAGTAGTGATCGGCCTGACCATTATTGCCATAGGCACCAGCATGCCGGAATTAGTGACCTCGATTCTGGCCGCACTCAAGGGCCAGAGCGATATCGCCATAGGTAATGTGGTTGGCTCCAACCTGTTCAACTTGCTGGGGATCCTCGGGGTCACAGCCCTAGTGCACCCTATCAGCTCTGCCGGCTTCAGTACTTTGGATTTCAGCGTGATGTTGGCTTTGGCCTTGTTGGTATTGCCTTTTGCCTGGAGAGGATTACGTATCGGCCGCCGCGCCGGTGCCGTATTGCTGTTGGGTTACTGCGGCTATATGGCCTACCTGGTCACCCACGCCAGCGCCTGAATCTAAGTACAGGACTGGCAAGGGAATGATGCTGAAGAACTTTATTGCCAAGCCACTGTAGCATAAAAAAATCCCGGGTTTTGACGTCAAGAATAGATAGTCAAAACCCGGGATATCATCAAGTTAAGGGTCAAAACAGCCCTAAAGCGCTCAAGAGCGAGCCGCTACATAACTTTCCATCTCGGCGATGCTGACACTGGCAATGAATTGCTGATCCAAGTAGAAGTCCACCATCTCCCCCTGCTTGCGCCCCAGCATTACCTGCTCGGTGCCATCTTCATAGCTCAGCGTCATCGCCAGAGTATTGTCATCTATGGCTGACATGCTGGCACGGCTCAGTTTTACCGGCGCAGTGGTCAGATCCTTATCCAGCTTATGATTGATCTTGAACACGGCATCGGCCGGCATATCCACCAAGGCCGGTGACTTGCCGGTAATGGGATTCTTGCCGGTCCAGAATTCAATGCTATTGAAAATAAACAGATCGGCGGTGGCGGTAATGCCATAGACGGGCGCCAACAACACGTACAAACCGGCGCGGCCGTAACGGTTGTCCACCGCACTCAAATTACCTTTAGTCAGCATGCCTGAAAGGCCCATCTGCCCCATACAACCCGCCAGTTGCGAGCAGATCAACAGAGTGGCTCCCAGGCCGACTTTACTCAACTTCATCGATATCTCCCCAAATAGTGTTTACGCGTATGTTATTGGCGCGCGGATTTTACGCAGGTTAATCAATTTAACTATGCAGGGGCTCACAACTTGAGGTTAGTTTTTTGGCGAGTAAGTTACTCGGCTGTTGGATGTTTTTCTCTATGGGAAAATCAGTAAGGCACTGGTTATAAAGGCGCTCAAACAAACACAACTCCCTTACCTTGTGCAGTGACCTGTATCCTGAGCCCCAGAGCCTCAGTCGCAGGGGTTTAGGATACCAAGACCGGCTATCAATCGCTGTTGCCAAAACAGGCAAAACCCGGTTCCCTTCTGCGAATATCGGGAGTAAAGCGCTGCCCCGTCCTAAAATGGCTTGGTTTTTTAAGGGGCACACGCCCGATAAATTTCACTGTTATATATCCATAAATGCGGGTTCACTTGAATATACCGCAAGCGCAGCATATCGGGGTTCAACCCTGAGGCTAAAAGCTTTACCATGATTCGGCGACCAGCAAAGGCTCGTTATCCAAAGGCTGTTGTTTGGACGAGAAGAATCAGGGATCCGGTTAGTCTAAGTTAAGGAGAACAATCAATGCGTTGCAGACATTGCGGCTCAGACAATATCAGACACTTCAAAGCCATTCATGCCGAGGGCACCACAGAAGTTTCAGTCAGCGCCTCGGCCAAACCCGTGTGGAACAACCAACCCTTTTCTGTGCATGGAAAACAAAAACTCAAGGGTAGCGCCCAACTGCAAACCGAACTGGCCAAGCGCTGCTCGCCGCCATCTGACCCTCAGCCCTTGGTGCTATTTCTGGCGGCTTTCCCCGGACTACTCTTGGGCGGCTACCTGGGGGTTCAGGCAGGCAGCAACTGGAGCAGTTTTTGGCTGGGAGTGCTGTGCTTTTTTGTCTCCTGTTTTACTCTGATCCTGAGCGCCGATTGGCTGTGGAAAAATTACTTGGGAGGGCGAAAGTCGATGCAGCAATACCAGGCGGCGCTGAATCAATGGCAGAACTCCTGGTACTGTGGCAAGTGTGCCAAAGTCAGTATTTTTTAAACCTTCTTGCGTCTTTGCCGCCAGTCATCAGACCTTGGGAATAACCATGAATCACATCACAGAGATTCAGCAACTGGAAAGCCAACTGCGTAGTGCCATGTTGAATTCGGATATCAATTTGCTGGATAGACTGTTGTCGCCTCAACTGATATTCACCAATCACCTGGGACAAGTGCTCGGCAAAGCAGAGGATCTGCATGCCCACAGCTCAGGCCTGCTCAATATCACTCGGATAGACACTCTAACCGAAGAGATACGACTGCATCAGGGGACTGCGATAGTATCGGCGGAGGTGAATATTCAGGGCAGCTATGCCAAAGCACCGGCCAACGGTCGTTTTCGCTTTACCCGGGTTTGGCTGCACAGGACAAGCGGCTGGCAACTGATAGCGGCTCACTCGAGCCTGCTGGTTTGAGCACTGGGTTTTACGACAAACGACTGATTTCATGGTGACCATTTTATGACCAAAAATCCACAGCAGGCCAGGCTCTGCCAATATCAGCAGCATATGCTGATGACAGAGCTCAAAGCCGAGCCGGGCAAATTGAAACTCGTCTGGCGCAGCAGGCAAACGCAACTGAAATACGCACTTTGGGGACTACTATTGATGCTTGCCGGAATGTTGGGAGTACTGGTGTTGAACCCCGCCAGACAGGACACTTGGTTTACGGCTGCCATCATAGCCATAGTGTTGGGGCTCAGCGGCATCATCATGGGCCTGAACCTCTACCGCTTGCTCAAACCCGTAACTTTGGATCTGCAACAGGGTTGCTTCTTCCAGGGCGGAAAAAGCAAGCCTCTCAGTCAACTCTGCCGCATAGAGCTGCAACGCAATACCTATAACGAAAGATTCAGAAGTCACATGCTTGAACACCTAACTGACGAAGAGCTCATAAGTGTCAGCGTGGTACTCTGTTTTGCTGAGCGTGAGCGACTCGGTTTTGGCCTGTTCAAACCTCAAAAACAGGCCACAGACAAGGCCAGAGCCTACGCACAAACCCTCGCCGAACTGATAGGCTTTAACGGTGAAATAACTGTTACCCAAGGTTCAGGCCTGGGCCGTTAAGTTACGCTACGCTTTAGCCAAACCTGCCGAACCAAAGGGGCCAGCTATTAACTTAATCCAATGATTATGTTGATATATTTATTTTATTAAAACAGAGAATTAGATTTGCACCCTGAAGGTGGCAGCGTTAAGGTATCGCGGCAAATCATAACTACCAAGAAGGAACCATGATCGACAGTAAGCAGCGATATTTTGCCGAGCAAGATATCAAAGCCCCCGCCACCCCTCTTCCCAAACACGCCTTGTTCAATACCCTCAGCGACCTGATAGTCGCGCTCTGTTTTCTACTGGGCAGCTTCTTTTTTCTCACCGATGTTCACACTCTTATCGGCGCCTGGCTGTTTGTCATCGGTAGTGTTCAGCTACTGATAAAGCCCTTGGTCACCCTGTTAAACTGGCGGCGACGGTAGAATAATCCGCCCCAGGGCTTTTGCCGTACCTTCATCACATCCCAGCAGAAGCCCTGCCACCATTACGCCACACTTTATCCAGCCGATAAAAGCAACGCATTGCCAAGGGCTATTTCTCTGATAGTATATGTATAAATTCACAGTAATCCGGTGCTAAAGGTTTGCAGAGACTGGATCTTATTGCTATCACCGAGCTCAAGGGCGTAGCCGCTAAAATGGCTGAGAAACTGCACAAGCTCGGAATCAACACGGTACAGGATCTGCTGTTCCACCTGCCGCTGCGCTACGAAGACAGAACCCGCATCTATCCCATAGCCAGCCTCACACCCGGCAGCTACGGCACCATAGAAGCCGAAATTCAATCCAGCCAGATCATCAATGGCCGCAAGCGCATGTTGATCTGCAATGTCCGTGATGACAGCGGCACCATGACCCTGAGGTTCTTCAATTTCTCTGCCGCCCAGCGCAATGCCATGCAACAAGGGCTGACCATTAGAGCCTACGGCGAAGTGCGCCGAGGTAATCATCAGGCCGAGATCATTCATCCGGATTACAAGATACTCAAGGGCGACGAACCGCCTAACCTCAGCGAAACCCTGACGCCCATCTACCCCACCACTGAAGGACTCAAACAGGCCAGCTGGATGAAATTGACCGAGCAGGCTCTAAGCCTGCTGCAGGAGGACGGACTGCAAGAGTTGCTGCCCGAGGCTCTGCGCCCCAATCAGCAAAGCCTGGCCCAGGCGGTGCGCACCCTGCATAGGCCCCCGGCAGATGTCGATATCTATCGCTTGGAACAGGGGCAACACCCGGCGCAGCAACGCCTGGTGCAGGAAGAGTTGCTGGCGCATAACCTGTCTATGCTCAAGCTCAGAGAGCGCAGTAATCATGACAAAGCCGTGCCTTTGCCCGCCACCGGCGCTTTGCTCAATCCTTTCCTCGCCGCCTTGCCCTTTAAACCTACGGGAGCGCAACAGCGAGTGGTGGCAGATATCGGCCGCGATATTGAAAAGCCGCAACCCATGATGCGCCTGGTTCAGGGCGATGTCGGCTCGGGCAAGACCTTGGTGGCGGCCATGGCGGCGCTGCAGGCGATAGAAAACGGTTATCAGGTGGCCATGATGGCGCCCACTGAGCTGTTGGCCGAGCAACATGCGATTAATTTCAGCCAATGGCTGGAGCCATTGGGGCTCAAGGTCGGTTGGCTGGCGGGTAAGCTCAAGGGTAAGGCCAGGGCCCAGTCGCTGGAGGATATCGCCTCCGGCAGTGCCCACATGGTGATAGGCACCCACGCCATCTTTCAAGAGCAGGTACAGTTTCACAAGCTGGCGTTGATCATCATAGATGAGCAACACAGATTCGGCGTACATCAGCGCCTGGGGCTGAGAGAGAAAGGCATCAGCCAGGGTTTTCATCCCCACCAGCTGATCATGACGGCAACCCCTATTCCCCGCACCCTGGCGATGACCGCCTATGCGGACCTGGATACCTCCATCATCGACGAGTTACCGCCGGGGCGCACCCCGGTCACCACAGTGGCCATCAGTGACAGTCGGCGTCAGGAGGTGATCGACAGGGTACGTCAGGCGGCGCTCAATGACGGTCGCCAGGCCTACTGGGTCTGCACCCTTATCGAAGAATCCGAAGTGCTCGAATGCCAGGCGGCCGAAGACACCTGCGAAGAACTGCGTGCCGCCCTGCCGGAGCTGAGCATAGGCCTGGTACATGGCCGTATGAAGAGCGCAGAAAAACAACAAGTTATGGACAGCTTCAAACGCGGCGAACTCAAGTTGTTGGTGGCCACCACTGTCATTGAAGTGGGGGTCGATGTGCCCAACGCCAGTCTGATGATCATCGAGAACCCGGAGCGGCTGGGACTGGCGCAGCTGCACCAGTTGCGCGGCCGGGTCGGTCGCGGCGCCGTGGCCAGCCACTGCGTCCTGCTGTACAAGGCGCCGTTGTCACACACGGCCACCAAACGGCTTGGAGTATTGCGCCAGAGCAACGACGGCTTTGTGATTGCCCAAAAAGATCTGGAGATCCGCGGCCCCGGTGAAGTGCTGGGCACCCGCCAAACAGGTATAGCCGATATGAAGGTGGCCGATCTGGTACGGGATCAGGCGCTTATTCCCCACATCCAGAAACTGGCCCGCCATGTGATGAGCCAGGCACCGGAGAATGTCGATGCCATCATTCAGCGCTGGCTGGGCGACCGGCAGCAGTATGTTCAGGCCTGAGGAAGATGCCTGGAATGCCAATTGCTGTGTAAGCCACTCTCTCCAAAAGAGCATGCCACAAGGACAGATTCGCCTTTTCTAATGCGCCAAAGGCGCCATGAAATTGCCGAGAGTTCAGCCGGAGTTCAAGTCGGCCACCACAGGATCTGCTCTACTGGCACTATTTCACAAATAAATCTTCCTGCTGAATGGTCGAACGCTGGACAAGATGGCCAATATTTGCAGAATGAAAGAGGCGCTGCCTCACAGATATCAATGAAAGGAAATCCAATGCAAGTCAATCAAGAAGATAGAATCGTGCCTCAGGAAAAATCCTCTGGCAACAGTGGTATTGCTATCATCCTTTTGGTATCGGTATTGCTGATTGCAGGAGGAGCCTACTACTATTTCAGCGGCGAGCAAGAGCCGCAACAAGCAGCAGAGCCCACCCAGGTTGAACTCCCTGAACCCGCTCCCAGCGAACCGCTGCCAACCCAAGTCCAGGTGCCAGAACCTGAAACCGTACCTGAGCCAGAACCTGAGGTGGTTCAGCCCGAAGTCGAGCCGGAACAACCTCTGCCAGCACTGGCTGAAAGTGACGAATATGTTCATGAAAAGACCGTAGCCATGGCCGATGGCATGAAAATAGAGCCACTGCTGGTTGAGCATGATCTGGTGCGTCAGTTTGTGGTGTTTGTCGATAATCTGGCCCAAGGTGAACTGGCTCGTAAAACCAGCCCACTCAAAGGCCCGAGCGACACCTTCACCGTATCAGAAATTGCCAACAAGACCTACCTGGATCCGGACAGTTACCACAGATACGACTTGTATGGCGATCTCCTCACCGGCCTGAGTGATGAGCAGTTACTCAATACCTATCGTCAATTGTCGCCACTGCTGGAGCAGGCCTTCGATGAGCTGGGTTATCCCAACCTCAAATTTGATCAAAGATTACAACAGGCTATCAAGGTGCTGTTGGCTACTCCTGTGATAGAAGATCCCATCGAACTCTACTCCATCAGCGTGAACTACAAGTTTGTCGATCCCAAACTGGAAGCCCTGCCCAACGCGCAAAAGATGTTGGTGCGCATGGGGCCCGACAACACTCGCAAAATCAAAACGGCACTGCGGCGACTGCAAAGCCAGTTGAACAATTAAGCAGTATCTGAATCACCCGGCAGCCGCCGGGTGATTTGCTTGTTAGTAAAAAGTTGTAACTGATCTTTAGCTGTAACCTAAACCCCTTCTTAAAAACCGCACTTTCGGTGTAGAATGAAGCCCTTTGTACCGGTGTTTCAGAGGGAATGGCAATCGGTACGGCGGTCGCATTCCGACCCAACAGATTCACTCCCTCACGCCCCGTAAGGGATGGCAATAAAGATCTGTGGCAGAGGCAAAGCAGTGCAACTAGCGTTCAGTATTCTCTCCTGGGGAGCCTGGTCTCCGGAGTATCAACAGCAGCAAGATTGGCAACAGTGGCAGAGCAGCAACTGCGCCCTTGATGACAGCGATCGCCTCGCCCCCAAGTTACCTCAGGTTGCCGCCATGCAGCGGCGCCGTTTCAGCCGCCTGAGCAAGATGATGCTGGAAGCCGCTTTCCAGGCCGAAGCTCCCAGCCAATGCCGCAGCGTATTTGCCTCGCGCCATGGCGAACTCAATCGCACCATAGAATTGCTGCAGGATATTATCGTCAGGCAGCCACTCTCCCCCATGGGTTTCAGCCAATCGGTTCACAACACCGCCAGCGGTCTGTTTGGCATAGTCACAGGCAACACCGCCGCCTCTACTTCAGTGGCGGCAGGCACAGATACCCTGTCCCAGGCCATGTTGGAAGCCTGGGCTCAATTGGCCGAAGACCCCAGCCCTCTGCTATTGGTGTTTGGCGATGATCCTGTGCCGCCTGTCTATGATGAATTTACCCAAGAGATGGAGCTGCCACTGGCCTTATCGCTATTATTGGCTCCGGCCGATGTCACCGGTATCGCCCGAGTCACCCTGAGCCAGCAGACCGGCGCCGGGCAGCCGCTGTGCTTCGGTGCCCTGCTGCAGGCACTGGCAAGCGGCACGGCAATTCAGGGACAACTGGCCCAGTGGTATTGGCAGCTGGAACCTTCCCGGGAGCCGCTATGACAGCCCCGGCGACCGGCATCGGCTATTTTCCCCGTTGGCTGGCGGGTATCAGCTGTTATATCGCCTTCGGCCTCGGTGGCTTACTGAGCTCCTTGACCATTTTACCTGTGCTGAGATTCTGGCCCGGCGAGCGCGATGTGCGCATTCAAAGAGTACAAAAAGCGGTGCACTACATGTTCCGCGGTTTTGTACATATGCTGACCTGGGCCGGTGTGGTCAGGGTCAGCACAGTCAATCTGCAACGATTACAGCAGGCCAAGGGCATGGTGGTGATTGCCAATCACCCCACCCTCATAGATGTGGTGGTGTTAATCAGCCTGATGCCCAATGCCGGCTGCATCGTAAAACAGGGACTGTGGCGCAACCCCTTTCTGCGCGGGGTCGTCTCCGCCGCCGGCTATATTCCCAATCGCGGCGCCGAGCTGCTGTTACAGGACTGCCGTGAAGTGTTGGCCAGAGGCACCAATCTGATCATCTTTCCCGAGGGCACCCGCACGGTAAAAGGCACAGTAATCAACCCCTTTGCCCGCGGTTCGGCCAATATCGCCCTGCGCGCCGGAGCCGATATTCTGCCAGTGGTACTCAGGGTGGTTCATCCCGGGCTCACCAAACAGGATCCCTGGTACGAAATCCCGAGACGCACCATACAGATGCAAGTGGAAACCGGGGCAAGCATAGCGCATCTGAGGTATGATGCCGAAAGCGGTGGCGATGCCCGGATGGCACGTCAACTCACCAGAGATCTGGAAACCTATTACAAACAACAATTAGATATAAATTATGAGCTTACATAACGAAATTAAACAGCTAATCATAGATTGCCTCGATCTTGAGGATATCAGTATCGACGATATAGATACCGAAGCACCGCTGTTCGGTGAGGGGTTGGGACTGGATTCCATCGATGCACTTGAGCTGGGCTTGGCGATCAAGAAGCAGTTCGACGTCAAGATCGAAGCCAACTCAGAGGCAACCAAGGCCCACTTTTACAGTGTGGCCAGCCTTGCCGCGTTTATCGAATCCCAGCGCGCGTAGGAGGTGCTCATGCAAAGCCGTGAACAGATATTGGAAATGCTGAGCAAGATCCTGGTCGATGAGTTTGAAGTGGACGCCGAGGCGATAACCCCAGAGGCTTCCCTCTATGAAGAGCTGGATCTGGACAGCATAGATGCGGTGGATCTGGTGATCAAACTGCAACAGCTGACCGGCAAAAAGATCCAGCCCGATGAATTCAAGTCGGTACGGACGGTCAACGACGTGGTTAACGCCATCGAGGGACTGGTTAAAGACTGATGCGTGCCCTGGCTCAGACAGTCACGGCCCTGTTGCTGCTGGGATATCCCCTGGCGGTATATCTGGGGCTGAACTATCTGCCGGGCAATGGCCTGGCACTCTTGCTAGCGGCCTTGCTCGGTGCCAGGTTGCTGCTGGGGAAGCAAAAGCTCAAGGCGCTTGCCGCTCCGGTCGTTCTGGGGTTACTGCTGGCGCTCGGCAGCCTGCTCGCCAAGCGTCAGGACTGGCTGCTGTACTACCCTATGCTGGTCAATGCCTGCATGCTGGTGCTGTTTACCTCTTCGCTGCTTAAGGGTCCCAGCATGGTGGAACGTCTGGCCAGGTTGGCCGAGCCGGATCTGCCCGAGGAAGCCAGGCCCTACCTGGTAAGGGTCACACAACTCTGGTGTGGTCTGTTTGTCTTCAACGGCGGCATGGCGGCTTATACGGCGCTGTTTACCAGCCTGGAGACCTGGACCCTGTACAACGGCCTGATAGCCTATCTGCTGATGGGGCTGCTCGGTGGCGGAGAATGGCTCTATCGCCACTTTTGTCTGAAGCGATCATAAAGGGACAGTTATGACAGAGTTATTGAAAACCTGGCTTACCCAAGGCCCAGCAGGGCAACAACTGATCAGTTTTAACCACCATGACATAGTCACGGGTTCACTGTTCGCCACCCAGGTCTATCATCTGCATCAGCGCCTGCAAGCCCGGTCGGAAAAGCGTTGGTTACTGGCCTGCGACAGCAGCGATCTGTTCGCCGTTGGCCTCTGTGCCGCCCTGTTGTCGGGCAAGCAGATCATACTGCCGGCCAACACTCAGCCGGGGACTCTGAGCGAACTGACCCAGGAGTTTGATGCCATAGTGTCAGACCGCCCCCTGTGTGAGGGCAAGCTCTGGCTCGAGCTGAAAAAAGAGCTGTCACTGCCCCACTCGCCCTGGCCGCAGATGGCCGAGGGGGATGAGTTCGGCGAACTACTGCTGTTCACCTCAGGCTCCAGCGGCCAACCCAAGGCGGTTCGCAAGCGCCTGCAGCAACTGGATGCCGAAGTCAGTGTGCTGGAGCAGACCTTCGCCGCTCACCTGCCACAGTGCAGTGTGATTGCCACCGTCAGCCACCAGCATATCTATGGCTTGCTGTTTAAGATTCTCTGGCCACTGGCGGCCAGTCGCCCCTTCCTCAGCGATCTGGTGGAATACCCGGAAACCCTGAGTTATTACACCGCCCTGTTTCCCAACCTGTGCCTGATCAGCAGCCCGGCGCAGCTGTCGAGGCTGCCGGATGCGCTGGAGCATGAACGCCAGCTGCACACTCCCAGCCTGATCTTCAGCTCCGGCGGCCCCCTGAGCCTGGAAGCCGCCCAAGGGGTCAAGCGCTGCTACGGTAGCCTGCCAATCGAGGTCTACGGCAGCACGGAAACCGGCGGCATAGGTTATCGGCGCCAACAGAGCAGCGACACGCCCTGGCAGGCCTTTGCCCCCATGGAGCTGAGCAATGACAGCGACGGCGCTTTGCTGCTACGCTCTCCCTATCTCGAAGACGATGGCCAATACCGCTGTGAAGACAAGGTTCGGCTGCTGGGCGAAGGCCAGTTCTGCCTCGAAGGCCGCTTGGACCGTATCGTCAAGATAGAGGAAAAGCGCCTGTCTCTGGTGCAGATGGAAACCTTGCTCAACGCCCATCCCTGGGTGACCCAATCGCATCTGGTGCTGCTGGAAAACCCCAGAGTGCAACTGGGCGCGGCGGTAGAGCTTTCCGCCGCTGGCAAGGCACAGCTCGAAGCCGAGGGCAAACTCAGCATCAACAACGCCCTCAAGGCCCATCTGCTGAGCCAATTTGAACGTGTGACTCTGCCAAGGCGCTGGCGCTATCCACAGCAGCTGCCACTCAATGCCCAGGGCAAGTTGCTCAAAAACGATATTCTCGAGCTGTTTGATCATGATTAAGTCTGTTCTTCCGCCCATTGTTCAACACCGGCATCAGGACAATGAAGCCAGTTGGCGCCTGAGCATTCCGGCCGAGCTGCCTATGTTTGCCGGCCACTTTCCCGGCCAGCCGGTATTGCCCGGCGTGACTCAACTGGACTGGGCCGTGCGTCTCGGCAGCCAGGCATTCGGCTATGATGCCGAAGTCGCGGTACTCGAGGTGCTCAAGTTTCAACAACTGCTGTTGCCGAATATGCAAGTCACCCTCAGCATCAGCAATAACCCCGCCAAGGGTAAACTGAGCTTCAGCTACAGCAACGGCGAACAGAAGTTCGGCTCGGGTCGTATCGCCTTCAAGACAGAGGCCAGGCAATGAAGCTGGCGCTGATCATCCCCAATTACAACCACAGGGGCCATATCGCTGCGACGCTGGAAGCCCTCAAACCACTGGGGCTGCCCTGCTTTTTGATCAACGACGGCAGCGACGATGAGACCCGCTATCTGTTGCAACAGTTGGCCGAACAACACAGCGACTGGGTCAGCCTGCTGCATCACCCTTACAACCGCGGCAAGGGCGCCGCCGTGATGACAGGCCTGCGCGCCGCTTGGGCCGCGGGTTTTTCCCACGGCCTACAGGTGGACGCCGACGGCCAACATAATCTGGAAGATATTCCGGCGCTGATAGCCAAAGCACAGCTCAACCCCAAGGCGCTGATCTCCGGCCTGCCGCAATATGATGATTCCGTGCCCAAGGGTCGGCTCTACGGCCGTTACCTGACCCATTTTTGGGTCTGGGTCGAGACCCTGAGCCTGGATATCCGCGATTCCATGTGCGGCTTTCGAATCTATCCACTGGCGGCCACCGAGGCCCTGCTTAGCAGCGAAGCCCTCGGCGAGCGGATGGACTTTGATATCGAAGTCATGGTGCGTCTCTACTGGCGCGGTGTTGCCATAGAACATATTCCCACTAAGGTGATCTACCCGGAAGACGGCAGTAGCCATTTTCAGGGGCTGGCCGACAATGTGCGGATCAGCAAGCTGCACACCAGGCTGTTTTTCTCCATGCTGTGGCGCAAGCTCCAGGGGCAGAAACTGGGGCCAACCCAAGCGGCACAAGACAACCCCCAAGGCGC
Organism: Shewanella carassii; assembly: GCF_019670705.1. NCBI lineage: Bacteria > Pseudomonadati > Pseudomonadota > Gammaproteobacteria > Alteromonadales > Shewanellaceae > Shewanella > Shewanella carassii. Next base: position 4,125,981 of record NZ_AP024618.1, read on the forward strand.
TCATTGGTCCAACATCAAGGAGCGGGGCAGCTACTGGGGTATCAAGCTGCTGGCCGAGAGCTATCGTTTCGGCGGCCACTGGCTGGCGCGGGCGATCATGTACCCGGTGATCTGTTATTTCTTTATCACAGGGCGACAGGCCCGCGAGGCATCACAAGCGTTTTTAAAGCGGGTTCAGGCACTGGAGCCACAGCACCCGAGTCTCGGTCAGCCGGTGAGTTGGCGCGACAGCCTGCGCCACTTCTTCGCCTTCGGCAATGCCGCACTGGATCGCATCGATGCCTGGTGCGATCGCATTCGTTTGCAACAGGTGGAGTTCAGCGACCGTCAGCAGTTGGCCGAGCAGTTACAAAGTGGCCAGGGAGCCGTGTTACTGGTGTCTCACCTTGGCAATATCGAGCTGTGCCGCGCCATCTCCATTCACCAGCGCAAGGTGAAGGTCAATGTGATGGTGATGACCCGCAATGCCGAAAACTTCAACCGGGTGCTCAAGCAGCTGAACCCGGACAGTGAACTCAACTTACTTCAGGTCACCGAACTCAACCCGGCCACCTCCATGTTGCTGCAAAGCAAGGTCGAGGCCGGTGAATTGGTGGTGATAGCCGCCGATCGCACCTCCAGCCATAGCCCGGGTCGCACGGTGAAAGTGCCGTTCCTCGGCGAGATGGCGCCCTTCCCCCAGGGCCCCTTTATTCTGGCCGGTCTGCTGGACTGCCCCATCTACACCATGTTTTGCCTGCGGGAGCAGCAGGGCTATAAGGTCTGGCTAGAGCCCTTCGAGCAGAGCCTCAAAGGCCCGAGATCCGAGCGGCAGCAACGGCTGCAACAGGCAGCAGGCCTCTATGCTCAGCGACTGGAACATTTTGCCCGCAAGGCACCACTGCAGTGGTTTAACTTTTTCGATTTTTGGCGGCAGGACCAAGTTGCTGACCGCCCCAAGGACAATTCATGAGCGCAACAGATCTGGCCGCCAAGACGGTCGGCTTCGGCCAAACATCACTGACATTGGAACAGGTGGTCGCCATCGCCAAAGGGGCGCCGGTGACCCTCAACGCCAGTGCAGAGTACCGTGACTATATCCAGCGCGGCGCCCGCTTTATCGACAGCCTGCTTCATGAAGAAGGCGTGGTCTATGGGGTCACCACAGGCTACGGCGATTCCTGTACCGTCAATGTCGGCCCGGATCTGGTACACGAACTGCCGCTGCATCTGTCGCGCTTTCATGGCTGCGGCATGGGCAAGGTGCTGGAGATCCCCCAGGCCAGAGCCGTGATGGCCTGTCGCCTCAACTCACTGGCCGTGGGTAAGTCCGGTGTCAGCTATGAGCTGCTGGAACGCATAGCCCTGCTGCTGAACCTCAACATAGTGCCGGTGATCCCGGAGGAAGGCTCTGTGGGTGCCAGCGGCGATCTCACGCCACTGTCTTATCTGGCCGCCGTACTGGTTGGCGAGCGGGAGGTCTTCTATCAAGGACAGCGCCGCGCCACCAGCGAGGTCTATGCTGAACTTGGGATCAGCGCCCTCAAGCTCAGGCCCAAAGAGGGCCTGGCACTGATGAACGGCACCGCCGTGATGACGGCGCTGGCTTGTCTGGCCTATGACAGGGCCGAGTACCTGGGCCGCCTGTGCGCCCGCATTACCGCCATGGCCTCACTGACACTCAAGGGCAACTCCAACCATTTCGACGAGATACTGTTTGCCGCCAAGCCGCACCCGGGGCAGAACCAGGTCGCGGCCTGGATCCGTGAAGACCTCAACCACCACGAGCACCCACGCAACTCTGACCGACTGCAGGACAGATATTCGATTCGCTGCGCGCCGCACATTATCGGGGTCTTGGCCGATGCCCTGCCCTTTATGCGCCAGTTTATCGAGACCGAACTCAACAGTGCCAACGACAACCCGATAGTCGACGGCGAGGGGGAACATATTCTCCACGGCGGCCACTTCTATGGCGGCCATATCGCCTTTGCCATGGACAGCCTCAAGAATGCGGTGGCCAATTTGGCGGATCTGCTGGACAGGCAGATGGCTCTGGTGATGGATCCCAAATTCAACAACGGCTTGCCTGCCAACCTGTCGGCCAGCCAGGGCGAACGCAGCCCCATCAACCACGGTTTCAAGGCAGTGCAGATAGGTTGCTCGGCCTGGACCGCCGAGGCACTGAAACACACTATGCCCGCCAGCGTGTTCTCGCGCTCTACCGAATGCCACAACCAGGACAAGGTCAGCATGGGCACCATTGCCGCCCGTGACGCCCTGCGGGTGTTGGAACTGACCGAGCAGGTGGCCGCCGCCGCACTGCTGGCCATGAGTCAGGGGATCCGCCTGCGCCTGCTCGCCGGTGAGCTGGAACGGGAGTCGCTGACCGAGTCTGTGGCCACCACCCTGGCGCAGCTGGAAGCCGACTTTGAACTCTTGATTGAAGACAGGCCGCTGGAAGCCTTGTTGCGGCAAACCCTGGCCAAGATCCAAGCCGGGGAGTGGGAGGTGTGCCGATGAAAGCCATCCTCAGCACTGAAATAGAGCTGGAGATCCCCTTCCACGATGTCGATTCCATGGGCATTACCTGGCACGGCAACTATCTGCGTTATTTTGAAATAGCCCGCTGCAAGCTGCTGGACAGGTTCGACTACGGCTACCGCCGAATGCAGGAGTCGGGTTACGCCTGGCCGATAGTGGATCTGCAGCTGAAATACGTCAAACCCAGCCGTTTCGAGCAGAAGATCCGGGTGAGTGCCGCCCTGGTTGAGTGGGAAAATCGGCTGAAGATCAACTACCAGATTTGTGACGCCATCAGCGGTGAGCGCCTCACCAAGGGCTACACCATACAGGCCGCAGTGGATATGCAGACTCAGGAACTGTGCTTGGTGACCCCGCCGGTGTTCCGTGAGCGCCTGGCGCCCTTTATCGCGGCCGCCGAGGCCAAGTCATGAACCCTTCAGCCTGCGGCTTTCGGCTCACTCGGCAGCCCGCCACACTGCTTGGGCTGCTGGGACTGGTTTGGTTTGGTGCCGCTTGCAGCAACATGGCTTTAGGGGAAGTGGCGCCAGCCACTATGGTATTGGGAGAAGTGGCGCCAACCACTATGGCATTGGGAAAAGTGGCGGCTGATAACACTCAGACAGAGCCGGTGGCAGTGTTGGCCGCCGAAGCCAAGGGAAAAATCAGGCCGGAGGTGCAGGCATTTGACAAACTCTTTGCCAAGGCGGCCACAGAGCAGGCCCTGCAACAGTTAAGCACTAAGATGGCCCTCAGCGACAGCAGCCGAGGCCAGTTTGAGCAGGTGCGCTGGCTCAGGGTGCTGAAACAACCACTTCGCAGCAGCGGCGAATTTCTGTTTCAGCGAGAGCTGGGCATGCTCTGGCAACAGCAGACTCCCTTTGGCAACCTCTTGCTGCTGAAACAGGGCGAGCTTATCCAGCAGGACAGCCAGGGCAAACTCAGTGTCACCAAAGCCGATGCCGGCCCGGCGGCCGTGGCTGAAATGCTGCCGCGCATGATGCAATCCCTGCTCTCCGGTGATATTCAGGCATTGAGCCAGGGGTTTGAACTCTATCTGCTCAATGACCAAGCGGGTCATTGGCAACTGGGATTCAAGGCCAAGGAGCAGACAATGGCGGCTCTGCTGCCGCAAATGGTGCTCGAAGGCAATCAGGATCTCGAATCTCTGACCCTGCTGGCCAAAAACGGCGATATCAGCCAGATATTCTTCTCTGAACTGGATAAATCCCCACTCAATGACAGCGAGCGCGCTCGCTTCTTTCCCGAGGTGGCCCCCTGATGTCGCCTCGCCCTGAACCCGCTCGTCCCAGGCTCTCGGCGCCGGTTGGCCTGCTGTTGTGGCTGGGGCTGCTGACGCTGCTCATTCTGCTTGGCGTCTGGCAGTGGCAACAGGGCGGCCGTATTCAGAGCGACATTCTCGCCATGCTGCCCAAGGTGCAGGAAGATCCGCTCGCCGAAGCGGCGCTGAAACGCATGGAGCAGAAGCTGGGCAATCAGCTGTATATCGGCCTGATTGCCAAGGATAAGCCTCAGGCGATCGACGCCGGCAAACAGCTACTGAGTGCGCTGGAAAAGGAACAAGGCGCCTTTAAGAGAGTGCGCAGCGCCGAGGCCGACAGCTTCAGCGCCCTGGGGCGTTTCTATTTCCCCTACCGCATGGGGCTGCTCAGTGACAGCCAGAGGCAGCAACTCGCTAGCGGTGAATTAACCCCTTTGATTCAAAACGCTCAGCAACAGCTCTACAGCGCCTTTGGCGCCGCAGGCAGCGACCTGATTGCCGAAGATCCGCTGTTGCTGTTCCCCGACTGGCTCAAGTCGCTGGCCGAGGGCCGCAGTCTCACCCAGGCCGACGGCATACTATTGGCGCCAACGCCGCAAGGCCAGTATGCAGCCATAGTGATGGCCGAGGGCATAGGCAGCGCCTTTAACCCGCAGCAACAGTCAACCCAGCTCAAGGCGCTGGAGCAGGCCTTGGCGCCTCTGCCGCAAGAGATTCGAGTGCTTAAGGCCGGTGCCCTGTTTCATGCCGCGGCCGCCACAGAATCGGCCAAGAGCGAGATCAACCGTATCGGATTAGTCTCCCTGCTTGGAGTGATCCTGCTGGTGCTGCTGGCGTTTCGCTCCTTGATGCCGCTGACGGTGGCACTGCTCACCCTGGGCAGTGGATTCCTGGCGGCGACGGTCACTACCCTGACACTGTTTGGCGAACTGCATCTGCTGACCCTAGTGTTCGGCACCAGCCTTATCGGTATCGCCATCGACTACAGCTTTCACTTCTACTGCGAGCGCTTGCAACATCCCAAGGCTTCTCCCAGGCAGGTGATTGGCCAGATATTCCCGGCCGTGACCCTGGCCTTGATCACCAGTGTCGGCGCCTACCTGGGCATAGGCCTGGCGCCTTTCCCCGGCATGCAACAGGTGGCCGTGTTCTGTGCCAGCGGGCTGATTTTCACCTGGCTGACACTGCTGCTGGCGTATCCGGCCATAGCCGCCAGCCCCTTGCTTGCCGGAGACAGCCGCCTGGCGCTGGCTGGCCGCTTGCTGAGTCTCTGGCAAGCTCTCGGTCAGCGCAGCAGTCTGTTAATCCTGGTGCCACTGGGGTTATTGCTGCTGTTTGGCGGCATTTATCTCAAGGCCAACGATGATATCCGGGCGCTGCAGAGCAGCCCACCAACGGTCAGCGAGCCGGAAAATGCCCTCAGGCAACTGCTGAGTGGCGGCACGGACAATCAGTTCCTGCTGGTTCGGGGTGACAGCGCCGAGGAGATGCTGCAGCGTCTCGAACAGCTGGCGCCCGGGCTCGAGCGTTTGATTGCGGAAGGCAAACTCGGCAACAGCGTCAATATCGCCCGCTATTTGCCGAGCATCAAACGCCAGCAGCAAGATCATCAGCTGCAGGGGCTTATCTATCGCCAGACAGATACAGTTTTGGACACCCTGGGGCTGAATGCCGAGTTGGCCGGGCCGCTCTCGAGGCAATGGGCCAAATTCCAGCCGCTCTCGGCCACAGACTGGCTCGCCAGTGAAGGGGCTAAATCCTCAGGGCTGAGTGACCTCTACCTCGCCCCCACTGACGGAATATCGGCTCACGCCGCCATAGTGCTGCTCGGTGGCATCCATGATCTCGACGCCCTCAAGCAGCTGGCAAGCAGCAACCCGGGCGTGCAGTTGGTCGACAAGGTCGCCGATATCTCGGCGCTGATGGCCAAATACCGTCAATTGACCCTGATGATGCTGGCGCTGGCACTGCTGTTGGCGGCGGTGATTTTCAGCTGGCGCTTTGGTTTGCGCCGCGGCCTTTGGGTGGCGCTGGTGCCAACGCTGGCGGCGATTCTGACTCTGGGCGCCCTCGGCTGGCTCGGCAGCGGCTTGACCCTGTTTCATGCCCTGGCACTGGTGTTGGTGTTCGGCATAGGCGTGGACTACAGCCTGTTTTTTGCCGAAGCCAAACAGCATCCCAGAGGCGTGATGTTGGCGGTGCTGATGTCTGCCGCCTCCACCCTGTTGGCCTTTGGCCTGCTGGCTTTGAGTGACACCTATGCCATAGCCGCCTTTGGTATAACCCTGGCGCTAGGCATAGGTTTTACCCTGTTACTCGCTCCCCTAACCTCAACTCTTACAAGGAATGCAAAGTGAACACTGCCAATGCCGTGGAACAAGTCGATGTAGTAATTATCGGTGCCGGGCCATCCGGCTCGGTCGCGGCCAGTCTGCTGAAACAACAAGGAGTAGATGCCCTGGTGCTGGAGCGGGCCCAATTTCCACGCTTTTCCATCGGAGAGAGCCTGTTGCCCTGCTGCATGACAGTGCTGGAGCAGGCTGGGATGACAGAAGCCGTAGCCGAGGCAGGGTTTCAGTTTAAAAACGGCGCCGCCTTTCGGCGCAACGGCCGCTACACCACCTTTGATTTCAGTGACAAGTTTACCCCGGGCCCCGGCACCACCTTTCAGGTTCCCCGAGGCCAGTTCGACAAGCTGCTGGCCGACACCGCCAGTACCCAAGGGGTAGAGATACGTTATGGCCAGACAGTCACCGCGGTGGATCTCAGCGCAGAGCCACGGCTGACAGTGGCAGACGAAAATGGACGAGTCTATTCAGTGCAAGCCAAATATCTGCTGGATGCCAGCGGCTTTGGCCGGGTACTGCCAAGATTACTGCAGCTGGAATGCCCCTCCAGCCTGCCGGCCCGCTCGGCCATCTTTACCCATATTGAGGACAATATCAGCGACCCGGAGTTTGACCGCAACAAGATCCTTATCAGCGTGCATCCGCGCAACAAGGATATCTGGTATTGGTTGATCCCCTTCAGTAACGGCACCTGTTCGCTGGGGGTGGTGGCCGAACCGCATCTGCTGGCAAGACTCGAAGGCAGCCTGGAGCAGCAACTGCGCACCATAGTCAATGAAGAACCAGGGTTGGAGGCGCTGCTTAAGGACGCCAGAGTGATCCGCGACTGCGCCAGCTTGAAGGGCTATTCGGCCAATGTCAGCACCCTGGCCAGCGACAAGTTTGCCCTGCTGGGCAATGCCGGTGAGTTTCTCGACCCGGTATTCTCCTCCGGGGTGACCATAGCCATGCACTCGGCCAGTCTGGCCTGCGACTGTCTGGTACGCCAGCTCAAGGGGGAAGCGGTAGACTGGCAACAGGATTATGCCGAGCCCTTGATGCTGGGGGTCAACACCTTCCGCACCTATGTGGAAGCCTGGTATGACGGCAGATTCCAGAAGGTGATCTTCTTTGAAGACGCCAACCCGAAAATAAAACAGATGATCTGCTCTATCCTGGCGGGCTACGCCTGGGACAGCAACAACCCCTTTGTCAGTGAATCCCGGCGCAGATTGGATCTGGTGGTGAACCTCTGCCGCGACGCTGTCGAGGAAGCCTTATGACAGCCACTGTCACCCGCTTGCTGCTGCTTGCCACTGTGCTGGTTGGCCTGAGTGGCTGCAGCCAGCTATTGTATCGCCAAACCTGCGTTGCCCTGGCAAAGGATGTCAGTTATTGTCTGGCGCCGCTGCCGCTGAACCAAGCCGCGCCCAAGGGACAAACCTCTGATACCAAGGCTGCCAAAGGCTCAAAGCAGCCAGATGAGCCCCTGGGCAGTGACTCGGTTCAAGCTCAAACTTTGGAGCAAACGCTCAGTCTCAGCCAGCAGGTGCGGCTGCAACGAGGGGAGCAGAGCCATGAGCTTATCAGCCAACTGGAACTGCAGTCGCAACAGATGACTGTGGTGGGGCTGGCACCTCTTGGCCAAGCACTGTTTACCTTGATCTACGATGGACATACACTGACCAGCGAGCAGAGTGTACTGCTCGGCAATGAGTTTAAAGCAGAATATCTGCTGGCCTTGCTGCAACTCATCTATTGGCCGGAGGAAAAGCTGAACGCCTATCTGGATGGCGCCAGGGTGAAACTGGAAGATTGCGCCGCCGTCCTGTGCCGGGTATTGCTGAGCAATGACAATCACGAGCTGATGCGGATAAGTTACTCCAGCCCCGACATCTGGCATGCGGAAGTGGCCTTGAACATGCCGCAGGCCGATTTAAAACTGAACATTAAGCCCCTGTAATGGATACAGGGCCGGATCCCAAAACAGAGATATGACAACTACAGCCATAAATCATGCGGGTTTTTGTACCCCTCTCGGCAACCGGGCCGATGAGGTGCTTAACGCCTTGCTCGCCGGTGACAGCCGCGGCATGGTCAGCCGCGACAACCTGTTGTTTGAACGGCCAGCCGTAGTCGGGGTAGTGAACAGCGAATTACCGGCCATTCCCGCCGAGTTTGCCGACTATGACTGTCGTAACAACGCCCTGTTGCTGTGCGCCGCGCTGCAAATTACCCCGGCGGTGGAAGCCGCCAAGGCCAAATATGGCAAGGAGCGCATCGCGGTTGTCATAGGCACCAGCACCTCAGGGATCTCCAAAGGCGAAGAAGCACTGGAGTACCGCAATCGCCACGGCCATTTCCCCTCGGATTACCACTATTTTCAGCAGGAGCTGGGGGGTACCAGTCGCTTCCTGCAAGCCTGGTTCAAACTGAGCGGCCCCTGTTACACACTGTCGACGGCCTGCTCTTCCAGCGCCAAGGTGTTTGCCGCCGGTAAACGGCTGTTGGACGCCGGACTGTGCGACATGGTGATAGTCGGCGGGGTCGACAGCCTGTGCCAATTGACCCTCAACGGCTTCGATGCGCTGGAGTCTGTCTCCAAGGGGCACTGCAATCCATTCAGCGCCAACCGCGACGGCATCAACATAGGTGAAGGCGCGGCGCTGTTTACCCTGGAGAGAGGAAGCGGCCAGGTGCTGCTGTCCGGTGTCGGCGAGTCGGCCGATGCCCACCATATCTCGGCGCCCCATCCCGAGGGCAGCGGCGCAATTGCCGCCATGGAGATGGCACTCAAGCAAGCGGGGCTGACGCCTGATGATATCGACTATGTCAATCTGCACGGCACTGCCACCCCCAAGAATGACGCCATGGAAAGCCGCGCCATGCACTCGGTATTTGCCGAAGCACTGCCGCCTTGCAGTTCCACCAAGCCCTTGACCGGCCACGCACTGGGCGCCGCAGGGGCATTGGAAGCGGTATTCTGCTGGCTGCTGCTCTCACCTCTCAACCCTGATGGGCAACTGCCGCCGCATCTGTGGGACGGTGAGCAGGATGGCAAAGATCCCGCACTGCCACTGGTCAAACAGGGCAGTCGCCACTCACTGAATCACCTGATGAGTAACTCCTTCGCCTTTGGCGGCAGCAATGCCAGCCTGATCTTCAGCCGTGGAGCCCCGGAATGACCCAGCCTTTAGCCGAGCGTGATATCGCCGATTTTCTGCCCCACAGGGCGCCCATGATACTGATAGACGCCGTGGTCGAGCACAGCCAAGACAGGCTGCTGACCAAGGTGAAGATTAGTGAGCAGAGCCCCTATTTCGATGACGCCCGGGCTCTGGTGCCCAATTATGTCGGCATAGAATATATGGCCCAGAGCATAGCGGCACTGGCCGGAGTGGAAGCCGAGGCCCGCGGTGATATTATCCGGGTCGGTTTTTTGCTGGGCAGCCGTAAGCTGAGCATGCATACCCCGGGATTCCTGCCCGGACGCGAGTACCTGACTCAGGTGCAGCGCCTCTATCAGGAAGACACGGGACTGGCAGTGTTCGACTGCCGCATCTTTGATGGCGACACAGAGATCGCCAGCGCCAATGTAAACGTTTTTCAGCCCCAGGACACCCAGGCCTATATTGCCGGTAGTCTGGAGGCGATGCAGGGAGATTCCGCATGACACAGAGAGTTTTGGTCACAGGTTCCAGCCGCGGCATAGGCAAGGCTATCGCCCTGCGCCTGGCGCAATCCGGCTTTGATATCGCCCTGCACTTTCATGCCAATCGAGCGGCCGCTGAGGCCAGCGCCGCCGAAATCCAAGCCTTGGGCGTCAAGGTCAGCCTACTGCAGTTCGATGTTGCCGAGCGCCAGACCTGCCGCCAAGTCATTGAGGCCGACATAGAAGCCAACGGTGTCTATCACGGCCTGGTTCTCAATGCCGGTATTGCCCGCGACACGGCTTTCCCGGCGATGACAGAGGCCGAATGGGATGGCGTCATCCACACCAATCTCGATGGTTTCTACAATGTGATCCATCCGGCGCTGATGCCGATGATCCAACGACGCAAGGGCGGCCGCATCATTACGCTGTCTTCGGTTTCCGGTTTGGCCGGTAACCGTGGCCAGGTGAACTACAGCGCCTCCAAGGCCGGTATCATAGGCGCCACCAAGGCGCTGGCATTGGAGCTGGCCAAACGCAAGATCACGGTCAACTGCATCGCTCCCGGGATCATCGAAACCGAAATGGTTGATGCCTTCAGCCCCGAACTGGTACAGCAACTGGTGCCGTTGCGGCGCATGGGCCAGCCTGAAGAGATAGCGGCCCTGGCCAACTTCCTGATGTCTGACGAAGCCGGTTATATCACCCGCCAGGTGATCTCGGTCAACGGAGGCATGCTATGAGCCGCAGGGTGGTGATTACCGGTATGGGCGGCATTTCTGCCCTGGGCCAGGATTGGGACAGCGTCAAGGCCAGGCTGCAAGCTGGCCAAAATGCCGTGGTGCGTATGGATGAATGGGACAGGTTTGATGGCCTGCACACCCGTCTGGCGGCGCCGGTCAGCGACTTCAGCACTCCGGCGCACTATTCGCGCAAAAAGATCCGCTCCATGGGCCGGGTGTCGCTGATGGCCACCCGCGCCAGTGAAATGGCGCTGGAGGATGCCGGCCTGTTGCATGATCCTCTGATAGCCTCAGGTGCTATGGGCATAGCCTACGGTTCATCCACCGGCAGTACAGAACCCATCACCGCCTTTGGCGACATGCTCAAACACGGCGATATGAGCGGCGTCACCGCCACCAGCTATATCCGCATGATGGCCCATACCACGGCGGTCAATGTCGGGGTATTTTTCGGCCTCAAGGGGCGGGTGATAACCACCAGTAGCGCCTGTACGTCCGGCAGCCAGGGCATAGGTTATGCCTATGAAGCCATCAAGTATGGCCAGCAGGATTTGATGCTGGCGGGTGGCGGCGAAGAACTCTGCCCCACAGAAGCTGTCGTTTTCGACACCCTGTTTGCCACCAGTACCCGCAACGACACTCCTGAGTTGACCCCCAGGCCTTTCGATCGCGACCGAGACGGCCTGGTGATAGGCGAAGGCGCCTGCACCCTGGTGCTCGAAGAGCTGGAGCATGCCAAGGCCAGGGGCGCGCGTATCTACGCCGAGGTGCTGGGTTTTGGTACCAATTCAGACGGCCTGCATGTGACGCAACCTAACGCCGACACCATGGAAAAGGCGATTCGGCTGGCACTCAAAGACGCCAAGATAGCGCCGCAGCAGATAGGCTATGTCAACGCCCACGGTACGGCCACCGACCGCGGCGATGCCGCCGAGAGCCGGGCTACTGCCGCAGTATTTGGCGAGCAGATACCGATTTCATCGCTGAAGAGCTATACCGGCCACACCCTGGGCGCTTGCGGCGCGCTGGAGGCCTGGTGGAGCATTATGATGATGCGTGACGGCTGGTTTGCACCCACCATCAACCTGGAGAATGTCGCCGAGGACTGCGCCGAGCTGGATTATATTCGCGCCGCTGGCCGGGCACTGGATACCGACTTGGTGATGAGCAATAACTTTGCCTTTGGCGGCATAAATACTTCGTTAATCTTCCGCCGCTGGCAGGAATGAGCTTAGCCCCAGGAAGCCTTAGAAAACCAGAGGAAGCGCTAGAAAACCAGAGGAGGCCCAAGAAGCTTTAACGGAATGCATCGGCACTGCAGGCCTCTTCTCAGGCTGCCTTGTCGTCGCGGCAGCGCCCCATGATATCCAGGATCTGTGTAGTCGAAGCCGCCAAGGCTTCGACGCAGTGACCGTCCAGTTTGCCGGCGGCCACCATGCTTCTCAACTCACGAAAACAGGCATCCAGTGGCCAGGCCTGCTTATAGGGTCGCTCACTGCTGAGGGCATCGAAGATATCCGCCACAGTCACTATTCTGGCTTCAATCGGCACCGCTTCCCCCTTTAAGCATCGGGGATAACCGCTGCCATCAAGGTACTCATGATGACAGGCCACTATGTTGAGCATGATCGCCGAATCCGGCAGATGCGCCAGACCGAAATCCCCCAGCACCTTGCGGATCAGGCACTCGCCCTTATCCACATGGGTCTCCATCAGAGTACGCTCGTCTATGCTTAAGGGCCCTTCCTTCAACAGTACCTTGTCCGGAATACCTATCTTGCCTATGTCATGCAGCGGCGCAAACTGGGTAATATGTTCTATCTGCTCATCACTCAGGCCGTATTTGGGGGCGACTATGCTGGCGATCAGGCCCGAATAGGCCGCCATGCGATCCAGGTGAGCGCCGGTTTCAAAGTCGCGCAGGTCGGCAAAGTCCCTTGCCACCTGAGCCGAGGCGAGAATAGTGCGCACCGCACTGAGTTCGGCGCACAGAGACATGTTGATCAAGTTGGCATAGAGCACCATATCCCGCTGCGCCTTGGCATCGAAGGCCGCCAAACGGTATGAATCGAAAAACAGAAACCCCAGAAACCTCTGTTCATCGTAGAGGGGCACAGTAAAGGAAGAGTTGTAATCCTGCTCCAGCAACCAACGCGAATGGCTGTTTTCCGGCAAGATATTGGCCTTGATATCGTCTATCACCCGATACTGCCCTGTGTCAGCCAGCTGGCTAAGCACCGGGCTGTCGGACATGGGATATTCATAACCCACTATGGCCTGTCCCCTGTGAGTGCTGTTGATAAAGGTTTTTAGCAGCCCGGTCGAATCGTGATACAGGGCGCAGGCGATACGATCCACCCAAGGGTAGCTAAGCAACAGATGCTCGTGAATGCGTTCCAAACGCTCAGAAGCGTTGTGCCCCTGCAACCAGAGAGCTGTTGGCATATTCTTGTCCATACACTATTTTCAAATCATTTCCTTTTTCCAAAGGATAGAACAAAAAACAGTCATGGCGAGAAAACGACCAACATCCAGGCCATTGCATTTCCAAATTCATAAGATTAACCTTATTGAAAAATTTCTAATTGATAGAGAGTCTGAAAATGCAAACCAACGTCACGCCACAAGATGGTCGCCTAAACCCTGAGCAATGCCATGAGATGATCGCCAAGGGAGTTAGGGTACTGGATGTCCGCTCGGCCGCCGAATACGCCGAAGGGCACCTGCCGCAGGCGGTGAATGTACCACTGGATACCCTGGATACCTGGCTCAAGCAGCAACCGAATAAGCAGGAACCCTTTGTACTCTATTGCGGCGCCGGCATGCGCGCCCAGAAAGGTTGCGACATTCTGCGGGCCAACGGCTTTGATTGCGTGCTCAACGGCGGCGCCTTCAAGGAGCTGGTCTGTTGCCAACCTGAGTAACCATAATGACAAGCAAGCCCGGGCGATTTCAGATAAGCCAACATCGCGGCCAAGCCTCTGCGCGGGTACGTTATCGCGAGCAGTGGCCCGCGGAAGGGGTTAATGCCGCTTGCCCCCTTTGCAGCAAGGCGCTCGAGCCGAACAAGCCGTCACAAAAAAGCCCCGGGGAGTCACCTCCGGGGCAGTAGAACCAAATCAGTCAAACAACTGGCGTTCAGATTGATGGTGGAAGAGGATGTTTGCCTCAGGCAGAGATGGCCGCCAGCGAAGATTTAGCTGCTGAAATACCTTTGGCGTTGGCATCCGGGCCCATGTTCAGCGCTTCACCGTAGACGGTTTCCACTTCGGTAATTCCAATAAAGCCCAGCACGGTTTTCAGATAAGGCACCACATGGTCTGTGGTCGAGTCTTTATGTACCCCACCCCGGGTAGTGATCACTACCGCGCGCTTACCAGTGATAAGACCCACAGGGCCATTTTCTGTGTAACTGAAACTCACACCGGCGCGGGCAATCAGGTCAATCCAGTTTTTCAACTGGGTCGGAATACCGAAGTTATACATGGGCGCAGCTATTACTAGTGTGTCGTGATCTTTCAGTTCCTGGATCAGCTCATCAGACAAGGCCAACGCCTGTTGTTGGCGCTCGCTCAGCTGTTCGCCGCCGCGTAGGCCGCTGGCAATTTCACCGTCCAGTACCGGCAGAGGCTCGGCCGCCAGATCCCTGACTGTGATGCTGGAACCCTGCTCCTGCCAATGCTTGATCAGGTGGTCGACCAAGAGACCGGACTGAGAGTAACCACCCAGGATGCTGGATTTCAAAACTAATACTTTGCTCATGATACTGCTCCGCTTCGATTCAGGAATTTGTTTGAGTCAGAGCTTTTGCTCCAATCTATGCTGAGCAGTTTACTGATGGATAAAATAGAAAAAAAGCGGAGAAAATTTGATATTAAATTCGATTTTTTAGAAAGGAAAGGCTGTTATCTCGGGCTTATCACTCAAGGCTTACAAGGTTAAAACCGAACCTGTAAGCCCAGGTAATCCCAGTTAGGACAGGGTCGGCTCTTGCTTGGGCTGGCTAACGTAAACCCCCAAGAAAGAAGCACAGCAAAGGCCGTGACTCCAGAGTTCCACCTCCAGCCTGACTTTGACCCTGCGCCCTTCACTCAAAGGCGTCAGTGACACGCCCGGCCAGCTGACTCTGGCCTCGATCAACTCGCCGGGATTGGCAGTCACCGGCGCCCGATAACGGATCTCGGCCTGAGCCAGCACTATATCACCACTCACTCCGGCCCGCTGCTGTTGCAGCCAGAGCATGCCCCAGCCACACAGAGTGCACAGGGTATAAATACTGCCGGCAAACATGGTCTGATGCAGATTGATGTTGGGCGGCAGCGGTGCACCGACACGAAATTCTGTGCCATCAAAAGCCAGTGGCCGGATCCCCATAAAGGCACTGACGGGGATGGTGCCATGCCAGGTGTTTTCCAGCTGCTTAAGCAGTGATGGCTCAGACATATCAAACACTCAAATTAAAGGTCACAGGCCCGTCGTTCAGCAGTTCCACCTGCATATCGGCAGCGAAGCGGCCGGTTTCTGTGGTCACCCCCTTGCTACGGCAAAATGCCACAAAGGCTTCATAGAGCTCTTCGGCCTGAGCCGGACTGGCACCACCCGAGAAACTGGGACGCAGACCGCGGCTGGTATCGGCAGCCAGGGTAAATTGCGACACCACCAACAACTGCCCGCCGACCTGAGTCAGATTGAGGTTCATCTTGCCGTTGTCATCGCTGAATACCCGGTAATTCATCACCTTGGTGGCCAGCTTTTCCATCGCCGCCATATCATCCTGGCGTTCAACGCCCAACAACACCAACAAACCTTTATCTATGGCGCCGGTCACTTCATCGGCAACCGTTACCTTGGCACGGCTGACTCTCTGTATCAGGGCGATCAATCCTGACTCCTTAATTCTGTTTCACAAGAGGCCGCAGTGTCGCCCATAGCACACAGGGCTGCAACCACGGCGTGACGCATTTTATCATCCACCAGCGAGTGATGACCTCCGGCCACCAGCTGCAACTCGGCCGGGCGGGTCTGGCGTGCAAGCTGAGCCTGCAGCAAATGAGTTGGACAGACCCAGTCGTTTTCCCCCTGCAGCAAGCGGGTATGTTTCGGCCAGTTATTGAGCCCTGCGTCAAACAGACTCATGGCTTCGAAATAGTGATGGCGGGCATAGTGAAGTTCGATTCTGGCCATATTGCTGTCCCGAGGCGCCCTTGGCGGCGGCAACAGCACCCCGGGTAAAGACAGATGCTGCTCCCAGCGTAGCCAACTGCGGATATAATCCTGGGCATTGAGACAGGTAAATCCCTTGGCATAGCTTGCCAGCAGCGCCGCAGTGCTGCGCTCACTCCTGGATAGCCAGCGGGAAAAACCATGATAGTCCACCGGGAAACGGCTGGCGGCGCCAGCAGCACCATAGAGCCAATCGCGGCCCTCGGCAGAGGGGATAAAGCTGCCCCAATATGTCTGGGCTATGACCCGCTCAGGGAATAAACCGCCGTACACCAGCCCCAAGGTTGCCCCGAACGAGCCCCCCGCCAGACACCAGCGCGGCAACTGCAGCGCCTTTCTGACCGACTCGAGATCATCGAGCAGGCCCTGGAAGTGATTCTGCGCCAGGCCTTTCTCGGAGCGCGATAAGCCGGCGCCCCTCTGGTCCAGAAACAATAAGCGAAAGCGGCGCAGATCAAACAGTGCCAACTCTTCAAGGCTGCAACCGGCGCCGGGCCCGCCGTGCAGATACAGCAGCGGAATGCCTTCCGGGTTGCCGAATTGCGCCAGATACAGGCGGTGGCCACCACCCACCTCCAGCCAGTCGCGGGCAAACGGATTATGCCGATCCGGGGTCATCATCCAGCGGCTCCAATGGGGCGTCACCATCGAGAAATTCCGGCAAAGAAGCGGTGATCTCGGCTCCCATCAGAACTATCATCCAGGACAGATAGACCCAGACAAACAGTATCGGAATCGTCGCTAAGGCGCCATAAATCGCCTCGTAGCTGGGGAAGTGAGTCACATACAGGGCAAAGCCTTTCTTGCCCGCCTCAAACAGCAAGGCAGCCACTATGGCCCCGAGCAGGGCATGCAGCAGCTTCACCTTTTGATTGGGGACCACAGTGTAAAGCAGCAGGAAGGCCGCGACAGAAAACAGAAATGGCAAACGCGCGACAAAGAAACTACCTACACCATAAGTATCGGCTTCATTGAATATTTTCAGCGATACCAAGTAGGAAGTGGCCGCCAGGCTGGCCCCCATCAACACGGGGCCCAGCGTCAGGATCATCCAGTACATGGAAAAAGACACCACAGTCTGGCGTTTTTCTTTGGTGCGCCAGATATAGTTCAGCGCCTTGTCTATGGCGGAGATCAGTAAAATGGCCACCACCACCAGGGCGCCGATACCGACGGCTGTACCCTTGGAGGCGTTGCCGACAAACTCGTTGATATAGACCTGAACCGTATCACCTGCGGCCGGCAGAAAGTTTTGATAAATAAAGTTTTCTATCAGTTGCCGTACCCCCTTGAAGACAGGGAAAGCCGACAGCATAGACATGGTAACGGCCACCATGGGCACCAGCGACAACAGGGTCACATAGGCCAGATGACCGGCTCGGATATTGATTTGATCGTCCTGCAATCTCTGTTTCAGGTGCAGCAGGAAGTGCCAGCAGCCTTTCATAAACAAACTGAAATTGCGGGTATCTATCTTGTTGCTCACGGTTTTCTCTTGATCCTCTGGGTCTAGTGTCGCTATCTTCGTACAATAATGCCCGGATTACAAAGTGTGATGCTGCCACTGCAGCAGGGCAAAGGAAGCCGAGAATGACGCCAGCGCTATGCATAGGCATGCGCCGAGGCCCGTCGTTCAGCGCTTCTCCCATAATTTAAAGGAGAGAGTTAATGTCACAACAAGGATCGGCGGGCAATGTGATTGCCGCGCTGGCAAGCGTATTTTTCCCGGGTCTGGGACAGTTGGTTCAGGGGCGGATCCTGGCCGCATTGATCTTCTTTCTGGTGACAGTCACAGGTTACGCCCTCTGGTGGTTGGTAGTTCCTGCTATCATAGGTGCCATCGCCCATCTCTGGTGCATCATAGATGCCGCCAAATACAAAGCATAAACAGAGAAAAGAGAAAGCTTATGAACAAGATCCTCACCACCGCCCTGGTCAGCCTGGGATTGCTGCTGGGTGGCTGCCAGAGTGCCTATTACGGTGCCATGGAAAAGGTTGGCTATCACAAACGTGACATCATGGTCGACCGGGTCAAAGACGCCAAAGAATCGCAACAGGAAGCTCAGGAGCAGTTCAGTTCGGCACTGGAAGAGATGCAGGCGCTGCTGAACCATGACGGCGGCGATCTGGAAAAGGCTTACAACAAGGCCAAAGACGAATATGAGTCGGCCCAGGAAGCCGCCGATGATGTCAGCAACCGCATCAACAAGGTGGAAGATGTGGCTGAAGCCCTGTTCGATGAGTGGCAAGGGGAAATCGGTGAGATCAGCAAGGCCAGCCTGCGCAGTAAGAGCCAGGCCAAGCTGAAAGAAACCCGCCGCTCCTACGAGCAGCTAATCCGCAGCATGCGCCGTGCCGAGAGCAAGATGCCTCCTATCCTGACCTCAATGAAAGACAACATGCTCTACCTCAAGCACAACCTCAACGCCCAGACCATAGGGGCCATCAAGGGGGAGTTTGCCAGTCTGCAGAGCGATATCTCCGGCCTTATCAAAGAGATGAATAAATCCATCGATGAGTCCAACCGCTTTATCGCGGCAATGGAGTCGGGTAACTGACCGCCAAGCCATAGAGATAGCCCCGCACCGCGGGGCTTTTTTTCAGCTGTGAGCCAGTGCACGAATTTCTCTATCTGCGAATGTAAATTTGGATCTGCTGCACACTTCCTTTTTTGACTCAAGAACTTGTGCCCTTATTTGAGTTCACAATAGGCAGTCGTTTGTTGCTGGCCTCTATTCTCATGACACTGACAGAATCACTCACTCTCATGCTGGCACTCCTCTATGGTGTCAGCCAACTCTGGTGGAGCGGCCGCCGTTTCGGCGCCGGCCTCACCTTGCTGCTGATTTTAACCGCGCTGCTGATTAGCAGCAGTCCCATGTTACTGCTGGCCACGCTGACAGCCGTTGGTAGCCTGGCATTACTGCAGCAACTGCGCCCCGGCTTGCTGCAATCCGAGCCCAGGATCAATAACCTGCGCAGCGGCTGCCAGCACCTGTTGGCGCTGTCCCTGTTTCTGGTCGCGATTCAGTACACCATCAACAGCCTGATGCTCAAGGCCGGAGTCACGCCCTGGATTGGACGCCCGGATGTGGTGGATGCGTTTCTGCCCATCGCCGGCGGTATAGAGCTCAAGGCGATAGCCACCCTGGGACTCTGGGATCAAACCCACCCGGCGGCGGCCGTGATGCTGGCAGTGGTGTTGTTGACCGGACTGCTGTGCAAGCGGGCCTTCTGTGGCTGGGCCTGCCCGCTGGGATTGGCCGGAGAGTACCTCTATCGCCTGCGCAAACGCTTCATCAAACGCGAATTTATGCCGCCTGCCTGGCTCGACTGGCCACTGCGTATGCTCAAGTATCTGTTGTTGGCAGCGCTGCTCTACATAGTGCTGGGCATGCCGTCTATGGGGATCCCCGGCTACCTGGAGAGTAATTATCACAAGATAGCCGATCTCAAGATGGCGCTGTTTTTCATCACTCCGGGGCTCATCACCCTGGCCTGCTTTGGCCTGATCCTTGCCATTGTCGCCTGGCGCCGTCAGGGATTTTGCCGTTACCTCTGCCCCTATGGCGCCCTGCTGGGACTGCTGAGTTTTCTCAGCCCGCTGAAAATCCGCCGCGCCCCGGAGCATTGCCTGATAGAGTCCAAGGGGATGAAATGCGACAAGTGCACTCGCGCCTGTCCGGCCGGCATCATAGTGCATACCAAAAATACAGTGCACAGCGATGAATGCCAGGCCTGCATGCGCTGCGTGGCCGCCTGTCCCAAGAAAGCGGCGCTGGGGTTCGGCCTGAGCCGCAATCATTTCTGGTCGGCCAAGTCGGTAATGCTGCTGGTCCTTGGACTGCTGTTCCTGCTGCCCTTGATAGCTTACACCTCGGGCTTCTGGGAAAGCCAAACACCGGATGCGGTGCGCATGCACCTATTACAGATGATCGATTACGTGGGTCACTAATCCCTGCATTAACGGCAAACAACGGAGCATCAGCGGCTAGGCTGAAACGAACAAGGGTGGAACTTAAGGAGAGTCTTAAGAGATAAGCAGTTGAAAAAAGGCCTGATCACGGTCAGTTACCGAAATCAGGCCTAATGTGCCGTTTGATGAAGAGTCCGCTTTGGGTCTCTACATCCTGGGCTAGATTAACCTTGACGGCTGGCGCGCTTGCGGTCGTTTTCAGTCAGATGACGCTTACGGATCCGAATGCTCTTAGGCGTTACTTCCACCAGTTCATCATCATCGATGAATTCCAGTGCTTGTTCCAAAGACATCTGGATATGCGGAGTCAGTACCTGAGCTTCGTCAGTACCTGAGGCGCGCATGTTGGTCAGCTGCTTACCCTTGAGGCAGTTTACTGTCAGGTCGTTGGAGCGGCTGTGAATACCGACTACCTGGCCTTCGTAAACTTCGGCGGCGTGGCCAATCATCAGACGACCGCGATCCTGCAGACCAAACAGAGCAAAGGTCAGTGCCTTACCGGTCGCGTTGGAGATCAATACCCCGTTGCTACGCTGGCCGATATCGCCACCCTTGTAGGGACCATAGTGGTCGAAGGTGTGATACAGCAGACCTGTACCTGAAGTGGCAGTCATAAACTCAGTCTGGAAACCGATCAAGCCACGGCTTGGGATCATGAAGTCGATACGTACGCGACCCTTGCCGTCTGGCTGCATGTCGCGCATGTCGGCCTTACGGGTACCCAGCTTCTCGATAACGCCGCCCTGATGCTCTTCTTCCACATCCACGGTCAGTTGCTCGTATGGCTCGCACTTCTCGCCGTCGATCTCTTTGATGATCACTTCAGGACGGGAAACCGCCAGCTCATAACCTTCACGACGCATGTTTTCGATCAGGATGGACAGGTGCAGTTCACCACGGCCGGATACGCGGAAACGATCCGGACTCTCGGTTTCTTCCACACGCAGAGCCACGTTGTGTACCAGCTCCTGTTGCAGACGCTCAAGGATGTTACGTGAAGTCACGTACTTACCTTCTTTACCCGCGAAAGGAGAGGTGTTGACCTGGAAGGTCATAGTCATGGTAGGTTCATCAACAGACAATGGCGGCAGAGCCTCGGCATGACCAACAGCACAGATGGTGTCGGAGATCTTCAGCTCACCCAGACCTGTGATGGCAACGATATCGCCGGCATTGGCAGTGTCCACTTCATGGCGTTCCAGGCCCATGTAGCCCAGAACCTGACCGATTTTACCGTTACGGGTCTTACCGTCGGCACCGACAATAGTAACCTGCTGGTTGGTCTTGACGCTACCGCGCTTGATACGACCCACACCGATAACCCCTACATAGCTGTTGTAGTCCAGCTGAGAGATCTGCATCTGGAATGGACCATCGGCATCGGCATCCGGAGGAGATACTTTTTCAACGATAGTCTGGAACAGCGGCGTCATATCTTCACTGGCTTCATCGGGATCCAAGCTGGCAAAACCATTCAGAGCAGAAGCATACACAATAGGGAAGTCCAACTGTTCGTCGGTAGCACCCAGGTTGTCGAACAGGTCAAATACCTGATCGATAACCCAATCTGGACGAGCGCCAGGACGGTCAATCTTGTTGATAACCACAATAGGCTTAAGGCCTTGGGCGAAGGCTTTCTTGGTTACGAAGCGAGTCTGAGGCATAGGGCCATCTTGCGCATCCACCAACAACAATACTGAGTCAACCATAGACAGAACCCGCTCTACTTCACCACCGAAGTCGGCGTGTCCAGGGGTATCTACTATGTTAATTCGATAGTCGTTCCACTTAATGGCGGTGTTTTTCGCCAAAATAGTGATCCCACGTTCTTTCTCCAGATCGTTGGAGTCCATCACCCGCTCGGTGGCTTCTCCACGGGTGGCCAGGGTTCCTGACTGTGCCAACAGCTTGTCTACCAGGGTAGTCTTACCATGGTCAACGTGCGCTATGATGGCGATGTTACGTAAATTCTCTAACACAGTTTTGCCTCTTACGATCTCTGTTCTGTGGGATGCAACATTATAAAAGAATAGTGCAACCACTTTTGACTACTTGGCGATTGCCCTCCAGGCCTTATAAAACCTGGGTTACCATCGTATCGAGGAACACAATTTCCCCGGATGGTTGCTTTAAAAAGCGTGCCATTCTACTCTAGCGGAGGGCTATCGCACAGGATTATTTTTTAAACACCTATGAATATCCGGCTTGGGAAGCACGCGCACCATTATGGTGAACGCACCTTTTTGGACCACACAACGCACCATTCTGGTGCAAAAATGCTTCTCTCATCGGCCCGCCATTTTATATTTCCCTTTAGTTTCAACAAAATAGAATATTGGCACAAGTCTGGCTTAATAGAGACCAACAAGGCGCCAGACGCTACATACTAAGAGTTGACAAAGGGCACCCCCTTTACCCTACCGGAGGCTTGATAATGTCAGTCGAATCAGTTTTACAAAAGCTGCAAGAGTTGGAAGTTAAGTTTGTTGATTTACGCTTTACCGATACCAAAGGTAAGGAACAGCATGTATCTATCCCGACTCATCAGGTAGATGCTGATTTCTTTGAAGACGGCAAAATGTTCGACGGCTCCTCCATCGGTGGTTGGAAAGGGATCAACGAATCTGACATGGTACTGATGCCAGATCCAGACAGCTTTGTACTGGACCCATTTACCGAAGAAACCACAGCACTGATCCGCTGCGACGTCCTTGAGCCAGGCACTATGCAGGGCTACGATCGCGACCCTCGCTCCATCGCCAAGAAAGCCGAAGAATACTTGCGCGCTACCGGCATCGCCGACACTGTGCTGATCGGCCCTGAGCCAGAATTCTTCCTGTTCGATGACGTGCGTTTCGGTACCGACATGAGCGGCACCTTCGTCAAGATCGATGCCAAAGAAGCCGCCTGGAACTCAGGTACCAGCTATGAAGAAGGCAACACTGGCCACCGGCCATTCGTTAAAGGCGGCTACTTCCCAGTTGCTCCTGTAGACTCTTCACAGGATCTGCGCAGCGCCATGTGTCTGGTGCTAGAAGAGATGGGACAGATTGTAGAAGCTCATCACCACGAAGTGGCTACCGCGGGTCAGAACGAGATCGCCACTCGCTTCAACACGCTGACAAAGAAAGCCGATGAGATTCAAGAGCTGAAATATGTCATTCACAATATGGCGCACGCCTATGGCAAGACTGCGACCTTTATGCCCAAGCCGATTGTCGGCGACAACGGCAGTGGCATGCACGTTCACCAGTCACTCTCTAAAGACGGTACTAACCTGTTTGCCGGTGACAAGTACGGCGGCCTGTCTGAAACTGCCCTGTACTATATCGGCGGTATCATCAAGCACGCCCGTGCCCTGAACGCCTTCACCAACCCAAGCACTAACTCCTACAAGCGTCTGGTGCCACACTTTGAAGCCCCTGTGATGCTGGCGTATTCTGCCCGTAACCGCTCTGCTTCTATCCGTATTCCTGTAGTACCCAGCCCTAAGGCTCGCCGTATCGAGACCCGCTTCCCGGATCCTATGGCCAACCCATACCTGGCCTTCGCGGCGCTGCTGATGGCCGGTCTGGATGGCATCCAGAACAAGATCCATCCTGGCGATGCCATGGACAAGGATCTGTACGACCTGCCGGCCGAAGAAGCAGCGGAAATCCCGACTGTGGCCGAGTCTCTGGAAGTCGCCCTGGCGGCTCTGGATGCAGACCGTGAGTTCCTGACCCGTGGCGGTGTGTTCAGCGATGACTTTATCGACTCTTATCTCAAGCTGAAACAAGCCGAGGCAGAGCGTGTCAGTCGCACCACTCACCCTGTCGAATTTGAGCTGTACTACAGCCTCTAATTGCCCTGCAATCAACCGATGAGTCAAGCCATCGGATAATAAAAAAAGCGCCCCGGGAGCAATCCTGGGGCGCTACTATTTTAAGGCTTTAACACTCAAGGCGCGCTGACGATCTCCAACGCACTCTGGGCCTTGGCCCCGGTGAGGATCACCGCCAACTTGAGTTCACCCTCTGTCTGGTTCAACTCCTCAAGTCCTTCTGGCGTAAAGCGATATTGGCCTTCAGTCTCCAGCGCTTCCATGGTGCCAGCACAGGTGTCGACGGTTTCACTGCATTCGAAACGCACCCCCTTATGCCAAGGCATGGAGAAGGCTGAAGCCTGCGCAGCCGGCATCTTGAGGTACATCACCAGATAGTTACTGCCGGCATCCTTGACGGGTTTGCCCTCCGCCGTAGTCAGGCTAAAGGTCAGTGCCTGGCTTTGAGGATCCATGGCGCTCAGTGCCACCTTGAGGCTTTCGGCTTCATTGATGGATACCGACTGCTCCGGTTCAGGTTTAGGTGGAACCACAGGATCGTCATCATCGTCCCACCAGTCACAACCGCCCAGGCATAACAACAAAGACGCCACTATCAAACTCTTATGTTTCATAACAGCCTCCTAGTGACAATCGCTGCAGACCGCACCTTCGTGAACTCCGGTCAAACCGGCACCAATATCATGAGCACTGTGGCAAGTCTGGCATTCCATTTGTGAGTTAACATCTGTTCCTATATAGGTGTCTGGCTCCCGCTTGGTACTGCTGTGACAGCTGCTACACTCGGCATTCCCTGCCGCTACAGTTTCCTCATTCAGAGCATTGTCCAGCGACTTATTAAGGAAGTCAGTGGTGATATAGGCAATCTCGGCCGTCAACTGGGCACAACGTTCCATTTTCGCCTGGTGACTGGAGCCGTACTTGCTCGCTTTCGACCAGAGGCTCACCGAGGTGTGACAGAGAATGGAGTTAGCAACCGACTGGCCTATCTTATCTGCGGTCAATAGCTCACCGGCGTTGTCTGTACGGGTTGGTGCGCCAATCGCCTTGAGGAAAGCCTCATCATTTCTCGGCATGGGCGTGTGTTCATAGTAGCGATACACGGAGCGGATCACCGCGGTGCGGTTGACCCCGCCCAGGACGTTGACCGCCATGGCCGCGGCATTCAAGCAGCCACATAGGGTTCCCCAACCGGCAATACCGCCGCCACCATAGGCCGCCAGGTTAGTAGGAATAGCGGCAAACTTACAGGCATCGGCATGCCCTTTGGCCGCCAACGCCTTCACCAGGGCATCGAAAACCCCATACATGCAACCGCCACGACCATAACCTTCATAGGCCAGCTTGGCGACCTCCATCGGGTCCAATTTCACATAGGTCAGCAGCTTGGTGCCCAGTTCTACGCCCCCGTCACTGCCGATCCCTATGCTGGTATCTCCGGGACAAGACTCTGCGGCCAGGGCCGTAGTCGCGATCAGCGAACTCCCTGCAGCCACACCAACCAAACCCACTATCTGACCCATTGCCTGACGTCGATTCACGTTCATACTCATCACCTCTTTTTACACTTGCATATTGCACAATTGCAAATTTGTGAAAATTAATTATTTATAATCAATAACTTACAAGCAAATCCAGCTTACGCCCACCAGTGTTGTTCAGATGTGATCCAAAACGGATTTCAGGATAAAAAAGCGCAAACACCTGTGATCAACTTGAGCCTGGATGCTTAGGCGGTGACAATAAAGCTCTTCGTCAAGCAAGGATCAGCCATGAATCTCAAGGTCTTTTTACTCATTCCACTGTTGCTGAGTGGCTGTCACTCTGAGGGGCAACTACCCATTCAGGCTGACGAGCTGGAGCCAATCCACTGCCGGGAAGTAAAGGATAACAATGGCGCCCAGGGTTATTACCTCGAAGGCTGCATTGACGGATACCGAGGTGAACCCTTCAGCGGCATTGCCATTTGGGGAGCACCGGATCGCCTCAGCTATAGTGTGGCCCAGTTCAAGGATGGCCTGCGGGACGGCTACAGCTTCAGCACATCCGCGCCGCCCGAGCGTCTGCTAAGCCAAAGCGCCTGGTATAAAAATGGCAAGTTGCACGGCTGGCAGTTGAGCTTTCAATATCAGCAAACCCAATTACGCAGCCGGGAGTTGTATCGAGACGGTGAGCGCCAAGAGCTCTGGCTCTACGATAGCCAAGGCCAACTCGACAGTTTCAAGCGTTTCGACCAGGGTAAAGTGATTGAATTCATCTCTTACGAGCAGGGGCGGGAGCGAAGGAAACAGTTCAAACGAGACGGCGAGAAATTCACCGTCTGGAAAAGCTATTTCCCAGATGGCTCATTAAAGAGCTTCAGTGAACATCTGGATGAAGAAAATCTCAGAAAACTCCAGGAACAAGGTTACTACGCCAACGGTCGGCTCAAGTTGGACTACCAGTTCGACCGTCGGCAGCGCACCGCGGTGCAGCACACCTTCTGGCGCAATGGCCAGCGCCAGTCCGAACAACATTATGGTTTCTTTCCTTCGATAGCCGCCGATGGCATCTGGCTCAGTTATTGCGAGAGCAATGGCGCCTTGAGCAAACGCACCCCCTACAGTCGAGGCGCCAAGCAGGGCGAGGAGCAGCTCTTTCACTGCAATGGCCAGTTGCAGGTGAGCAAACGTTTCGACCAGGACAAGCTCATACCTCAGACTCTGAATTACTTCGATGAGCAGGGGCACAACTATCTGCAGGAAGAGATAGGCGCGAATGGCAAGGTGCTGCATACCCGAGTCTATGATGAGCAGGGTAAACTAACCTATCAAGATTGAATTAATATTCAATTAGTTAGACTTATCATCCTCAGAGAATCCAGCTCTTTTTCAAATGCGGCTTGCTTATCCCAGCACTGAATTCTAAAATATCTTCACATAAAGATACTTTAAGAAAAGAAATGCCCTATTTAATCGCACTCTTGGCTCCCGTCTTCTGGGGAACCACCTATGCCCTGGTCAGCCTGTACCTGCAGGATATGTCCCCTTTCTGGGTCGCCGTCTGGCGTGCCCTGCCTGCCGGGATCCTGTTATTGCTGCTGCGACCCAAGCTGCCTTCGCTCGCCTGGAGCAAAATACTCTTGCTGGCATTTTGTAATATCGGCGCCTTCTTCGCCTTGCTATTTATGGGCGCCTACCGCCTGCCAGGCGCCGTGGCTGGCACCCTGGGGGCCACACTGCCACTGATGTTTCTGCTGCTGGCCTGGCTGCTTGATGGCCAAAGGCCGGCATTGAAGTGGACCTTGCTGGCGCTGCTGGGACTGAGTGGAGTGATCTTG
The DNA here is from genome assembly GCF_019670705.1 of Shewanella carassii. Taxonomy (NCBI): domain Bacteria; kingdom Pseudomonadati; phylum Pseudomonadota; class Gammaproteobacteria; order Alteromonadales; family Shewanellaceae; genus Shewanella; species Shewanella carassii. The sequence goes on from NZ_AP024618.1 coordinate 4,152,828, forward strand.
TTGCTCAATCCTTCGGCCAAGCTGGACATGATTGGTGTGCTCTGCGCCCTGAGTGCCACTCTGCTGGTGGCTCAGTCATCCCGTTGGATGCAACGCTGGCAAACCGGCGATCTTCTGGTACTAAGTGCTTGGCAGTTGTTGCTCGGCGGCTTGATGCTGATCCCGCTGGCCTGGACAGTAGCAGGGGCTCCCACACTGCCCGAGCCCAAGACCTGGCCCGCCATCGCTTGGCTGGCCATCTTCAGCACGGCGCTGAGCTACTGGGCCTGGATCTGGTCCATCAAGCATCTGGGACCGCAAATCATGGGCATGATGGCCTTGATCAACCCTGTGGTGGCCGTCTCGCTCGGCGTATTTTTGGTCGGCGAACAACTGGACGGCTATCAATGGCTGGGGATCGGTCTGATCATGTCGTCACTGTTGTTGATGAAACTTCCTATCCCGGCCATCTGGTATCGCCTACGCCCCGTCCGGCGCTGAGTCTGCAAGCCCACAGAGTCGATTTGCCGGGTGGAAAATTGTTATCCACCCGGCACTCAAGCAGACTCAAATGAGGTAGAATGACGTCCCTCTTGTGCCATTCTGCTGTCTAAGCAACATAAAGTGAAACTATCCAATCTATTCCAGCGCCTGCTGCAATGGCTGCCTGATCGTGCCGATCTTCCCGAAGGCTTACGCATAGGGCTGCCCATGATGGCGGGCCTGTTGCTGTTTTCGTTTCTCGGCGACAGTGCCAGCGGCGTCAACGCCCTGATCTGTGCCTGGCTGGTCGGCGTCCAGGGCCGCAACCTGGCTTATCCCAAACGAGCTGGGTTGTTGAGCAAGTCGGCACTCCTTTGCTGTATCAGCAGTGCCCTAGCCTTGCTGAGCCTGCTCCACCCTTGGCTGGGGATCAGCGTACTCGGCGCCATAGGCCTGTTATATGGCCTCAGTTCCAACCAAAGAAAGTACATTCAGCTGCTGACCTACAACGCCGGCTTTTGCCTGATCTGTGGCCTGCATCTGCTGGAGTCGGGTACCGACTGGAAGATGTTGTTGCTCTCCAGCCTGTTCGGCAGCTGGTTGGCTGTCATCAGCGCGGTCATCGCCGGGCCCTGGATGGCGATACGTCAGGGCGAACAGCTGCTAGCCAGTGTGCAGCGCAAATTCGGTTTCTGGTGCGACATCCTCAGCCGCTCGGACGCCGCTAATGTCGGCCAGCGTCTGGCCTTGCGGGAACAGCTCGATGATGCCATCGCCGTACTGGCCCATTGGCTGCTGGAAATGCCGGATAAAGCCGAGGTGCAACGCATCGCCTGGCAACTGGAGTCGAATCTTATCCTGATAGAAACTCTGGAGAGCATAGGTCGCTTGCAACAGAGTCCTACCAGTAACCCGGCGCTAAAACAGTATTTGGCTAATTTTGCCAGCGAACTCAAGACCCACAGGGAGCAAGGCACAGAACCGACGCCACTGCCCTTGGGGGACAAGCCGCAACCTCTGCTGTTGGATGCTGCCAACCGCCTGGCCTTGGCGCTGGATCCCCAAAGACCACTGGCAGCCGACTGGCGCGAGCGCCTGGGGCTTATCTGGCCTTCCGATGCCCAAAGCGTTCGCAGTCAATGGCGCAAGGCCTTGGTGAAACACTCGCGGGAATGGCACCACGGCCTGAGAATTCTGTTCACTCTGCTGTGTTGTCAGGCCGTGGTGGAACTGCTGCAACTGCCGCAGGGGTATTGGGTGACGCTCACCGCCTACATAGTGCTGATGGTAGCACCGCTCGGGCAGTTGCAGGCCAGGATCTGGAGCCGCTTCTATGGCACAGTGCTCGGCTCTGTGTTGGCACTGGGGCTTATCTGGTATCTGGGCGCCGGTAGCTGGTTATTACCGGCCACCTGCCTGAGTGCCTTTCTGGCCTTTGCCACCTTTTACAAGGCCAGATACGAGATCCATGTATTCTGGCTCACCATGCTGATGGTGTTTGCCATCACCCTGTTGTTGCCAAGCGACCCCTATATCGCCTTCTACCGGGCGCTGGACACCTTTACCGGCGCCCTGATGGCATTTCTGGCGATGCATCTGTTTATTCCCAGTTGGACCCGGCGCTGGCTCGACAGCTATGTGTGCCACTTTATCGAGCTGGAACGGGCTTGGCTTGCCAGTATCAATGCAGGTAAAGCCGACAACGCCCTGCGCTGGCAGTCCCATGCGGCGCTGAGGCAACTGGGGCAAGAAGTCGGCTTTTTGAAGCTCGAGCCCAACACAGGCCAGCGGGAGCTGCAGGACTGGCAGAGTTTTCTCTGGCTTGGGCTGACGCTGCACTGCACCCTGGTGTTGGTGGCACGCCAGCAGCAAAAGCCGCCGCTGCATCTGGCAGAGCAACAGTTGGCGGCCTGGCCCCAGCTGTTTCGCCAGCGCTTTTTGGCAACAGAGATGCATCAAGCCGAGTCCGGGCCAGCGCCCAATTCAACAGATGCACCTACGCAGCTGTCAGCCAAACAAGCTGAAGCGATTCCCGCTTGGGTAATGCAGGATATCGCCCATCTCTATGCTTGGCTTGACTGGCAACGTCCCTATGCCCTAGGCGGCAATACTCACGGCTGACAGGAGTCCAAGATGTACGATTTTGAATTTTACAATCCAACCCGCCTGCTCTTTGGCCGTAGCAGCCTGGAGCAGTTGGACACTCTGGTGCCCGATGATGCCAGAGTGCTCTTGCTCTACGGCGGCCAAAGCGCCAAACGCAATGGCACCCTGACCCAGGTCAGCCAGGTATTGGGTCAACGTGTCTGCGCCGAGTTCGGCGGCATTAGCCCCAACCCCGAGTACCACCAGCTGTTGCAGGCGGTAGAGCAGATAAGGCGACAAAATCTGGACTTTATTCTCGCCATCGGCGGCGGTTCCATCATAGATGCGGGCAAGTTTATTGCCGCCGCCGTGCCCTATCAGGGAGCACCCTGGGAGATACTGGAAACCGACGGTCGCCACATTGACCAAGCTCTGCCGCTCGGTACTGTGCTGACCCTGCCGGCCACGGGCTCAGAGATGAATAACTGCGCGGTGATCAGCAATAGCACTCTTGGCCTCAAGCGCTCCTTTCGTCATCCCTCGGTGTTTCCCCGCTTCTCTGTGCTGGCACCACAACTGAGTTTCAGCCTGCCGCAACCACAGGTTGCCAACGGCGTGGTGGATGCCTTTGTGCACGTGACCGAGCAGTACCTGACTTACCCGGTCGACGCCAAGGTGCAGGACAGGTTTGCCGAAGGCCTGCTGCTCACTCTGATAGAGGAAGGCCCCAAGGCGCTGGCAGAGCCCGAAAACTATCGGGTGCGCGCCAATATCATGTTCAGCGCCACCATGGCGCTCAACGGCCTGATCGGCGCCGGTGTTCCGCAAGACTGGTCGACCCATAAGCTGGGTCACGAACTGACGGTGCGCCACGGCCTGGATCATGCCGTGACCCTCGCCATACTGCTGCCGGCCATGCTGCGCCTGAGAAAAGCTGCCAAACACGCCAAGCTGCTGCAGTATGCCGAACGGGTCTGGCAACTCAGCGACGGCAGCGAAGAACAACGCATAGATGCAGCCATAGAGCAAACCCGACTGTTCTTTGAATCCATGGGAATCAAGACTCACCTCAGTGACTATGGCATAGGCCACGAGGCCATAACGCCGCTGCTGGAAAACCTTGAGCGCCAGGGCCTGACCCAACTGGGGGAAGACGGCCGGGTCGACCTTGAGCTGAGCCGACAGGTTTTTCAGGCCAGCCTTTAAAGGCAGTGATTTTTGCCAATAAACAGGCTAATCTGAAACAAGTTCACAACTGCATAACAAGGGAAGTCTTTATGCGTACTCTGATGATAATCAGCCTGGCACTGCTGTCGCTGGTTGCCCAGGCGACTGTCTATAAGTGGGTCGATAAAGATGGCAAGGTGCATTACAGTGATGAACCCACCCCCCAAGCCCAAGCAGTGGAATTCACCGACAAGACCCAGAATCAAATAAGCCTGGAAACGCCTAAACCTCTGCCCGATCCCATAGAAGTGGAACAGATCGGCTATGCGTTAAAGATACTTTCACCACAGCATGAAGAAACCATTCGCGATAACGCCGGTGATTTTCAGGTTCAGGTAGAGGTAGAGGTAGAGCCGGAGCTGGCATCGGGTCATTTTCTGCAACTCTACATAGATGGCATCTCCACCAGCGACGCTCAGCGCAGCAATCTCTTCCAGCTCAAGGACATCGACCGCGGCGAACACACGCTGCAACTCAAGGCGGTGCAACAAAACGGCAAAGTCCTTGCATCCAGTAGTCCCATAACCATTTTTCTGCACCAAGCCGGACTGATGCAACCCGCCTTCCCGGCTCCCGGGAAGGGCCCCAAGCCAAGTAACTAATGTCATTTCAATGAATTAGCTACTTTGCATTTCGAGTTAGTCCACAGAGTTGTTGGCTTGCGGCCTGCACCGAATTGGTGCACCATTATGGTGCAATCCTGCTATGGGAAACTCAATGGACACAAATATCCTGCTCAATCATCTGGCCACTGCCGTTCTGGTCATCGACAGTGACCTGCTCCCCAGCTATGCCAACGCCGCTGCCGAGCAGTTGCTGGGCGTCTCCCGCCACAGGTTGCAGGAGCAGGTACTGACAGAGCATCTGCATGCCATAGGGGTTGAACCCAGGGTGTTGCAAAGCGCAGTGCTGGAACGTCAGGGGCTGACGGTCAATACCGCCCAACTCATTAGCCTGGATGGCCAGCACCACACTGTAGATATGACACTGATCCCACTGGAGCAGGGAGAACAGCTCAAGCCCTTGAGCCTGTTGGAACTCAGGCAGGTGGATCAGCAGCGGCGCATTCACCAGCAGTTGACCCTGGACGCCCAGCAGCAGGCGGCTCAATATCTGGTGCGCAATCTGGCCCATGAGATCAAAAACCCGCTGGGTGGACTGCGCGGCGCGGCGCAGCTCTTGTCCCGCGAGCTCAGCGAGCCGCAGCTCAAGGAGTTCACCACACTCATCATAGAGCAGGCCGACAGGCTGCGCGCCCTGGTCGACCGACTGCTGGGGCCGCAGAAACCATCGCAGCACAAGCTGCAGAACATACATCTGGTGCTGCAAAAGGTGATCAATCTGGTGAGTGTGACCCTGCCGCAACAGATACATCTGCGTCAGGATTACGACCCCTCGATTCCGGACTTGCCTATGGATGAAGATCAACTGCAACAGGCAATCCTCAACATAGTGCAAAATGCAGTACAAGCCTTGGAGCATCAGGGCGGCGATATCATGATCCGCACCCGCACCGCCCATCAGGTCACCATAGGTAACCAGAGACACAAGTTGGTGCTGGTGCTGTCAATCATAGACAACGGCCCGGGTATTGCCCCGGAACTGGTGGATACCCTGTTTTACCCTATGGTCACAGGCCGTAAGGACGGTAACGGCCTGGGGCTATCCATCGCCCACAATATTGCCAGGCTCCACGGCGGCCGTATCGACTGCGATTCGGCCCCGGGACACACAGAGTTCAGCCTGACATTGCCGATCAACAACCACAGCGGCTAACAAGAGAGGAAACAATATGAGTGAACAGGTTTGGATCCTCGATGATGACAGTTCAATTCGTTGGGTACTGGAACGGGCGCTGCAAGGCGCCAAACTCAGCTGCGCCAGCTTTGCCGCCGCCGAGTCGCTGTGGCAGGCGCTGGAAATCTCCCAGCCCAAGGTCATAGTCTCGGATATCCGCATGCCGGGGACCGATGGCCTGACCCTGCTGGAACGTATCGGCCTGCATTATCCCCATATCCCGGTGATCATAATGACGGCCCATTCAGATCTAGACAGTGCCGTCAGCGCCTATCAGGCCGGAGCGTTCGAGTATCTGCCCAAGCCCTTCGACATAGATGAGGCGATTGCCCTGGTGGAGCGGGCGCTCAACCATGCCACAGAGCAGGCTCCTGCAGCGGCCGAGCCTCAGGTCAAGGCACCTGAGATCATAGGCGAAGCCCCCGCGATGCAGGAGGTGTTTCGCGCCATAGGCCGTTTGTCGCGCTCATCGATCAGTGTGCTGATCAACGGTCAGTCCGGTACGGGTAAAGAGTTGGTTGCCGGGGCGCTGCACAAACACAGTCCACGCAAAGACAAACCCTTTATCGCCCTCAATATGGCGGCCATCCCCAAGGAGCTGATCGAATCCGAGCTGTTCGGCCATGAGAAAGGCGCCTTCACCGGCGCTGCCAGTGTGCGTCAGGGGCGGTTTGAGCAGGCCAATGGCGGCACCCTGTTTCTCGATGAGATAGGCGATATGCCACTGGACGTACAGACCCGGCTGTTGCGGGTACTGGCCGATGGCCAATTCTATCGGGTCGGCGGCCACTCTCCGGTGCAAGTCGATGTCAGGATTATTGCCGCAACCCATCAGGACCTGGAACAACTGGTACTCAAGGGGGGCTTTCGGGAAGACTTGTTCCACCGCCTGAACGTGATTCGAGTTCATCTGCCACCGCTGTCGCAGCGGCGGGAAGACATTCCGCAGTTGGCACGCCATTTCCTGGCCAGTGCCGCCAAAGAGATAGGGGTAGAGGCCAAAATACTCACCCCGGAAACCGCCGCCAAGCTGCAGCAACTGCCTTGGCCCGGCAACGTGCGCCAGTTGGAAAACACCTGCCGCTGGTTGACCGTGATGGCTTCGGGCCAGGAAATTATCCCTCAGGATCTACCGCCTGAGCTATTCAAGGAGCCCAAGGCACCTCAAGGCAGTGCAAACCCGTCCCAGGATTGGCAAAACGCGCTGAAATTGTGGCTGGATATGCGCCTGTCACAGGGCGAGAGCGATCTGCTGACCGAAATCCAACCCGCGTTTGAGCGCATCTTGCTGGAAACCGCGTTGGAGCATACCCAAGGCCACAAACAGGAAGCCGCCAAACGCCTGGGATGGGGCCGCAACACCCTGACCCGCAAGCTCAAAGAACTGGCGATGGACTGAAACCTCATAAAGATGGGGACATGACCCAAACAAGCCCAAGGGTGAAGGTTATTAAGAGAGGATTTTGGCGCCCAGACGCAGTGCCGCCAAACTCAGGGAATAGCCCCAACGGATCAGTCCCCTACGTCTGCGATCAGGCAAGAGTGGCCAACTGGAACCATCGGCTGCAATCAACTCGGCGCGCCAAAGCGGTAAAGAGATGATCTCCAGTCGGTAGTCTTGACCATTCAAGACTATGATTTGCCGTCTTGGCAAACCATAGAGGCGCTGACAAAAACACTGTTGCCCCTGCCATTCCAGTTCCAGGCGACTGCTTAATGGATAATACCGACAGTGCAGTTCACCCCCTTCGAGATTCAACTTCTGTTGTTGCATCCATGCCATAACAGTGCCCGCTACACAGGATCCTGGTGAATAATCACCTCGGCATGGTCAAAGTCGGCGCGGATCCGCTCACCTGTGGCCACGGCAATATCGTGGGCCTGTTGCAGGCTCAGGTCTTTGTCCAGCTCCAGATGCAGTTGAATAAAGGTGGTCTTGCCCGCCTGACGGGTACGCAGGTCATGAATGCCACGCACTTGAGTATCCTGCTCGGCCAATTGCCGAATGCGCAGCCGGGTTTCATCATCGAGCTCCCTATCGAGCAAGGCCTGAATCGAGCGATACCCCAGCGACCAGGCCTGTTGACCTATGTAGAGGGCGATCAATACTGCGAACAAACCATCGGCCCACCACCAGCCATATTGTGCCAAAATCAGCGCCAACAACACGGCGCCATTGAGAAACAGATCTGACTTATAGTGCAGGGCATCGGCTTCGACCACTGTGCTCTTGGTAGCTGCCAAGGCCCGTTTTTGCAGTAATACCAAAGCCAAGGTCAGCACCATGGCGATAATGGATACCACAATACCTAGAGTGGCATGGGTCAAAGGCATGGGATTGACCAGGCGCTCGCCGCCGTGAAACAGCAGCAGGAATGCCGTCCCCATAATAAAAGCCGATTGCGCCAAAGACGCCAGTGGCTCAGCCTTGCCATGACCATACCTGTGCTCCTGATCGGCAGGGACCAGGGCATAGCGAATGGCAATAAAGTTAACTATGGAAGCCAGGGCATCGGCAAAGGAGTCGGTCAGGGAAGCCAACATACTGGCAGACCCGGACCAGAGCCAGGCAGCCAGTTTTATCAGGATCAGGGTAATCGCGGTCGCCACAGCGGCGCGGCTCGCCAATTTTACCCAAAACTCGTAGCGGGAAGTCGGTGTCATTCAAGGGCTCAGCGGTCGGGAGTCACTGAGCCCATAGTAGCAGATTTAATTTGCTGCTGGCCCGAAACAATCACCACAACGGTAAGGACCTTCTTTGAATTTCGCTTGCTGTTCAGGTGTCAGCAAATTATAAATTTGATTGTGTAACTTCATGCGTTCCAACATATGCTGTTCACGTACTTGTTGGCGCTGTTCAATCAATTTCTTGGCCTTGGCTTCATCGAAGCGAGCCTCTGTAACCAATGCATGCATTTCGGCGCGGCGAGCATCGCGAGTTGCGGCATCCGGACGAACCATGCTGCTTCTGTGCTGCTCCATCAAGGCATCAATCTTTGTCCACTGAGCCTCGGTCAGCCCCAGCCCCCTCAGACCGAACATACCGTAATAGCCCCCACGAGCACTAGCGTCACAACGATAGCCTCTATCACCATGCATACGATGGTAGCCATTGCCATCGCAACGATAGCCGCGATCGCCATTCATATGGTGATAACCACGAGCAGGACCATCACAACGATAGCCACGATCGCCATTCATATGGTGATAACCGGCATAATCACCGCGATGATAACAATCACCGTAACCATTGGCGGCCTGAGCGACACCTGTCATTAAAGCGGTTCCGGCAATCAGTGCCAACAAACTTGCTTTGATTGAAATATTCATAAGAGTATCCTCGTTTCGGATCGGGAAGAACTTGATGTAATACAGTCTAATCTTCCATGTGTAAGTGAGGGTTCATGCTGAGTAAAGCACTGTAAATATTGGTCATAAGTATTAAACATCCCAATCTTTACCCAGACTTACACAGCTAAACCGCAGTTGACCTAAAAGCGGGTATACTCGGCAGAGAGAAATTGTGTGAGGCGTATAAATGAGCCGGATTTTATTGATAGACGATGACCTGGGCCTGGCTGAACTCTTGGGACAATTGCTGGAGCTGGAAGGCTTTGAGCTGACACTGGCTCATGATGGCCAGAACGGTCTGGAACTGGCCGTTAGCCATGATTACGATTTGATCCTGTTGGATGTGATGCTGCCCAAGCTCAACGGCTTTGAAGTACTCAGAGAGTTACGTAATAAAAAGCAGACTCCGGTGCTGATGCTTACCGCCCGCGGTGATGAAATAGACAGAGTGATTGGCCTGGAGATAGGCGCAGATGACTATCTGCCCAAACCCTTCAACGACAGAGAGCTGGTCGCCAGGATCCGCGCCATCATACGCCGCGCCAATATCACCCCTCAGGATACTCCCCAGAGCGGCATTCAAACCATAGGCGACCTCAGCCTGGATCCTGCTCGCCAGGAGGCCTATTGCAACGAGCAGTTGCTGCTGCTGACCGGCACTGAATTCAGCCTACTCTACACCCTGGCCAATCAAGCCGGTGAGCTGATCAGCAAAGATGAGCTGAGCGAAACCGTGCTGGGCAAGAAGCTGATGCCCTTTGATCGCAGTCTGGATATGCACCTGTCCAATCTGCGCAAAAAATTGCCAGAGCGAAATGATGGCCGTCCCAGAGTCAAAACCATTCGCGGTAAAGGTTATATCTGGATCCCTTGATGAAATCATTCCTATTGCCTAACCGATTATTTATCAAACTCCTGCTTGGGTTCTGGCTCTGCAGCAGTTTGATCATTGTCGCCGTGGGCATGCTGCCACTGCTGCAGCAAAACCATGATAGAGCCCCCATGCCGCCCCATCTGCGGCAGGTGCTATCTGAGGTTGCCGATGAACTCAAACAACAGCCCAGCAAGCTAAACGGCCATTTTCTGCATCATTGGGAACGCAGACGCAGCATGGAAGGCAAGCCAATTCGCATCTACCTGGTCAATGATCAGGGACAGATAATCAACACCCGCAGAGTCTCTCGAGGAATGCGCCGTTTTATGTTGATGGCGGATGAGGCCACAACTCCCATTTCACACCAGTTTCGCGATGAACTGATCTTCGGCCCGTTCAACTTTGAAGTCGAAGGCAAGAACTACGGCCTCTATGGCCGTCTTCCGGATCATCACCCCATGCCTTGGTTCTTTTTCTTCATCGAACACAAGTTATTGACAGTATCGCTGGCTATTTTGCTGTCAGGGTTACTCTGCGGCTTACTGGCCTGGCACCTAGGCAAACCATTGCGTTCATTGAAACAGAGTGCCAATGCCCTGGCTCAGGGACAACTGAGCAATCGAGTCGATGACGCCACGGCTGGACGTCACGATGAGATGGGGGAACTGGCCCAGGCCTTCAACAGCATGGCAGCCGCCATCGAAACCATGGTCAACAACCAACAACGGCTGATAAGCGATATTTCTCATGAACTACGTACCCCGTTGACCAGGCTACAGCTGGCACTGGCACTGGCGCGCAAGAAGGGGATGGCCGGTGAAGAAGCCGAACGCATCGCTTATGAGGCCAACCAGCTGGAAAAAATGATTGCCGAGCTGCTGGAACTCTCCAGAGTGAAGCTAAAAACCAAAGACAACAAATTAACCGTTGGATTGGCTGAATCACTGAGCCAAGTCCTGGACGATGCCGAGTTTGAAGCCGAACAGCAGCACAAGGGGCTCAAGATTCAGATACCGGAAGAGTTGGAGTTACCCATCTATCCCAAACCCTTATCCAGAGCGATTGAAAACCTGTTGCGCAATGCCATTCGTTACTGCCAAACCCGGGTCAGCATCCAGGCAGAGCAAACTGACAAGTGTGTCGACATCACTATTGCCGATGATGGTCCCGGCATAGCCCCGGAAGAGTTGGAAGCCATTTTCAAACCCTTCTATCGACCCCATTCGGCCAGGGACAGAGAGAGTGGAGGCTGGGGACTGGGGCTGGCCATCGCCCATGCCGCAGTACAAGCCCACGGTGGCAATATCCTTGCAAGTAATCGCCCACAAGGGGGGCTGGAAGTCATTATCCGTTTACCACTCGACTGATATTGGTTGTAAAGCAATATTCCCCCTCAAGGCATGGTCGCTGCTTCAACCAGCAGGTAAACACTCGCTTGAATGGATGGCGCTTATCTGAGTGCCCCATCAAGTGAACCAGTGCATAGCTGAATTGATAATAGAGCTGAGGATCATCATGAGCCTTACAAGCATCATCGGTATTGATCATGGCACCGCGCAAATAACTCATCACCAACTCGACCCGATCAAACCCCGGCACATCACCGATTTCCGAAATAGTTTTGGCATTCCATTGCATGTATTCATCGAAGTGCTTTTCACACCTGTGACGATAAAATTCAGTTGCCGACAATAGTAAAGCTTGGTTAGGCATTATCCGCTCTATCACGAATTTTTTTGTCGATAAGACATCATAGAGCCGCTGACAATGATGAAATAAAAACCTTTCCAGAGGGTCTTTATATTGTATTTCATCCTGCTTTGCCTGTTGTAGCCAATACTCATATTCACTACTGGCAACGGCCACCATAAGATCGGCTTCCGTCATAAAATGATTATATACAGTACCTTTGGATATTTGACTGGCATCCACTAAATGCGAACGGCATAAACTGAAAGTCTTCTGTCCTTTTAAACAACGTTGCGCCACCTCAACCAGATATTTACCTCGGCGTTCCCACTTTCCCATATACTACTCCTGAGCAAAGTTTAACTCCCAACTTCACAATAAAATAGTAACAGGCTTTTTGTTAATCTGGCATTGAGTAATACTGATAGCATTATGAATCATCTCAATAGCCAATGTTAAAAATAGAATTGCTCGAGAGTTTTATTGCTGTGGCCGAATGTGGAAATATGTCTAAGGCCGCAGAAAAAGTTTGTCGCACCCCCTCGGCATTAAGTTTGCAAATCAAGAAGCTTGAAGAGAGTGTTGGCCAGCCTTTATTACTACGCGATAATCGTGGAGTAGTATTAACTGAATCAGGAAAGACTCTGCTCAACTACGCCTATAAGATGATCCAACTCAACACCCAAGCCCTTGATGAATTGAAAGATTGTCAAAATCGTGAAGTCATTCGCCTCGGGGTTCCCACTGATTACATTACCTATTACCTGGATAATGGACTGTTGGAATTTGTGCGTGAATTTACCTGTATTGAACTGGTGATAGACACGGATGTCAGCGGTAACTTGTATAAGCGGTTGCATCAGGGGGAGTTCGACCTGATAGTAGCGACCCATTGGCAACCGCCGGTTCAAGGTGAACTCCTGTTCGAACGCCGCTTCCAATGGGTGGCCGCCAAACATGGCAGTGCCCATAGGCGGGAGACGATACCCATGGCGCTTTACCCAGAGAACTGCCCAATACGCGCCCAGGTATTTGCCAACCATCAGCTGTCGATGCGCCCCATCAATGTACTGCTATCCACACCATCGCCTCAAGCCCTTTGCATGGCGGTTGAAAATGATTTGGCCATAGCCCCGATTGCCGAATTCAGGATCAATGACAGAATGCAAATTCTCGATCCCATAGCACACGATCTACCATCGTTGCCGGTATTCAATGAATCGCTTTATCTCAATCCAGACAGCCAGACGGAAGCCTGTGAGCAATTGATCACCTTGCTTAAGGCCAACCTCAAGGTATTGAATTAATTATTGAAAGTGACTACTGATTTAGACAAAAAATAAACCGCTGCTTCAATGGAAAATGTTGATGATAATCGAACCCGGCGAAGACCGGGTTCTCACTCTGCATTACCACCCACTACCACTTGAGTTTAGTGAGATCGCACTGAATGACTTCGCCTTTTTTGGCCGGCGTGCCCGGCTGTTTGGCCGATTCACAAAGCAAGGTTGTACCATAGTCATTGTGCTTATTGTGGGCATTACTTCTGGCCCATACCGAGACCAGAGCCCGCTCTTCCGGCTTGGCTTCGCAGCGCCCATCGACATCGAAGGCGTGAATCGTGTTCTGGTGAAAATACAACAGAGGATCGCGTTCGCTACTGCCGGAAAGCCACATGGCATCGACATTGGGTTGCCCGGCATCGAAACGAACCCGGCGCATCTTGGCATCCTCTTTTACGGTTTTCAACAGAGGGGAGTCCGCTTTAATCGCCAGGCTCTTGAACTGATTGGTGCAGGCTGGCAAGCGCATGTTGTAATACATCTCAGAAATAGCATGGTTGTGAAACGGGTAAAGAGTATCCACCGCCTGTACTGTCATGCCCACTTCGGCGCCGACTTTCTCACCATTGATGCTGTCAATTCTCAACAGGCCCCAATGACCTAAGATCTCTGCATAAGCATAACCACCACGAACACTAGTAAAGTTCTTGTCATTGCGCTGGCTTTCTTCGGCATACATGGGGAACCAGCCAGCAGCGGCCCACAAATTGGGCAAGGCGTTGGCGCTGATGTCATAGGGAAAAGTCGATGGCATCTTCACCTCATCCCCTGTGACCATTCTATAGAAATTATCGGTAAAACTTTTACCCTGTTTTTGCACCTGTTTGTTACTGACCTTCTGCTCGAAGAACTCACTGAAGCTCATGCGTTTTGCCCACTGGGCCACGGGGGATTTTTGCTCCAGCTCCCCACCCGGGCTGTAGATCCAATTAACGTCACGGCGAGCCCCGAAACAACGTTTGGCACTTTGGGGATTGTGTAATACCTGATAGATATTTTTCACCATCAGCTGCATATCGCGGCTATCCATTACGCAGAACTTTTGTCCGCCGGCACTGGTGTCGTAAATAGCCTCATCCGAATTCAGGCAATTTGCTTGTTCGCCATGAGTAAGCGCCTGGGCAAAACCATTTAAATAACGTAAGGTTTCATCCCAAAGAATATCGACATACTTTTGATCTTGCTTAGAATACTCTGGTGTTTCTCCTAAACAAACAAAAGTTGCATTTTCAATATCGGTCAACGCTAAAAAATCGGGAAGTTTTTCCGCCATTACTGTATTAGATAATAGCAGTGAAATAAATATCAGCTTTTTATTCATTACCCTACACCTAATTTCACACCCAAAGTAAGTAGAGTGAAAGCATATCTTTGGAACTTTTTCCAAAAATACTGTCAGAACACAATAGCCAAAAAAAGATAATAGAATGAAAAATCGCTGTAACACATCGAACAAAAAAAAGGCCCTTTTTATGATGAAAAGGGCCTGGTATTGAATTAAAACAGTCACTTGCAGGGAACTATTTTTTCATTCAATAAAACTCATAATTCGTACTGTCTGTGGAGGAAAATAAAACAGCATCAAATATTAGCTGTTACTCCTGATGTTTGTCGTATTTAAAGGTATGGCAACTGTTACACAAAGGCTTTTTCGGATGATGTTCACCATGACATTCAACACAGGGAAGGTCTTTTCCATAGTGCAAATTATCATGGGGATTTTGCCATCTGTCCTCGCCGCTACGGGCGGTTTCTTTCGCTAGCTCATCGACATCATGACATTGTAAACAAGTCTTATCAGATGGGTATTGATCTACCCCCTGGTCGTGACACACTTCACAATCGTTACCTATCACCGCCTTGTGATAATCGCGCTGTTGAACGGCATGAACCGATACCGAAGTTAATCCTGCCAGCAGCAGTGCCCACACTAAGTTTGCTTTCTTCATCATTTGTTCCTCTCTCACCGTCCAATTCAGGCCTGCATCATGCTACGTACCGCAGTCATCCCCATCACCATACATTCGGGAATAGAACAACTACCCAGACGGCTGACGCCATGAATGCCGCCACACACTTCACCCGCGGCATAGAGTCCGGGTATCGGCTTACCAGTGAGGCTATCTTTGACTTCAGCCTTGGTATTGACCTGTACCCCGCCCTGACAATAGTGAACTTTTGGCCATAAGCGCACCACAGTGAAAGGTGCTTCAATATACTTGTCTTTTGCCTTGGTCATGTTCTTGCCAAACTGCTTGTCTTCACCACTCTTGACATAGCCGTTGTACTCTTCGATTTGTGCCTTGAGCGGTTCCAATGGCACATCAAAATGCTTGGCCAGCGCCTCCAGCGAATCAAACTTCCAACCCACATTGTATTTCAGCACCTTGGCGGTATTGGGGTGCTGTTTGGAATCCTTATAACTGGTGATCAAGATAGGCGGCAGTGGCTCCCCCTTGGCGTCGCGGCAGGCCAACTCGGCATCGGCGCGGGTCTTGCGGTCGGCGATTTCATTCATAAAACGCTTACCCGTCATACGGTTAATCGCTATTGAATGAGGGAAGTTGAAGATAGAATAGTTGGAGACATAGCCAAAACCGCCCTCATCGGGAGAGGCCCAGGGCCCGGACTGAATATGCGCCAGATGCACAGGTACCGCGCCGAGACGGAACATCTCCAACATGCCTTCACCTGTGGCGCCGGGAGTGTTGGTACAACCCACCTCATGGGTCAGAGTGGGATCCTGCGCCATTCGCAGGCCGATATTCTGGGCAAAGCCACCGGTGGCCACCAAGACACCACGCTTAGACTTGATGTAAACCAGCTTGCCAGAGTCCTCTTCACCGAAGTAATACCCCTGACGCATCTTCACCCCTTCGACGCGACCATCCTTGCCGAGGACAAAGCCCTCAAACTTGGCACGATTATGGGTCTTGACCCCAAGCCGCTGACACTCTTGATACAGAGGCTGAGTAATGCCCGCGCCGCAACTGACCGTTGTCTGATACGTACGGGCAACCGAGTGTCCCCCCAATTGTTGCAGGTAAGGATGGTATTCGGCACCGGCATCCAACGTCATCTGCAAAGCTTCCACCGCATGAGAGGCCACATGACGCAGCAACTCTTCATCGGCGATCCCCCGGCCAGACTTCAACTGATCGGCAACCATCTGTTCTACTGAATCCTTGACACCTTCCTGTTGCTGCATCGGCGAGCCGGGCGCCGCAAACAAGCCGCCATTAATGGCCGAGTTGCCACCGAAATAGGGCATTTTCTCAAAGATATGCACATCTTTGGCGCCCTTGCGGGTCGCTTCAATCGCCGCAGCCAAACCGGCAAACCCCGAACCGATAATCAACACTTCGACTTCTTTATCCCAGTTCACATCCGCGGCTTTTTCCGAAACAGCCAACACGGGAGCGGCCACAGCAACACCGGCAGCAGCCCCGACGCCTTTGATAAAATTACGGCGTCCCAGCAGATCTACTTTGCTCATCTGTCATCACCTTTTTTGTTTCCATCGACAATGACATCTTAGGAATGGAATCAATTCCAAAACGGGAGTTAAGCGTCAGTTGCGTTTTAAACAAAACTCCAACATGCAAAAGTGACATCTGACCTGGATTTTGCCCCTAAAACTGAACGTGCGGCATTTTTTGGAACGGTTTCCAATGACAGCTTTAAATCAAAAAGCAATTGAATAATCTGGAGAATATGGCGGAACTTAAACGCCAATGTGCTATGAGCTGACTCCAGAGCTAAAATCAGTGTTCGAGTTGCTCAGGGCCAAACTCAATTCGAAAAATGTAAACAGGAAAGGATAAATAGGTTGGAACGTTGGGCCTGTAATGTCCCCAAAGGGCTTCTGGGGGCACATTCATGCCCCCTCATACTGCCATTTAGGCAAAGATCAGCAAACTTTAATCAGAGTGCGGCCGCTGATTTCACCTTTAACGATTTGCGCTGCGGCCTCGGGAACCTGCTCCAGCGTAATTTCATGGCAAGCCTCTTGATAGTAACTCTCAGGCAACAGAGCCACTACCTGCTCCCAGGCAGCGCGGCGCTTGGCGGCCGGGCACTGCACCGAGTCGATTCCCAGCAGACTGACCCCTCGAAGAATAAAGGGCATTACCGTGGTTGGCAGGGCAAAGCCCCCCGCCAGGCCACAAATCGCGGCGACCCCAGCATAATTCAGCTGTGACAAGGCGCTGGCCAGCACCTTATTCCCTACGGTATCCACTACGGCGGCCCAGCGCTGTTTATCCAGTGGTCTGGCATCCTGCTCAAGCTCGCTGCGCTCAATTACATCACTGGCACCTAACTGCTTAAGCCAGGTCGCGTTCTGCTCCAGGCGCCCTGTGCTGGCGACAACCTTAAAGCCGAGTTTGGCCAGCAGCGTTACGGCCACCGAGCCGACCCCACCACTGGCACCTGTTACCAGCACCTCACCATCTTCCGGTTTGATCCCCGCCTGTTGCAGCGCTTGTACACACAGCATGGCCGTGAGGCCGGCGGTACCTATCATCATCGCCTTGGCAGCGTTGCAGCCACTCGGCATAGGCACCAGCCAATCACCCTTGACTCTGGCACGCTCGGCCATGCCACCCCAATGGTTTTCACCAACGCCCCAGCCGGTGAGGATCACCTCATCGCCTGGCTGATAGTCAGGATGGGCCGACTCTCGCACCACACCGGCAAAGTCGATACCCGGCACCATGGGAAACTGACGAATAATCTTGCCAAGCCCTGTCACCGCCAGGCCGTCTTTGTAATTCAGCGAGCTGTAGGCAACGTCGACCAGGACATCCCCCTCGGGCAGATCGCCGTCTTGCAACTGAGTGACTTGGGCCAGGGTCTGTTTATCGTTTTGGGTCAATACCAGTGCCTTGAACATGATTACCGCTCCTGCTGTTAAAAATACAAATTCAAGACTAGTGGAAAAAACCGCAACGGAACACAGGATCATTGACAGAGTGTCGAGGCGTGCAACTCATCGACCATTTCGCGGCCTGGTTCACATTCGATAATCTCAATCTGTTGCATCGTCCTCAATAATGGCCTGTGCCCAGGCAAGTCCATTAACAAAATATAAACAGGTTAAATCACTTCAACGCCAATGCCTTAAGCTTACGATATAAGGTATTGCGACTAATCCCCAAACGGCGTGCCGCTTCACTGACATTACCATTGCAGGCCAGCCAGGTGTCGCGAATTTGCGTCTGCATTTGACTGTGCAGATTGTTGCCCGGCGCGGGTGCCAAGCCGGCCATCGCCTCTTCTGCAGTCCCCAAGGTCTGCTGGAGACTCTCAGGCAGCGTTTGCCAGTTGAGTTCAGGGAACTCTTCGGCCATCAAACAAGCTACCTGCATCAGGTTATCCAGCTCCCGTAGGTTTCCCGGCCAATGATATTGCAGTAATCGCTGCTCCAGCACAGGACACAGGCTCTGGGGCCGAACTCGATAGCGCTGGTGCAATTTGTGGATCAGACGCCGCAGGTCGCTTCGCTGGCGCAATGCAGGCAGTGTGACCTGCAAACCATTGAGCCGGTAATAGAGATCGGCGCGAAAGGCCCCCTGCTGCACCAATGCTGGTAAGTCCATATGAGTGGCGGCAATCACCTGAATGTCGACGCTGTGTGCCTGATTACTGCCAATGGGCACCACCTCGCGCTCCTGCAACACCCTCAGCAAACGGCTCTGGGCCGCCAGGGGCATCTCGCCGATTTCATCCAGAAACAGGGATCCCTGGTGCGCCTGACGTATTTTGCCGACATATCCCTGCCTGGAAGCTCCGGTAAAGGCACCCGCCTGATAACCAAACAGCTCTGATTCCACCAGCTCCGCCGGGATCGCGGCACAGTTAACCGCCACAAAAGGCTGCTGATGCCTGGAACTTTGCACATGCAGCTGTTTGACAAACTGCTCCTTGCCCACTCCGGTTTCCCCGAGGATCAGCAAAGGGATATTTCGTGCCAACACCTTACGCGCCTGCTGCCAGGCTTGCTCCAACCTGGGTTCTTTAAAAGCAGCGTTGCTTTCTCGGTTCTCCCGGTTCAGGTTCGCACCAACCACAGGCTTGGTATGTTGAGGCAACTCCAACGCCTGGGTTCTGAACACCAATCCCTGCTGCAAGCGGCCACTGCCCCGACTCAATATCTGAGGGGACAAGGCCTGATGAATTTGGCCCAGGTTGATGCCTTTGAGTAGTTGCCTTGCCATAGGGTTGGCGCCCAGCACCCGCCCACCAAGGTCGAGCACCAATACGCCTTGCCAACCAGAATGCAACAGGGCCTGCTGCGGCGCCAGATCCAATCGAACAGCAGCGCCGGGGAGTCGGCACAATAAGGCCAGCTCCAACTGCTGCGCCAAACTGGACACCAAAATGGCTGTCTTTGGGGTATGGATTTGCTGCTCACTGGTGATATCCAAGGCTCCCAGCAACTCACCGTCCGGGGAAAACAGCGGGCTGGCGGTGCAACTCATAAATCTGTGACTCTTGATAAAGTGCTGCTCACCGATAACCGAAACACACTGGCGTTCGCTGAGTGCCGCGGCTATGGCATTGGTTCCCTTGTATTGCTCCAGCCAGTTGACCCCGGTATCCAAGGCAATATTGACAAGCTTTTGTGAGTAGCGCCTCACGCCCCAGTGATGCAGCACAAAACCTTGAGGATCCGAGAGGATGAGCCGGCTCTGGGTTCGCCCCATAAGTTGATTGAACAGTGGCAATGCACTGTGCTCCACGGCTTGCAGCAGCCGGCCATGGCGCTGGCGCCGCTCATCAAGGGCTGCAGTATTGAGCCTGAGTTCATCGGGTATGGCGGCGGGATTGAGCCCGGCCCCCTGGCAACGTTGCCAGGAAGCCGATAACCAGGATTGGGAATGGGTCTTGAGTGTCATAGCCCTGCTCCATTCTGGTACACCTGTGTGTACCTTTTTGCCACAGTTTGCGCGATAGACAACTCGAGTACCCGGCACCACGCCAAGATACAGCAATCGCAAATTTAGTTTTTCATCATACTGTTAGCACAATAAATGAACAAGCAGGCTAACACTGGCCCGGCCTTTGCGTTTACCTGAGCCAAGGCCGCTGTGGCCGAACAGATAAATACAAGAAAAACCTTTCAACAAGACGAGGAAACTCACCATGATTTATGCCCAACCCGGCACTCAGGGTGCCCTGCTGCAGTTCAAGGACAAGTACGACAATTTTATTGGTGGAAAGTGGCTCGCGCCGGTTGGCGGACAATACTTTGATAACCGTACCCCGGTCACCGGCGAAGTCTTCTGTCAGGCCGCCCGCTCTGATGCCCGGGATATCGAGCTGGCGTTGGATGCGGCCCATGCCGCCAAAGAGAGCTGGGGTAAGACTTCAGTCACCGAACGGGCCAATCTGTTACTGCGCATTGCCGATCGAGTAGAGCAGAGGTTGGAGATGCTGGCAGTGGCCGAAACCTGGGAAAACGGTAAGGCGGTCAGGGAAACCCTCAATGCCGATTTACCCCTGTTGGTGGACCACTTTCGTTACTTTGCCGGCTGTATTCGCGCGCAGGAAGGCAGTGCTGCCGATATTGATGCCACCACGGTCAGCTATCACTTTCCCGAACCTTTGGGCGTGGTTGGGCAGATCATTCCCTGGAACTTTCCACTCTTGATGGCGGCCTGGAAGATAGCCCCGGCACTGGCGGCCGGCAACTGTATCGTACTCAAGCCGGCAGAGCAGACACCGGTTTCCATCATGGTACTGCTGGAGCAGATTCAGGATTTGCTGCCTGCCGGGGTGCTTAATGTCGTCAACGGCTTTGGCGCCGAGGCGGGTCAAGCGTTGGCCACCAGCAAACGCATCGCCAAGTTGGCTTTCACGGGGTCAACCGAAGTGGGTTATCACATACTCAAGTGCGCCGCTGAGTCACTGATCCCCTCGACCGTTGAGCTGGGTGGAAAATCCCCCAACATCTATTTCGCCGATGTCCTGGAACAGGAAGACGACTATCTGGATAAGGCGGTCGAAGGCATGTTGCTGGCCTTTTTCAACCAGGGTGAAGTCTGCACCTGTCCCAGCCGGGTACTGATCCAGGAGTCCATCTACGACAAGTTTATCGAGCGGGTCATCGCCAGAGCCCAGAGTATCAAACAGGGCGATCCGCTGGATACCGACACTCAGGTCGGCGCTCAAGCGTCACAGGAGCAATTTGATAAAATACTCAGCTATCTGGAAATTGGCCGCAATGAAGGCGCCAAGGTACTGCTTGGCGGTCAGGCCAACAGCCTGCCTGGCTCCCAGAGTCAGGGCTATTATGTTACCCCGACAATACTCAGCGGCCATAACCGGATGCGGGTATTTCAGGAGGAGATCTTTGGCCCTGTCGTTGCTGTAACCACCTTCAAAGATGAAGCAGAAGCACTCAGCATTGCCAACGACACTCAGTATGGTTTGGGTGCCGGCGTCTGGACCCGGGATATGAATCGGGCACAGCGGATGGGGCGGGGGATCCAGGCAGGACGAGTCTGGATCAACTGCTATCATGCCTATCCGGCACATGCCGCTTTCGGAGGATACAAAAAGTCAGGTATCGGCCGGGAGACCCACAAAATGATGCTGTCTCACTACCAAAATACCAAGAATCTGCTGGTGAGTTACTCCACCAGTCCCTTGGGTTTCTTTTAAATCAAACACAGTAAAAACAAGCCCGGCTTCTGTTGGGCTTGCCACCATATAAAGTCAGCGCATTCAATTAACACCCACTAATACAAGACACACCATAAAATCAACTATTGAAAGAGTTTTTTACAAACATTAGTATTGATTAGCTACAACGAGAAACATAAATAACAAGATAGAAACAAATTCATAGGGAGTTGGTATGTTAAAAGAGAAATTGTTAGCGAACGCCATTCGCTTTTCACTTTTTGCAGCAACGGGTTTTGCTTCTCTGGCAGTGGCCTCTCCGGCCATGGCGGAGGAACAAAATGAGCAGCAGATTGAAAAAATCCAGGTAACAGGTTCACGCATTATGCGTGAGGGCGCTATTGCCCCCAGCCCGGTTACCGTTATTTCGGGCGAGTCTCTGATTAAAACCGGGGCCGTCAACATAGGTGAAGCACTCAACGAACTGCCAGCTCTGGCAAACACTTACTCACTGGCCAACTCGGGAAGCTCTATCGGTACTGCCGGTCTGAACTTGTTGGACCTGCGTGGCATGGGCGCAGCCAGGACTCTGGTACTGGTCGATGGCAAGCGTCATGTGGCCAGTAGCCCAGGTACATCCTCTGTCGACGTGAACACCATTCCAACCGAGTGGGTCGATAGTGTTGAAATCATCACGGGGGGTGCCTCGGCCATTTATGGTGCCGATGCGGTTACCGGTGTTGTTAACTTCAAGATGAAGAAGAAGATTGAAGGCTTCTCTGCCTCTGCCGCCGCCGGTATTGCCGATGACAGCGACTACAATAACCAGCGCTTCAGTCTGGCCTATGGTTCCAACTTTGATAATGATCGCGGTAACGCGGCTATCTCGGTCGAATACTCACAGCAAGATCGCCTCGGAATGCTGGAACGTGACCAAACAGCGGTTTCTTGGAGCGAGCTCAATAATACTATCGATGACAGCACTGTTAAGCAGCTGCTGCCAAATGCCGGTTACTGGGGGATCAATAATGCCGGTGTTGTTGGCTTCTATGGCGGCACACCGGGTTATTATAGCTTCAACCCGGACGGTACTCCGAAAACTATTGGTCTAGGTGAAATCACGGACGGTATAAAATGTGCCGGTGAGGGCTGTGACTATATCAACCTGCGTCAGTGGGAAGAACTGCAGCCAGAGTTTGATCGTACCACCATCAACTTTAAGACTAACTATGACTTTACCGATAACCTGAACGGTTATTTTGAAGCCAAGTGGAGCCGAACCAATGCCACCACTTCAGGGCAGCCGGCGTTCTTCTTCTTCAATGATGATTATACGACAGTAACCCGTGATAACCCCTACGTTTCCGATGAACTGGGCGCTTTGATGGATCAGGTCGGCTCAGACTCTGTGGTAGTCAACCGCTTTATGTCGGATCTGGGTCCCCGCACCGAAGATGATGAGCGTACCACCCAAAGGTATGTGCTCGGTCTAAATGGTATAGTGCTGGAAGATTGGGAGATGGAAGCCTACGCCATCTATGGTCAGACAGAGCAGACCCGTACCAATTACAACAACTTGATCTATAAAAATTTCCAGCAGTCAGTCGATGCTATTCGCGATCCGGTCAGCGGCGAAATTGTCTGTCGTGACACAGATGCCCAGGCCGCAGGTTGTGTGCCCGTCAATCTGTTTGGTGACGGAGCGGTAACCCGCGAAGCTGCCGACTGGTTCAGTACTACCACTACAGGTAAATTCAAAATCGAGCAGTATGTAATCGGCGGCTCTATGTCCAACTCTGCCCTGTTTGAGCTGCCTGCCGGTATGGTAGGTTTCGCTTCCGGTATCGAATACCGCAAGGAAAAGAGTCAGAACAACGAAGACCCGTTTGCCGCCACCGGTGCCACCTTCTTCAACGCCCTGCAGAGTGAAGGCGGTGATTTCGATGTCAAAGAAATCTATGCCGAGATATCTGTACCACTGCTGGAAGACCTGCCTGGTATCCAGAACCTGACTCTGGATGGCGCGGTCCGCTACGCCGACTACTCCACTATTGGCGATGCCACCAGCTGGAAGTTGGGGCTGGACTGGACCATCATAGATTCGCTGCGTTTACGATCGACTCTGTCTACCGCTCTGCGCGCCCCTAACATCAGCGAATACTATGGTGCCCAAGGTCAGAACTTCTTCAATGTTGATGACACCTGTAAAACTAGCGAACTGGCCAAGGTAACTCCAGAGCAGCGAGCGATTCGTGCTGCCAACTGCGCCGCACTCGGGGTACCAACTGATTTCGATTCCAGCTATGACAGCGCCACCCTCGAAGGGGTTTCCGGTGGTAATGACCAGTTGGAGCCTGAAGAGTCTGACAGCTACACAGTCGGTCTGGTTTATCAGCCTTCATTCGTTGAAGGTCTGGTGATGACGGTGGATTACTGGAACATTGAAATCACAGATGCTATCGCCAATATCGCTGCTCAGGATATTATCGATCGCTGTATCGACTCCCCCACAGGGATCAACAACCAATACTGTGATTTGCTCACCCGTGACGCGACCTCACACGAGATCACTAACATCACTCAGATTGTGCAGAATATAGCCAAGCAGGAAGCCTCAGGGGTCGACTTCGAAATCGGTTATGATTTCCCGCTATTTGGCGGCGACCTGCGCACCAACCTACTGGGTACCTATCTGATCGAGCGCAACGAATATCCCTTCCAGGATGATTCCTCCGATTATGAAGAGTATGCCGGCACAATAGGTGAAGCACAGTGGCAAGGTCAGTTGGTACTGAACTACAGTTATGATGCTTGGAACCTGAACTGGAAGACACGCTATCTGGACTCGGTAGATCTGTATACACCACAGTTCCGCGCCAACTATGACGTGCCTTACTCCAATGTCATGAGCTATGGTTCATACAGTGTTACCGACCTGTATGCCACCTATACCATGGACAATGGTCTGGAGTTCGGTCTCGGGATAGACAACGCATTCGACCGTGATCTGCCAGGCAGCACTACTGGTACAGGTGCAGGCAGTGCCAGCTATGACAACATAGGCCGCTTCTATTACCTGACTGTCAAATACGAGATGTAAGCATCTCTCATCCGAAAAAGCCCCTTAAGGGGCTTTTTTACTTTCTAGCGACTTTGCATTCTCACTGAGAGGGGAACACTCCGTTGCGGAATGGTATAATGTCCCAATCTGCATGCAATAAGGTCAACCCGTGTTCCACATCGCCCTCTATGAACCCGAAATCGCCCCCAATACCGGCAACATTATCCGTCTCTGCGCCAACAACGGCTGCGAGCTACACCTGATAGAACCTTTGGGTTTTGATCTGGAAGAGAAAAAACTGCGCCGGGCCGGGCTGGATTATGGCGATCTGACCCGAGTAAACCGTTACCCGGATTTTCCGCATTTTCTCGCGGCCATGGCAGGCAAACGCATTTTGGCTTGCACCACCAAGGGCAGCCGACCACATTCTGAACTCGAGTATCGGCAAGGGGATGTGCTCTTGTTTGGCCCCGAGACTCGCGGCCTGCCTCAGGAAATATTGCAGAGCATTGCTGCAGAGCACAGATTGAGGATCCCTATGGTGCCCTCTAGCCGCAGCCTGAATCTTTCCAATGCAGTGGCTATCATCAGCTATGAAGCATGGCGTCAACAGGGTTTCAGCGGCGCCATATAAATCAGCGAGGTTGCAGTGAGATGGCTCTGTAGGTTCGATAGCTATCCGAGTCCTCATCCAGATAATGCAAATTCTGGCGCCAGAGCCAGCCGTCATTGTCGGCTTCGAATAGCAGTTGGATCAGCGCCGGACGTCCACCGGACTGCCCTTCTCCCAGCAGGGAAAATCCGCCGCCCTGATGGTAAAGGGTGAAGGATTGAAAGCGTTCTTCGGTCACACCGTCAAAGTACCAGAGCCCCACGCTGGGGTCTTGGTCTCTGAACCACCAGGTTTCACTTAGGGGATGGCGTGCCCCTTCACTGACGCTGAGTAACAACTGACGCTTGTCTTTACTGCAGATGGCATCCAGGCTGAGTTGCTTAGGTGTTTGTCCGCTTTGGGCGCCATCCCCCTGCCAATGGCCATTGAGCGCTTCACAGAATTGGCTAAAGGAGGCCTTGCCGGCCCAGGCGGGTTGCCAGGCCAGAGCCAGGGAAATAATAAACAGGCGTAGAAAGTCAAAAGAGTTCGATATGGTTGCTGTTGTGCTTGAGATGTTCATCTTGATACTGGCTCAAAGCCTCGTGTAGTGGCATTCCCTGCAGCACAAGATCAAACATTTTGCGTTCACAGTCCAGCGAGTATGTCGACTTAATCGTACGCTGTAACATTTTCCAGGCATGTTCCGAGGTGCGGCCATGCTCATCACGCAAAACTTCTTCAGTCAGCGCCAGCCCGGTCACCACATGGTTGAGCCTTTGTGACAGACGATCATAGAACTGAAAAGCTATGATGCCTTCATTAACCTTACCGGCCAGATGGCGGCCATGATCGCGGATCTCGGCCGGAGTATTCTCCTGAGTTTCCAACCAAGCATTCACCTCACGCAATTGCTCCGCCATGTCGGTAAACAGGCTCCCTAGACCGGTAACATTGTGTTCACCGTCAGTCAGGGTCAACTCTATCTGGGCTATCGACAACAACAGGAGTTTTACCGTTTCCGAGATATGCAGCCATTGGGCCGAATCGAGTGAATCCAGAGTCGTGGGCGTTTCGAGCGGCTTGTTATCTGTCATGGGGATCTCTGTGGCTGAGTGGCAGGCATAAAGAAGTTTAGGACATAAAACGCCTTTTGCCTCTTACCTGGCGCGGTCGGCAAACGGCAACCCGGTATCGTGACTATGTGTTAGTGCCCGGGAGCTTTTTAACTCCGCCAAATCCCACAGTCGAACCGCGCCTGGATCAGAACAAAGTTTCCCGATAAACAAGCCGATAAATTTCTGTTTTCGTAGCAGATCTATTGCACAGTTTCTGCGACAATCAATGCCAATGCTGTTATTGCCGGAGCTCTCATGCACAGACTCAAGAGCCGTATCATCAGAGAGTGGGATTTCAACCACAAAGGCTGGTTGCTGGAGGCCGCACGCTTCCTGGCACCGCAGCTATTGGCGCTGACGCTGTGGGACGAGTCAGAGCGTAAGCCGCTGCTGGCCATTTGGCCTACCGAGGCGGACTCCCCCAGCTTGCTGCTGGATCTCACTCAATTTAAGGGGCATCCCCAGGTCTGCCTCTGGCGTCAACAACTCACCTTGGTGGATGAAACCGGGCTCTGGATCTGGCAGTCGCTGGCAGAAGATCAGGCGCAGCACTATCCCTTTGCCAATCCGGATGTGCTTTCCATGACTGTGGAACAGCAACACTTCCACTTTCTGCCATTGCAGCTTTGCCCGCTGGATGACAATCAACTGCTGCTACGAATGAGTTCCCCCAATACCCGTAAGGGCCGAGCCATTTCCTGGTTATTTATCAAGGATGATCAGTGTCACCTGGTCAACAGATACAAGGAGCCGGACGAACCTGAGCTCACCGCCTTAAAGCCAGGCAGCCCACACTGGCTTGAAGCGATCCAGGTCTGTGACAGGCAGATTTTCTGCCTCTGTCAGGGGCAGTCTGCAGCGGACAGTCAAGAGACGATATTGGCAGAGTACAGATATGGCCTGCCGGACAGCCTCTTTGGCAAGCTTTCCAAAATGCTCGGCAGTGGTCAGGAAAAAGATCTGCTGTTGCAATCGTCTCGCCTTCTGGCGCCTGGCAGCGCCCGTTTCAGCCATTGTGGGCCACAGCTGTGGTTAAGAACCAAGGGCAACAATCGCTTCGAGTGTCATCCACTGGCCGAGGATCAAAGCGCCTTTGAACTGGCACTAACCCAGGTTCAAAGTCTCGGTGACATCAAACCGGCCAAGGCTCAGGTCAGCTTTATGGATGACAGGCTGTTTGTCGTTCACGACAAACGCAGGCTGAACTTGTGTGAGGTTCAAGCCCCAAAGTAAAAGCGCGGATGCAGAATGATGTAAAAAGCCACCTCAATTGAGGTGGCTTTATGATCCAGTTGGTCGGGTTAACCGCCGAAACCGACATCCTTGATATCGACCCGGGTCACCTCGCCATACTTGGCCGCTATCGGGGCTATCTTGTCGCCGCTGCCAATCAGCACCATCTGCAACTTATCCTTGGGGAAGTAGCTATCGACCAACTGCTTGGTCTGCGCCAGAGTCAGTCCATCCACCCGTTGCTGGAATTGATTGATATAGGACTCATCAAAACCGTACAAGTACATGTCTGACAGCAGACCGGCCAACTGGCCACTGGTTTCAAACTTGGGCGGGAACTGGCCTTTGACGTAGGCCTTGGCCGAATCCAGAGTCTGCTGATCTATCCCTTTCTGCCACAGGCGACTGTAGGTCTTGAGTGCCAAGTCAATGGCTTCCTCTGTAGTAGCCGACTTGGTGAAAGTACTGATCATAAACACCCCTGAGTCACGATAGGGAACGAAACCCGAGCGCGCGCCATAGGTCAAACCGGCATTCACCCTCAGCTCATCGTTGAGCCAGGAGGTAAAACGGCCACCGAGTATGGTGTTGACCACAGTCAGGCCCACATAGTCAGGGTTATCCTGAGTCACACCCAGGCCACCTATGGTGAAGGTGGTCTCTATCGCGTCCGACTTATTCACCAGCAAGACTCGGCTGGCAGACAGAGTCGGCAGCCCTTGCTTGAGGTCAACGGCACGCAGCGATTCACTGTTGCTCCATTGACCGAATGCCGCCTGCAGCTTGGCCTTCATCTGCGCCGGGTCGAAATCGCCCACCACGCTGATAGCGGTATTGGCCGGTTGATAGTAGCCCTTGTGGAAGGCTCTCAGCTGGTTGACCGTCAACTGGGACACAGACTCGCTGGTTCCCGAAGTGGCATTGCCATAAGGATGCTGACCAAAGACTAACTTGTTGAAGTAGCGCCCAATCACGGACTTGGGACTCTCTTTCTCCTGCGCCAGCTCGGCGACTCTGCGGCTCTTGAGTTTATCAAACTCGGTGGCATCAAAGTCGGGAAGGGTCAGCACATCGGCAAACAATCCCAGCATGGTATCGACATCTTTGGCCATAAAATCGGCACTGAGGTAACTGCCCTCACGGCCGGCATCGGCATTCAGACTGGCACCGAGAAAGTCCACCTCCTGCTCTATGCTGGCCTTGGTGCGACCGGCGGCGCCAAGCAACAAGCCCTGAGCCGTCACCTCTGCCACACCTGCTGTGGTGTCATTGACGCTGCCGACTTTCACCACGGCGTTCAGGGTGATCAGCGGTACCTCTTTCTGCGGCATCAGCATCAGCGTCAGGCCATTATCCAGAGTGACTCTTTCATAAGTTGGCAGTACAAAGTGGCCGGTATCCTGGCTCACCTTCACCTGGGTAGACTGACAACCTGAAACCATCAAGGCTGCGGCAATGGCCACTGCGCCCAGAGAGGCCTTGAGAGAAAAAACCTTGCTCATTGATCCGCCTCCTCTTGTGCAGCCAGTACCCCCACAGTGCGGTTGGCACGGCGCAGGTATGTTTCTGCCACCCTTTGAATGTCGGCCACTGTGACCTGGTTATAGGCATCCGGTGCCTGGAACAGCTTGTCGAAGCTACCGAAATAAAGTTCGTAGGTGCCCAGGGTATTGGCCTTGCCATTGATGGTTTCCATACTACGATAGAAATCCATCAGCTTGATATTTTTGGCTTTTGCCAACTCTTCAGCCTTAACGCCGTCACGGGCAATACGGTTGACCTCTTCGATCAATGCCTGCTCCAGAGTGGTGGCGCTGACGCCTGGGGCCGCCACCCCAAGGATGTACAACAGGTTGGGGTCAAAAGACATGGGCATATAAGTCTCGGCGGCAATCGCCAACTGCTTGTCCACCAAAGCCTTGTAGAGGCGCGAGCTATTACCTTCACTCAGAATCGAGGTCAGCAGATCCAGCGCGTAATAGTCTTTATTGGTGGTGGCCGGTACGTGATAGGCCAGCATGATATTGGGCGTGCTGACAGACTCTTTCTTGACGAAGACCCGTCGTTCCCCTTTTTGCAGCGGCTCGACTGTCTTCACCGCCTTGGGTGGCTCTTGCGCCGGGATAGGGCCAAAGTAACGCTGGGCCAGACGCTTGACCTCGGCCAGCTTAACGTCACCGGCAATCACCACAACCGCATTGTTGGGGGCATAGTAGGTCTTGTGATACTGCACCAGATCTTCCAAGGTCCAGGCTGCAATATCAGATTCATGGCCAATCACAGACCAGCTATAGGGATGCGCCCTGAAGGCCACACCTTTTACCTCTTCCTGCAGGGTACGCCAGTTGGAGTTTTCCAGCCCTGTGGTACGCTCGGAGGCAACTACGCCGCGCTCACTCTCTACCATCTCGGCATTGATATCCAGCGCCGCAATCCGATCGGCTTCCAGATCAAAAATGGTTTCCAGAGCATTGGAAGGGAACCAGTCGGTATAAACGGTCACGTTTTCAGTAGTGTAGGCGTTGTTGGCGCCACCGGCCGCTTCCATGGTGCGGTCAAACATCTTGGGGCCGTATTTCTTGGAGCCATTGAACATCATATGCTCGAAGAAGTGGGAGATCCCTGTGATCCCGGGCACCTCGTTGCGTGAACCCACCTTCCAAAACAGATACATGTTGGCATTGGGAATGGATGAATCCTCCAATACCATGATTTTCATGCCGTTATTCAGGGTAAAACTCTGAATATCTTCGGCCGTGGTCGCCTGCGTTGTCGCCGCCCCAAGAAGGCTGGCTGACATCAGCAGGGCGGTCAGCGTACGCTTCATTGGGTCGCTCCTTGGCTGATTGCTGATTTCAAAAGATCCAATATCGGGTAAAAAAGCACTGCAAATCAAGTAACAAGTGTCACTGACTTAGCATATTTTGTAAGTAAAGGTGTGAACGGCTTTCACTTAGGGCTCTATCTGTTTTTGTTTCAGCTTCTTCATCTTAGGCGGTTCAATTTGACGTTCTTTGGCCGCCGCCTCTTTGGCTTCCTGCAGGTATTTCTGTTCCCGCTGCGCCCTCTCATCAAACTGTTGACTGGCCTTCAGCCTCTGCTCCTCCTGCCAATCACCGGATTGCTGGCGCTTGAGCACCTTTTGCTCCCGCTCGGCAGTTTCCTTGGCGGCGGCTCTGGCCTTTTCCAACTGTTCCTGTTCCAGGCGCCGGGCATCTTCACTGGCCTTTTCACTCAGCTGCGTCAAATCGGTGGCCGTCGTACCAAAGGCAAACCCCATTCCCAATAACAGCAGTAACCTCTTCATAAAATCCCTCAACTTAGAGAGTACAAAAATCCATCTTTCTAGGACTATCACACATTTTTTCACCAGTTTGACTGATAATAGATACTTTTAGCAACAAAACGACATTTTGATTGAGCCACAAAGTAAAGCTGTTAAGTGTTAAAACCAAAGGAATGGAATAACAACTTCAAAAGGAAAGGATTCTCAGCAGAGAATGACAAGGGAGTATCCCGGATGATCCGATGGACACAACTGCTGCAGATGCTGGTGGCCGATGCAAAACTCGCCCCCCAACTGCAACTCTGGCATAGCGACCCACACGCGACACCTCTGGCACTGTTCAAGGGGAGCAAAGTTTTCGCCGCCAATCAGGCAGCCTTGAATTATTTCGCCTGTGTGGATCAGGAAATTCTCGATGCGACTCTCTATGACTTTGCTCCCAGACTGCAACTTGATGGGCAATGCAGCATAGAGCTGGCCCGAAAACTACTGCAGGCCGCCACGGAACAATCGCAAACTTGGGATTGGTTGCATCTCAATCGCCACGGCAAAGAGCTGCCCACCCGCCTCTATCTGGAGCCGGTCAGAATAGATAGTCACAAGATGATTCTGGTGCGTTTCGAATCCCTGGCGTCTCACGATAATACCAAGAGGGAAAACCAAGACATTTTCGGATTACTGCCTCGCAGCGTCTTGTCCGGGATCCTTGAAGAAAGTGCCGAAGCCGTTGTCATCAGTGATACCGCCGGGAAAATTCTTGCGGTCAATCGGGCGCTGTGCCGCCTCTGTGGCTTCAGCCAGACACACTTAATAGGGAAAAGTTTACAAGTCATTGAAACCGAGAATGATCCCAAACAGAGAGAGTGCCGCATGGCGCTGGCTCAAAGGGACTTCTGGCAAGGAGAGGTCCGTCACACCCGCGCGGATGGCAGTCATTTCCCGGCTTGGCAGAGCAGCCGCAAGTTGCAGACCGATTCTGGCAGTTATCTGGTCACCATCTTCAATGATATCAGCGAGCGTAAACAACTGGAGTCGCGCCTAACAGAACAGGCCATGTTCGATATGCTGACCGGACTCCCCAATCGCCGCCATTTGAAGCGTAAATTACGCAGCGCCATCAGTCATAGTCTAGAGCTAGGCAATCGCAACATCGGCGCCCTGATGTTTCTCGACCTCAACGGCTTTAAACACGTCAACGACAGTTTTGGCCATTCCATGGGCGACAGAATTCTGCAACTGGTTGCGGCCAGGCTGGAAGCCGGTTGCCTGGAGCGGGCAGATATTGCCCGCATGGGAGGCGATGAGTTCACCCTGATATTACAAAACTGCCAGAACCGGGAGGAGATCTATCATTTTGCCCAACAGATACTGGCGCTGTTCGAAACACCGTTCGAACTGGAAGGACAAAAGTTCTACCTGGGTACCAGCATAGGGATCAGTATCTTTGGGGAACACG
This sequence comes from Shewanella carassii, assembly GCF_019670705.1. Taxonomy (NCBI): domain Bacteria; kingdom Pseudomonadati; phylum Pseudomonadota; class Gammaproteobacteria; order Alteromonadales; family Shewanellaceae; genus Shewanella; species Shewanella carassii. Next base: position 4,185,030 of record NZ_AP024618.1, read on the forward strand.
AGATAGAATCATCCGAGCTGTTGAGTCAAGCCGATACGGCCATGTACAGTGCCAAGCGCAGTGCCAGCCATATCAATTTCTACGACAGCTCCATGAGTGAAGCCGCCGAACATAAGCTCAAACTGCTCGGCGATCTGCGTCATGCCCTGGGATTGGGGCAACTATGCCTCTTTTACCAGCCCATAGTCAGGCTCAAAGACCATAGTATGGCGGGAGCGGAAGCCCTGCTGCGCTGGCAAAAAAATAAACATGAATTATTGGAGGCCGCCGACTTTGTCCCCCTGTTGGAGGAAACTGGGCTGATAGTCTCTATCGGTAACTGGGTGGTCGAGCAAGCCTGTCGGCAACTGGCGCTGTGGCGGCAACATGACAGCGACTTTGTTATCTCGGTCAATATCTCGCCGCTACAATTGGAACACTTGGACTTTTATCAGCAGGTAAAGTCGGCGCTGCAACGCCACCGACTACCCAGCGATGCACTGATTTTAGAGATCACCGAATCGGCTCTGCTGGGTCATCCACACCAGGCAAAACAAACCCTCAAACAGCTCAGAGCACTGGGCGTTAGAATCGTCCTCGATGATTTCGGAACCGGGCTGTCATCATTGAGTCGTCTGGGCAGCCTGCCCCTGGATGGCCTAAAAATAGCCGGTGAATTTGCCGAACAACTACAGCACCCCAAGGGTAAACGTCTGTGTCAGGCCATAGTGCAGCTGTCTCAGGCGCTGGAGCTTAACTTTGTTGCCGAGGGGATAGAAACGGCGCATCAAAATGATCTGGTAAGGCAGATGGGCGATGGGCTGGCGCAGGGGTTCTTTTTCGGTTACCCCTTGCATCCTGAGCAATTCACCCTGGCCCATTTTCAACTGTAATAATTCCGGGTAAACCAGAGAGAAACAGGACTGTCGGCAACAGAAATCTTCTGCAACCACTCCCCTGCAAAAAGCGATTCGCCGACAGTCCCACTCCATCATCAGGGATGATGATGTGGGTTAATTAAAACCATAACGGCCTATAAATGTCGTGATCTATACAGAGTTTTCATCATAGGCCGCAGTTTTATTTCATTTCCTTAGAGATCAATCATCTATCTGGAATATCTTTCCCTTACCTTGGGTGGCATCCGCCGCAATCTCTGCTCAACCAACTCCGCCAGTAAGTCGTGCATCGGGGTCACATCCAGCCCGGGTTCCAGCTGAGACAATGCCACCGCCGCGGCCTCAAGCGTCGATAAACTATCGCTGCGGCTGGCCTTGCGTATGCAATACGCTGTCGGCACCGCCAGCGGCAGATGTCTTTGGGGCAACGCCTGTAGCCAAGGATTAAGCCGAAACATCTTCAAGGTTTTGCGCCAGGTGCCATCCAGCAAAATTAGCCGCACCGTTTCAGATGCAACGGTAGCTGGCAGTGGCAGACTCTCATCAGAGGGATAGAGTAAGAAAGTCGGCAGGCTATCCCCGGTCAATTCGGCTCTCAGCGCAGCAAAATCCGCCTCGGTTTCGCCCACTATCACCCGGGCATCCGGCACAGCCAACTGCAACAGGCGCACACTGTTTTTGGCGTGTTCCACCTCAGAAGGATGCTGCAATATCCACAGTTGGCTGCGGGGAAAAATGGCTGCTACGGCACCACAAACACAGGCGGTTTGCGGATAACCACATTGTTCACAGTAAGCACGAGTCATGATTCCTCTCTCAAGGCCAATAGTTTCCAGACGGCATTAGGCGTGAGATGACCACAATACGGAGGCCGCAATGGTAACACAAGCCTCATGACTCAACTGCCACTGCAGACTGTCATCTATGCTGCCCTTAAAACAAAAAAATGCCCGCAGCAGCGGTCAACTGCAACGGGCCAAGGGTGATGCTTAAATCTGTTGAAACTCAGTGATGCACCAACTGTTCTTGATGCCAGGCGTTGAAACGACTCTGGGCCATGATCAGCAGCAAAACCATAGATAGGCTGCCCATCACCAGTGTCACTGCAAAGGGCGCGCTGAGGTCGGTTTGTTGTACCAGGCCAGCCAGTAAGGAGGCGCCACTCATCTGAATGAAACCGAGCAAGGCCGCCGCTGTACCGGCGCGCTCACCGAAGGCCGCCAACGCCATGCTGGTGGCTGGCCCCAACAGGAAGGCGAAACCGACACACAGCAACATCATGGGCAACATAAAACTCATGGCAGCAGCCATGCCTTGCTGAGGACCGTAGATCTGCAACGCCGGTTGTATCGCGGCCGAGGCCAACAGCAACCAGAGAGAAAACACCACAGTCGCGCGATTTCCAAGACGTTTGGTGACCACTGGCGCGGCAAAACAGGCGATGATATTGACCAAGGCATTGAGGCCAAACAGACCGCTGAATGCCAACTCTGACATCTGCAAATGACCAATCAGCCACACAGGGGCATAAGACACATAGCTCAATATTGACGCCATTCCCGCCATGCAGCAGAAGGCATAAAACAAGAAGTGCCGCTCGGCCAACACCGGCTGATAACGACCCCAACGGTACAGTGGACCGCTACTGATAGTATTCTCGGGGCGAGTTTCAGGAAAACGCATCCCCACCAGCAACAACATTACCAAGCCGTATAGCGCCATCAACATAAAGGTGGAACGCCAACCGAAATGCAATGCCATCACCCCACCCAGTGTCGGCGCCAATGCCGGGATCACACAGATCGCGCCATTGAGATAGCTGTAGATGCGAGCACTTTCGGCCGGTTTATAACAATCACGTACCGCACTGAACACCACTATCGAAGTGGAACAAGCGGCCAACCCCTGCAATACCCTGGCAATCTGTAACCATTCGAACTCCATGGCTACCACAGCCAATAGCGCACTGAGTACATAGAAAGTTATTCCTCCCAATGCCACAGGCCGACGGCCAAATCGGTCGGCCAAAGGACCTATGAGGATCTGCCCCAGCCCCATAGCGAATAGGAAAAGCACCAGCGTAGACTGGACGTCACCCGCACTGACGCCATATTCACTCGCCATGGTCGGCAAGGAGGGGAGATAGATATCGATAGCCAGGGGGCTTAGCAGCACCATGGCCATCAGCATAGGCAGGAGGTTTTTTGCCATAGGTTGTCGTTCAATCCTGAGTGAAAACTAAGATGGGGCACATTTTAATGAGCCACTGGTATGAAAAGAAATGATATAATCTCACAATGTAATTTCCCTTGGGGAATATCATAGTGAATCTGGATAATCTGGCTCGTATCGACCTTAATCTGCTGGTCATACTGCAGATATTGCTTGAAGAGCGCAGCGTGACCCGCGCCGCCAATAGGTTACATTTGAGTCAGTCGGCATTGAGCAAGAGCCTCAACCGCCTGCGTGAGATGCTGGGCGATCCTCTGTTCCAACGTACCGCCCACGGCCTCAAACCGACGGCTCACGCCGAACAGTTAGCACAACATCTGCCTATCGCCTTACAGAGTTTGCATCAACTGACTCAACCACCGGTATTCACCCCGGCCAGCAGCAACCGGCAATTCTCGCTCGCCATGGTAGAAAGTGCCTATGAAACCTTGTTACCCAGTTTTATCGGTCGCTTACTCAACAATGCGCCCAATCTCAGGCTCGACTCCTACGTCTGGACCGAGAAATCGATGCAGGCACTGCAACAGGGACAGATAGACTTGGGAATTTCGGGACGGGATCTGCAGCCCAACTCCAGTTTTCACTTCAACCAGTTGCCGGAGGGGATCCTGTACCAAACCCTATTCCAGGATCATCAGGTATGCCTAGTACGCCAAGGGCATCCGGCCTTGCAGGCCGAGAAGAATCAGGTCTGGGATCTAGCGGCTTATCTGGCACTGCCCCATGTACAGGTGCGGTGTGAAGGCAACGATTGGTGGGCGCTGGACTATTTTCTGGCGGAGCTTGGTCATCATCGCCGCCTGAGCGCCACAGTACCCGACTTTTATGGTGCTGCCAGTATTTGTGCCCACAGTGACTTGGTGTTTACCTTGCCCTCAAGCTTTGCCTTGCACGCCTGCAAGCTCTACTCGTTGCAACAATTGCCGCTGCCGATAGACTTTCTGCCCATGGCTTATGTGTTGCTGTGGCATGAGCGCAATAACAATGACCCAGGCCACCGCTGGATGCGGCAGTTAATTGGTGACAGCATGAGCGATAAAAAGACCGCCTGAGTGGCGGCCTTTTGCTCGGTGTGATTATAGAATGAAGGTCGCAACCTTGGCATTGAGATCGGTCGCGCACACCTTGAGCGCCTTGGCGTGCTCGAGATCGTCCATGGCGATAGCGGTGATCTCATCGGTAACATCCTTGATGGCCGTGGTGTTTTGGGTGATCTCCCCTGTTACCTGAGTCTGTTCCTCTGCCGCCGTGGCTATCTGCCCGGCCATATCTGAAATCTGTGCCACCGCAATGGCAATCTCTTCCAGCGCCTTACTGGCCTCTTCGGCATCACCGACACTGCGTCCCGCCATCTGGCGACTATTTTCCATAGAGGCCACTGCTCTGGCCGTGGTTTGCTGCAATGCTTCGATAGTCGCGTGAATTTCAGCCGTTGAATCTTGGGTTCGTTGAGACAAGACTCTCACCTCATCGGCCACTACGGCAAAGCCGCGACCCTGTTCGCCGGCACGAGCGGCCTCAATCGCAGCATTCAACGCCAATAGATTGGTCTGTTCGGCCACCCCCTGAATCGCGGTAAGAATACCGCTGATGGCCAAGGCATGACGATTGAGTTCGTTGATCACTTCGGTAGTTTGCCCCACTTCTTCGGCCAAGGAGTGGATCGAGTCACGGGTCTGCAGCACCAGACTCTTGCCCTGCTGCGAGCTGCATGAGGATTGCTGCGCCGCGGTGGCAGTCAGCTCGGCGTTGGTCGCAATCTCTTGAGTGGCACTGGCCATCTCGGTGACGGCGGTTGCCACCATAGCGACTTCCTGCTGCTGCCTCTGCAGCTCAGTCACCGTGCTTTGAGTGGTGTTCAATCCCCGCTCGGCATCCAGATCCAGTTCGGCCGCCAACTGACGTATATGGCTAATCAGCTGATGCTGCGCCGAGACAAAACGGTTGAAGTTGTCGGCCAGCTCGGCCACTTCATCATTGCTGTCGACTGTGATCCTCTGAGTCAGATCGCCATTACCATCGGCAATCCTCGCCAAAGCCTGGGATACTCGCCCAAGCGGCGCCAGTAATAACCCGATAAACCAGGAGATAATTGCAATACTGACCAAGAGCACCAGCACCGCCAGGCCGACCTGGGTCCAAAGCAGTTTGCCAAGAGGGGCTTCAAGCGTTGCTTTATCCAGTAGTAGCAAGAGTTGCCAATCGGTATCCGGGATGGCTGTTGCCCACACCAGTTTTTCCCGGCCATCGGCGTCAAAATACAGGGATTGTAGCTGCGCCGTTTTTTGAATATTGGCCAGAATGCCTGCGCCTAAGTCATTATCGATCTCAACGACCGGACGCATCGCCTTGCCGTTATCCTTGTAAGCTATCACAGTACCATCGTTATGCATCATGATGGCGAAGCCTTCAGCCGGGATGGCCATGCGATTCACTTCTGTCACCAGGGTATCGATCGCCAAATCCCCCCCTATCACCCCTTTAGCGGTCGGCTGTGCCAAAGACACAACCAGAGTCCCGTAACCGGCATCAATATAGGGTTTGGTAATAATGGCTCGACCTTTAGCCATAGCATCTCGGTACCAAGGGCGGCTGCGGGGGTCGTAATGACTGTTGTCCACACTGGGGTCGGCATCTTGCATTCGTCCATCGTTGCCACCGAAGTAAACCGATTCCAGTTTACCGGCCGCCCTCGCCTGTTGCAGCGCTGGCACAAAGTCATCGCTGATATAGTCCTTCAAGGTCGAAACCACATTGGTGCGAATCGCCAACCATTCGGTAATACGCTGCGCCTGCATATCACCAATACGCTTTAACTCCTGTTGGCCGGTTTGCAACAGTTGTGTTTTTTGACTGCTGTAACTTTGCCAGGAAAGTGCTGCCACAACCAGAGTCAATGCCAGTACCACACACACCAGCAACTTGTGTTTCAGTGAACGGAATTTCATTTTCAGCGGGATCCGATTTTGTAGAAAAGGCCAACTCTCTTTTGGGGAGCTCCCCTTGGGGGTGGCGGAATAATCGCATATTCTGCTGATTTGGCTGAGTGTTAGTTCACAATTAGTTGTGAAACAGGTCAATTTTTCAACAAAAAATCAAGTTTGAGTTTTAAACCCGACTGGATGAATAAAAATTATGCGACAAACGCCAGCCTCTTAACGCTTTCTTAATAAAGTCGCATTAAACATGATGAATAATGAAGCAGATTTAACGTGACCTGAGCTCAGGACGAGGTCACACTAAGGCCCAGGCCAAGCCCGGAGGAAGAAAAATGTACCGACAGTTTGCGCAGATTCAGCCACTCAATCCCAGAACCTTGATGGGAGCACTGCTGAGTCTCAGTGCCTTTAGTCTGGCACTCTTGCTTGTGCCATTGGTGTTGATCCTGGCGGCAACTACGCTGCTGTGTCTGGCTCTGTTTGGTCGCAGCTATTTGAAACGCCAGTTGGCCAGCATTCACCAATGCCGCCAAAGAGGCAGACAAAGAGATCTCTACGACCTGGATCCCAACCTGTGCCGGGATTCAGGCTTGAGCCCAAGGGGCCGTATCATAGAGCACGAACCGGACTAATCGGCCAGTAGCTCCTGTGCCCGCTTCAGGGCACGCCGCTCTTCTGCCGACTGGCTCAGTCGAAGTACACTCTCGACCTGTTGTTGCAGTGACTGCCACAAGGGCCTTATCACTTCCAACTCACGTTCATCGGCGCGATCCCGCGCCAGACGCAACCAAGCAACAGCCTCCACTACGTCTATGCGGCCAAGGCAACCATCGGTCAGAGCTATCGCCAGTTCAATCATGGCAGTCACACTGTGACCGTAGCGGATAACCTGCCGTAAATAACGCTCTGCCTGGGACAGATCTGAGCCAAAGGCGGTGTCATCGTTGAGCATATGCTGCGCTCGCGCCAACATGGCATCGAGCTGTCCCTGCTCCGCCGCCTCGGCGAGCCATTGTTCACTGGCGCCTGGGTCGGCTTCACAGCCTTCGCCTCGGGCCAACATCAAGGCAAGGTGATACTGAGCGTGGGGATCCCCGGCTCTGGCCGCCCGGGTTATGTGTTCAAAGGCTTGTTGCAGCTGACCGCGTTGATAACAAAGCACCCCGAGATTGGCCATCGCCTCAGATTGTTCATTGGCGGCAGCAGCACTGAGGAAACGCTCAGCCTCGGTCTCATCTTTAGCCAGCTCACCACTGCCGACCAGATAGAAGTAACCCATGAGAGCCATGGCATCGGTCACGCCAGCCTCGGCGGCTTGACGAATCGCCCGCTGCCCGGCGGCAATATCTATTTCGCCACTGTAACCGTGGATCAGGGCAACCCCCTGTTCGAATAGTGCCTTGGGCTCGCTCGCTGATGCTTCAGCAAACCAATATGCCGCCTTGGCCAGCATTCGCGCCGAGTCACCCGCGAGCGACTCGTCAGCCTTATCCTGCAGCGCCTGCTCCTGACCACGAGCGATCAGCGCCCGATTCTTGAGCGCCATCCCCAACAGATATTGCGCCTCGGCATCATCCTCCATTACGGCTCGGTAGCAGAGTTCACGTCCGGCCTGCAGATCAAAGTCATCGAAGTGATATTCAGGCGCTTCCCGGCCCTTCAGTTTAGGGTAAGCCAGCTCCATCAATTTCAGCAGATCGCCGATGGCTTTTTTAGCCAGTTGCAGCAATTGAGTTTCGGTGAGGTGAAATTTTTCCGGATGGGCGCCGCGGTTACCATCGGCCCGCAGGCGGTGCAATGCACGGGTGATGCGCACATCGATCAACCGCTGACGATTGAGCTGTTCGATCCTATCGTAAAGGTTGGGGCTATCAAAACTGAGCCTGGCCGGGGCGGCCAGAAGCTCGGTCAGTCTATGGGCGAAACTGCGAACATGCAGAAGTGCCTGGGTTGGCACATCCTGCACGTAGCGCTTGGCTGTGCGGTACTCCCGGGCCAAGTCTTCCGACACACTGGCTATAAAGGCAACATCATCCAGCACAGGCTGACCTCACAGACATCGAGTTCAGGTTCTGCCCTTGCGGGCAACCCGATAGAGACGGAATAAGGCCACATTGACAAACAAACCAATGAAAGCCACGAAGGTATCTACCAACAACTGCAGCGGCATACCACCGGCCTGCCCCAATTGCGACAGCACACTCCCCATGATCAATAGTGGGAAATAGCTCAAGAGTACCAACATTGTCTTACCGGTAAGACCACGACTGAACTCGAAACTGGCCTTGATCGCTTGCAATGGCGTCAACCGCTCGGCCACCACCATAAAGTTAACAAAAGCCAAACGGGCAAACAGGTAGAGGCTGATCCCCAGCCCCAGGATCCATACCGGCCCTATGGCGGCGAGGATCATAGTCGGTGCAACTATCGCCATGCCAGAAAACACTCCGGCCAGCATCAGCCCAGGCACAAAGACCAGACTGGCTTTCAGCACTTGCCCCGTGCTGGGCTGCATCCCTTCGGTGCGCAGCTCCATAAATAGTGTCAACGCGGCAATCAGCACAGAGAAGATCACCATCAGGGCAATCACCGCCAACATGTGTGGCGTACCGAATTGTGGATTCTGGGGGTCGGCGCCTTGGATTTCGGCCCCAAGCCAAATTTGAATACCCACCTGCAGCAACAGCAGTGGGCCGGTCAGCATCGCCAGCTGAACGATATGATTACGAAAGAAGTTATAAGCTTCGGTCAGGATGGCAGACAGAGACATGCAGCTTTCCCAAAAAAGTTGTAATTAAAGGACCTGGATAGACGCCAAGGATACCCAAATTCCCACCTCAATGCACAAATGAAATATGGCAAAACCCCGGCCAATCACGTAAAAGCGATGATCAGTTGTTACAGATAAAGCTAAAATACGCTCCTGACGATCTTGAATATATCCAGGAAAACAACAATGAAAGCCTATATAGCCGCAACCCTAATGCTCTGCCCACTCCTGAGCTCCCCGGCGCAGGCCGGTTGGTTCGACAAACTCACCAGCGACACCCAGGCACAAGCCGAAACGGTCACCCATAGCCAGAGCGCCACTCAAAACAGCGAGTTGGTTGGTTCTGTGATGTCACAGCTGGGGCTAACCCAGACCCAGGCCGAGGGAGGGCTTGGCAGCCTGCTCGGTTTGGCCAAGACCTCTCTGGGACAAGAGTCTTTCTCTCCCATTGCCGCCAGTATTCCCGGTATTGACGGCTTGCTCGCCGCAGCGCCCAAGTTGGATAGTAACTCAGGGATGACGGGTCTATTGTCAAAGGCCGGATCTTTGGGTAACTCGTTGCAGGACAGCGCCATGGTCTATGATGCCTTCGCCAAACTGGGGATCTCCAAAGAGCTGGCAGCGCCCATGATAGACATAGTCAAAAACTACCTACAAAGCAGCGGTGGCGAAGGCACTGCCGACCTGTTGATGAAGGGGTTGGGTTCTTTGCTGTAAAGCGATCCCTGCGGCAGTGGGAACCCGCTGCCACTGATAGAGTCTAAAAAAGCATGGCTGCCTAGGTCTATAAGCTCGATTCAGGGCCTGCTGATATGTGGCCAGATGCCGTTCGCCTCGCCGAATCAACTGACAAGAGACACTTATGATCGCCAAACTCAAACAGTTTTTGAATGCCCATCAACAGAGCAAATCCCCACAGGAACAGCAGAAACAACTGGAACTGGCGGCCGCCAGCATGTTGTTGGAAGTGGTTTATGCCGATGAGGAGATGTCCGGCACAGAATCCCAATTGTTACCCGAACTCCTGGAACAGACGCTGGGCATAGCCGCCGAAGCGGCTGCCGAGTTGATAGTCGAAGCCAAACAGAGCCGACACGATGCCACCTCACTGTTTGAATTCACCTCGGCCATCAACGATAGCTTTACGCTGGAGCAGAAGCAGCAACTGATCCTGGCGATGTGGCGCGTGGCCTACGCCGATGGCGAACTGTGCCGCTACGAAGACCAGATTATTCGCCGCTGCGCCGATCTGCTGTATCTCAAACACTCAGAGCTGATCCAACTACGCAACCAGGCCATGGCTGGCAGAGTCGGCTAAGCTCTATCCGCTATTGCATCGGGATCACCGGCGGTAATTGGCGTTTCTGCCACTGCTGCTGCAACGTTAGCAATACGGCCAGCACACACAGCAAACCCAAGGCGTAGGCCATGGCGCTGCCGAGTGCAAATGCCAGCAACACACAGAGCCCACAGCTGAGCAGTACCAAAGGCAGGTAGCGTTTGCTCAGTAAACGGATGGCCGCCAACATAGACAACAAATAGATCACCACAAATACTCCGTTACTCCAGGCAATCAGCTGCTCAAGCTGTTGGCCGGAAACATAGGTCAGCACTATCACCACCGCCATGGTACCCAACACGGCCGACAAGGCTCTGACCGGCACTTGGTGACTATTGCGCTCACGGAACCAGGCCGGCAATATTCCCTCGGTACTGAAGCTCCAAAGCAGCCGCGATACACTGGCGGCATAGACGTTAACCGCCGCCAAACCACTGGCGATCCCCAGCACACCTATCACCTGAGCCCCGTACCCACCGAGCAGAGTATCGAATGCGCCTATCATGGCGACCTTGGTGTCCACTTCCACCAGCAATAGCAGCAAGGTACAAGCCAGATAAACCGCGCCGACCAAAATCACCCCTATCACCATGGCGGGGATCAAGTCTCGATCCGGGCGCCGGAAATCGTTGGCCAAGTGGGTCATGGCCTCCACACCGAGGAAACTCCAAAAGGCGATGCCTATCGCCAGCATCACGCCGTCATAGTCGGGAGTGGAATGAGCGGTCAAGGACACTAATTCACCGGCCTTGGCACCACCGGCGCCGAACATCATCACCACCACGGCCACAATCCCCAGCGTCAGGGCAAATTGCGCCTTGGCCGACACCTGAATACCCCTGAGATTCAATAGCCAAAGCCCGAGTAGAACCAAGAGTTCACAGCCCACCTGAACCCAGCCGGACACGGGAACCAGCGCGTTAACGAATTGGAAAGTCATCAAAATAGCGGCAGGCGCGCCGATAGGCACAGCCATCAAAAAGCTCAGGCCTATGGTGCGGCCCAGGGTGCGGCCAAAGGCTCGTTCGACAAAATAGGCGGGGCCGGCGGCGTGAGGAAAGCGGCTAGCCAGACGAGCAAACACCAGGGTCACCGGAATAATGGCCAGGGTCAACAGGGCCCAAGCCAGCAAGGCGCCACTACCTGCCTTGTCGACCGTCATCTGCGGCAAAATAAACACCCCGGTACCCAACAATGTGGTGGCCATTAAGCCAGCACCCTGCCAGCGTCCGATTGTTCCTGTAACTTGATTCATCTGTTAAATTATCAGTATCTTGAATGGCGCCAGTATAGTCGTTCTCCGACAGACTTTCTGTCATTCGTTTCCGTCAAATACTGCTTTAAACCGACAAAATGACGGCAAATCAATAAAAAACACGCAAAACGTCAGGAATCATGGATAAGTTCGATAAAGCAATCATCAATGCGCTAAAGAAAAATGCCCGCAGAAGTATTTCAGATGTGGCGACCGAGGTATCGCTTTCCCGCAGCGCCGTCTCGGACAGGATCAAGAAACTCGAACAAAACGGGGTGATCCGGGGTTATCAGTTGCTGCTCAGCGAATCGCAGAAAGAAGCTGTGAGTGCTTACTTCGAAATTCAGCACAAATGTCCCCGCTGCAGCGATGTGGTACATGTGTTTCATGCAATTCCGGAGGTCGTCACCTGTCACGGGATCTCCGGCGACATGGACCTGCTGGTATTCGTCAAAACGCCCTCGATGCGGCGATTGCACGAGATCCGTGAATATATAGACACTCATACCGAGATAGTGAAGATCAAGACCCATGTGGTGATGAGCGAGTGGATTAATAATCAGTGAACTAAAACCAAGAAAAGCCACCCGCGTGCTCAATAGGTGGCGAGTCCCGTGGAGGATCGGGAAATGCGTCAACAGCGCAATAACAAGATGGCTTCCTGCCCAATCACTTCCTTGTCAGCAACGTAGCAACGTTGCTTCAGGATACGACGGAACTTTTTATTAACACCAAGGCCGCCGTATCCTTAACTTCTTATTAGTGACAATCTTTACAGCCAGCGGCAGGATCTTTCTCTTCGTGGGCTGTATGACAGTCAGTACAAGTGAGCACACCATCATGCTTCTTGTGTGAATCGCCTTCCAGTGACTTCATGTCACCATGACAGGAAGCACATTGCTCGTTTTCAAAAGCATAGTCGGCAGAAGGCGTGCCATCTTGGTGGCAAGATTCACAACCAGACATGTCGGTGTGGGTATCGGCAATTGGGGCAGCCAGCAGTGAACCTGAAAAACCCAGAGCCATCATCAGAATCATTTTTTTCAACATCACATTTTTCCTTTTATGGGGATTAAGCAATCGTCATTTGTCCTGTGTACAGGATGAAGTGGCGCAGCAAAATGACCCCCAACAGACTCAGGGTTGCTGTCGCAGCCACATAAGACCATTTACGCTTGGCCGTGGCGGTCATAAACAGGTTCATGGCTAATGGAATAGAGAGGCCACAACCCAAGATACCGAGCCAGAATACCCAGCCCCAGAAGCCTTCACCTATAGCATTGAACGCCGCAACCTTACTTTGACCTCCAGTCAGTACCAAACCAATAAAGAAGGTGAAGATCACTGCAATTTCCACCAGGATCAGTGGGATCTCTATCTTGTGAATAAAGTGCACTTCCTTACCGTCAGGGTTACCCTTGAGCAGTACACCACCGAGCAGAGACGCCGCCGCACCGGAAGACAGGCCAGAGACCAGGAACAGCAACGGCAATACCGGATTCTTCAGCATGGGATAACCAGGCAGAGCCGACAGCAGGAAGCCGGTATAAGCGCCCAGCGCTAAAGAGAAGATCACCAATAAACCTGTTAAGCTGGGTTCATGCTTGGCCAAAAAGCCGGTCACTTTAAGCACCACTGGGAAACGCTGCTCACACCAGTTATCAATGACCTGACGGAATACCATGGCGATCCAGGCGAACATGAACACCATGTAAACCATGAGGATCATCACCCCGACAGACATCACCGAAGTGGGGTTATAGAACACCAGAATCTTCCAGAAATGGAATGGTTTGGTCAGGTCGATAACCAAGATCCCCAGCCCCGCCATCACGGTCAGCGGCGCCACCAAACAAGCGGCCTGGACAAAACCTGAACGCCAGGCATCCTGTTTCAAGCACAAATTTTTCAACAATACGGCAAAGAACATGGCGCCCGCCGAAACCCCGGCGAAAAACAGATAGAACGCAATGGGCCAGTGCCATACCAAAGTATCAAAGTGAAAAGGGCTCATAGTTTAATCTCCCCCTGCTTGGCCACTATTCGGAACATCTTGGGTCGGGTACCGAGATCGACTTTGGATCTCTGGGTTGGGTTGGCCCGGATCATCTGTACCACTTCTGAACTTGGATCTTTCAGATTACCGAACACCAAGGCCTTAGTCGGACAGGCTTCCACACAGGCCGGCTGTTTGCCCTGCTTGAGTTGAGTCTCACGGCAGAAATCGCACTTATCGGCTGCTTTGGTAACAGGGTTAATAAAGCGCACCTGATAAGGGCAAGCGGCAATACAGTACTGACAACCGACACACTTCCAGGCATCCACAGTCACAATGCCGGTCTGCTTGTCCTTGAACGCCGCACCGGTTGGGCAGACATTGACACAAGGCGCATCTTCACAGTGCTGACAAGACTTGCGGCTGAAGTGATAAAACTGGTTCGGGTACTCGCCATAAGGACCAGTGCGAATAATCTCTAACCGCGAGACCCCTTCGGGAACCTGGTTAACTTCCCGGCAGGCATCACTACAAGCATTACAGCCGATACACTTGGTTTCATCATGCAGCAAGGCATAGTTAACGCCTGAATCATGATCGGCGCTGGCAACCGCCTCATTGCCACTCAATGGATAAAGAGAGGCTCCGGCCATCAGGGCACAGCCCCCTTTTAAAAAACGTCTTCTGGAATTTTCCATTACTCTCCCCTCTTAGTTGACCTTGTGACAATCGAGGCACAACTTGCTGTGCTGTTTGCCTGTTGCTTGTTTCATTGGATCGTCCAATGGATGCAGCTTGTGGCAGGCGGCACAACTCAACTTGTCGGCATGGACGTTGTGGGTCCACTCTTTCTCAGCCAATTTCTGTGGCTGGTGACACTTGAGACAGGTCTCGTTCTGGGTCGCAGGTGAGATCCCTTCATGGGGAGTAAAAACTCTCAGGTCGTTCGGTTTTCTTGGATGTTTACCCTTTTCACCATGACAGGTACTACAACTCATATTGAGCTGATCCTGGCCATGATGTCCCTGCATCAAACCATTGCGTTTATGGCACTTCACACAGGGATCACTATTGATTTTTAACGCGGTCTCGGCAGAGGCGATACCGCTCACCCCCAACAAACAGGTCAAAGAGGCCGCGCCTAATATTGCACGCCATCGAATACTGGACATCTCGGGTCCTCACATTTCAATTTGGATATTACAGGGACTCAAGGGTGGCAGCTCACGCCGCCACCCTCTATTACAGGTTTAAGCCGCAAGCACCTGTTGAAGATGCTGTGCGTCCAGAGGATTGGAGCGCTTCATATCAATGAGGCGAATATTAAGTTTTTCGAGCAGGCTCTTTGAGCTGGCACTTTCAGCATCGCTGAAATCTGAAATCACCATTTTGATTTCTGAAGAATTCTGATCTATCAGCACATAATCCAGGCGGACATGGCTTTCTGCGGCATGTGAGTCTATATCTACCACTGAACCCAAGGTGACATTACTGCAAACTTCATATCGACCACTGGTTAAAGATTTCAGAGATTTAAAAAAGTCTAAACTCTTGTTGTCAAAGAATCGACTTTTAAGTTTTACCACTTCATTATTATGTGTCTCTTCCGTCTTAAAGAACTTGATACAAGTCATCACAAATACCACCAGCACGAATGGCACTGCAATAAAAAGAACGAAATAGACAAAGGCGTAACTCAGAATAACTGAAGTATCCATATAACCCTCCAAAACATCATTTTAGTTTTTTAGTCGCGCTTGCTGCGCAGTCGAATTATTACTATCAATGACAATTGAAAAATTGATCGCCATCAAATAACTACCGGGTAAAAGACTGCAAGAACAAAACATAAGACACTGATAGCATTGACACTTTTTAGAAATCAAACTACTAAAACCAAGAAAACGATTTTACAAAATTTAATATTTGAAAATGAATTATTTCAGTACTTGAAAAATATATTCTTGACGGGCTAGCGCATGAGCAACAGACTAAAAACCACCTCAACACCAGCATTTAGTGATCTGGAATACAGAATCAAAAATAGCTGCAAATAAAATTATTTTTTTTTTGAAAAAAGTGGTTAATATAGAAATTGGGTATACCACTAAAGGAGTATTGCAGGTGAACCACATCGACTTTGAAAAGCTGGATATTTTAAGCCTTTCCATCCTTGTTAGCCTATACGAAAACAAGTCTGCAACACATGTTTCCAAAATTCTGAATGTGCCTGCACCCAAAATAAGCCGTTGTTTAAAAACAGCCAGATCTATTTTTGGTAACGAACTATTTCTAAGAAAAAAGTATGGTCTTATTCCCAATGAATTTGCGGCTAAGGTTTATCCTATTGCCAAAGAAATTGTCGACTGTTCCAAAGGCTTCAGTCACTTGGGTAACCCCGCACTGGCAGGCAATAAAAATTTCGAATTAGTTACTCCAGGCCTGATTTCTTATGCCTATCCCAAAGCCTTGATGTCTGCGATAAAACAGCAAGGCAAGCAACTGCATATTAACTTAAACTCCTGGAGCTGCAGTTCATTGCAAGGGCTCATAGATGGCAACATCAGCGCCGGACTTTGCAGTTGTCGCTACCCAGACGAACTGCTCTCTCTCGGCGGCAAGCTGCAGATAGAGGCACTCAGAAAACTCGATAGCCTCTACCTCATCTGTAACAAGAATCACCCGTTGCTTTCACGCGATCTCACCCTGGAAGCCATAGCCGAGTATCCTTATATCAATACCGATCTAGGTCTGATACCCAACAGTCAGAGTCCGTTCGAGGATTATTGTCGAATCAATCATCTTGATTTAAATGTCGAGATGACTATCACCGGCATCTCCTCGCTGAGCGCCTACCTGGAGGCCTCGCAGGCGGTGGCTTTGGTGCCCTATAAGGCGGTATTCGATCTCTTGGGGGAAGAGCCTCAACTACACCTGTGCAAACTGTCAGAGATGGAAACGACGCGATTGTTCAACGTTACCGAGCCACTGACACTCACCTTGCTCAGCAGTGTCGGCCAACAAGACATAGAGCTGGAGTGGATTCGCTCACAACTGCGTCTTGTGAGTGGTAACTTACTGTAATTGGGTTGGAGTCGCGATAAAGACCTCAGCCTGATAGTCAGGCTGTTCTTTTGCCTTGAGGTGCACAAGCAGTTTTACCCAAGAGTTCATACAACAGTGGTGTCAAAAGCGGTACACTAATGAGCATTCGATACTGGGTAAGCTGTTTATGCAAATCAATTCTCACGCCGAACTCAATCTCCTTTGGGGTTCCCTCATACTTGAAGAACTGGCACGCCTTGGGGCTCAGCATGTGTGCATGGCGCCGGGCTCGCGCTCCACGCCCCTGACGCTGGCAGCCGCCCGCCAGGACAAACTAAAACAACACCTGCACTTCGATGAGCGTGGACTGGGCTTTATGGCGCTCGGGCTCGCCAAGGCCAGTCGGGCTCCGGTGGCCATTATCACCACCTCGGGTACGGCCGTTGCCAACCTGTATCCGGCCATCGTTGAGGCCTGGTTGACTCAAGTCCCCTTGGTCGTGCTTTCCGGCGACAGACCGCCGGAGCTGATAGCTTGCGGCGCCAACCAAGCCATACTCCAACCGGCGATTTTCGGCCAATATGCCAAGCAGTTAAACCTGCCGACACCGGATCTGGCCATAGCTCCCCAAGCGCTGCTGACTCAGATTGATGAAGCCGTGGCCAACCAAAGCATGCCGGTCCACATCAATTGCATGTATCGTGAGCCACTGTACCCAAGCAGCCTGGATGCCCCCAGAAGTCAAGCCATAGAGCATTACCTGCAACCTCTGACGAACTGGCAACAGGCAAGCACGCCCTATAACCAATATGCCAACAAAGGCATGGGACAAGTCCCCAGTTGGGATACCATGGCGCGTTTTGTTCACGGCAAGGGTGTTATCATCGCCGGCACCCTGGATAGTGCCGATAATCCACAAAAGTTGGTCGAACTGGCCAGCAAACTCGGTTGGCCGCTGCTGACAGATGCCCAGTCTCAGCTGCGCCAACATCCTGCCGCGATAGGCAATGTCGACCAACTGCTGCTCAACCCCAAGGGCCGAGCCCTGCTGCAACAAGCCGACCGGGCACTGGTGTTTGGTGGACGCCTACTGTCGAAACGCTTGATAAGTTATCTGGAACAGCAGAACTGGCACCAATATTGGCAAGTATTGCCGCAGCAGATGCGCCTGGATCCCAGCCATAAACCCAAGCAGATCTGGCTGGCAGAGCTACAGCAGATAGCCGCGCTTGAGTGGCCACGCTCGTCCTCCGCCAATTGGGCGCTGGAGCTCACCGCCCAGAATGAGGCGCTCAATGAGCTCTTTGTACGCCAAATCGATAACGGCGAGTTCGGTGAGGCCCAGGTGATCAGGGCCATAGCGGCAATCCGCACCGGCGAGCAGCAGCTGTTTATCGGTAACAGCTTACCGGTGCGACTTTATGATATGTTCGCGCCCATCAGTTGCTGTGCCGCCATCACCTATACCAACCGCGGCGCTTCGGGGATAGATGGCCTGCTGGCCAGTGCCTGCGGCGTCGCCAACCACAAGGGCCAGGCCACCACCTTGGTACTCGGCGATCTATCGGCGCTGCACGACCTCAACTCTCTGGCACTGGCACGCCAGGCTCAGGGGCCATTGGTGATAGTGATACTCAACAATGATGGCGGCAATATCTTCAATATCCTGCCGGTACCGGATGAGCAAGTAAGGGCTCACTATTACCGATTAAGCCACGGGCTGGAGTTTGGCTATGGCGCAGCCATGTTTGGCCTGCCCTACAATAGGGTGGAAGACTTCCAGGGCTTTATGGATGCCTACAGTGAAGCGCTCAACTATAACGGCGCCTCGGTCATTGAGGTTTGCGTCAGCCAAACCCAGGCCAGCGACCAGATAGCCAGCATAGGCCAATGGGTAAAGCAAAGCTGATGTTAGCCACAACGACTCAGGGTTCAGCAACCCAGCCGCCTTTGGTGCTGCTGCACGGTTTTCTCGGCAGCAGCCATGATTGGCGCGAGTTGCTGCCGCACCTGAGTCAGGACTACTACTGTATTGCGGTCGATCTCCCGGGCCATGGTCGCAGCTGTGATATCCAAATCGACAGCCCAGGCTTCAGTGACTGTGTTGCCTTGCTGCGCCATACACTGCTCAAGGCAGGCATCCCACGCTTTCACTTATTGGGATACTCGCTTGGTGGCCGTATCGCGCTGCATCTGGCTCAAACCTGGCCCGAGGCGCTACTGGGCCTGCATCTTGAGTCCTGTCATCCTGGCCTGTTATCCCCTGATGAACGTCAGCAGAGGGCGATGGCCGATAAGCTGTGGGCCGAACGTTTTAACACTATGCCGATTGAACAAGTGCTGGCCCTCTGGTATCAGCAGGGGGTGTTTGCCGACCTATCAAGCGCCGAGCGAGAAGGTTTAATCGAAAAACGCCGCCATCAGCAGCCGCTTGGCCTAATCAACTGTTACCAGGCCACCTCACTGGCACTGCAACAGGATCTGCGCCAGGTGCCGGCCAAGCTTGCCTGCCCAAGCCACTACTACCTCGGGGAGCAGGATGCCAAGTTTAGCGCTCTCGCCAAGGCCTGGCAGCCACAAGCCGGATTCGAGCTGCATACCATTGCCGATGCGGGCCATAATAGCCATCAGGCCCAACCCGGCGCTTTTGCCACGGCGCTCAAAGGCGCCCTGAACGCGATTTCAAGGGGTGAATGATGCATCCAGACTCACTGTCACTGGCCCGCTATAGGCTGCCGCTGGAAACCTCACTACCTGTGGGTAAGCAAAGAATTGAGCAGAGATCCGGGCTGATTATCAAGGCCTGTTACGGCAATGAAGAACATTTTGTAGAAGTCGCTCCTCTGAGCGGCCTGGATGCCAACGGCGAGCCACTGCAGGGGTTCAGCCGTGAATCGCTGGCGGAGGTGACAGAAGCAGCCTTGGCACTGATGCCAGCACTGGCAGCCAAAGAGCTGGAGTTGAGTCAGGCGGCCGATGCCTGTCAGTATCCCTCGCTCGCCTGGGGGCTAAGTCTGCTCGATGCCAAACTCAAAGGACAGCTGCCACAGCGTTGGCCGGCCTTTGAAACCATTCCACTCATCTATCACAGGGAAGAAGAGCCTCTGGCGCTACTGCAACAAAGGCTGGCGGCGCTTCCCGATACGGTTCTCAGAGCCAAGATCAAAGTCGCCCAGACCAGCATGGAGCAGGAGCTCAGACTGATCCATGCTGTATTGGCCGCCAAACCTCATCTCAAACTCAGGCTGGATGCCAATCAGGGCTTTGAGTATCAACAAGCTGTGGATTTTTGCGCTTGTCTGCCCAAGGCCAGCATTGAGTATATTGAGGAACCCTGCCGCCGCGCCGACGATAATCCGACCCTATTCAAGGCCACAGGGATCCGCTATGCCCTGGATGAAAGCCTGCTGCAACGTGAGTTTGTACCTGACTACAATGACTTTGCGAGCGGTCTCACGGCGCTGGTGCTTAAACCCATGTTGCTCGGCAGCTTAACCAGACTGCAAACCCTGATCGAACAGGCCGAAGCGGCCGGTGTGCGCGCCCTGTTGAGCTCCAGCCTGGAATCTTCTTTGGGAATTGCCGATCTGGAGGCTGTCAGTGCCCTCTTGACCCCCAACGAAGCCCCCGGACTGGATACTCTGGCGCCTTTCGGACGCGATATTATTGTCGGCCAAGGCCACAAACCCTGTCTGGACTTTGCTGAGCTGGAACTCTTGGGTCAGTGGCCCTGTCTGTAACCGCCGCCTCTGCAACCTCCAATTTCATTAACAGGAAAGCGCATGACCTACTCGCCCCTTCACCTCAGTGGCCAACAGACTCCAGATGCCATCGCCTTGGTAGAGGGCGGTATCAGCCATAGTTATCAGGCAGTAAGCCGGCAAGTGTTGGCGCTCGGCGTTAAGCTTCGAGCCTTGGGGTTGCAGCGCGGGGATAAACTGGCCTGTGTGGCTACCAACCGCCGTGAGCTGATATTGCTGTATTGGGCTTGCCTGGATCTGGGGCTGCTCTTTTGCCCGTTGTCACCCAAGTTTCCGGATAGTCAGCTCCAGGAGCTGCTTGAGCGTTTACATATTCGCTTTATCTGGTGTCCGGATAACGCCCGGAATAAGCTTTGGCAAACGCGGGATATCACCCGAGTGCAGGCGGATTTTGCCATTCTCGAATCGAATGGTATCCCAGCCGAGATAGCCACGGTCTCGGCCAATACGCCGCTCAATATTATTCTTACCTCGGGCTCCAGTGGCAGCCCCAAGGCCGCAGTCCACTGCCTTAACAACCATATCGCCAACGCCAATGGCAGTCGGCAGTTGATCCCCTTGGCAAGTGGTGATGCCTGGTTACTCTCGCTACCGCTGTTCCATATCGGTGGTCTGGCCATTCTCAATCGCTGTGCCCTAGCTGCGGCAGCCGTGGTGTTGCCGGATAATGAGCTGACTATGGCAGCGCAGTTAAAGCGCGATGCCATCACTCATCTCTCATTGGTAGCCACCCAGTTGCAACACCTGTTGGACGACAGCCCCGAAAGCCTTATGGGGGTAAAGTGCCTGCTACTCGGCGGCGGCGCCATAGGCCAAGGCCTGCTGGACAGGCTATCCCCTTTGAAGGTGAAAGCCTTTACCAGTTACGGCATGACAGAGATGGGCTCGCAGATCACCACGGGAATCGCCCGCAGTGATGGCAGCAGTGGCCGCCTATTACCCGGGCGCGAACTCAAAATAGAACAGGGAGTTATCTGGGTCAGGGGCGAGACCCTGTTTATGGGTTATCTGCAGCGGGATGGCAGCATAGTTAAAGAGACCCACGACGGTTGGTTCTGCACCAAGGACAAAGGCTGCTGGAGCCAGGATGGGCTACTGCATATTCAGGGGCGGGTCGACAATATGTTTATCTGCGGCGGCGAGAATATTCAACCGGAAGAGGTGGAAGCGGCGCTGAAACGGCACCCGGCCATCCTGGATGCCATTGTCTTTGGTGAAGATAACCCTGAGTTTGGTTTACTGCCAGCCGCCATTTTGCGTTATCGAGGCTCACAGGCGCCGAGCGAAGCCGAGTTGACCGCCTTCCTGGCAGACAAGCTGGCCCGCTTTAAGCGCCCGAGGCACTATTATCCCTGGCCACAACAGGTTGCCGAGGGGCTAAAGGTGCAGCGCAAACAGCTTATTGCGGCAACTCGTTCAGCCCACAGGGCTAAGCCATAGATAAAGCCTCAACAGCCAAACAGCAGCGATGAGGCAGAGCTATCGCAGTCGCTCTCGGCCTTAGGCTCATCGTCATCGACATCACGGCTGCCCAAGAACTCACCATGTTCAAACATCTGAATATAGTAAGCTCTGCCCTGGATGTAAGACACGGTTTCGCCATGCTCCTTACCATCCTGATAACGGGCAACCTTGTTCAATAAACCGTCTTCGGTAAAATAGTAAAAGCTGCCTTGTTCCTGTCCTTTGGCGTCATATTGCTCCCGCCCCAGTTCATAACCTGCTGCAGAGTACGCCAGCCAAGTGCCGACTTTTTTGCCGTAATGATACTCCCCTTGCCAGAGGGACACTTGGGTTTCATAGGGATCCTGGTACTGCCACTGGCCATGCCGTTTGTCCTGGCTATAATTCCCCTTGGCTTGCAGCTCACCTTTTTCGCTGTAGGTTCGGTATTCCCCCTCAAGCTGCCCGTGCCGGTAATGCGCCAGCTGCAACAATTGGCCATCGTGTATCTGGATTTCTTTCACTTCACCGTGCAGCTGCCCCTGACTGTCACGCTGTTCTGTGCGGCGGTTACGGGCATCCTGATAAGTCCAGATACCCACCTTTTTGTAATGGGCATATTCGCCCTGCTCCAGCAGCTTGCCGCTGACCAGTTTCTTTTCATAAGCGCCGTGGAGCTGACCTTCTTTGTAATGGCTGGTCTCTATATTGGGCTCATCGTCCCAGAGCCCCTGATACATTTGCACGGCCAGCCCCTCGCGTTTGCCATTGAGTTCCTCCTCTCGTTCGATGACAACGCCGTTGGCATCAAACTTCTGGTATAAAGTCCACACCCGAGTCATATCCTGCTGCATTCTTGAGCTGAGTTTGCCGTCTTGGAAGTATTGTCTGTCGAGGATCTGTTTGTCTTTGACAAAACGGGCGTTGAACTCCATGGTCTTGCTGCCGTCATCGGCAAAATTTTGTTCAAAGACCAAACGGCTTTTTTCGTCAAAGCGCTGCAACTGCTGCAGCTGCGAGCTACTGGTATAAAAGGTTTGCTGCTCGCCCACCTTTTTGCCCTGCTGATAATGTTCAATTCGAGTCAGCTGTCCCTTGGCATCATACTGGCGGCTTTCCCCGTGCTCTCGATTCTGCCGGAAACTGGTTTCCCGACTAAGCTGGCCATTTTTATGCCAGCGTTTGGCCGGTCCCTGTCGCTGACCATCCACATAGACATACTCGGCCTCTTGGACACCTGTATCCCAGTATTCATAGGCTTTTCCCTGCTGACCTTTAGGGCCAAAGGTGTCAATGGAGGACAGCTCACCATTGCGGTGATAACGTTTGCGCTCCCCTGTCAGTTTACCCGCCAGATACAGACTGCGCTCACGCAGTTGCCCACCCGGGTAGTATTCCAGTTGCTCCCCTTCCGGCAGACCATTGACCAGCGAGTGCTGCGCCTGCAGACTGCCATCCTGGTAATAGTGGCTGTCTTTACCGACGCGTTTGTCGCCCAACTGCTGATAAACCTCCTCTAACTGACCGTTACTGTAGAAGTTTTTTTGAGTGCCTCTTTGTTCACCATCAACAAAACCGGCCTCCATGGTCAAGATGCCGTCTTCATCATAGAAACGGATCGGGCCTTCCATCTCGCTGTTATCGTTATAACGGCCATCGGAAGACAGCTTGCCGTTATTGTGAAAGAACTGGTAGTTACCCAAGGCATTTTGAAAGATACCCGGCTTGGCAAAGCTGCCCTTGAATCTGGGGGTATCCGAGCCGACATAATAGATGGTGGTCTGCCAACCCTGTTGATCTTGAGTTTGCGGATCTTTGACATAAAAACTGGCCTGGCGCTCACTGTCGACCACTTGCCAATCCTCATTCAGCCACACTGTCTCGGCGCTGGCCATCCAGCTCATCAGGCCACAAAGTAATATCAATACACGCATTTTCTTGTCCTTAAGGCAGTGGCGGGAAACTGTTGACCCAGCGGATATCCAGGGGTTCGCCCTGGTAGTCGAGTTTACCGATACGTTCCACGCTATCGGCAACCCTTAGGTATTTATCTTCCATGATGGCTTCGCTCAGCGGGATATCCTCTGAACTCAGGTAGCGCGCCTGCTTGTCCAGCAACGGCAGTTGCACATCATCGGCGCTGTAGAGATGGTAATTCTGCAGGAATTGCTGCACAGATTGCTGCCGATCCAGCTCGCCAAACACTTCAAGGGGCACCAACCAGGCACGTTCACCCGGGGTATAGTCGACAGAGTTCCATACCGGGCGACCATCACAATGCAGGTGACTGGGTATTTCCAGACCATAGAAATAACGGCGTATACCATCCTCGGTACTCAGTTGGTACTCGACTTGAGTCGTCATGCGCTCGTTAGGCTTTGCTTTCCAGACCAAAGCCGATGGCCCTTGTTTAAAATCGCCTTCAATTTGCAGCTGGCAGATACCGGCCCAGTCCTGCGGCAGAATCAGCTTGGCACCCTGTGGCGTATCGGCCTGAGTCGCAAAGCTGGCCGGATCAAAATCGACCGCCTCTTCGTCGGTATCATTGTAATAAAGGTAATGCTTGCCCATGGGAGGCAGAGTGTAATCAGCGGCAAAGGCCTCTCGGCTTACCCAGCGCACCTCACGGCTGAAACCGGCTTGTTGCTGATCCAAGATGGCATGGAAGGTTACCTCAGCTGCCGGCTTGGTCAATTTCACCCGAAAAAGTTGTTGGCCGCTAAACAGCAAACTGCGATCCATGCTGTTGAGCCACTCGGGGCCACCTTGCGGTGTCTGATAGCGGAACTCGCCTTCAAGCCCATCGAAAAACGGCACCAGATAACCATCGGCGCCACTGAAATGCAGCAGATACTCGCCCTCTTGCTGCGCTACCGGGGTAATAGTGAGTGTGCCACCGGCCAGCGCCAACTGCTGCTCCTGCCCAGACCGCCATTGGCTGGAAACCGATACCAACTCGAGTGGCGTATAGTCTGCCACGGCACTGAAGGAGGATATTTTTTCAAACTGGTTTCGCTGATCCCATCCCAGGGGCACAATCGCGGTGCTGGTGATTAGCGCACCACTCTCCCGATAGGGACCCAACTGGCTGAGTATGCTCCACTCCATTGCAATGGGTTTATCTTCGGCATCCAGCGCCTGCAGATCTCGGTAGCGGATTTCCCCCAAAACTTCTCTATCGACTTCGGTCAGCAAGAGTTCCAGTTGCAGATGTTCTGACTCGCCACGAAATGTGCCCTTGCCATATTGGAATAAGCTTTCGGCACTGAGCTCAAGCCCATCGGCTGGCTTAGGGGGCGATGCCATAATGGGGTTCCAGTTGTCCATATCATCGAAGGCGATTTGTTGCCTCAGATCGCCCACCTGTTCGAGCAGATCCTTGCGCGACATCACTATCTGTATATGGTTGTTGCCTTGTTGGCCCATGGCGTCAATCTTGCTCTCCAGCACCAACACCATTTTCTGCAACCAGCCACTCTCACGTGCCAGGCGCATATGACCATACAGGCGACTATCGCCGCTTTCGGCGGTCAACTCTGCGTCCACTATCTCCGGGGTCACCTTAGTGACCAATAGTTCCGTTTGCTGACCATTGAACCCCTCGAGTATCAGCGTACTGCCCTCTTTGGCGGGGATCTTTTGCAACACACCGGGAGTCTCCATCCCCTGAGTCAAATGTTCGATTAACTCAGGGCCCGAGCGTGCCAACATCTTTTGCCAACTCTCTTCATCCTTGCCCTTAAATGCCAGCAATTTGCCGGAGTCTTTATCCAGGGTGATTTCAAAGCCGCTGGAAAACATCTGTTGCAACTCGGGCTCATCGTTTGCAGCGGTAAAACTACTAAAACTATTGCCGCCACCGGACATAGTCATAAACCTGGGCACCAGTTCCAACTTTAGTGCAGGCGAGGTCTCAATCACCTCATAGTGCATCAGAGAGTTGCTGTGCTGAGTAAATACCCGTCCGCCAATATCTATGCTGGCTTTTGTCTGCACCCAGTAATCGAGTCGATCGCCTTTTTTAGGGTCAAACTCAACATGGGAATTGGGGGAGCACGCGGATAAGAGCCATAACAGCCCGAAGAGGGAAAGATACTGCTTCATTTCATTCCTTGAAGAAGAACGCTTAAAAATTAGCGCCACATTATGCCAAATCAAAAGTCATAATTCTGCAGCTATTCCACGGGCGTTAACCTTTTTGCCGGACAAACTTCGCAAATTCACCAGTGACAGGGGAATATTCTTTTTTGCAACCAGGCAGAGGCCGCTCAAGGAGCAGAGAGATAGGGTTTACACCGTATCTCTCCCTCCCCGGATTGAACTCAGCGGCTAGCGACTCCTCTGACTAAAACCTACATCTTTGGCTGTTGTTTAGCTAAGGCAACAAAAAACCCGCCAGAAGGCGGGTTTTACTGAATAGTTTGCTGACTGCGTTATACGTCCATACAAGCCTTGAGCTTGTTCATGGCGTTTTTCTCCAACTGACGGATCCGCTCGGCAGACACCTGATAGGTATCGGCCAGCTCCTGCAGTGTGGTCTTTTCATCGTCCAACCAACGGGCCCGCAGAATGTGCTGGCTGCGCTCATCCAAGGTCTTGATGGCAGACAACAGCTTGTTCTGGGCGTTGGATTCCCAGTTGTCATTTTCTACCTGGGCGGCCAGATCGGAAGAATGGTCTTCCAGATAAAGCGCCGGGGCAAAGTCATGATCATCATCGTGATCATTGGTCAGGTCGAAGGCCGGATCCTGCGCCGCCATTCGCGACTCCATCTCGGTCACATCCTGTTTGGATACGCCAAGGTTTTCGGCCACCATAGTGACCTCTTCATCGCTGAACCAACCCAGACGTTTCTTGGCCTTACGCAGGTTGAAGAACAACTTACGTTGTGCCTTGGTGGTGGCGACTTTGACTATGCGCCAGTTCTTCAACACATATTCATGAATTTCTGCCTTGATCCAGTGCACGGCGAAAGATACCAAACGTACACCCACATCAGGGTCGAAACGCTTGACCGCCTTCATCAGGCCTATGTTGCCTTCCTGGATCAGGTCTGCCTGTGGCAGACCATAACCCGCATAACCGCGGGCAATATGCACCACAAAACGTAAGTGCGACATAATCAGTTGCTTAGCCGCCTGCAGATCACCTGTTTCCTGCAAACGCTTCGCCAGCTCATACTCCTGCTCGGCGTCCAGCATGGTCATGCTGTTTACCGAATGGATATAGGCCTCGAGACTGCTGCTCCCTTGGGGAACCATCAGTGCCATTGATTGCGTTTGATCAGTCATTCACGCTCCTGTTTCTTACTGCTTTGATGCTCATTTCGAGTCTAAAAAACATTGATGAGCCGATGCACTATCGGTCAATTGACATATATTGTCAACGCCGCGTCTAACATCCTGGGTTATTTTTACCCCGAAGATAAGACAATGCAAGTGAAGGTAAGTTCATTTTTACATCAGTGAGGCTCTATGGCTCGCAGGTGTTGGCGCACCGACAGGAAAGACCCCAGCCAGCCCAAAAATGACGCCAGTGCCATCATCTGCAGCAGCTCAACAAAGGTCAGGGACTGCATCTCAAGTTGGCTGCCATACAGGCCCAAAAGCGAGGCCAACGCCCCATCCAGGTACCAGACCAAGAGGTTGATTATCACCCAGGCGAGAATACCGCCGATAACACCATACCAGATGCCGGTGTAGAGAAAGGGTCGCTGAATAAAGGCTTCCGTGGCCCCGACCAGCTTCATGACCTCAATTTCACTGCGCCGATTCATTATAGCCAAGCGAATCGTGTTACCTATGACCAGCACCACAGCCAGGATCAGCAGCGCCGCCAACGCCAGCACGGTACGTTCCAACAAGCGCACCAGCGCCTGTAAGCGCTCCAGCCACTCGATATCCAGACGGCCAAAGCTCACCTCAGGCTCACGCTCCAGCTTGGTCAAAAGCTCTCTGGCGCCTGCGGGGCTGGAATACTTTTCGGTGGGGATCACGCTGATCACCGCCGGCAAAGGGTTGCTTTCCAGATAGGAGAGCGCCTCGCCGAAACCAGACAGCTGTTGAAACTCCGCCAGTGCCTCGTCACGATTGATATAGTCGACCTCGTCTATTTCCGGGTAGACCTTTATCCGTGCCAGCAGGCTCTGAATACTCTGCTCTGAGCGGTTCCCCTCAATAAACAAGGAGATCTGTGCCGCGCTGCTCCAGGATTGGGTAATGGTTTCGGCATTTTTTACCAGCACCTGCAAGGCGGCCGGCAAACTCAGGCTGACACCCAGCACAGCCATGGTCATCAGCGATGAGATAGGGTTGCGCCACAACTCCCCCATGCTGGCCATGGCATGCTGTATATGGCGGATAAAGAACATCACTATCCGGCCGGAAAGCGGGAGTTTACTGCGGGTCAATGAAGGCTGGGCAGACATAGCTTATTCCTTAGCACTCATGGGGCTGGTCCCCAGTTCTTCACCACCTATCATCCGCCCCTGCTTCAGGGTCAGGGTGCGGTATTTCATTCTGGCGATAAGACCGAGATCATGGGTGGCAATCAGCACGCTGGTGCCCGCATCGTTGAAGGTTTCAAACAGCCTGAGAATATCCATGGACAGCTTAGGGTCCAGGTTACCCGTAGGTTCATCGGCCAGCAATAGAGGGGGTTTGTTGACTATCGCCCTGGCAATGCCTACCCGCTGCTGCTCACCGCCCGAAAGCATGATGGGGTTATGGCGCTCTTTACCATAGAGACCCACCATATCCAGAGCACCGGCTACCCGCTTGCGGATCTCCCCCAGGGTAAAACCTTCGATAACCAAGGGCAGCGCCACATTGTCAAACACGCTTCGGTCCATCAACAGATGGTGGCTTTGGAAAATCATCCCGATATCGCGGCGCAGGTAAGGCACATGGCCGCGCTTGATACCGGCGATATCATGGCCGTTGATCCATACCCGGCCGGCACTGGCGCGCTCGATAACAGTGATCAATTTGAGCAAGGTACTCTTACCGGCTCCGGAATGTCCGGTAAGAAAGGCCATTTCGCCCCGCTGAAGATGAAAACTCACATCAGACAGTGCCTTTTGGCCCCCGGCGTAAATTTTGCTGACCTGCTCAAATCGAATCATATATCAGTTATCCGCCTTCTCCTGACTGAACAGGGCTTCGATAAAGTCTTTGGCATTGAAGGTACGCAGATCGTCTATCTGCTCTCCCACGCCTATGTAACGAATAGGAATACCAAATTTATCGGCAATGGCAAAGATAACTCCGCCTTTGGCGGTGCCATCCAGCTTACTGATACTGATACCGGTAACCCCGACCGCTTCCTGGAACAGTTGCGCCTGACTGATGGCATTCTGGCCCGTACAGGCATCCAGGGTCAGCATCACTTCATGGGGAGCGTCCGGATCCAGTTTCTTCATCACCCGAACCACTTTCTTCAGCTCTTCCATCAAATGGCTCTTGTTCTGCAAGCGACCGGCGGTATCGGCAATCAACACATCAACATTTCTGGCCTTGGCAGCCTGCAGGGCATCAAACAGCACAGAGGCGCTGTCGGCACCGGTATGCTGGGCAATCACAGGAATATCGTTGCGCTGGCCCCAAACCTGCAGCTGCTCAACCGCAGCCGCGCGGAAGGTATCACCGGCTGCCAGCATGACAGACTTGCCTTCGCGCTGATACTGTTTGGCCAACTTGCCTATGGTGGTGGTCTTGCCAACGCCGTTGACACCCACCATTAAAATAACGAAAGGCCCGGCGGCATTGTCCGGCACCAGAGGCGCACTCACAGGCTCCAGCGTCGCCAGCATCTCCTGCTGCAGCAATTCATATAAGGCTTCGGCATCCTTGAGCTGCTTGCGTGAAGCATGATCTGTCAGGCTGGAGATCAACCGACTGGTGGTTTCTACCCCAACGTCGGCAATAAGCAGTTGCTCTTCGAGCTCTTCAAACAGGTCATCATCAATCTTTTTACCGCGAAACAGCCCGATAAAACCGCTACCGATATTTTCGCTGGTGCGCATCAGCCCCCGCTTGAGGCGGGCAAAGAAGCCCTCTTTAGCAGGTTTTGCCTGTGGCTCAGGTTGAGCTTGTTCCTCGGCAACCTGTTCAGCTTGTGCTTTTTCAGCGGCCAGACGCTCAGCTTCGGCTTGTTCGGCCTGGGCCTTTTCAGCCGCCAGACGCTCGGCTTCTGCTTGTTCTGCCTGGGCCTTTTCAGCTGCCAGACGCTCGGCTTCGGCTTGCTCGGCCTGGGCCTTTTCAGCCGCCAGACGCTCGGCTTCGGCTTGCTCGGCCTGGGCCTTTTCAGCCGCCAGACGCTCGGCTTCGGCTTGTTCGGCCTGCGCTTTTTCAACCGCAATACGCTCGGCTTCGGCTTGTTCGGCCTGCGCTTTTTCAACCGCAATACGCTCGGCTTCTGCCTGCTCGGCCTGGGCCTTTTCAGCC
This sequence comes from Shewanella carassii, assembly GCF_019670705.1. Taxonomy (NCBI): domain Bacteria; kingdom Pseudomonadati; phylum Pseudomonadota; class Gammaproteobacteria; order Alteromonadales; family Shewanellaceae; genus Shewanella; species Shewanella carassii. The sequence goes on from NZ_AP024618.1 coordinate 4,215,132, forward strand.
GCCAAACGTTCGGCTTCGGCTTGCTCTGCCTGTGCCTTTTCAGCCGCAATACGCTCGGCTTCGGCTTGCTCGGCTTGTGCCTTTTCAGCAGCAATACGTTCGGCTTCGGCTTGCTCTGCCTGGGCCTTTTCAACCGCAATACGCTCGGCTTCGGCTTGTTCGGCCTGGGCCTTTTCAGCCGCCAGACGCTCGGCTTCAGCTTGCTCGGCTTGTGCCTTTTCAGCAGCAATACGCTCGGCTTCGGCTTGCTCGGCCTGCGCCTTTTCAACCGCAATACGCTCAGCTTCGGCTTGTTCGGCCTGGGCTTTTTCAGCAGTTAAACGTTCGGCCTCGGCCGCGGCTTCTGCAGCCTGTTGTTCGGCGAGTTTGGCCGCCTGTTCGGCTTCGTCGTTGCGTTTGTCTTTACGAAACCAGGAAAAAAAACCTTTCTTTGCCATCAGTGCTACCAGTGCTCAACATCGTGGGGGATCTTCAGGAGCCGGGCTCCCGCTTGAGGTCGCAACTATTTCCCTGGAGCAGCGGGGCCTGTTACTGGCATTCCCGAGCGATAAAGGGCTTTAGCTTCATCTCACCTTTTCGGCTGAGTTTGTTATAAAATAGCGACGCTTTTAAGGTGGCATAGTCTACCACTTTCTTTCTTCAGGCAAAATCACGGGGGCAAGATGGCCAAAAATAGACCGGGCAGCGGTCAAGTTCGTATTATCGCAGGCCAATGGCGCTCGAGAAAATTACCCATCCAGGATCTGGAAGGCCTGAGGCCAACCACAGACAGAGTGCGGGAAACACTATTTAACTGGCTGGCAGGTGAACTCAGTGGCAGCTCGGTGTTGGACTGTTTCGGTGGCAGTGGCGCCCTGGCATTGGAAGCCCTATCCCGCTATGCCGCGTTTGCCAGAGTCTATGAGCTGCAAAAAACCGCCGCTCAGCAACTGCAGCAGAATCTGCAAACCCTAAAATGCGACAGTGCCGAGGTCATTAACGGCGATGTATTGGCCGGTTTGGCGCGCCCTGCCGATCGCCGTTTCGATATCGTGTTTATCGATCCTCCTTTTCGCAAGGGACTGGCCGAGCAAACCCTAACCCTGCTGGCCCGGCATCAATGGCTCAACCCTGGCGCCCTTATCTATCTCGAAGTGGAATCTGAATTGCAGCAGTTGCCGATACCCGCTGACTGGGAGGCATTAAAAGAGAAGCAGGCCGGCCAGGTCAGCTACCGCCTGTATCGCTTCCCGGGAGGAGTAGAGTCATGAAAGCCGTATTAGTGTTGGGAAAACTGGCGACCCTATTGGCCTGGGTGTTGATGTTTTTCAATCTATTCAGCCCGTTTGAAGGCAATATCGGCGTGATACTCACCATACTTCTCGGGGTAACCGCCATGATGCATGGGCTGCAGGTATTGATATTTCACACGATATTTTGTCAGTTGTTGCCGCTCAAGGCCAAAGACTATCTCAACGCCTTTCTATTCGGGGTGTTTGCCTTGCTGGAATACCGCCAACGAGCGCTGAGTAAACTAGCTACAGAAACCTCGGCAAATAATCAGGATTGAGGAGGCAAAGGCGCCTCTTTACCCTTGGCCAATATTTCCAGAATTTGCTGTAAATGCTGGCTCAGGGCTTCAGCCTCGGCTGCCGCAAACCTTTGCTTGAGGGATGCATCGAGTTGAGTCGCCAGCTCAGCCTTCACAGCAGAGAGGGCCGGTTGGTTCTCTTCAACCTGTAACTTGGCAACGCTGAGAGCCAACAACTTAAGCTCAGGCAACAACTCTATTTGCTTCAATGGTGCCAATAAACCTGGGTCGTCATCACTGAGTCGTTGATCCAAAGTCACCAGCAGTTGGTCGACCCGCGCCAAAGTCTGCTCTCCACGCTGATACAGAGGGGTTATGGCAACATCATTGGCAAAGTCAGTGAGTTGATAGAGGGTCACGCTCAGCGTCAGCACAATTAACAACAGCGGCAGTGACAACCCGAACACCAGACCGACCCAAAAGTTATTGATACCGGATAAAAAGGCTCGCATTGCTCCTCCGCTGTCGGCAACAAGGCCATCCAAAGGATGGCCCGGGTTCACAGGAATTTGATTGCCAAGGGGTACTTGTATTCCACCCCCTCACTGGCCTTGACCGCTGCGACTATGGTCACCACCACATCGAAAATCGCCAGCACGGCCACCAGCACCAAACCTATGCCAACAAAGATCAGGATCAGGCTGATGATGGTGTAAATGATCATACTGATTTTGAAGTTCAGGCAATTACGGCCGCAAACATCGACAAATTCAAACTCTTCCCGTTTCATCAACCAAACGATCAACGGCCCCAAGATAGTGCCCAAAGGGATCAGGTAACCGGCAAAACTCGCCAGGTGCACCAACATTCCCATGTCTCTTTCCTGCTTTTCCATGTTGTTTCCTAACTTTTTTCAGTTCAAAGCCAAACTATCCGGGCCATAGAGGCGCATCTGCCAGTCTTCTATGCTGCCCCGCTCCAGTCGGCGCTGCAAGCTGCCAACCCAGCTGGCCGCCAAACCTTCACAACTGAGCAGCCTATCATAGGCGGCCGCATCAAATTCGGGGCGAAAATACAGCTTCATCGCCTCGGCAACACTGATATCGGTACGCCTTTGTTTCAGTATCAGAGCATCCTGACAGCTTATGATGCCAGGCTTAAGCACTCGATAGAACCAGCCTGACATACCCGTTTGCTGCATGGCAAGGGCAAAGTCCCGCTGGCCATATTGGTGATTGAGCTTAAAACAGGGGGAACGCGGTTGGGTGACCTGCAGCTCGACTTCGCCAAAGCTGAGGATATCGCCGATATGAATATCCTCCTCTGTTAAGCCAACACTGCTGATGTTTTCTCCCATGGCAGGTGCATCCTGCCCCGCGGTTATCAGCCCCATGCGCCGGTAGTGGCCATAGTGCTCGCGAGGAAAATGATGCAGCACCCTATCCGGGCCACCATGATGTTTGGGATCCGCCTGGGCATCACCCGCAACCCTGTCGCCAAAGACCTCCAGCGTCTCCATCCGAGACTTGTTATCTATCCCGCTTGCCAGCTTGTCCCTGAATGTCAGTTTATCACCGGCATACAGCCCAGAAATCTTGTCAATCAAACACTTGGTCACGTTACGTCTCCCTTCGAGTGCCAAAGCCAAATCATACTCCAAGCTTACGGGACAGATCACGGACATTTCCATACCAACTGCAGCGATGGTATGAACCCTATATAGGGGACGATGGCGAAGATATTTGGACGTAAACAAAAAAAGCCCCGCTCAAAGAGCAGGGCAAGCCAGTTAGCACATAAATAAACAAGAAGGGAGAAAACCGCAGAGCCCTTGAGCTCTATCCAAAGATCGTCAGCAAGATTAAGCCCAGCTGATGACAGAGGCATGACATTAAGGCGGGATTTTTATGACACGCTCAATCCTGCTGTGCTTGCAGGTATTGACGCAAGGCATCTCCCGGGATCGAGGTTTCCGAGGCAACCGCGAAAGCCGCCCATTGAGCGGCTTCCGTCATGGCCTGTTCCACTGCCATTCCCGATACCAAGCCATGGATAAGCCCGGCGGCAAAGGCATCACCGGCACCCGTGGTATCCACCACTTTCGCAGGAACCGCCGCTATCAGCGTCTCACCACTCTCCTGGTATAACACTGCGCCCTGCTCGCCTTGAGTCACAATAAAGTATTTAAGTGCATCACCGGCTATCTGACGCCCAAACTGCCAAGGACTGAGCTCACTGCGCCCTTGCATATCGGTTACCGAAGACAGCAATACATGACAGGGTCTTGGCCTGTCATCTTTGGCCAATTGTGCCACCACCAGAGTGTGTTCCAGCGCGGTTCGCGCCCAACTGACCGCCCCTTCTGCAGAGGAGTTGATATATAGCGCGTCCCACTGCGACCACTTTGGCGGCGCCGGCAATTCAAATATCGGTCGCTGCGGCCGGATAATGGTGCGCTCGCCATCCGGGGTCATCACCAACAGCATTTCACAGGTATTGCCTGCTCGCCGCTGCACCCTGCGACAATCCAGCCCTTGGGTACTGGCTTCGGCCAGCAGCCAATCGCCCATCTCGTCGCGCCCAACCTGACTGACCAGAGCCACATTATGACCGGCCCACTCCAGTCCTATGCCGGTATTGGCGCCACCGCCCCCCAAGCGTTGACCACCATCCTGATAATGGAATCGGCCTCCGGTGCGCAAGGGTTTATCCAGCAATAAGATTCGGTCACAGTTAAGATTGGCAACGAGCAAAATCTTGGCCATAGAAGTATTCCGCAGAAACGAATGCCCCATCTTACCCCAGGGCCAACACGAAATGCAGCGCAGCCAACAACAAAGGCCCCAAGAGGTGACATTGCCAAACGGCTAAAAACACCATTTTAACTCATGAAAAAGTACTGTTTAAACGAGTTTTTATTTACATTTATTTAAAGTTAAAACAGACTATTAACCATCCAGACTTTGGTGAAATTTTCTTTCCAAGACAACAAAATAAACTCACTTTACCCCAGCGCTGCAGACTCCTATATTCGCGGAAAATTTCACCATTCAGACTTTTTAAACATTTCCTCGTTTAAAAGGTCGTTTTTCTATTTGGAGTCTGAGTTGTCCCAACCTCACGCCACCGCTCACAACAACAGTGCCTGGGTACCTGTTGCGGGTTTGACCCTGTTTGCTCTGGCTTCCGGCTATCATATGAGTCTGCTGCCGCTGGCATTGGACGGTTTCGGCTTAGCGACAGATCTGGCGGCTTGGCTGGCGAGTATTTTTTATTTCGGCTTGCTGCTCGGGGCAACTTGTATTTCACCGGTAGTGGCACGCCTGGGACACAGGGGCGCCTTCATCCTGTTTCTATTGCTGCTGGCGGCGACAGTGGCTGGCATGCCCTTGGTGGTTAATGGCCAATTTTGGCTGGCGGCACGCTTTATTGCCGGGATTGCCGTGGCCGGCATCTTCGTGGTGGTGGAATCCTGGTTGTTGATCGCCGACACCGCCAAGCAGAGAGCCAAACGTTTGGGCTTCTATACAGGCTCACTCTATGGCGGTAACGCCCTGGGACAACTGGGTGTGGGGCAATTGGGTGTCGATGGCGCCATGCCGCATATTTTGGTGGCTATAGTATTGGTGTTGGCCGTATTGCCACCGCTGCTGGCCAAACGTTGCCAACCACAAAAAATACAGCATCAGAAGATCAGCTTCAAAGAAGTCAGGCATGTGAGCCGCCCTGCCATCATGGGCTGCTTGGTTGCAGGTTTGGTATTGGGGCCCATCTATGGCCTGATGCCTGTGTTTCTCAGCGAGCAGACAGGTGACCACCAGCTGACGGGCAAACTGATGGCCATAGTGATCCTCGGAGCCATGTTGGTGCAACCCCTGGTTAGTTGGTTGTCTCCCAGATTCAGCAAGACTCTCTTGATGGCGTTTTTCTGTTTATTGGGCGCCGCCGGGGTGGCGGGCATGCTGCTGAGTCACAGCACTTTGATGATGGGCCTTAACCTATTGCTGCTGGGGGCTGCCGCCTTCGCTTTATACCCGATAGCCATCACTTTGGCTTGTGATCGCCTCGATAGCAGTAAGATAGTAGCGGCAACCGAACTTATGCTGCTCAGCTACTCTGTGGGTTCGGTTATCGGGCCTCTGGTAGCCAACAGCTTCCAGCAACAGCAGGGCCTGCTCATGTATTTGGGCTTGTGTCTGACCACAACTTGTATCTATATGTTGTTGTCCAGTGTGCGACCAACCCGTGGCCGGATGCCGGCACTGCGCCCATGATCTCCCTCCCCGAGCTGAGTGTCAGCCATTCAGGCTGACACTCACTTGGAATGCCCCTCAGAACTTCTGAGTCATTTACGCTCTGTGAACATCCCTTGGCTTGTCACCATAACAACTGAACTCCAGCACGGTAGGCAACGCCTCACGGCCATCGGCCAGTCCTAAATGATACACAGCCTCTACCTTGTTGATGTCGCGCTCCAGCCTCGACAAGTCCAGCGCCATCTTGGGTTGGATCACCATGGCACTCCCTAGTGCCACCGCCTGTTGTAATTGCTGTTGTGCCTGGTTATACACCTGATGGCGCCTCAGCAAAGCCTCGGCAACCTTGGGGTAACGCCGATAAGCCTTTTGTGCCAACCATTTAAACTTAAAGGCTGACTTACTGTAATCCGCGGCCTGAGTCAGGATAACCAGTTGTTTCTGATAGCCGTCGGCTCTGGCTTGTTGCAGTGGGATAGGAGCCGCAATGCCACCATCAAGATAAGGCACCCCATTGATGGCGACGGGTTTGGAGATAAAAGGCAGGCTGCTTGAGGCGATCAGTATCTGCAACAACTGGTCGTGGCCACCAAAATCACTCATGCCAAAGAAGTCGGTTTCACCGGAAAGGCAGTTGAAGGCGCCTATTTTGAATTCGGCTCCCGAAGACAGGAAAGTCTCAAAATCGAACGGCAGCAACTCGTGAGCCATACGTCTATAGGTGAAATCAGTGTTGACATAATTGCCCTTCTTCAACAAGTGCCTCATGCCCATGTAGCGCTTATCTGCAAGATAACGCTGCTGAATTAACAGGTTACGCCCTTTCTGTCTGGAAAGGTACGAAGCCGGATAGATGGCGCCAGCGGACACCCCTACCTGATAAGCAAACATGACCCCGGCCTCCAGGAAAGCATCCAGCACCCCGGCGGTATAAATGGCGCGCAGGCCGCCGCCCTCCAGTACCAAAGCCGTACCTTGCAGTTGCGTAAACTCTGTGACCATTATGATTCCCCCAATACAGCCAATAGCGCAGCATAGCCAAGCATGCCCCACAAGGAAAGCTGCTCTTGAAACACCCGTACTTTAGCAGTAAGAGATTTACCACCAAATACTTAAGCCATAGCTGATTTATAGCCAAGCGATCCGCCAAAACCATGCAAATTAATTCTTGCTTAATGTCGACTCAATCCCACCGGCATTGGATTTGAGTTCACTTGGCCAAGGCAAAATAGTATCTGGCCCAAATAAATCTGGAAGACCAAGTAAAGTATTAAAAAGTAACTTATCTGTAGTGGCTGGAAGCCACCAGCTTTCGCTCGATAGGAGTTTAGGAATGGATGTCATTAACCAAAGGGATATTTGTTTACTGCCGCAGTTGGCCAACAAGCACAAGCTCATACTCTACCGCCGCTGCCTGGAAGAATTTCAAAAGTTAGGCTATCGGGACCAATACGTGCAACAGGTAGAAGATGAAATTAATCGGCTGCAAGCGCTAACGAAAGAGTGATGGGTATTGCACCCTGGTGCAGGGTGATCTAGATCAAATTTAAGTTGAATTTCTCCCCAAAACAAGCTGCAATAGCTGCACTTAATGTCACCCAGAACAACCCGTCTGCTCAAAGAGGCAAGACCAGCTCCAATTGGCCAAGGATGCCGACACACTAAAGGGAAAAAGATGAAGCGTTTTGTTTTCTATTTTATTTTTGGTTACGCCTGCTATCTGAGTTGGGGAAAGCTCAGCGGCAATGAACCGCAACAGCTGACCGACATTCACCAAGACACCATAAGCAATAGCATCCGCGAAGCCGCCCAAACCGCGCCCCGCTATGCCTCTAAACCCGTGGATATTAATGCCAATTTTCACTGCGATGGACGCCAGTACTGCAGTCAGATGACCTCCAGAGCCGAGGCCGAATATTTCAACCGTTATTGCCCCAACACCAAGATGGATGGCGACAATGATGGCCACCCCTGTGAGAATGACAACCGTTGGTAAATAATTACTGGCACTCCGTGTAACAAGTCACCACTATGGGCATTTCTCCCCCATTTGGGCCTATCGCGCTCGAATGCATCTCGATCGGCTACGAACAACTATTGCCATAGGTCCATATCAGCGTTTACTGTGTCCGCGCCAACTTCCCCAAGGTTAAGGAAAACAATGAAACTGATACTGATCATTATCGCGTTTGTGGCCTTCTTTATCGCCCTTAAAAAGTGGCAACGAGCCCAGGCGGTAAAAAGCGGCGACCCGGATGCCATGGCCAACGAAGGCCTGAGACTGATTGGCAGAAATAGCGTCGATGAAGGCATAGCACTGCTGGAACAGGCCGCCAATAAAGATCATCCCGCCGCTGCCCAAATGCTCTATGAGTTCTATACCCGTCCCGAGCTGGAGATGGTGGCCAACGATGCCGACAAGGCGATGCATTGGGCCGCCAAGGCCTCGTCATTGGACAATGAATTTGCCAAGCTCCATGACCTGATGTTGGAGCTGCGCCAACACCCTGCTTTTGGTGACAATATTCAACTGCTGGAGCAAAACTTACTCCCCAGAGCCGAAGCCGGTGATACGGAGAGCCAGAGCCAACTGGGACGGGTCTATTCCCGTAACCCGATACTCGATAAGGACGGCAGCAAGGCGATGAAATGGCTCGAGTTGGCCGCCGCCAAAGATGATCCCGAAGCCTGCTTTCATCTGGGGATATTGCTGCAGGAACCCAGACAAGGTGAAGCCGATTTGCAGCAGGCAAGATTCTGGCTCACCAAGGCACACCAGCTGGGTGAAGCGGCTAGCGCCGGTCATCTGGCGGAAATGATGTTGCAAGGCCTAGGCGGCCCGGTGGATAAACGCCAGGCCGAGCAGCTGTTGATAGAGCAGGCCCAGGACAGCAGTTACTTTCAGTTGATGCTGGGACAGCGCTACCTGCGCGGTGACCAATTACCTCAAGATCTGCACAAGGCCAGAGAATGGTTGGAAAAGGCCGCGGCCGATGAAGATGATAGCCTGGCAGGTACAGTGTTGGCCGGTTTCCTGCTCGAACACTCCCGCGACAGTCAGGATCATCTGCGTGCCAAGGCAATACTTGAACCCCTGGCACAGGCTTGGGATCTTAGTGCCCATTTTCAACTCGGTAAACTCTATGAACAAGGGCTGGGCGTCAATCGCCAGTTGCCGCTGGCACTGATGCATTTCGAGTTTGCCGCCATGGGCGAGGAAGCTGAGTATATCGCAGCCAAAGAGTCACTGGCGGCGCGCCTGAGCCAATCAGAAAAACAGCAGGCTGAAGCACTCAAGCAGGAATATCTGGCGCTGCACCCCATAGACAGCCTGGCCCAGGCCAGATTGGATCTGCTCAAGGGCCAGGCTCTGCTATATGCGGATGAGCGAGAATACAAGGAACTGCAACAAGCGCTGCCCTGGCTGGAGAAGGCCGCCTTCGGCGGAGAAACTCTGGCCTATGAAGAGCTGTATGAAATCTACCTCGAGCTGGACCAAAGGGTAGACGCCGCCGTATGGCTGCAGCTGGAACTGGAAGAACATAACCAGTTTGGTTTGTTGGGTAATCTGGTGCTGCAGCAACAGGAACTGCTGCAAAGCTTTACCGAGGCCGAAACCGCCTGGTATGAACAGCGTCTCGAAGAGGTTCGGGCACAGTTGCCGCAAAATAACCCCGAGGCCGCCTAAAGCCAGTTTATGTTAACCCCTGAAGATCAAGACCCCAGCCAAGGCCGGGGTCTGTTTTTTCTGACGGCCCATCCGGAGCTCTTTGTCGACAGAGCGGTGCAACCTCTAATCACCAAGATGGTTGGCAGCATTCATCCCGATTCACTCCTCATAGATCATCTCTGGCATCAAGTGATGCAAAAATTTGTTGATGCAAATGACCGAATTGACCGATGGCCTAATACCAAATGATAAGTTAGCCTGAAAGCCAAGGAGAAATAATGGTACCTGCCGGGATCGCTGTTTAGGGACTTTCACCCCATAAGCCAAGGTCTCAGTACTCAGGAAAATGGCTCACAGGATTGCAAAAGTGTTTCTTCAATCGCTGTCACTAGCTTAAAGGTTAAGGAAAACAATGGAACTAGTACTGTACGCTATCGCGTTTATGACCTTTTTTATTATGTTTATAGCCTTTTTTATATTCGTGAAAGACCAGCGGCGAGCACTCGCACTACAGAGCAACGAGCCGAGTGCCATGGTCAATGAGGGCATAAGACTCATTAACCACAATAGAGTCGCTGAAGGCATCGAGAAGCTGGAGCAAGCCGCCAATAAAGATAATCATATCGCTGCGATGCTGCTCTATAAGTTCTATACCCGTCCCGAGCTGGAGATGGTGGCCAACGATGCCGACAAGGCAAAATATTGGGCCATCAAGGCCTCCGCTCTGGATGATAATTTTGCCCATATGTTTAACTTCCAATTGGAGTTAAACAAGCACCCTGCTTTGGGTGACAATCTCCAACTACTGGAACAAAACTTATTACCCAGAGCCGAAGCCGGTGATATCAAGAGCCAGAGCCAACTGGGACGAATCTATTCCCGTAATCCGACACTCGATGAAAACGGCTGCAAGGCGATGAAATGGCTCGAATTGGCCGCCGCCAAAGATGATCCCGAAGCCTGTATGAATCTGGGGGAAATGCTACTTGAGCCAAGGCAAGGCGAAGCCGATTTGCAGCGGGCAAGGTTCTGGCTCACCAAGGCATACCAGCTCGGCCAAACAGGGTGCGCAATCCAGCTGGCAGAAATGATGTTGCAAGGCCTAGGCGGCCCGGTGGACAAACGCCAGGCCGAACAGCTATTGATTGAGCTGGCCCAGGACAGTAGTTATTTTCAACTAAAGCTGGGACAACGTTATCTGGATGGTGAAGAGTTACCCCAAGATCTGCACAAGGCCAGAACATGGTTGGAAAAAGCTGCCGCCAGCGAAGACGATGATGATTACGAAGCCGCGATGGAATTGGCCGGTTTCCTAATCGCGTACTCCCACGACAGTCAGGATCACCTGCGCGCCAAAGCAATACTGGAGCCCCTGGCACAGGCTTGGGATCTTGACGCCCATTTTCATCTCGGCCAAATATATGAACTGGGGCTGGGGGTCATTCGTCAGCTACCACGGGCATTGATGCACTTCGAGTTTGCTTCCATGGGTGACGAAGCCGAATATATCGCGTCGAGAGAGGCGCTGGCCGCACGTATGAGCCAATCGGAAAAACAACAGGCCGAAGCACTCAGGCAAGAATATCTGGCGCTACACCCCATAGATGGCCTAGCGCAGGCCCGATTGGATCTGCTCAAGGGGCAGGCTTTACTGTATGCGGATGAACAAGCACGCAACTATCTCCAACAAGCACTGCCCTGGCTGGAAAAGGCCGCCTCCGGCGGAGAAACTACGGCCTATGAAGAGTTGTATGAAACCTACCTAGAGCTGAACCAACGGGTAGACGCCGCCGTATGGCTGCAGCTGGAACTGGAAGACCGTAACCGGATCAGTTTACCGGGGGGGGATCTGGTGCTTCAGCAACAGGAGCTGCTGCGGAGCTTTACCGAAGCCGAAACCGCCTGGTATGAACAGCGTCTCAAAGAGGTTCGGGCGCAATTGCCGCAAAACACCCCCGAGGTCGCTTAAAGCCAGTTTATGTTAAACCTTGAAGATCAAGACTCCGGCCAAGGCCGGGGTCTGTTCTTTCTGAGAGTATTGCCAGAACCACTAACCCAGTGGTTCAGCCTGGTCTCTTAATGGTCCAGTAGGCGGCGTTGACACCATCTTCGCGAAATTCGATATCCACCGGATACTCACGCTCACAACCCTCGACTATCCAGCGTTCATGCCAGTAGCGCTCACCGACTTTGCCCTTGGGCATCGCCAGCACAAAGGCGAAAAACTGTTCCGGCACCTCACAGCCGCGACGAGCCACTTCGGCGGCCACGCCTGGCATAGTATCCTTGAGCAGGGTTTCGTTGGCCAAGGTCCCTTGCTGAACTATCTCCTCAGAGAAGTATTCCCCTTCGGCGGCTACCGGCAGTGACACCAACAAGCCACACAAGATCCCAATCCATTTCATCTGTTTTCCTCCCTGATAGTTTCTGTATCAATATTAGCCCGTTATCTCCCCAATAGGGTCAGCAACAAAATTCTTTTAATGACAGGCCCACCAGAATGTGAACCTGACTATGGTTTCGAGGAAAACAATACTTTAGTCTGCGCAAGGTTTGGCCTCTTTATTTGTGGTAAAACGCCATTCCGGAGCTGCAGCCATCCAGAATATTCTCCGCTTGTCAGAAGATTTCTGCTTGGCTAGACTGCCGCACATTCAGCTCATCAGGAGTCTGAATGGATTTCAAGTTCATTCTCAAAAGGCACCAACATGAAAGTAACTCGATATCAGGGATTTACCCTGATTGAACTGATAGTCGTCATTATCATTCTCGGGATCCTAGCTGTTGTTGCAGCACCTAAATTCATCAACTTGCGCAACGATGCCACAGAACAGGTGCTTAAAGGCCAATATGCCGCCTTTGAATCTGCGGTAAAACTCTATCACAGCGGCTATCTGGCCAAGGGATATCAGGGCGCCATCGACAATCTCGCCAGCTTTGGTGACGGCAGCGTCGATTCCAGTGCCAATGGCTGGCCCTATGCCACTGCAGGTAAAGATACCCATATTTTCAACGCCTGCGAACAGTTGTGGCATGGTCTCACAGATACCGACCTCAGCATTGCCTATGTGGAAGATGTCGATCTGCCCAAAGCTAATGTCGATATTGCTTACACCTATAGTCAGGACCCCAATATCTGCACCTATCGTTCCGTGTACTTTATTCAGCGAAATGAAGAGACACTGATCATGGAATATCAACCAGATACGGGAGAAGTAACAGTAAGGAAGACCCACTGGACCCCTCGCCCCTGACAACTACAAACGGGCAACCTCTACCGGACTCTGGTCGAAGTAACGCTTGAACTCCCGGCTGAATTGAGCCGGGCTCTCATAGCCCACTTCCAGTGCCGCTTCCTTCACCTTGAGGCGCTGTCTTTGCAGCAGCTCTTTGGCCTTATTGAGGCGGATCTTCTTCAAGTACTGAATGGGCGATGAGGCCGTGACCTCCTTGAAACAGCGATGAAATGCCGAGGGGCTCATGTTGACCAACTCGGCCAGCTGCTCTACCTCCACACTTTCACGATAGTTCTGATGCAGATATTTGAGCGCCTTCTCTACCCGGGATAAACGGGTATGACTGAGCGCCAGCGCATATAAAGGCGCCGCATTGTCGGAAGCCAACACCCGAAACAGCAACTCCTGCACCATGGCCTTACCCAAGACCTCGGCTTCCAACGGCGACTGCAGAGCCAGCAGCAAACGCTCGACACAGCAGAGCATGTCTTCGCTGTTGGCGGCAACAAAGAAGCCGCTCTGACGGGCATCATCGAGATCCTTGGGCACCTTGTGGTGTTGATCCATCATGCGGATCAACTGGTTCAGTTGCTGCAGATCTATATCCACCATGAGTACCAATACCGGCTCTTCCTCGGAAGCAAAGGTTTCACACTCCACAGGCATAGGCACTGTCATCACCAAGGTGTTCTGCGGGTCATAGTCATAGATCTTATCTTCGAGATAGACACGCTTACGCCCCTGGCCGACTATCATGATCCCTTGGGAATAACACATGGGGCCACGGCTACCATAGGCCGAACTGCGAAACAGATGCACCCCTGGCAGGCTGGTGCTGTTGACCCCTTCATCCACCGCCAGGGCCGCCATTAAGGCTGCAATATCACTCATAACACTCTCCAACCTTCAATGGGTTGGATGCTAGCACTATTACAGAAAAAAGCATCAAAATAGCCATATTCAAGCCCCTATTAACCAATTTAGGCAGGAATAGGCATAAATGCTCCAGCAATGTGTATTTCAATCCAAGCTAAGGGGACTAAGATGACAGCATAGTTTTTCGGCTGTAGAAGAGAGAAATATCATGCTCAATTTCGACTATCGCAATCCTACCCACATAGTATTTGGTAAAGACAGACTGGCAGAACTGGATCAACTGGTACCGACGAATGCCAGGGTGCTGGTGACTTACGGCGGTGGCAGTGTCAAACGCTTCGGCACCCTGGATAAGGTCATAACCGCGCTGGGCGACCGCGTTGTGTTTGAGTTCGGTGGCATTGAGGCCAACCCCAAATATGACACCCTGGCCAGAGCTGCCGAGCTGGCGCGGCGCGAATCCATCGACTTTCTGTTGGCCGTCGGTGGCGGTTCAGTGATGGACGGCACCAAGTTTATTGCCCTGGCGGCAAAATTCGATGGCGACAGCAGCAGCTTGCTGCATCACGGTTTCAACCCGGTTCCTGTGACAGAGGTACTGCCCGTCGGTACGGTAGCGACACTGCCGGCCACAGGCTCAGAAATGAATGCCTTTGCCGTGATTAGCCATCAGGGTGGCAAGTTCCCCGTGACTCATCCACAGAGCTTCCCGGTATTCTCCGTGCTGGATCCCAGCCTGACTTTCAGTTTGCCGAAGATCCAGGTCGCCAACGGCGTAGTCGACTCTTTCGTACACGTGGTCGAGCAATACGTCACCTTCCCCGTGGATGCCAGAGTTCAGGATAGAATGGCCGAAGGCATACTGAAGACCCTGATTGAAGTGGGCCCTGTCACCGTGGCCGAGCCGGAGAACTATGATGCCCGCGCCAACCTGGTGTGGAGTGCCACCTCGGCGCTCAACGGCATGATAGGCAGCGGCGTACCGGCAGACTGGACCACTCATATGATAGGCCACGAACTGACCGCCATGTTCGGCATAGATCATGCGCAAACGCTGGCCGTAGTCCTGCCCTCTGTATGGCGGGTGCGCAAGGAACAGAAACGCGCCAAACTGCTGCAATATGCCGAGCGGGTTTGGGATATCACTTCGGGTGATGAAGACAGCCGTATCGAGCAAGCCATTGCAGCCACTCAGGCCTTCTTTGAACAGGTCGGCCTCAAGACTCGTCTGCGCGACTATGATGTGCCGCAAGAACGTATCGCCGATGTCGTTGCCGCACTGGAAGCTCACGGCATGACCGCCTTGTCTGAAACCGGCGATCTTGGTCTGGACAGCAGCCGTGAAATTCTTGAGCTCGCCTGGTAAGTTCAGCGAGCCAAACGATTCTCACGCCTGAGATAAAATACAGTTTAAACAGGGCCTTTAGGCCCTGTTTCTTTAGCCTTCCTTGACCGCTCTCAAGCTGTAGACCAAGGGAATGGCTTTGCCTTGATGATATAACCTGAAACGCCCCGGCATATCCTCCTGCAAGCCCTCGAAACAGTCATAGGGACTGAAGTCATACTCGCGAAAAGCCCGCAACTGCAAACCATTGGCCAACAAGGCGCTGATGACATCACTCAGGGAGTGTGACCAACAAACCGTGGTATGCTGTGCTTCCTGAGCATTCTCGGTATAGCTGCCCTCCAACTCTACATCGGCCTTACCTGTGTGGAAGTAGTCATAACCGTCAAACAATGCCTGCAATGGATGGAACTCGGCCAGGTAGAGTTCACCGCCCGGCTTAAGGCAAGCACTCACAGTTTCTGCCCAGCGATGTAGATCCGGCAACCAAACCAGCGCGCCATAAGAGACATACACGAGATCGAATTGGCGCTGCAGCAAAGCCGGCGCCTGATAGAGGTCGCCACAAACAAACTCGGCGTCGATAGCGGCTTGCTCCGCCAGTTGGCGGGCGCTGGTAATGGCCTCGTCAGACAAATCTAGGCCTGCGACACTGGCGGCACCTTCCCTGGCCCAGGAGAGAGTATCTAGACCAAAGTGACACTGGAGATGCAGCAAGGACTTGCCCTTGACCGATAGTTCCGCCAGCTCTATTTCCCGCAACGAACTGCGACCACTGAGAAAACCCTTAACGTCATAAAACTCTGACTGCAGATGTAACTTGGTACGCTCATTCCAGGCCAGTTGATTCAGCCTTTGGTACTCTTTTTGATGATCCATCCCTTTCATCTATCTCATCTCCAGATTTTCTGCCTGATATTGGTTTATTCGCCGGCGATCTCCGGGCGCTTACAAACTGAGGCTCAGTCCCTGATTGAGCCGAGTGTCCGGCGGACACCCGAATAGCCAAATCGGTCACTTTTTAAGGAAAGAGGACACTACTGCGGACACTTGCTGGAAAGTAGTTGCAAAAATAGCAAACATAAACAATGCATTATGTTTTGGCATATTTTCTGCTTTAGCTGATAAGAGAAACAGTCGTCGACTGGCATTGCGGAACTCACCGGCCGCGGCCCTTTGTCACTATCTTCCTGATGGGCCATCGCCGATGAGCCATCACCCCCTCCTTGGGGACCCTCTTCCCGACCGCAGGAAGCGCCCGCTGTAATGGCCCGGCCATTGGCGCTCCTGCTCCTTTTTCTTTTTTAAGGTCACTCACCCCGGCATAGCTGCGGACTTCGCAATCAAACTCAGTTTGGCGCGCTTGCTCAGCTTTTTTACCGCCATTTCCCGCCGTAAGGCATCACCGTGGCTGCCAATCTCTTCACGATAAACGAGTTGCAAAGGCCCGCGACCACGCAGATATTTGGCGGCTTTTGGGCCGCCACTCTGATGCTCCTGCAGGCGCCGGGTCACATCCTTGGTGATCCCTGTGTACAGTTCGCCCCCGGCGCAGCGCAGGATATACAGCTGCCAGTTATCACCACTCATTCCAGCCCCAACAGGCCGAGGAAGAAAGCATATTCCAGCGCGGTATCTTCAAATTGCCGGAAACGTCCGCTCTTGCCGCCATGGCCGGCCTCCATATCCGTCTGTAACAGCAGCAGATTGTCGTCCGTCTTATAATCCCTGAGTTTGGCCACCCACTTGGCCGGCTCAAAATACTGCACCTGGGAGTCGTGCAGCCCTGTGGTCACCAACAGATGCGGGTAGGCCTGATGGCGAATGTTGTCATAAGGCGAGTAGCTCAGCATATAGTCAAAGTAGGGCTTGTCATTGGGGTTGCCCCACTCATCATATTCATTGGTCGTCAGCGGAATCGACTCATCGAGCATGGTGGTGACTATATCCACAAAGGGCACATGGGCGGCCACCGCCAGGTAAAGATCCGGAGCCTGATTGACCACGGCGCCCATCAATAAACCACCGGCACTGCCTCCGGCGGCAACCACTTTGCCGGGTGCGGCATAACCCAGATCCAAAAGTGCTCGGGTAGTGTCTTCAAAGTCATTGAAACTGTTTCGTTTATTAAACAGCCTGCCATCATCATACCAAGGCCTGCCGAGCATCTCTCCGCCCCGGACATGGGCAATGGCATAGACCACGCCGCGATCCAGCAGGCTTAGAACAGAGGCGTCGAAGTCCGGCTCTATGATATGGCCGTAGGCACCATAACCGTACTGATACAGCGGGTTGCTGCCGTCTTTACGGAACTTGTCCTTGCGATACACCAGAGTCACGGGCACCTGGGCACCATCACGGGCCGGGATCAACAAGCGCTCGGCCTGATAGTTGCCGGGCTCGAAGTCCCCCAACACCTTTTCCTGTTTGAGCAGTTTACGCTCGCCCGGCTTATCCAGTTGATAACTGTAAATACTCTCGGGGGTAGTCGGGCTCGAGTAATATAACCTCAGTTCGCGACTGTGCTGGCTGGGATTGATATCCAGACCAACCACATAGGCCGGATCATCAAAGGTCAATTCATAGCCGCGGCTGAGATCTGTATGGGGATAGACCTTGATATGGCTCAGCCCCTGGCTGCGGCTCTGTACTATCAGATAATCGTCCAGCAATAACAGGTCTTCGAGGCGCACCTCGGGATCATGGGCCAGTACCTGCTGCCACTTGCGCTTGTCGTCGGCATCGGCAGCCGTGGTTTTCATCAGCCTGAAATTGGTCGCCTGCCAGTTGCTGAGGATGAAGAATTCATCTCCACGCTTGGCGATGCTGTATTCGTGGCCCTCTTCCCGCGGCAGAAACGCCCGGAATTCGCCGAGCGGGGCGTTGGCATCGAGCAGGGAAACTTCACTGGTCGTGGTGCTCTCGTGGTGCAATACAATCAGGGATTCATCCAGACTCTTGCCGAGAGAGATATAGAAGGTATCGTCCTGCTCTTCATAAACCAGCAGATCCTCGCTCTGGGGGCTTCCCAGCTTGTGCCGGAAAACCTGGTATCCCAGCAGAGTCTGTGGGTCTTTGGCGATATAGAACACATAACGGTTGTCATTGCTCCAGACAACCCGGCCATCGACGCCCGTCAGCTTGTCGGCAAGCAGTTCCCCGGTGGCAAGATCTTTAAAATAAACGCTGTAAATACGACGGCTGAGGGTATCCTCGGCAAAGGCCAGTATCTGCTCATCCGGGCTGACAGACACTCCGCCCAGGGCGTAAAACTCCTGCCCCTCGGCGCGCCGGTTAACATCTAGCAGCAACTGCTCTTCACCATTGAGCTCACGGCTTCTGGCGATCACCGGATACTCCAGCCCGGCCTCGAAACGGCGATAATACCAATGGTTATGCCAGCGATATGGCACGCTGCTTTCATCCTGCTCCAGCCTGGAGGTCAGCTCTTTAAACAGTTTCTGTTTCAGCGGTTCCCAAGGCTTAAGACGCGCGGCGGTATAGGCGTTTTCTCGCTCCAGATAGTCGATAACGTCCGGGGCCTTGCGCTCATCGTCACGCAGCCAATAATAGTCGTCTGTCCTGGTTACACCGTGAAGACTCATGGTGTGGGGACGTTTTTCGGCAACCGGTGCCACCAGCTTATTTTCTGAATTCATTCCACTGCATCCGCACAGCCACAAGGCTGTGCCTAAAACCAACATCAGGGATCCTGCTCGACTCATCACTCTTCCTTAGCGTTAATATCAGCGGCCTACTCCCTCGACTACAGGCCGCCTGCATATAGTGACGCCGACCGGCGCCAACGGCAAGCCCTGCCATCTAAGCCCTACTCTCAAAGGCTCCCCCTTCACCCACAGAAAATGTGACCCTGTCCGCTTGTCATTTGTATGTAACAGGCGCATGCTGGTGCCGCCTGCCACATACAAGTGACAGGTCAATTCTCAGGGCGGGGTGAAATTCCCCACCGGCGGTAAATCGTGTCAGCGACATGAAAGCCCGCGAGCGCCCGCCAGACTTTGGCGGGGTCAGCAGATCTGGTGTCATCACGACCTAGCGTGACTATTCCAGAGCCGACGGTGTTGCCATTTAGATGGCTCAGTCCGGATGAAAGAGAATCAGATTGCCGCGAGGCGATCCGCTTAGTGATACGTCTCTGCCAGCGGCAGAGACGCCCACTATTCCTTTCTTTGCCCTGATTCTGGAAAACCCAAGCCGTAATTTAAGGATTTTTACCATGAATCAGTCATTATTAGCGCCTTTTGGCACCCCGATTGAAAGAGTCGAAACCGCCCTCGAAACATTGCGTCAAGGCCGCGGTGTTTTGGTGGTCGACGATGAAGACAGAGAAAACGAAGGCGACCTTATCTTCGCCGCCGAGAGCCTGACCAACGCCCAGATGGCGATGCTGATCCGCGAATGCAGCGGCATTGTCTGTCTCTGCCTTACCGACGAGAAAATCAAGGCCCTGCAGTTGCCGCCCATGGTGGAAAACAACTCTAGCCAATTCGGCACCGCCTTTACCGTAAGCATTGAGGCCAAAGTCGGAGTCACGACCGGGGTTTCCGCTGCCGACCGGGTGACGACGATCAAGACCGCCATTGCCGACAACGCCAAACCGGAAGACCTGGCCCGCCCTGGGCACGTCTATCCGCTGCGGGCTCAGCCCGGTGGTGTGATGACCCGCCGCGGTCACACAGAGGGCACTGTGGACTTGATGCAACTGGCAGGCCTAAAACCCGCCGGAGTGCTGTGCGAAGTGACCAATCCGGATGGCACCATGGCCAGACTGCCACAAATCATCGCCTTTGGTGCCCAACACGACCTGCCGGTTCTCTCCATCGAGGATATTGTCAGCTATCGTGAATCTCTGCTGGCCAACGCCGGCTAAGTTCCCGCTATTGGTCCACGGGGAGTTGCCCTGTGGACCCTAGATGGCGAAACAGTTTTTTATCAAATAAAACACTTATTTACAAACAAAGGTCGCTATACAAATAATTTCGTGACCAGCTTAAGAAATCCTTCAGTAAGGGTTCGCCGCCCTCCGTTATCTGTGCTAACAATGTGAGGTCGCACGGCTTATTAACCAAGCATTGGTCATAGCTCATTCTTTATTCATAAGTCCCCCTGGAGACCTTGTCTGTGTTCAGCAAATTCAGCCTGAAGCACAAATTGCTCTTGTACGCCTTGGTACCCATTCTGGTGCTTTGTCTGTTGGGCTGTATTCGTATCCTTGAGCTGTATCAGAACTACCAGCTAGCCACGAAAAGCCGCTATGCGGTTGAAATATCTAGAAGCCTTTCAAATTTACTCTATGAAGTACAACAGGAGAGAGGCCTCACTTCTGCCTATATCAGCTGCCGCGGGAGCTGTTTCAACGAGGAGCTGACCAAGCAACAGCATAAAGTATCGGCCCTGATTAGTGAGCTCAATCAGTCCCCTTATATCAGCCAGTTGGCAGAAAAATTAAGTCACGACCCTGATGCCATTCAAAAGCTGCTCAAAGAGTTGGATATGCTCGATGAGCGTACCGAACAGCTGGAACTCAATCGTAACTGCCTGCTGAGCCAGGCGCAGAGTATTTCGCTTAACTTCTACTCTGAATTCAACGATGAACTATTACTGGGTATAGTCAACCTGCAATCCTTGGCCGGCGATGTGCAACAAGCCATGGCCTATGCTGATTTGACCGCCCTACTGCGACTGCAGGAGCTGGCTGTGAGGGAAAGGGAGCTGGCCAACCGACTCTTGACTCAACGCCGATTTAGCACTCAAAACTATGAACAACTGGCAATCCTGCTGACAGAACAAGCCCAGAGCCTGGAGCTCTATCAATCCATAGCCCTGGAAAACCACAAACTCAGCCTGGAAAAGCTGCTGGACAATGAAGAAAGCCAAGAGCTCTCGAAGATCCGTGAACAATTACGGCGTCAGGATCTCATCAGTCGCGAAGTCGAACATTTCAGTGCCTTAATTGGCTACGATGGCTTACAACATGAATTCAAAAATTTCTTGTATCGTGGAGATGAACACTATCGGATAGACTTTTACGACAAGCTCACTCCCCTTAAGCAGATCTTGGCCAAACTGCAACAAATGCCGTTTTTAAACAGTACACAGCAACAGGCCATAGATACGCTCGATAATAAATTAAAAGAGTATGCGCAAAAAATGCTGCTGGTTACCGAACTGCGGGCCAGCGGTGTAAAAGTCAGCACCATAGATCAACAAGTACAACTCTCTGATGAAGCTATCCACACTGCCCTGAGGACCTTGAGTGAACCCAGCCCCCCGGTACCCGCGGAAGTCTGGTGGCGTCTGGCAAGCAAACGAATTCAGCAAATGGACGCCATGGCCGACAATATCACCGATGATATTCTGGCCATGTCCAGCCAGCAATTAGACCACTCACTGAAACTAATCGGCCTGTATCTGGTTTGCTCGATCATCACTGTAGTGATCTTGATGTGGATTGGCCAAGCCCTGAGCCAAAACCTGCTCAAGCGGATTTATGCTATCCGCGACAATATGCACTTGATGGCTAAAGATCCTAATCTGAATTTGGCTATCCATGTTGAAGGCAAAGATGAATTGGCCGACATGGCTCAGGCCTTGTCGCAAATGCTCAATGAACGGCAAAAGTCCCATCAACAGCTCAAACAAGCGGCCGCCGTCTTTGACTATTCGGGTGAAGGGATAGTGATTACCGATGCCGATAACCATATTGAACTGATCAACCCTGCGTTCACTCGTATTACCGGCTATCGCTTGGAAGAAGTGCAAGGGCGCAACCCATCGGTGCTCAATTCCCATCGCCATGATAAGGCCTTCTTCACCAGTATGTGGGATACCCTATTAACCCATAACAAATGGGAAGGTGAGATCTGGAACAAACGCAAAAACGGCGAGATCTATCCGGAATTCCTGGCCATTACACTGGTTCGCGACGATAACAACAACATACTCAAACACATAGGTTTATTTGTTGATATCAGCCACCGCAAAAAATATGAGCAAGATATTTGGTATCAGTCCCACTTTGATGCTTTAACCCGCCTGCCGAACCGTAAGATGTTCAACGAACGTCTGCACCACGAGCTATTGCAAGCCAGGCTGCATGGCCACAAGGTAGCGACCCTACTGATAGATCTGGACCGCTTTAAATACATCAATGATGCGTTGGGGCACAAACATGGTGACTTATTGTTGCAACAAGTGGCTCGACGCTTAGAGTCATTGCCAGACAAACAACTATTTATCGCCCGCATCGGCGGTGATGAGTTCGCCGTCATACTGCCACACTGCAAGAATGATATCGATCTGTCGGCCATTGCCGACCGGGTCAAGGCTCTGTTTAACGGCGCCTTCGATCTCGATGGTAAAGAGACACTGATCTCGGTCAGTTTTGGTATCGGAGTGTACCCGGAGGATGGTGAGGATATTGATGCTTTGGCCCGTAATACCGAAACCGCCATGTATAGCGCCAAAGATGATGGACGCGATAACTACAAATACTTTACCCCGGCCATGAATGCCAGCATGTTGGAGCGTCTGCAGTTGGAACAGCGCTTACGTCAGGCAGTACAGCGTCAGGAATTCAAATTACATTACCAACCCATAGTTTCAATGGAAACAGGTAAGATCACCTCGGTAGAAGCCTTACTGCGTTGGCATGATCCCGATTATGGTTGGATTAGTCCTGAACGCTTTATCCCGATAGCGGAAAGCACAGGCTTGATAGAACCCATTGGCGAGTGGGTGCTGGAACAGGCACTGACAGATCTCAATCGCTGGCAGGCAAAAGGGATCCGCCTTGAAGTTGCTATCAATGTTTCCAGTCGTCAGTGCATCAATGCCCGAGGTGAAAGTTTCGACATTCTGGTTGCCGAAGCGATCAAGCGGCATGGTATCGAGCCTGAAAAATTGCACATAGAAATCACTGAGTCCATGTTGTTGGATGACAACCCCAACTCCCTGGAAATCCTCAGTAGCATCCGCAGCCAGGGGATCACTATTTACATGGACGATTTCGGGACCGGCTTCTCCTCCTTGAGCTATCTGCGCAAGTTCCCCATTTCAGTCATCAAGATCGACAAGAGTTTTGTCGATAACGCCTTGAATAATGAGGCCGATGCCAATCTGGTGCGAGCAATAGTCATGATGGGCAAGAGCTTGGAACTCCAGCTGGTGGCCGAAGGTATTGAAACACAGGCCCAATGGTTACTCTTGAAATCCATGGGCTGCGATTATGGCCAGGGGTATTTCATGTCCCGACCACTACCCTTCGATGCCTTGACTCAATTGCTACTCGAAGGAGACATCTTTAGTAAACGTCTGATGCCTATCGGCGAAGAGCCCAATTAACATTCAGGCTCTTAAAAACGTTGAGGTCAGGCATAGGCCTTCACCTTATGCCTGACTAACGCGAACAAGCCAACGGATCACACTTGTGCATTCATCACGGTTGCGCCGGCTTCGCTGGCCAATTGCATCAGATCTTTGTCGATCAAGAACAGCGCCTTGCCATCTTCGCCCACCAGACGGATCTTATCGACTATCGACTTGAACAGCTTCTCTTCTTCGTGCTGCTCGGCCACATACCACTGCAAGAAGTTGAAGGTAGAATAGTCTTGAGTCGTGAAGGCGGTATGTGCCAAGGCATTGATTTTGCTGGTTATCAGTTGTTCGTGCTCATAGGTGTACTCGAACAGGGACAGCAGGGATTCAAAGTCAGCCTTGGGAGCTTCAATGGCGCCCAGCAGAGGCATACCACCGGTTTCACTCACATAAGTGAACAGACGACGCATATGCTGCATCTCTTCATCGGCGTGATCACGCAGGAACTTGGCCGCGCCTTCAAAGCCCTTGTCTTCACACCAGGCGCTCATCTGCAGATACAGGTTAGAGGAGAAAAACTCCATATTGATCTGCTCATTCAACTTATCAATCATGGCTTGTGCCAACATATCCTTGCCTCTCATTTCGGGTATCTGTTTCATGGGCGCTATTGTTATCAAGGGGCACAACAAATGCAAGAATCTTTACCTAAGGCAATGATTTATAATGAAAACACTTTTCATTTAACTTGAGTTATCATTTGCCATTTGTTGCAATCTGCTGACAGTAAAAGGAAAAGCCGGGCTCCAGGGCTCGAAAACTGGCATGCAGATCATAGTCATCCGCTTTCAGCATGGCATAATAGCCAACCAGGTTCAGTAATAGCTCAAATAAGGTTGCTCTATGTCCAAGCCGCAAGACGTCTGTGCCCATCCAGGGCTGATGCACCCGGATCTCGCTCTCCCCCTGCTGCTCGAGCAAGTCACCCCGTTGGAAGATACAGAAACCGTGCAACTGTCGGATTCTCTGGGACGAGTGCTGGCAGAAGACTTGGCCAGCAGCATAGACTTGCCCCCATTCGATAACTCGGCGATGGATGGTTACGCCTATCGTTATACCGATCTGCCCGAAAAGGGCAACCTGACACTATTAGGCAGCTCTTTTGCTGGCCATCCCTTTGAAGGCGAGTATCAGCCTGGCGGCTGTGTCCGCATCATGACGGGCGCCTCAGTGCCGGTAGGGTTCGACACAGTGCAAATGCAGGAGAAAACCGAGGCCAATGGCGAGCAGATCACCATAGAGCCCTGCAAACAGGCCGGAGATAATGTCCGTGGCCGCGGCGAAGAGTTGCGGGCTGGTACCAAGGTCCTCAAGGCGGGGACCTTGATCGGCGCCGCCGAAATGGGAGTGATGGCCACCATAGGCATCAGCAGTCTGAGAGTGATCCGCAAGGCCAAAATCGCTTTCTTCTCCACCGGTGATGAATTGCGCCCTGTGGGTTCAGAGTTGGCGCCCGGTCAGATCTACGACTCCAACCGTTACTCGATTCAGGGCCTGCTCAGCCGCGCCGGTGTCGAGTGGCAGGATCTCGGGGTTATTGCGGATGATCCTGAGGCTATCCGCCAAGCGTTTCGCAACGCCTCGGCCAGCGCCGATATGGTGATCACCTCAGGCGGTGTCTCGGTTGGTGATGCCGACTTCACCAAGCAGATCCTCGATGAGGAAGGCAAAATAAGCTTCTGGAAACTGGCGATCAAACCAGGCAAACCCTTTGCCCTCGGTCATATAGGCAAGGCGATATTCTGCGGCCTGCCAGGCAATCCGGTTTCATCCATGGTGACCTTCTACAAGTTGGTTTGGCCCCTGTTGAACAAACTTCAGGGACTGCCGCAAAATAAACCGTTACTACTGGACGCCAAATTGACTGCGCCAATCCGCAAACAACCCGGCCGAGTGGAATACCAGCGCGGTATTTTAAGCCGCAACCAGGATGGAGAACTGGAAGTGGCGGTAACCGGCTCTCAGGGTTCCGGCATGCTAACCTCCATGAGCCTGGCCAACTGTTTTATTATTCTGGAGCAGATGCAGGGTGACACACCTGCAGGTACCAGAGTCACAGTAGAACCCTATAACAGCGTGCTGTGCTGAGGCCGATATGACCGACGAGATACTCACAGATGCCGAGATGTTGCGCTACAGTCGGCAGATCTCCATCAAGGCGATGGACATTGAAGGCCAGGAGAAGCTCAAACAGGCCAAGGTGCTAATGATAGGTGCCGGTGGCCTAGGCTGCGCTGCCGGTCAGTATCTGACGGTTGCCGGGGTCGGTAAGTTGACCCTAGTGGACTTCGACACTGTCGAACTTTCCAACCTGCAGCGCCAGGTATTGCACCAGGATGGCAATATTGGCCAACCCAAAGTGGAATCGGCCAAAGAGAGCCTGAGTGCACTCAATCCCCATGTGCAGATAGAAGCCATCAATGGGGTATTGGATGATCCCGAATTGGATCAACTGGTTGCCGAGCACCATCTGGTGCTGGACTGCACCGATAATGTTGCGGTGCGCGAACAGCTCAATCGCAGCTGTTTTCGGCATAAAGTACCCTTGGTGTCCGCCGCCGCTATCCGGATGGAAGGGATGATCGCCGTCTTCGGTTATCAGCAACAGATGCCTTGTTACCACTGCTTCAGCAGCTTGTTCGGCGAGCAGCAACTCAGCTGTGTCGAGTCGGGCATTTTGGCGCCGGTCGTCGGTATGATGGGCTGCCTGCAAGCTGTGGAAGCCATCAAGGTCATCAGCGGGATCGGTAAGCCGCTCTACGGTCGTTTACTGATGGTCGATGCCATGACCATGGAGTTTCGCGAGATGAAGCTGCCGCAAATCGCCAACTGCCCCGTCTGCGGTTGAGGCTGCAATAATAAGAGGCTGCCTGGGCAGCCTCTTTACTGACTATCCTTTGATAATGCCCGGAACAAGCCAGTTAAAGCCACGGCCCGCTTCGAATAAACCCCATCCCACAACAATGTCAGCCACGGTTTATCTCTATAGCATGATTATGCCTATAGTCTCTGCTAAGCAGGAAGATATCGCACAAGCTTTTGGGCGATAGCGCCTTGTTGAGCCTGATATTTTTCTATATCGTGTGGCGCTTTCATTTTGCCTGAAATCTACAACTAGGAAACTTCTCGCTATGGACAATAGCCTGCGACGCAACTATGGCACCGACAAGGGCCAGATCAGTGCCGGTAAATATAACCTGGTCGTTGGTCTGACCCTGATCTGGGGTTTTGTGATCAACTACCTGATGGTGTTGAATATCAATCCCGAAATCATTCTTACCATTCCAACCTGGCTGTTCTTTATCGGCTACTTCGGCTGTTGTATGGCGGGCATCTATCTATTTGAACGCTCAGCCCAGCCCGCGATAAGCTTTCTCGGTTACAACCTAGTCGTTATTCCCTTCGGCCTGATAGTTAACCTGGTGGTCAGCAGCTATGATTCGACTCTGGTATTGGAGGCGCTGCGAATAACTACTATTGTCACCCTGGCGATGATGATATTGGGTACCCTGTTTCCCGCCTTCTTTGCCCGCATAGCCAGCGCCCTGACGATAGCCTTGCTGTTGGTGATCATTGTCGAACTGGTAGAGCTATTTATCTTCAAGACCCATCACGGCATTATCGACTGGATAGTGGTGCTAATCTTCTGCGGCTACATTGGCTATGACTGGGGCCAGGCCAACGCCAAGGAAAAAACGGTCGACAACGCCATCGACAGCGCCGCTGCGCTTTATATGGATATCATCAACCTATTCCTGCGCATTTTGAGCATTCTGGGAAGAAGGAATTAACCCATGCGTTTACTCTTGCTGTTGCTGCTCTCTATGGCTTTTTCCTCTCTGAGCGCTGCCGAGTGCAGCACTCAGGCTCTGGCCAAGGCCAGGAGTGATTTCCAGCAAGGTTATGCCAAAGGCGAGTATCAACAGGCAACGGCGGCACTCGCCGCCTTTCATCAAGAATGTGGCTATGAGTTGTTCCCCAAAATCAAAGGCGCGACCGAGCCAGCCATCGAAGATGTTCGCCGCTACTACTGGCTGATAAGCGATCTCTTGCTGGGTCTGTCGCGCAGCGGACAGCTCAACGAATGCATAGCCCTGGCCGAGTATGAAGAGCTCAATTGGGGTAGCCACTTTTATCGCCTCGGGGGTGAATCCGTGCTGGCGGCCCTGCAATACAACGCCGCCAACTGTAAGAGCAACAGAGAGCAAAAGCTCGGCAGTTTCAGTCAACCAACTTGCCCAATCGCAGGTGCTGCGGATGCGCTGGCGATTCCCTCAAGCTGGCAGTTGGGCCAGGCCTGTTTGCGGCTGTTTCCGGGGCAAGCGGAAACCGAGTTTGATGCCGGCGATCAGATACCGCCCTATGTCGAACTGATAACCGCCACCGAGCGCCACAAACTGGCCTTTGCCGACGGCAAGCTTGGCAGTGGCGATTTTTGCGGCTTCTCTACTCTGGCTCTGGGCCGCGATAAGCAATTACGCATTTCAGGAAGTGGCGGATTCTGCTGGCAAGGCAGTGCGGCTTTCATGCTCGACTCAGTCTACCGCTTGCAGCAAGATAAACTGACCATTCAGGACGAACTGTTTGTCCCAATCCACTGAAGCATTATGGGATGTTCGATTACAGAGATGCTGCTGAATAACCCGAGATCCCAACCCCTTGATGTCGCAGGCGGGTGTCCTCGGAAAATCTTTCTGGCGCAGAGCGGTGATAGCACTCCCGGACGCAAGCCAAGTGTAAAGCTCCAGAACCAGGATAGGTTTTGCATCCAAGCGCTATCTTGATAGGCTCGTGATGAACTAAAGCTCGATAGCACGAATAGCGATCTGCTGTTAATTTTGAAGCTAAGGAAGGTGTCGGCAATGAAAAAACGTTATGGCTTTATCCTGCTGCTACTGCTGATCTTTGCCGGTGCCCTGATCCCGGAAAACCCACAGGTGCCGGTTCACCAGGCCAGCGCCAAAGACTGGCATAAAGACAGTTTCTGGTATTACCCCTGGGGCGCCTCAGGGGTACACAAGGGCATAGATATCTTCGCCGCCCGCGGCACTCAAGTGCAGGCCCCGACGCCCATGCTGCGCCTCTATCAAGGGGAGTGGCGTCTCGGCGGCAAGGTAGTGCTAGCCTTGGGGCCAGGCTGGAAGTTGCATTATTTCGCCCATCTGGACAGCCTGGAGCCGAACGGTTTTTACCTACCTCAGGGCAGCAAACTGGGCACGGTCGGCGACTCGGGCAATGCCAAAGGCAAGCCGCCCCATCTGCACTACAGCATAGTCAGCCTGATGCCCATGCCTTGGTTGATGGATGATGCGCCCCAGGGATACAAGAAGGCGTTTTATCTCAATCCTGTGACCTATCTGGCGCCCCGCTGAGTGCCTGCTGCCTGAGCCATTCGAGAAACACCCTGACTCTGTGGCTCTGCTCGCGGCCGGGTGCCGGCAGCAGCCGATAACTGAGCCCAGGCAACACCTTGCCCGGCAAGCAAGGTTTCAACCATCCCCGCTCCACCAAAGAGGCCACCAGCACAGAACTGGCAAGTGCCAGGCCTTCACCGGCCAGAGCTGCCTGTACCAGGTGATCCTCCTGGGTAAACTCCAGCAATCTGGCACCCTTGAACTCGTGATAGGTCTGTTGCCATTGCTGCCAATCGAGCCCGTCGAGAGCCGGGTTCTGCCAGCGGGTCTGCAACAGCGTCACCTGATGTTGCTTGCTCTTGAGATAACCGGGACTGGCGTAAATGCCGAAGGTCTCACTGAACAGCACCTCTTCGCCTTCTGCCGCTTTGCCGTAGCGTATGCAGAGATCTGTCTCACCCAGAGGATCGCTAGGCTGCAGCCCTTCATTGCTGCTGACCGACACCCGAATCTCGGGGAAACGCTGCTGAAAGTCCGGCAATCGCTGCGCCAGCCATAGGGCGGCAAAGCCATGGGTGGTGGAAACTCTCAGCTGGTTTGGTGTCACTCCCAAACGTTCAATCCCCTGAGCTATGCCGAGCAAGGCCTGGCGGCAGGATTCTGCCAACTCAGCTCCGGCCGGTGTCAGTGATACCGCCCGGGTCTGACGGATAAAAAGGCGGGTGTCCAGCTGAGTCTCGAGATTTCTTATCTGATGGGAAACGGCAGTCGGAGTCAGACTCAACTCCTCCGCAGCCAGCTTGAAGCTCAGATGCCTGGCGGCGGCTTCGAACACTCTCAAGTTATTCAGTGTGGGTAAATGGGCAAACATTGCGGTCAAATAAGTGAATTTTACTCATCTATAAGTGAGAAATGACCCTTTGTCAACTCGAGCGGTATTCCAGATAGTTATGCCCTGAGCAAACAAACGGAGAAAGTGATGAAAACCCTTTTAAGAATAGATGCCAGCGCGAGAAGAACCGACAATGACAAGCCCAGCTATAATTCGATTTCCAAGTCGTTGGCGCAGCAATTTTGCGATCACTGGCTGACAAAAAATGAAGGAGCAGAATTCATCTATAACGATTTGGGTGACCAAGCGCCGCCGACCATCACCCAAGATTGGATTGCCGCTGTATTTACCCCTGAGGAACAGCAAAGCACAGAGCAGCAACGGCTGCTGGCACTGTCTGACCGCCTTATCGACGAACTGCAGCAGGCCGATATCATTCTGATCTCAACGCCCATGTACAACTACGGCATGCCGGCAGCACTCAAGGCCTGGTTTGATCAGGTCATCCGCATCAACCGCACATTCAGCTTCGACTTAAAGCGTGGCGATTTTCCGCTGCGGCCGATACTCAGCGGCAAGAAACTGGTGTTGGTTTACTCCTGCGGCGAGTTTGGCTTTGGCGACGAAGGCATTCGCGCCGAAATGAATCACCTGGGTCCCCACATCAAGACCCTGAGCCACTATCTGGGGGTGGAGCAGTTTTATGAAGTGCGCAGTGAATATCAGGAGTTTGCCGACGAGCGCCATCAGGCTTCCATCGAAGCGGCCAGCGCCTCACTGAGGGAACTGGCCCAAAAAATGTAATAATCAAACCTCTGCGTTTGAGAAACCAAAGCCCGGATTGGCCGCGAACAAAGACCGGCCAATGCCGCTGTCTCAGCGTTTGTTCTCAGTCCTTGGTCACCACCCAGAGTGCATGCAGCAGCCCGGGGAACCAGAAGAACAGGCAGAGAATGATATTGATCAGCAGGTCTTTACCGGCACCGGCTTTGAGGAATACCGCCACCGGTGGCAACAAAATGGCGATAATGACGAGCAAGAGTTTGTTGGTATCCATGGTATGACTCCTGGCAAGGAATTAAAGGGACAACCCGTTTAACTTGGCAGCATGACACCCAGCTTGCAACCTTTTTCCCTTCCCTGAGAGTGAGCCGCAAGGTCGGCCCCAAGATTCATTTGCGCTTGGGCCAATCCAAATCCCAGGGTTGCTTAAGCGTTTGCAACTGACTCAAAACGCCCGGCTGCATAAAAACTTCGCCTTGCGATGGTAAACTCAGGTATCGAAGCACTTGCCCGCGCCATTCAAACTCCAAAGCATAGGCGTGCAGGTAGCCACGATCAGCCTCAACAGCGCTGCCGCCATAGAGAGTATCCCCCAGAATCGGCACTCCCAGGCTGGAAAGCGCCACCCTCAGCTGATGAGTCTTGCCGCTGTGGGGTTTAAGCAGGTACAGTCGCAGCCCTTCGGCGACCGACCAAGAAAAGAACTGAGTAACGGCCGGGTTGTCGGTGGAACGCAACAGCTTGTACTGGCTACGGCGGGACTTAGCCATATCACCTATGATCCAACCCTGTTTCTTACCCGGTTTACCCTTGGCCAACGCCAAATAATATTTCTGCACCTTGTGTTCACTGAACATACGGGTAAATTCGGCCGCCGCCGCGGATGAACGGGCCAGCAGCAACAGGCCAGAGGTCAAGGTATCGAGCCTGTGTACGGGATAGAGCTTATAGCCCAGTTCCTGCTCGGCGCTGGCCACTAAGCCAGCATCGCCGTGTTGGCTGTGAAAATGAACCCCAGGACGCTTATCCAGCAGGATAAAGTCGGGTTCTGTGGCTATCACTGAATACATGGGTTAAACCTGAAATGTGACTATGACCCTAAGGCCGGGATGGTTATCCTGTAGCGAAATACTGGCGTTGTGCCGCGAAAGGATCGCCTTGACCATGGAGAGTCCCAGGCCGGTGCCCTGTTTATGACGACTGGGATCCAGCCGCACCAGCCGCTCGAAGACCCGCTCACGCTCCGCCTCAGGGATCCCAGGGCCATTGTCGCTGATGATGACCTGGTTAGCTTGCTGCGAGATGGTAATACAGGCTCCCTCGCCCGCATAGCGAATGGCGTTGTCGACCAGGTTGAACAGTGCCTGGAATACAAGGTGTTTATCGCCTGTGATACGGCAATCCTCATTAGTTTCCAGTTTGAGCTGCTGACCTTCCGCCTCGGCCAACACATCAGCCATATCTAGCAGATCGGTGCACATCTGCTGCAAGCTGAAGCTCTCCAACTCCAGTTTTTGCTGCCCTTCTTCGATACGGGTCAGCGACAGCATGGCGTTGAAGGTCGCCAGACAGTGATCCAGCTTTTCGATCAAGATGGCGCTGCGTTCAGGGAGTTCCTCCGCCGGGTATTGCGGCAGCTGTTCCAACCCGATCCTCAAGTGTGAAAGAGGCGTACGCAGGTCATGGGCGATATTGTCTGTCACCCCGCGCACCGCAGTCAGGTTACGTTCCAGCGTATCCAGCACCCGGTTGAACTGACGCGCCAGCATATCGAATTCATCACTATTGCGACTCACCGGCAGACGGGTGTTGTAGTAGCCTCGCTCTATGCGTTCACTCAAGCGGTTGTATTGCACCAGACGCCTGAGCAGTGCCTTGGAGAACAGGTAACCCATGGCCAGTGTCAATACCACTGTCAGCATCACGGCGGTAACGGCGGCGCTGAGAAACTTCTCGATCAGGGTCGCCAGGTGGTCGGTACGGGTGGCAATGAGTACAGGGCCATAGCGGGTGGTGACCACACCGCCGGTGAGAATATGCAGTTTATCCGGGCCGCCGGTAAGAATCGGGAAATCGCGGGTTTTTGGCAACAGCGGCATATCATCCGGCATAAAGGTCAACGCCCCCACCATATCCGGGCTACCCTGCCAGGCGATCAGCGCAGTTTGCGGATCCGCGGCGCGGATCTGAGCCGCAAAGCCTCGCTGATCGACACTCAAGGCCAACTGTTGATAGCGCTGCGCCTCCGAGGCCAAGTGTTTCTCAACCTGAGACTGCTGCTCAGTGACCAACTGTTGATAGAGGGCGAACAGCAAGGCGCCGATGATCAGCGTCACCAGCATAGAAAAGAAAATAGTGATGCGCCATACGCTGCTCTGGTAAGGCTTAATGGCTTTGGCGGAGACGATAACCAGCCCCTCTTATGGTTTCAATCAGTTCACCATGGCCCAGCTCTTCAAACTTGCGTCTTAGCTTGGCGATATGCACATCGATAACATTGGTTCTGGGATCGAAATGGTAGTCCCATACGGCTTCAAACAACAGGGTACGGCTGATCACCTGATTGGCATGCTCCATCAGGTACTTGAGCAGCTGGAACTCCTTGGGTTGCAGCATCAGTTCGGTGCCGTCTAGGGTCACTTTACGGGTCAGCAGCTCCATCTCCAACAGACCCACCTTGAGATCTGTCTTGGCCGGTTGTGACTGACCACGCAACATCAGTTTCTCGGCCCGTACCAGCAGCTCGGAGAAGGCAAACGGCTTGGTCATATAATCATCACCACCGGCGCGCAACCCCTTGACCCTCTCATCGACATGGCTGAGCGCCGAGAGGATCAACACCGAGGTTTGATTACCAGTGGCCCGAAGCGCCGCCAATACCTTGAGGCCATCGAGCCCGGGTAACATACGATCCAGGATCACCAAGTCATACTGACTACTGGTCGCCAGCAGCAACCCTTGATGGCCATCGACTGCAGTTTCAATGTTGTGCCCCTGCTCCAGGAATCCCTTGACGATATAGTCCCGAGTAGTTGCATCATCTTCGACCAGTAATATCTTCATTGTCAGTCCCATTTCAGTAGAGGCAATGGCCGCTGTTTTTCAATATCGAATGCCAGCTTATGCTTACCACGTTCATCCATTACTTTCAGCTCAAGGTAGGCAATCCCCAGATCTTTATCCAGTTGAGCCTCCAGCAGGTGAGCCTTGCTGTTTTGTACTGCCATTTCCACTAACTGGGAAAAACTGAGCTGCTTCTGCACCAGCAGTTTGACCACCGCCAGTTCAGCCATATCATCGGCCTCCAGACGCTCTACCTTACGCTTGAGGATCTCACCATTGCTGGCAAGCAAATCCAACTCTGTGGTAGTACGATCATCCGGGTTAATCAGGTCGATTTCATAGACCAAGGCCCCGTTTTCCACATCGGTTTCAAACTCGACAATCACCCCAGGAAACTGGGACTCAATACGCTGCATCAGCTCTATGGGTTGGATACGGTCATTATCGTTTAACAGTTCCAACAGTGTGGGGGACGCGACTGCCGCCGATGAAAACAGCACCAACCCCGCCAATAAACGTCTCATTTTGCCTCCATCCGAGCGCTGGCACTGAAGGCCAGCCACTCATACAAGCCATGGGTCACTTTGCAGTGTCACCAATTAGGGTGATACTTTCAATTTCCACTTCCTTGCCGTTCCATTCCTTGTCGACCTCACCAATCAATTTAACCAGAGTGCTTTCTTTCACATCGGCGTTAATATTGCGCCACAAGTCATGATCGATTTCGACTTTCACTTCACCCGAGTCATCACGGAACAGATAGGTTTCATCGCCCAGGCTCTTCACCAGGTATCCAGTCAGTTCAACTTTAGAGTCGTCATTGGCCTGCTCGACCTGAGACGCACTATTGACCCGGTTTTCAGCTCCAGGCCCTGTATAAGCAGCCAGAGCCGCGGCACTGCAAAATGATGATAATACCAATAAATAAGCTAACTTTTGCATCTTGTTTCACCCTTGTGGTTGTTTCAATGGCTGTAGTATAAATTTCAGCATTTGAACCCAGGATGGAAGCTAAATTAAGTTTTGATCATCTAATCAACAACAGTCGTGAAAAACTGTATGCCTTAAGACTCAAGGATATGAATTTGTTCGGATTTGAGCGCAACTTCGGTCTGCATGCCGGCAACCAGCCCCAGCTTGCGCGCCAGATGTAACGGCACTTCGGCGCTGAGATTCTGATCCACGCCTTCGATTGCCGCCAGCAGGCGCACAGACTCGCCCATCACCAGTAGGGATTCGAGCCTGACATTGAGTTTATTGAAGCTGCGGCACAGGCGGCCACGGCTGATGGAGTTGAATCTGACGCCTTGATTGGGCACTACCCAACGCACCCTGTCTCCCGGATTCAGGCGCGCATCATAGTCACAGGCAATCAGTTGCTCGCCAAACTTGAGCCAGGTGAGTTGCCGCTCCTGCTCCAGGGCCACCACTTCTGAGTCAAACAGGTTTCTAAGACCCATCTGCCGGGCAACCGCCTCGTTGCGGGGTTTAGCCAGCACTTCATGGGGCACACCCTGTTGCAGCAACTGCCCTTGGCTGATAAGCACCATGCGGTCGGCCAGCAACAAGGCTTCGTTGAGGTCATGGGTCACCATGATCACCGGAATATGCAGCTGTGACTTGAGCCGAGCCAGCTCCAGATACAGGCGCTCACGGGTTTCGCGATCGACCGCAGAAAAAGGTTCATCCAGCAGCAATACCGACGGCTCACGCGCCAACGCTCTGGCCAGTGCCACCCTCTGTCTCTGGCCACCGGACAACTGCTCCGGCAAACGATCCGGCAAACCGTGCAGATTGACCCGCTCCAGCCAATCCAGCGCTCTGGCCCGGCGTTCAGCCTTCGGCAGATGATCCAGCCCGGCGATAACATTGTCGACCGCACTCAGATTGGGAAACAGGCCAAAGTGCTGCGGCACAAACCCCAGATGGCGCTGCTGTGGGCTCAGGTTCACCGTCTCGGAAAACCAGGGTCTATCACCATAGCGGATACTGCCGGATTGCGGCTTATTGAGCCCGGCAATCATCCTCAGCAGCGTGGTCTTGCCGCCACCGGAGGGCCCCACCACGGCCAGGACTTCACCGGCACGGCAAACAAAGTCGGCCTGCAGTGGGATCCCCTTGGTTTGATGAACGCTGACATGCAGATCTGTCGGGGTCATTTCAATCTCCCGAGCCGCCGCGACAGCCCTGTGGTCAATGCCAATGTGGTGATGGCAAACAGCAAGAGTACCAGCGACATAGTACCGGCCGAGGCGAAGTCAAATGCCTGGACACTGTCATAGATGGCGATGGAAATCGTCTTGGTCTCTCCCGCGATGGAGCCCCCCATCATCAGGACGACACCAAACTCGCCGAGTACATGGGAGAAACACAGCACCAGGGCCGTCAAAATCCCCGGCCACACCAAGGGCAACTCCACCTTGAATAGCTGCTTAGTGCGACTCATGCCGCAACAGGCGCAGGCATCACGCACATCCTTAGGAATGGCTTCAAAGGCTCTTTGAATCGGCTGCACCGCAAAGGGAATATTGACCAGTACCGAGGCGACCACCAGGCCGGAGAAATGAAATACCAGCTGCACTCCCAAGGTTTGCTGCAGCCATAGGCCCAGCCAGCTTTCACTGCCAAGCCCTACCAAAAGGTAATAACCGATCACTGTAGGTGGCAACACCAGGGGCACCATGATCAGCGCTTCTATCCAGGACTTACCGCGAAACTCACGGTAGGCCAGCAAGCGGCTCAACAAGATGGCAAGCGGCAAGAGCACCAAGACACTGATGGCAGCCAGTTTGACCGAGAGCCACAGCGACTGCCAATCCATTCAGCTTCCCTCGGGCAGGGCAAAGCCATAGGCGCTGAACACTTGTCGCGCTTCCTGCCCCTGCAGATAGTCGTAAAAGGCTTTGGCATCGTCGCCGGCTTTCTCAAGCAGCACCATCCGCTGGGTCAGCGGGGCATGGGAATCTATCGGCAACGCCAGATAGTGACCTCTCGCCTGAAACTGCGGCGCTACCGCCAGCGATAGGGCAACTATGCCGCCTTGAGTCGAGCCACTCAAGGCAAACTGCGCCGCCTGGGAAACGTTTTCGCCATAGATGAGGTTGGCCTGCAACTCCTGCCACAAGCCCTTTTGCTTGAGCAACGCACGGGCGCGCTCGCCATAGGGAGCATGATCCGGGTTGGCGATGGCAAAGCGCTTGATCTGCCCGGCGGCCAGTGCTTGTTGCAGCCCCAGTAGCTCTTGATCCAGTTTCAGTGGCGAATTCTTGGGAGCCACCAGTGCCAAGCGCCCGTAAGCGTAGACGACACCCTTGTCACGGGTGATGCCGGCGTCAGCCAACGCCTCAACATAACGCTCGTCGGCCGAGAGAAACAGCTCAAACGGCGCACCATGTTTTATCTGCGCTACAAAGTTACCGGAAGAACCGTAGGAGATCTGGAGTTGGCGTCCTGTCTCTTGCTGATAGCGTTCGGCGATATCATCCAGGGCAAACTTGATATTGGCCGCCGCAGCCACATGAACGCTTTGCGCCGCCGCAGCCGGCAGACACAGACCGAGCAGCGCCAGTGCGGTCAGCACGGCCTTGGTCGTCAAATTCAGCAATCGCTCCAATAGCACCATCAAACGCTCCGGTTACTTTTCCCAGGCCTTGGCGGCCTGCTCGTCGGCATCGCGGGCCTCAACCCAGTGTTGGCCACTGTCACCGGCCTCCAGCTTCCAGAATGGTGCCTTGGTCTTGAGGAAATCGATGAGAAACTCACAAGCCGCAAACGCCGCCTTGCGGTGGGCACTGCTGACACCGATAAACACTATCTGCTCGCCAAGATGCATAGTGCCAACCCGGTGAATGATGGTCAGCTGATTCAGCGGCCAGCGCTCACGGGCTTGAGTGGCGATTTGCCCCAAAACGGCTTCTGTCATCCCGGGATAGTGTTCCAGCGTCAGGTCGGTAACCGCACTGCCATCGTTGAAGTCGCGCACCTTGCCAACAAAGGTCACCACGGCGCCATCGCTATTATCGGCGGCGATGCGGGCATATTCGGCCGGGACATCAAAGTCGGCGGTTTGTACCAAAATACGATCGCTTTGCATCTCAACCTCCGGTTACCGGTGGGAAGAAGGCCACCTCGTCACCCGCTTTGATCTCTGTATGCCAAGGGCTGAGAGTTTGGTTGACGGCTACCAACAGCTTGTCGGACGCCATCACTCTGGCCCACTTGTCGTCTGTGGCCGCCAGTTGGGCACGCAGCGCCTCGGCCGTCAAACCCGGCTGGCTCGCGACTTCAATGGCAGCCGTTCCCAATAATTCGCGTACTTGAGCAAAAAACAGCACTTTAATCATATCGTTACACCTTAAAATGACCGGATTTACCGCCGCGTTTCTCCAGCAGTCTTACCTGGGTAATCACCATATCTTTCTGCACCGCTTTACACATATCGTAAATAGTCAGCGCCGCAACCGAGGCCGCCGTCAGGGCTTCCATTTCAACCCCGGTTTTGCCAGCCAGCTTACACAGGCTGGTGATCCTAACCCGGTTTTGCTCCGGTTCGGCCTGCAGATCCACCTCGACCTTGGTCAACATCAAGGGATGGCACAGAGGGATCAGCTCTGAGGTTTTCTTCGCGGCCATAATGCCGGCGATTCTGGCAGTGGCGAACACATCGCCCTTATGGTGGCTGCCACTCATGATCATCTGCAGCGTCTCAGCTGACATCTCAATATAAGCCTCGGCACGGGCTTCGCGCTCGGTGATCGACTTTTCGGTCACATCCACCATATGGGCGTTGCCGTCGGCATTGATATGGGTAAAGGCATTAGTCATCTATAGCAACCTTTTTCAAATGGGATACGAAGTTACAGGGCCGGTGCCGGGCATCCAGCTGCTCTTTGAGGATCTTGTTCCAGGCCGTACGGCATGCGCCGGTGGAACCGGGCAGACAAAACAGTGCCGTTTGATTGGCGATACCGGCCAATGCCCGCGACTGCACAGTAGAAGTGCCCAGCTCAGTGTAAGTGATGTGGCGAAAGAGTTCACCAAAGCCTTCTATTTCAGCATCAAACAACGGCCGCAGCGCTTCTGGGGTGTTGTCTCTGCCGCTAAAGCCGGTGCCGCCGGTGGTGATGATCACCTGGACATTGGCCGCGGCTATCCATTGGCTGACGATAGCGCGCATCTGGTATTTATCATCCGGGCAGAGCTTACGCTCGACCAAGTTATGCCCAGCCTCCTGCAGTGCCTGTACCAGAAAACGCCCGGAGGTATCCGTCTGCAGATCCCGGCTGTCTGAAAGGGTAAGAATGGCGATATTCAAGGGCTCAAAATGGGTATGAATGCAATGTCCCATGTCAGTTCCTGCTGCTGAATGCTACCGAGATGGCGATGATAGGTATCGGGCGCCCAGACGAGCGCCACCCTCAACCGCCGATAGAGGCCAGGTGTTGGGTCACACCGGTAATGCCTTGGTGCAGATAGTGGGTCTCTTTCTTCTGCTGCAACTGCTGATGCAAACGGGCAATCAACTCATCCTGCTGTTCAGGACTCTGAAGCAGATCCCGAAGATCGACACCATGTTCGGTGAACAGACACAGGTGCAACTTACCCTTGGCAGAAACCCGCAACCTATTACAGCTAGCGCAGAAGTTTTTGGCATAAGGCATGATGAGCCCAATACGGCCACGATAATCAGGATGGCTGAAGTTTTGCGCCGGACCATCTTCGGCCGCAGGCTGATCATACTGCCAACCTTCGGCCTCGAGTCTGGCCTTAATATCGGCTCCAGCCAAGTGATGCGCCTTGAAGTAGTCGTGACCCAAACCGGTTTCCATCAGCTCGATGAAACGCAGATCTATGGGGGTATGTTTGATCCAATGCAGGAAACGCGGCAGATCCTTGTCGTTGAGATCCTTGAGCAGCACGGCGTTGATCTTGACCCGCTCAAAGCCGGCTTCCAGCGCCGCATTTATACCACGCATGACCTCATCGAACTTGTTCTCGCCGGTGATCTGATAAAACATCCTGGGGTCTAGGCTGTCCACAGACACGTTGATCCGCCTCAGCCCGGCGTCATACCATTCTTTTGCGTGCTTCTCGAGCCTATAACCATTGGTGGTAGTGGCGATAGTGTGAATTTCGCTGTTGTCGGCAACTGCGCGGATGATATCGGTAAAGTCTTTGCGCAGCGTAGGCTCGCCACCTGTGATCCGTACCTTGCGGGTACCTACTTTGGCAAAGGCGGCAACCAGATTCTCAATCTCGCTGAGCGTCATAAAAGAGGGCTTGCCCTCCGGGCGATAACCATCCGGCAGGCAATAACTGCATTTGAAGTTACAGACGTCAGTGACTGACATCCGCAAATAGTGAAATCTTCGACCAAAATTGTCTTGTAATTGGGACATGATCACCTTTCCAAGTCAGGGAGGTGAGGGCATTTCTTTGCTCACCCCGGTGGCAAAATTGCCACGGCTAAAGGACCATATCTTCACTGACGTAGGACCAAAAGCTCGGAGAACCGTCTGCGCCAATTATAGGACGAAAAGGGGGGTGAACCATACCCCTAAAAATGTATTTCCCGATCTGGTTCAAATCTGCGTGGACTTTTTGTGACAAGCTTCACTCAGAAATTTCATCAAAACTAACGTCTGCTTTCCGATCAAATACTGTGCCCTGAATAGATTTTCAGGTAAGGTTGGAGCTGGATAAAAATAAAACACCCGTTTACATCGGGGGACTTTGAAGGATAGAGGTGACATGATGGAACGCGAATCAATGGAATTCGATGTTGTTATCGTCGGTGCAGGCCCAGCCGGACTGGCTGCGGCTTGCCGTTTGATGCAGATCTCCAAAGACAGCGGCAAAGAGATCAGTGTCTGTGTGGTCGAAAAAGGCTCTGAAGTTGGCGCGCATATTCTCTCCGGTGCCGTCTTTGAACCCAGCGTATTGGAAGAACTCTTCGGTGACTGGAAAGAACTGGGAGCCCCCCTGCATACCCAGGTTACAGAAGATGAGATCTATCTGCTCAAGTCGGCCGAAGATGGCAAACATCTGCCCAACAGCCTAGTACCCAAGACCATGCACAACCATGGCAACTATATTATCAGCGTCGGTAATCTCTGCCGTTGGATGGCCGAGCAAGCCGAAGGCCTGGGAGTGGAGATATTCCCCGGTTTTGCCGCCAGCGAATTGCTGCTCAATGAAGACGGCAGCGTCAAGGGAATACTGATTGGCGACATGGGCATAGGCGCCGATGGCCAGCCCAAAGACAGCTATATGCCGGGCATGGAGTTGCACGCCAAATATACTGTGTTTGCCGAAGGCTGCCGTGGCCATCTGGGCAAGCAACTGATAGAAAAATTCCACCTGGATAACGGCAAGACACCACAACATTACGGTATAGGCTTCAAAGAGATTTGGAAGATCCCGGCCGAACAACACCAACAGGGTAAAGTGGT
This sequence comes from Shewanella carassii, assembly GCF_019670705.1. Classification (NCBI taxonomy): domain Bacteria; kingdom Pseudomonadati; phylum Pseudomonadota; class Gammaproteobacteria; order Alteromonadales; family Shewanellaceae; genus Shewanella; species Shewanella carassii. Next base: position 4,255,905 of record NZ_AP024618.1, read on the forward strand.
TCACAGTGGCGGCTGGCCACTGCAGGAAGGTGCCAGCGGCGGCGGTTTCCTCTACCATATGGAAGACAACCAGGTTGCCGTGGGACTGATCATCGACCTCAACTACAAGAACCCGCATCTGAGCCCTTTCGATGAATTTCAGCGTTACAAGACCCACCCTGTCATCGCCAAGACCTTAAGCGGCGGCGAGCGTTTGAGCTATGGTGCCCGCGCCATTACCAAGGGGGGCCTCAACTCTCTACCCAAGATGAGCTTCCCCGGCGGTCTGGTCATAGGTTGTGATGCCGGGACACTCAACTTCGCCAAGATCAAGGGCACCCACACCGCCATCAAGAGCGGTATGTTGGCGGCTGAGACTCTGGCCGAAGGCCTTATCGCCGGGGTTGAAGGCGGTAAAGATCTTGACTGCTTCCAGGAGCGGCTGGAGCAGAGCTGGCTCTTTGATGAGCTTTACCGCTCGCGTAATTTCGGCCCGGCCATGCACAAGTTCGGCACCTTCCTGGGGGGCGCCTTTAACTATATCGATCAAAACTGGTTTGGCGGTAAGTTCCCTGTCACCCTGAGGGACGAGCATCCCGACTATGCCCAGATGGGTGAGGCCAGCGCCTACAGCAAGATTGACTACCCCAAGCCGGACGGCAAGCTTAGCTTCGACAAGCTCTCTTCCGTGTATCTGTCCAATACCTTCCACGAGGAAGATCAGCCCTGCCATCTGCGTTTGAAAGACGCCAACATCCCTATTGCGGTCAACCTAGTGAAATACGATGAGCCGGCGCAGCGTTACTGCCCTGCGGGGGTCTATGAGGTGGTTGAAGACGAGGGACAACCCAAGTTTGTGATCAACAGCCAGAACTGCATTCACTGCAAGACCTGTGACATCAAGGACCCCAGCCAGAACATCACCTGGGTAACGCCAGAAGGTGGTGGCGGCCCCAACTACCCCAATATGTAATTGATGACTGTAAACCACAAAAACGCGCCTTTTAAGGCGCGTTTATTATTTACCCCCGGCAACATTAGTCCCTATTGATACAAGAGTTTTTTTTGTCCATAATTCGTCCCCACATAATAAGATCCAGCTCCATAAAACAACTGACCCACCTATACTCTACAAAGACTTAAAGGGAAGTCCCTGCCAAGTGGCATTCAGGCCGACCAGACTCGAAGTTGGCGCCGTTTTCCACGCAATAACAGTTATGGAACAGGCGATCGTTATGAAACTCATGCTTACCATCAAACAAAAGATTTTACTGACGGTGACTCTGGCCGTGCTGATGTCGACTATTTTAGTTGGCATTCTCAGCCAACGTAGCGCCCGCGAAGTCGTCGAACAACGCATGCTAGGCTCAGAACTGCCCAGCTTAATGCTGCAGATCCGCAACAAATTGGATCTGGAGATCAGCCCCTCAATGCATGCCGCAGAACAACTGGCCCACAGCCCATTACTCACCCACTGGCTGGAGCAGGGACGCCCGGAAGCTGAAGAGCCTCTGGTCATTTCACAACTACAGGGACTGATTCGCCAATATCATCTGGTTCAAGCCGCCTATGCCGACCGAGAAACCGGAGCCTACTATACCCAAGACGGCTTCCTGCGGATCCTCAATCCACAACAGGATGGCTGGTTCTTCGTCTATAGAGACAGTCGTCGGGAACGTATGATGAATGTGTTCACCGAGGCCAACGGTGAAGTGAAGCTTTTCATCAACTATCAGCAGCCAGATGGCCGAGGTTTGGTGGGACTGGCCAAGTCTCTCGATGATATGGTGCGCCTGCTCAACTCCTTTAAGATAGAGCAAAGCGGTTATGTGTTCCTCACCGACAATCAGGGCAAGATCCAACTTCATCCTGACAAGAGCTTGATGAATAACAAAAATCTACAGGATCTCTACCCGGGCAGCACCAGCAAGCTGTTGAATAAGGGTGACTTCCAATTACTCGAAACCGAAGTCGATGGTACCGACATGCTGGTTGCCAGCAGCTATATCCCCTCCATGGATTGGTATGTGGTGGCTCAGGTTCCGCAAGAAGAGATCTTTGCCCTGTTGCAAGAGGCCGCCTATCAAATTCTGTTATGGACAGTATTGATTGCCGCTGGCTTCATCTTCTTGGCCGTGCTAGTAGCCGGCTCTGTTAGCCGCCCCATCAGTAATATCGCCGAAATGTTCCGCGACATAGGTGAAGGTGAAGGCGACTTACGCCAACGCTTGCCGGTAGACGGCGAGGATGAAATCGCCCAACTCGCTAAAGGCTTCAACAGCTTTATCTCCAAGATCCAGGAATCTGTCATTGAAGTGGCCGCTACCAGCGAACAGTTAGGGCTATCCGCCAAGGATGTCTCGGCGCAGGCCCAGCAGACCATGAACGACAGCCAGGATCAGAAGGAACGTACCATGATGGTGGTAACCGCCATCAACGAAATGGGGGCAACCGTTAACGAGATTGCCGCCAACGCCGAGCAGGCGGCGCTGACAGCCAAAGAGGCCGACAGCGAATCGGCAATGGGCCAACAGGTAGTAACCCATGCCAGGGATACCATTAATCAATTATCGCAGGATGTGGCTCAGGTCGGCGAAGTGATCGAGTCGCTGGCGACCCACACCAAGTCCATCGGCGGCATTCTGGATGTGATCCGTGCCATCTCGGAGCAAACCAATCTACTGGCATTGAACGCCGCCATTGAGGCGGCAAGAGCCGGTGAGGCCGGCCGTGGCTTTGCGGTTGTGGCCGATGAAGTTCGCAACCTGGCTTCCCGCACCGCCGCCTCAACCGATGAAGTGCAGGTGATGATAGATAAGTTGCAGGCCGAAGCCGCCAGAGCCGTCAGTGCCATGGAGCTGAGTCGCAATCGCTCCCATGAAGGGGTGCAGGCCGTGGATGAAGCCAGTCAGGCGCTCAGTGGTATCTCGGGACAAATTGCCCAGATAAGCGATATGAACATCCAAGTCGCGGCAGCCACAGAGGAGCAATCCACCGTTGTGGAGGAAGTTAATCGTAACGTCAGTGAGATCAATGAGATAACTCAGCGCACTGCCCAAACAGCTGAAGCCGCAGCAGCAGCCAGCGATGCACTCAACAATCTGGCCCGCAGGCTGGATACTTTAGTCGCCCGCTTCAAGGTTTAACCTCAGGTTCCCCAACGGCAGCCTTGCCACTGCCGTTGGGAATACTGAACCTCATTCCCGCAAAGCCTTGAGTACACATGCCACTTCTGAATCTTACTGCTGATTGGTATAACATAGCCGCAACTATCTTTCGGCTAATAAAAGAGTATTCATGGAACCACAGATAGAATGGGCGCTGTCACATATCGCCTGGCTGATGTTTATTCTGGCAGGACTCTTCTTTGTCTTGCAGCTTTGGCGTTGGCAGCAACTATTGAAACATATACGGGTTCAGTATCCTGAACTTACTCATATAGATGAAAATAATTCATCCAATATAGCGATAAGAGTCAAACAGTCGCTGGAGTCTGGCACTCTGGCCAACAGCCAAGATCCTGTGATTATTCGCTATCAGAAACAACAGAGCAGCCTTAGACTGATCATGGCCATTCTGTTGACCATAGGCTTTCTAATGGCCATATTGGAATAAGCTAAAACCCGTTAATAACTGCGCCATTCAAAACACACCATGGATGAATATGAGTTATCTATGGTCTGTGTTTGCCAACCCAAGGTTCTCTTAGTGTTCCAAGGTTATTGTTTGGGCCAGGGAAAGCTCACCTCTGGCTGCTCGCCATAACAGGAGGGTCGTCTTGGGCAAACCGCACCTCTGGAGCAGATCAATCTGGCATCACCGGCGATACCACGCTCGACCCAATTGATATTGAGGATCCGTGCAACCGTCAACAGTTGCTGTTTTATCTTTCTGGGAATGGCGCCTTCTCCGCCCTGCTCGACACAAGCCTGTTTAAGATCCTGCGCCAATGACAAGGCATCCTCCCCCTGGGCCTCAATGGCAGGATTGAGATCTATTCCGGCACAGAGCACATGATGATTGCCGGCCAAGTCTTTGACCTTGACCGATTCACAGCAATAGATCCTGGGTTGTTGCTCCACATCCAGAATGGATATCTGCGCCGAACTGCCTTCCTTGGGCTCGGTGATCATCCGAAATACCGCCCAGTGCTGACAAGGATCGGCCACCGCCCGCATATTGCCCCAGGGCAGCGGAATACCATTGCCGCGATACACAGCTTTTAGCTTGCCCGGCGCATAGGCATCGAAGTAATGCCAGTGAGGATAAGGTGAAACCACTGTCATACGCCGCATCGCTACCGAAGGAGAAACCCCAGCCAATCGGTGAGCATCTATCTCGTAGCCGTACCTGTCCAGCAGTTGCCTGAATGCCACCTTGGGGCAGAGCAAGGCCCCGGCAAAGAAACTGGCCTCAAAACCACGCCAAGCCTGGAGTATATCCTGGGCATTGAGAGACGAACTCTGGATCTGGGGATCGGTTTCACTGAAACCACTGCGGCCCACGGTCAACACATTGCTCAGCCCATCGCGATTGTGCAGCACACAGTGACCTAAATGCACCGCCAAATCGTACTTGAGCCTAGTAGGTTGAGACTTGAGGATCTCGTTGAGAAATAGCGTTCCCGGCGGCTCCATGTAGGAAGTCACCAACTCCCCGGCACTGTTCCCCTGGGCATCCGTCAGCAGTTTTGCCGGCCGGGCGAACCATTGGATCTTCAGTCCCTGCGCCGCGGCGAGATCCAGCATCTCTTCTACCGACAAGGGCAGGCGCTTCTTACCCACCTCTTCGGCGGCCCTTTCCAGATCGGGGAAATGGTTTTGATGGTGTTCCTGATGGGCGCGGATCAACAGGTGGGCAAACTGGCGGCCGCTGATCCCCGTTTGTGACAACATCTCGGGAATGGCTATCTGCAGGATATCATTGGAAAACAGGAAGCCCGGCTCCAGCGGCATACCACTGACCCCGCCGCGTCGCCCCTTGTCCGGGGTGATTGCCTGCTCCTCAGGCGCATCGTCCAGAAACCAACTCACCTCTTTCTGAAAAACTGCGGCTATGACCGCCAGCATACCAGCGCTGGGAACACGCTTGCCCCTTTCGATCATCGACAGGTATGACACAGACGGCGCCGACTCAGGATCGACCCTGACACAGCGTGCCGACAAGTCTTCCATAGTTAAGTGATTGCGCTTTCTGAGGTTTCTTATTTTAGTACCCAGAAAATGTGACTTACGGATCAGGCTTTGGTCTTGGCGCATTTTGTAAAATTCACACTGTAAAATTTTTATTGTGAAATTGTAATCAAAAAAACGCTAGCCTACAAATTAAGCAATTCACAGGAATTGTCCGGCCATGAGGCGACAGTGCCATCAGGTCAAGGAAAGCAAAACACGAGGGCGAGACGATGAACATCTCCACTATGCAGCAAAAAATCAATCAAGAGCACAACCCTTTCATCGCCGAAGCCGTCTTTGCCGTGGAAGCACTCGGTGAACGCCATATCGCCGACAAGATGGCCAATGCCAAGCAACTGCTTGACCGGCTGTTCCCACTGGCAAACGGCTCACATGCCGAGGTGGTTTGCTATGTGGTTTACTATCAGCATCTCTTGGCCTGCTTTGCCGATGGCAGCCAGTGTGGCCTCAAACAGCCACAACAGTTTGTCGCCCTGAGCGGCCACCGCAGCGAGCCAGAAGCCATACTGCTCAAGGATGATTGCGGCTGTCACCTGGAACTGAGCTTCGATCGTCAGGGCTGCATCGGCAGCCGCGACTGTGCCGCCATTGAAGACATTCAGCTGGAACGCTGTCTCATCGATGGCCGCTGTCAGGACAACAAACTCAAGCGTGAGTGGATTAGCCTGTTGCACAATGATGGCGGTCAACCACGCAGCAACAAGAGTTGCAAACGCTTTACCACTAAAGATGGCCATGAATATCAGTTGTCTTCACGGGTCTAATCGCAACAGAGCGTCATAGGCACTTGGCCTTATTAAACACAGCAAACTTATGCCAGACGTGACATCGACTCAGGAGCGGGGAACTGGCTTCCCTGATCCTGTTGTCTTAGTCAGAGATTCAGTAAAACTTACGCTGGATATTAAGTTAATTTTAGTTTTCCTAGCATTTTGCCTCACTTATACTAACGCTCCCGGAATCTTGCTATCTCTTGTCCATGAGCCAACTGCAGAAAAAGTGGCTGTTTTGCCTGCTTGCCATCGCCTGCCTACACCCCTCAATCTCCTCACCTCTGGCACTCTTGGTGGGATTTGTGCTGGCTAATCTCGGCTGGTTGCCATCGGACTGGGATCTGGGGAAACTGACCAAAAAACTGCTGGCCATCTCCATTGTCGGCCTGGGTTTTGGTATTCCGCTGCAACAGGCGATCGACGCCTCTGTAGGCAATTTGCCGTTAATCCTGGGATCAATATTGCTGACACTGCTGGCGGGCACGGCGTTGACTCGGGTTTTGGGGTTGGATAGGCGAGTCGGTCACTTGATTGCCAGTGGCACCGCCATCTGTGGTGGCAGCGCCATCGCCGCGGTGGCACCGGCTATCAATGCCCGCAACGAACAAACCGCCATTGCCCTGGCCTGCGTCTTTGTACTTAACTCGGTTGCCCTGTTCGTTTTTCCCGTGATAGGTCATCTGCTGCAATTAAGCCAACATGACTTCGGAGTTTGGAGCGCCATCGCCATTCATGACACCTCGTCAGTGGTGGGCGCCGCATCCACCTACGGTGAAGAAGCACTTAAGACAGCGACCACCATCAAACTGGCACGTGCCTTGTGGATAGTGCCTCTGGCGGCAATCAGCGCCTTGTTATTTGGTGGCAAGGGGAAACTCAATATTCCCGGATTTATTCTGTTTTACTGCCTGGCTATCGTTATCACCAGTTTGTTTCCTCAGGGTCAATTTATCTATCAGGAGCTATTTGAGCTGGCGAAGCGCACCCTGGTAGTGTGTTTGTTCCTGATTGGCTGTGGTATCACCTTCAGGAAACTACAACAGAGCGGTAGTAAGCCCTTACTTCTCGGCGTGATCCTCTGGCTGCTTATCGGCAGCTCGTCTCTTGGCTATATTCTCTGGCAGGGTTGAAAACAGGTAACAAAAGCCTACGAAGGCACTGAGTTCTATCAGAGCCCGCAACAAGCCTTGGGTCTGGGTCGATGCCAGTACCACCAGCAAGAGAAACAGCAGGATATAGCCAGGCTTCACCGCCACCTCCACAGTTAAATAATGCCGCTATTATTGGTGTCTGTGGAGCCTGGGTGCCAATATCGATTCTCAATAATAAAGAACCCAAAGCACTAAGAAAAAATTTTTTATTCCTTTTTATATACATTAACTGGCAGGAAACCCGCTCTCTGAGACGGGGATAGCCTGCTAGCAAGAAGGAAAGTTGCCGGGGAAATACCTAATCCTACTTGCTCAGCCGCCGCAGGATTGGCTTCAAGAAACTCGTGTAAAGTCGCTCCAAAACGACAGATGCCACCCGCATCTTAGGCCGCCTGTGAAGTATCGGCGCTAGCAACGGGTTGAATAAAGTCTTCCATAAACCAGGCACAGAAGGTATGGCGGCCATCGACATCCGCCTTGGCGTAAATTGCCGAGGCCTGCTGCCGCACCGTCTTCTCCTTGGTGCTGCGAACACTGGCAATCTCTTTGAAACTCAAGCCTTTCAACAATAATAAAGCCACTTCCTGCTCACTGCGGGTCAGCGACCAGAGCTCAAATTGTTGCTGTACCGCCTGGGTGTATTCCTGGCGGGCGGCTTGCATTCGACTGGAGATATTGCAGATCCTGGCATCGGCATTGGCCAACTTTGACTTAAGTAGCTGCATCTCACGGCTGCGGCGGAGCAGATCAAAACTGATATACAGGGCGCCACAGGCGGAAAGCGCCACCAAAATGCCCTCCTGCACTATGTGATAAGTCGGCACACCAAGTTGCATATCTGACAACACATCCAGCAGATTCAGCGTCATGATCACACTGAGCAGCACTATCATCACCAGATCCTTCATTGACGCAACTCCCGATTAATAAGCTTAAAAAACATGCAGTTAACTTATGGTACATATGTCCCATAAGTGCAAATATGATACAGGTCGCCGAAGACAACAGGCCAAATCAGTGCCAGGCTGGCGGCTGGTATTTCCCCAAGAGACACTCCCATGAAAATCCGCCCCCTCTATCTGGGTTGTAGCCTGCTGTTAATGGTGTTTCAGCTGAGAGCGGCCCCGGAAACAGACAGAGACGCCCTTTTGTCCCTGAGTCAAAACAGGCTGCACACATCTTCGGCACAATTGGCTCCAATATATCACAGCTCGGACTGGCTGACAGGCTTGCCAAGCATCAGTTTGAGCCATCTTGGCAGCCTGGAAAGCCACAACAGCTATGAGCAGGAGCTCTCACTCAACCTGCCTTTTCAGTCGCCGGCCATGCAGCGCCAGAATGCCAAGCTCAAGCCCATTAACGAACGCATGCTGGAATTGCAGAGCCAACTGCAGCGCCTCTATCTCTCAGGCCTGTTGCGTCAGTATTGGTGGCAACAGGCACAAGCCGAGCAGGAGCTGGCGCAACTGCGCCACAAGCAACAGGTACTGCAGCAACTGCTGCAACGGCAACAGGCCCTGAGCCAAAGTGGTGAAATGCCGGCAACTGCGGTACTGCTGTTAAAACGTGAATTGCTGGAGTTGTCGCTCACTAAACTCCCACTGGAGCAACAACAACAAGAAGCCAATGAGGCACTCAAGCGCCTGACCGGACTGCAACAGCTGCCGTCACTGGATGAAAGTGACACCCCCCTGCCGGATGATGCCGGTGCCGGGCATCCCATGTGGCAATTGCTGGCGCTGCAGCAGCAACGTCAGCAGCTCACCACAAACGCCCAACTCGAAGGAGATGACACTCCTTGGCTGGTGTCTGTCACGGCCAAAAACACTGCAACTCTGGGACAGGATGAACAGTCTCTGGGTCTGGCACTGGAGATCCCCTTGCCTGTTGGCAACGGCCTGAACCAGCAACAGCTTGGCGAGTTGCAGCAACAAAGGCTGCAACTGGAGCAACAGCAACAACAGCAGTTACTGCAGAGCCAACTGCAGTTGCAGCAACTCAAACGTCGTCAAGCCCAGCTACAACAAGAGCAGCAAGGGCTGGAGCAAGCCTTGCAGCTGAGCAAACAGCTCAGCCAAACCCTGCTGACCACGGCCGAACAAGGCCCAGCCCAGTATGAGTCCTGGCTGCGGCGCCATCTTGAGGCCCTGGATACCCAAGCCAGGCTGTCGCTCAACCGGCTGGCACAAGCCCAGCTGCATTCCCAACAACTGCAAGCGCTCGGAGTTACCCTATGACCCCTAAAACCCTGGTTGGCACACTGGTGTCGACACTGTTCTTCTCCCCGCTGTGGGCGCAGGAAATCTCGGTTGCGGACCTAGGCAAGCTGACACTCAGCTTCACCTCAGTGAACCAAGTACAACAGATAGAGGCCGCCCCTGTACCGGCAATATTGGCGGCTCAGCCCGGCAGCAGCTTCTATCTCACGGCACCGGAAACCATCCAACAGCGACGCTGGTTGGTGGCCGAAGGAGAATGGGTCGATGAAGGCCAAGCGCTGGTGCAACTTAAGGGCGCCGAAATTGCCCACTTTCAACTGCAATTTACCGCCGCCGAAGCGGCATTCAAGCTCGCCAAGCAGCGCTATGATCGCAACCAAAAGTTGCGGGCCAACGGCGCCATAGGTGCCGAAACCTGGTCGCAGATAAGCCAGCAGTATTTCGACGCTTTGCTGCAATATGAACACCTGCAGCACTTCAGTGAATTGCTTAAGCCGGGGGACAATCCCGAGACTCTGATATTGCACGCGCCCATGGCCGGACTGCTGCAATACGGCGATAGCAGTGAGCCACTGATGAGCGGCGCCCCTCTGCTGGGGATACTGCCCGCCGACGAACTCAGGCTTAAGCTGCGTTTACCCCTGGCTCAGAAAGACAGTGTCAATGCCGTGATGGCCGGAGAGTGCCAACTGCAGATAAGTCGCAAGGACCAGCTGGCCAAACAGGGCTTTGTCGACGCCTGGAGCCAGGCCGTTCCCCCAAGCTGCGGCCTGCAACCCGGGCAGCAGTTGCAGGTTATTCCGCTGCAGGCCATCAATGCCTTGGTGGTACCCAAACAGAGTCTCTATTCCTGGGGCACTGGCAGCCAGGTGCTGAGTCACAGCCAAAATAAGCTGCGGCCAACCGACGTGCAAGTGCTAGGCGCCAGCGCCGACAGCTACTTCCTGGCGCCCAATGAGACACTGGTCGGTGCCGAGGTGCTGAGCGACTCAGTGGCGGCCGTCAAAGGCATACTCCTGGGTTTGGGGGGCGAATAGCATGCTCAGTGCCATTATCCGTTTCTCCCTTACTCAAAGGCTGTTTACCCTGATAACAGCGCTGCTGCTCTGTGGTGCCGGCGCCTATTCCTGGCTGGGGCTGCCACTGGACGCCTTCCCGGATATCTCGCCGACCCAGGTGAAAATCATCCTCAAGGCTCCCGGCATGACAGCCGAAGAGATAGAGGCCCAGGTGACAGTACCGGTTGAGACTGAGTTACTGGGGATCCCCAAGCAGGCGATACTGCGTTCCACCAGCAAGTATGCTATTACCGACATCACCCTGGACTTCAACGAAGGCACAGATATTTACTGGGCCAGACAGCAAGTGAGTGAACGCTTGGCGGCGGTATGGGACAAATTGCCCGCCGATCTGGAAGGCGGCGTCGCCCCCATGAGCACCCCGCTCAGTGAAATCTTTATGTTTTCGCTGGAGAATCCCTCGCTGTCGCTGCTGGAGCGCCGTCAGTTGCTGGAATGGGAAGTCAGGCCGCTGCTGCGTACCGTGCCCGGAGTCGCCGATGTCAACATTCTCGGCGGTTTTGCCAAGACACTGCAGATCACCCCTGACCCAGTCGCCCTGGCTCAGGCCGGTATCAGCCAGGAAGAGTTGATAGCCCGTATCGAGAGCAACAACAGCAACACCGGTGCCGGACGCATCACGCTAGGGACAGATAACCTGACGGTTCGCACCGAAGGGCGCATCGACTCACTGGAAGCCCTGCAACAACTGGTGATTGCCACCAATCAGGGCGGCAGCTATCGCCTGCAAGACCTCGCCCGGGTCGAAATAGGCCATCTCAGCCGCTACGGCGCCGTGACCCGTAATGGAGAAGAAACCACAGAGGCCTTGATCGTCGGCCTCAAGGATGCCAATACCGATCAGGTCATCAAACAGGTACGGGAAAAGCTGGCTCAGATAGAAAAGACCCTTCCTCCCGGCAGCCAGCTGAATGTGTTCTACGACAGGGCCAACCTGATAGGCACAGCCATAGGCACCATTTCAGATGCCCTGTTTGAGGCCGTGGTGTTGGTTATTCTGTTGTTGGCGCTGTTTCTCGGCAACTTGCGGGCGGCATTGGTGGTATCACTGTCGCTGCCATTGGCGGCGCTGGCCACCTTTATGCTGATGCGCTACTTCAATCTGTCGGCCAACCTGATGAGCCTCGGTGGCCTGGTGATCGCCATCGGCATGTTGGTGGACTCCTCCGTGGTGGTGGTGGAGAACATGGTCAACCAGATTGCCGGCGGCAAACGCCTGCCCAGGCTGCACCTCATCTACCGCGCCACCAAAGATGTGGCCGTGCCTGTGGTGTCAGGCACCCTGATAGTGATCATAGTCTTCTCACCGCTGCTGACCCTCAGCGGCCTCGAAGGCAAACTGTTCACCCCAGTGGCTATCACCATAGTGTTTGCCATGCTGTCGGCACTGGCACTGTCGCTGACGGTGATCCCCGTGCTGGCCTCCTATCTGGTCAATGAAAAAGCGGCCAACGAACCCAAGGCCATTGGCTGGCTCAAGGCGCGCTACCTGCTCAGTCTGCAGTGGGTGTTACAGCACGGTAAGGCGTTTTGCGCCACGGCACTGGTGGCACTGGTACTGAGCTTGGGGCTGTTTACTCAGGTGGGTAAAACCTTTATGCCGACCCTGGATGAGGGTGACATTATTCTGCAGTTGGAGAAGTCCCCATCGATTTCGCTGCAGGCCTCGCTGGCACTGGATACTCAGATAGAGCAGCACCTGCTGGCCACTGTGCCCGAGATACGCCAGTTGGTCGCCCGCACCGGCGCCGATGAGCTGGGGCTGGATCCCATGGGGCTGAATGAGACCGATGTCTTCATGGAACTTAAACCCGTGGAGGAGTGGCGCTTTGCCAGCAAGGAGGAGCTTATCGATGCCATACGCACCGAAGTGCTCAAGTTTCCGGGGATCAATTTCAACTTCACCCAACCTATCCAGATGCGGGTCTCCGAGATGCTTACCGGCAGCATAGGCGATGTGGCAATTAAAATTTTCGGTGAAGATCATGAGACGCTTTCAAGATTGGCCAGCGAGACGGCACACCTGACCAGCGCCACTCGCGGCAGTCAGGATGTCAAAACCGCCATGACCGAAGGCAGCCCCTTTATCAACCTCCGTCTCAAGGAGGGTTTGGCCCGCAGTTACAACATGAGTGCCGATGAGTTTGGCCGCTATCTCAAGAGCCAACTGGAAGGCCTGGCCATAACCGAGATAATCCAGGGCAAGAAGCGAACTCCCGTGCTGATCGCCCAGGCAGCAGATGGTATCAACAGCCTGCCGCAACTGGAGCAAAGGCTATTGGTAATGCCGGATGCCAGCCTCAGGCCCCTTGGTGAACTGGCGCAAATAAGCTATCGCGAAGGGCCGATACTGATTGAGCGCGAGCAAGGCAACCGTTTTGCCGTGGTCACCACCAATGTCAGCGGCCGCGATATCGTCGGCTTTGTCGAAGAACTACAGGGCAAGCTGGCCGCTGAACTGTCTCTGCCCAGCGGTTACAGCCTGAATTTCGGTGGCGAGTTCGAGAACCAGCAACGGGCAACCCGTAACCTGTTGCTGGTGGTGCCCGTGGCGCTGATGCTGATCAACCTGATCCTGTTCACCACCTTCGGCAATATCTCCAAGGCCTTGCTGATCCTGGCCAACGTCCCCTTTGCCATGATGGGCGGTATCTTCAGCCTGTTTATCTCGGGCGAATACCTGTCGGTGCCAGCCTCAGTGGGCTTTATCGCCCTGCTGGGGGTAGCCGTGCTCAACGGCGTGGTGATGGTCAGTTACTATGAACAGTCGCGGCATCTGTTTGCCAGCCTCAGTGAGCGGGTCGAACAAGGTGCCGCCCGCCGACTGCGGCCGATTCTGATGACGGCCACCACCGCCATGTTCGGCCTGATCCCGCTGGCCTTTGCCACCGGGCCCGGCGCCGAAATTCAAAGGCCGCTGGCAATCGTGGTCATAGGCGGGCTGATCACCTCCACTATCACCACCCTCTATTTGTTGCCGCTGCTGTATCAAACCCTGGAGAAACGCCAATGAAACAACTCTTGGTGCTGATAGTGCAGCACAATCTAAAAGACGATGTGGTCGACACCCTGATGTCGCTGGACTACCTCTCCGGCTTCAGCCTGATCAATATCTGTGGCTTCAGCCGCGAGCACAGCCACTTCAATCTCAAGGAACAGGTGGAAGGTTATCGGGAATTCTACAAGTTTGAGGTGATGCACCCGCAAGAGTCACAGCAGGCGCTGCTGCAAACCCTCGCGGAAGTTTGCCGCCACAACCCCTGCCGCTATTGGATAGTACCGATAGCGACAGACGGCGTGCTGGGTCAGGACTGACGAGGTTTGAGCCAATACTGGCCGGCGATGGCCAATAGGCAATAGCCGAGGAAGAACCAAAAGCCCGACTCCAGGCTGGCGTGGGTGTGAACCAAATCCCCCATGCCGGCCGAGGCGTTACCGGCCATATAGGTGATTATAAGCGCCACCACAAATACGTCGGCCATGGACCATTTGGCAATGGCCGCGGTAATACTGTCGATGATCTGCCGCACCTTACTGGACAGCGGCGCCTGAGCCAGCAGCATCAACCCCAGCTTGCAGGCCGGCACTATCACGGAAAACAGCATCACCAGCGCCGCCACCAGGGTATTGCCGTGTTGATGCAGCTCGGTCACTGTGCCCCAGATACTGCGGGTCTTGTTGAACACCTCCATTTCACCTTGAAGATTGTTCAGCCCCAACATACCGCTGATCATCGCCAGCATTCCCCTGGCACTGTCGCGCCCGGAATCATCACTGACGGCTTCGGCAATCATGTCCAACCCGGCTTCGGTCAGTTCGGCCTTTTCCACCGTGCCGCTGACACTCAAAATAGGTTGAGTCACCCCGGGGATCAGCAAGGCCAGCGACAATAACAGGGTCATAATAGGTAAAATTCGGCGCATCGGGGTCACTCCACAAACTCAACAAAAAGGCCCACCACTCGGCGGGCCCATCAGTTTACCCAGTTTGCAGCCAGATCAATAGAAAGGCTTGGGATCAACATCCAATGAGCTGGGCGACACACCTCTGTCTATGTTGAGATCCGACTTTAAAAGATCCACCATGGTCACTTCAGTATACCGTTTAAATTTCAATGAATAGAAACACTTAACTACTGGATGTAATGCATCTCTATTCTTGGACTCCCAGACTATGCCCACCCGACCATCGGACAGTTGCACCAAAGAACCGACCGGATAGACACCGATACAGCGAATGAATTCGTACACCAGACTCTCATCCAGATGGAAGGGGGTCAGACTGAGCAGAATTTTAAAGGCAGCTGCCGGACTCATCGCCTCTTTATAACAGCGGGTGGCGGTAAGGGCATCATAGATATCCACAATACAGCTCATACGCCCATGCAGCGTCAACTCATCCCCTTTCAGACCCCTTGGGTAACCACTGCCATCGAGTTTTTCGTGGTGCATCAGGCACACATCCTTGCTCACTTGAGACAAGCCCTTGGCCTGTTCCATGATCTCGATGGCGTAGACTTGGTGCAACTTCATATGCTCAAATTCTTCCGGCGTCAGCTTGCCCGGCTTGTGCAGTATCTTGTTATTCACCTTGATCTTACCGATATCATGGAGAACACCGCCGATCGCCAGCTGTCTGAGCATCTCGCGATCCAGCTTGAGATATTTACCAAAGGTAATCAGCAGGAAAGCGACATTGACCGAATGTTCCAGTAAGTAGGCATCTTTGGATCTCAGCGCCGATATGCATTTCATCGCATCCGAGTCGAGCATCACCGACTCGATCATATTGTCCGCCAGCGCCGCAAACGGCTCGACTTCTATCGCCTTGCCTTCGAAGGTTTCACTGAGGACTTTGCGCACCAAGCTCTTGGCTTCAGTGAGCAGCTGTTTGGCCTGCCCCATTGCCAATTCGTGGTTAATCGAGGTTTTGCGTGGATTGCTATTGAGGCCGGGGCGTTGCTTTTTCAGACCGCAGCTTTCGCTGGAACGCTCAACATCAACCCAGACAAAACGAATGCCGCTGTTACTGAGCTTAGTGATCGCCTGACGGCTCTTGATCTGGCCGGCATTGGCGATAGTCAGCTGGCCATTATTTTCAATGGCCGACACATACATGCCTATCCCCAATTGAGTGACAGGCAACTTCAAAAGAGCTGCTGTCGGTACCGCATCTGTCATTCTTTCACTCCGGCAATGGCTCTTGGTAACAGACCAAAAGACGTTTATTCCGGGTTAATACCGATTCCCATGGATGTTTACGCCAACCGGAGCATACAACCATCAGAATACCGGCTTACTTGCCATGATATAACCAGACTATACCCAAACAGAGTCACTCGCTATAACAAGACAAACAGCAACGGTAATCCTTTAGTTGCCAGTTCCTCAAAAAAAGCAGAAAAACGGCCCACGCAACACAGAGCATGTCAGTTTATCCCGATAAACCTTTCATGATTCTCGTTGTGAGCCGATTTTTCCTATCACTGAAGGAGTCAACACCGATGAAGAATGGTAGAAGAGACGTTACCAACCATATGGTCACCCGGATTTGGCTTCATTTTAGAAGCCAAATCCCCAATTGCCTATGCACCTATCGAGGTAAAATGTCGCTTTATGAGGCTAATCTCATTCAGAGAGCGGACCAAGACACTGAAACCCTTCACTCAACCAGCGGCGATACTGGCAGTTGTAACAGGAGCGGGTCACATCATCTATCTGCTCGTCTTCGTCATCCTCTGTAAAACAAGCACATTGAACAGCCACCTCGCGGGCAGCCTGTAGATTGCTGTTGCCGCCGAGAAACAATCGCTTACCCTGCCTGAGTTCAAACCATTGCTGCATTCAGAACTCCTTCAGCTGCTGTTTACCGGCATTGTGCCACTCGGCGCCACGTTTGCTGACCAAGAGGGCAAACCTATGCTCGGCCCACACGGCTTTGACCTTGCCGCTAAGCCAGACAGTGTCGGTTTCCTGTAACCACTCACCATCTGTGGTCAATACGCCATCGAGCTCTGAGCGCTTTAGTATGTCGGCAACGCTGAAGGGCGCCGCGTCATCTGTCTGACCCAATTTCAGCTGGCCTTTCACCCGGCCATCATTCCCCGTGAGCCTGAGCCCGAGGCCGGCAAGCGCGCCGATAACACCCTGCCCTGTGCCGCCGTGCTCGCTGAGACTGATACCCAAGTGTTCGGCCAAGCCGTAGGCTTGCTCCTTGGTCTTGACCTCTTGCTTGGCCTCACGGCCAAAAGCCATCAGTGCTTCCTGGCCGCTGAAATCGGCTAGAGACAAGAGTGCCAACCCAGGATCGGCGGCGCTGGCCGATTCCCTGAGCAGATGAGCTATGGCCACTTCACGTATCGCCGCTAAGGTAAGCTCGCCACGATAACCAAAGCACATGGCACTATTGTGGGAAGTGTAAGGAATATCCGGGTGCACATAGAGCTGATGCCGGGTCACCAGGGAGGTTTGCCCGCCTTGTTGAGTCAACAACTCAGCAATCTCAGAAGCTATCTCACCGGTGCCTTTAGTGCCGATATCATCGGTATCGTCTATACAAATCAGCCAATCTTTCATCAATCAACCTTAATCAATCTGTCTGAATATCTTTGTGGAGAAGATCGTGGGCCTTGAGGCGTCTCAAAACAGGGGGCACCAGCAGCGCCCCGACTATGGCAAAGGCCCCACCTTGTAAACACTTGAGACCAAAACGCACCAAGGCCACCTGCTCACTCATGCCGACCAGCAGATCCTCTACCAGCCCTTTAGCGGCCCAGGCGATACAGCCCACCAAGGCCAGGGCGATGAAACGCCAGCGCAAGTTAAACGCATTGGCCAACAGCAGCAGCGCCAGGTCCATCGACACGGCCGGGATCACGAACTTAAGCAAGATCAGCGGGCCGCCCTTGCCCACCCCCAAAGTCATGGCAACTACTCCGGCCAAGGCGCCGCAGGCTGTCATGGCCCCCATGCGCCCAACAATGCCGTAACAGGTGAGATAGAAAAAGCTCATCAGCAACATAGAATGTCCCGACAGGCCGAGCTTTAATCTGAGCATGCTCTTGACCGCCACCAGCAAGGTGGCACAAAAGCCGATAAAGAGCGCATCCTGCAGTTGAAATCCTTTAGTTTTATTTGTTGCCATGTTCGCTCCGGTTGTCCCGCCAATGGGTAGGCTTGGAAGTGTGGCCAAAGTGGCGGCTCTTGGCGGCCAGCGCCATCTGTTTGGCCAATTTAAGCAGTTGGATCAAGAGGGGAAATAACACACAGTAGGCCAGCTCCGGCCAATTGCGGGGGTTGAGCAGTTGCTTGGGGGCAATTCGCGCCCCCCGCAGCCGCTGCAGTTGATAGATCTCGGCGATCTCCTGGGTCATAAAGGGCAGCAGGCCTATGGAGGCAGCCACCACAAAGGCCCATTTGGCCGGCATGACCAGGCACAACACCTCGCCTATTCGTTCCGGGCGTACGGAAACCGACAGCCACCATCCCGGCAGCAGCGCTAGAGTGATGCGGGCCACGGCCAAGGTGCCTTGGCCCAGCTGCTCGCCGCCGTGCATCAGTGCATACAACCCCAAAGTAAAACCGAGTTGCAGCAAGACAAAGCGGATCACCCCGCCAATGGCGCCGCGCTGCAGCATGCCATGAACTACCAAGATCAAATTGATGGCGGCTAACCAGGGAAGCTGCGCCTGAGGCAGAAGAAACGCCGCCGATGACAAGGTCACTACCAATAACAGAGCGGTGGCGCTGCCCCACATGCCTAAATCCAACCCCTTAGGAGAAGTACGGCCGTGGCGCCGTCCTTTAACCCACACAGGCAACCTCCTCCGGAGTAACCTCTATCTCCAGCTGTCCTTGTTGTAACCGCCAAACTTGGCTGGATGGCAAGTTCGGCAAGGGTCTGTGGCTGGCTATCACTATGCTGCTCCCCTGTTCACGCAGGTAGTTGAGGATCTGCCACAATCGCCCCAGATATTCGCCATCCAATCCAGCCAAGGGGTCATCCAACAGCATCAAGCTAGGGGTCACACAGGCGATGGAGGCCAAGGCGATCAAATGCTGCTGACCATAGGACAGTGTATGGGGCGAGCTTTGGGCGAGATGCAGCAGGTCGAGCTGCTCAAGTAGGTTTTCGGCCCGGGAAAGCGGCAGGTCGAAGCGGCGCAGACCAAACTGCATCTCCTCGATCACTGTGGCCTCAAACAACTGACGGTTGGGACGCTGCATCAACAGCCCCAGCATAGAACCAAAGATGCCTGGTTTGGGCTTACGACCGAAGACCCGCAACGGCAGTGACGCTACCGCGGGTTGAATACCGGCTATCGCCTTCAGTAAACTGCTCTTGCCCGAACCGTTGTTACCCATCAGGGTCACCAGCTCACCGGCGCCCAAAGACAGACCCTGTTGACACACAAACAGGGGCGTATGCCCCTGATAACGAAATTCAAATGAAGTGGCACTGACCAGTTCCCGGCTCCGATCCGGCTCCAGCCGTTGCAAATGGCTGCCGGGCTCAACCCGATAACTGCCGGGCAGCAGGCGACCTTGGTGCAAGTGCCAGAAGTGTTCAACAACCGAGGCAAAAGCCTGCGCGTTGTGTTCCACCAAGACAACGGCCATACCTTCAGCCCGCAGATTACGGATCACTGCCAGCAATTCATCGACACCGGCATCATCCAGTTGCGCCCAAGGTTCATCCAACAGCAGAACCGCCGGTTCACTCACCAACTGGGCGGCTATCATCAGGCGATACTTTTGTCCAAGAGACAACTTGCTAATTGGGGTTTCCAGCGAAACAAACAAGCCCACCCGGCGCAGTGCATGCTGCACCCGGGAGATCATCTGGTCGCTGGGTACACCGAGATTTTCCAGGGCAAAGGCCCCCTCAGCCCCGACTGTCTGGCGCAATATTTGTACTTGGGGGTCTTGCATCACCAGGCCCACCAACAGCCCCTGACGCTTAAAAATACCGCCTTCACAGGGGCGATGTTGCAGCCCGGCAAGCAGAGCCAGCAGACTGGACTTACCCGAACCCGTGGGGCCACTGATGCAGTGGCAGGAGCCGGATTCTATTTTCAGATCCAGATCCCTCAAAATCAAAGGCTGCAAACAGCCGTAATTGAAATTGATCCCTTCGAGTTCGAGTAAGCGCATTATCAGATCTGCCAGTTAATCCCAACAAAGACTTGTCTACCGGCCTGAGGCAGAGAATCGCTCTGATAGTAATTCTCGTCCAGCAGGTTAGTGGCTCGCAAGTAGAGTTCCAAGTTGTCTTTAAGCAAAGGCTGTACCAGATTGATGTCCACCAGGGTGTAATCCTCCAGGGATTTCTCCTGCCACACCTTTTGACCGCCGATCTTCTCCTTATCGTAGTAGTTCTGGTCCATGATGCGTTCTACGTTCAGGTGGATGCGAGTCTCGATCGGCAACTTGTAACCCAACTGGAAGCGCAGTTGATGCTTGGGACGATAGTCCAGACCATCAAACCCTGTGCTGCTGTCTCTGTCTTCGGCGTTCAGATAGCTGTAGCTCAAGCTCAGATCCAGATTCTCTATGCTGTTGTTGGACAGCACGGTATCCAAACCCTGGAAGCGATAGTTGCCTATGTTCTGGTACATGCCATTGACATCTTTGGCAATGTAATCATCGGCATCAGTGTGATAGAGGTATAACTGCAGCTCGGTATTCATTCCCAGCCCCTGCTCCAGCCCCAGCTCAACATGCTTGGAGATTTCCGTTTCCAGCTCCTGGTTACCGGAAGATAGGGAATAAAGGTTACGCATCGAGGGGAAACGTACCTTACGAGCCGCACTCAGGCTCAGACGAGTCTCATCGGCCGCTTGCCAGAAACCTGAGGCCAGCGCCGAGTAATCGTTCTCGTTGCCTTCGGTCTTGTCCATATCGTGGTAAGCACCACCCAGAGTAAAGCCCCAATCGCCTTCTGATTGGAACTGATACTCGGCCGCCGCAGTATAAACCCAGGCCGAATCATCGAATAATTCAGTGCTAGCACTGCTACCACCACCAGAGCCGCTGCCACCACCAGAACCATTACCACCGCCGGAGCCCGAACCACCGCCAGAACCACCACCGGATCCCTTACCGCCACCAGAGGCCTTGCGGCTGCCTGACTTGGAGGAGCCCAGGCTTTCGGCTAGCGCTTCCCAGCTCTGCTTTTCAGCAATCACTGAAGTCGTCAGCATGCCTGCGGTGTCGAAGTCGGTGATCAGCTGTAGATTGGCGCCTTGCACTGTAGAGCGGCCGTCCTGGGAGTCGGTCAATGCGGCGTAGCTGTCATCGCCGTAAACGGTTTCATAGGTGTCGCTCTGGTTGTGATAACCAAAGCCACGGAAAGTGAAAGTATCATTGAACTTGTGTGCCAGACCCAGTTGGAAAGTCTGTGAATCATAGTCATCGACCCGTTCAAACTTGACCCGACCGCTACCGCTGCCATCTCTTGGTGGCTTGCCCCACTCGCCTGAGCGCAGTGCCATATTGGCAATCAGTTGAGTGTTGTCACTGAGCCAGTAGCTGCCTTGAGCGTACAGGTTGGTCAGTTCTTTATCTGCATTGTTTCGTAGATATTTATCTTGATACTCAGTGACTTGATAGTCAGATGACATAGGAAAACCATCTGTGTGCTGATAACCAGCACTGATAAGCCCCTGCCAGTTGTCGCCCGAACCGGCGGCACTGATATCACCCTTGAAGGTGTCATCCTTTGCCAGTTCCAGGTTGCCGGATAACGCAGGAGCGCTGCTTCCTCGTTTGGTGATGATGTTGATAACACCACCGGCGCCGCCTGGGCCATAGAGTACTGAAGTTGGGCCAACGGAGACTTCAACCCTGGCAATCTGACTAGTTGGGATCACGCTGGGATCAAACTGACCATCATCGGCGCTATTGGCCGGTACGCCATTGATCAACAGGGTCACATGGCGGGTCTTGAAACCGCGGATATCCACTCTTGGAGTGCCCTCGCCGCCGTAACGCACGTAAACGCCGGGGACATTCTTCAACACTTCATCCAGGCTCTGGGCTCCCAGTGCCTGGATTTCCTCTTCGGAAATGCTCCAACTGGTAGTAGCAACTTCGGTAGCGTTGGCACGCTCACCGTGCACCACTATCACATCCATTGCGTTGTCCACCAAAGGATCACGTTCAATAGGGGCCGCATTGGCCTGCATGGCACAGCCCAACGCCAGTGCGAGGGCAGAGAGTTTTACCGGTATATGGGACATAAGGCTCTTCTGTCATTTCAGGTTGGAATTATCCGGGCTATTCTGGCGCCGCCCAAAAAAGCCACAAGCTGAATAACAGCAAAAACCAATATAGATCGAGATATTAGTTCGTAGGGAGTACGAAACCGAATGCCGATAAGACAGATTGTCCCACCCAGACAATTTGCCGAGCAAAAATGTCCACTTACATCACATTAACTTAAACTGATTAATGGGATCATGCTACACGTCACACAGGCCCCTTCGATGGCTTGACACTCGGAGTGTGGAACTTTAGTTTGTGTTAAAGATACTGTTAGCCGGACGCTTTCTGCTTCCGGATCCCTTTGTTCGGATTGTTCGGAGTCCCCCCCTTTGTCAGCACTTACCCTGCCTCAGGCCATTTCGTCACTCAAAGACAAACTGTGTCAACTGGCCAAACTGACGCCAGCAGAGCCTATTGTCCAATTGGCTGCTGAGGTACAGGCGATTCCGCTGATCTCCTGGCTGGCCTCCCAGCCCAGCTATCCGAGGGTCTACTGGCAAGGAAGGGACCGACTCGAAGAAGTGGCTGCCATCGGCTGCTGCCTGGATTTTCGCTTCGAGGATGAAGTCACAGACGAGGCCTTGGCCGAAGTCTATGAAAAGCAGCGCGCCTACTCCAGTAATCAGGAGATCCGCTACTATGGCGGTGTCGCCTTCGATCGCGAAATCGCCTCTTGGCCCGAGTTTGGTCGCGCCAGATTCCTGTTACCCAGAATCGAGCTGAGACGTAGTTCGGACCATTTCCGCCTCTTGGTTAACCTGAATTTGGGCCAGCCTGACAAGCAAGCGGAAATAACTCTGGCACAAGCCGCGCTGGATGCTTTAATGCCAGCCCGACCCATGACGCCACCGACCAAGACAGAACAGTTGTCACGCAATGACAGACCTGACTACCCGCGCTGGAAGACACTGGTGGAACAGGTTACCGCCCCCAGATTCAACCAGAACACGCCCAAAGTGGTGCTGTCGCGCCTGACTCAGCTGCAGGTGAAAGACACGCCGGATCCCTGGCAAGTATTGGCCAGCTGGCAGGGGCGCAACCCCAATAGTTTTCAGTTTGGTTTCGAATTCAGCCCACAGCGCAGCTTTATCTCCTGTTCGCCCGAGCGTCTCTATCGCCGCCAGCAGCAAGAGCTGTATACCGAAGCCCTAGCCGGCACCACCATTCGCGGCCTAACACCGGAAGAAGATGAGCGTCTGGCGCAACAACTGTTGGATGACAGCAAGAATAGCCATGAAAATCAGTTGGTCAGGGAGCATATTGTCAAAGCGCTGACCCCGCTGAGCCGTTATGTCGGCGCCGATGAGACGCCAACCATCTTTAAACTCAACCATATTCAACACCTACACAGATCGATTCGCGCCGAGCTGCGGCACGGAGTAAAAGATTTTCAACTGCTGCAAGCCTTGCACCCAACCCCGGCCGTCGGCGGCCTGCCACGGGAGTCGGCTATCAGTTTTCTGCGCCAACGAGAAGGTTATATGCGCGGCTGGTACGCCGGAGCCTGCGGTTATCTGAATAAATATGAGAGTGAGTTTGCGGTAGCCATTCGCTGTGCCCTGTTGGAGCCCGGCTGCATCAATCTGTTCGCCGGCGCCGGTATAGTCGCAGGCTCAGATCCACAAGCCGAATGGCAAGAGTTAGAGAATAAGCTCGCCACCATAATGTCGATTCTGTTGGATTTTTAAGGCGGGGGTGGCTCCTGCATCCGCAATTGCAATTGCTCCATACATCTCTGCTTGATAGCCTCCAGCTCACCCGACTGCTCCAGTTCGGCAAACTGCTGGTCAAATATCTGTTTTAACTTGAGCCCTTTAGGGTTTTTGGCAAAGGCAAAGTAGACATCGGCCCGCAACACGTCCTCTATAATAACCAATCTCCTAGGTTGATCGAGTTGCTGCAATAACGGCAGCATATCCGGTTTATAGTCGAGCACCGCATCGATTTTGCCGACATTGACCTGCCGTAACATCTCCAGCAGGCTGCTGGTTTCCTGATAGTACATGGGGACCTGAGTCAGGGTAAAAAAACGATAGGCGATCAGGGCTTGAACCCGGCGAGAAGTCAGAGAGTCTATCCCTTGCCAAACACTGGCCAGCTCGGGGGTCACTGCGGCATCTATCACCTCGGTTTCGACCTTTTGAGCACTGTAGACCCCCTTGGAAATATCTCCCAGATAAAGCCCCAACACCATGTCCACCTGTTCACGCTCCAGCATATACAGGGAACGGGGAAAGGGCACAAACTGAATTTCCAGTTGCCATTCCGGCGCGGGGAAAGCCCGTCGCAACAACTCAAAATAATAACCTTCGCCATTGGTTTCGGTATAACCGCCCCAACTGGCGGTGGCGACCTGGATCTTGGTCGGTTCGGCAATCGCAGGCCAGGCAAAAACTAGCAAGACCAACAACAGGCAGCAGATTCGATTCATTTTACTCTCCTGTCTTCCTTTTCAGTGTAGAGTAGCTTGAGATGGACTGGACATTTTTTACGCTCCCCTCTTGTCAGCCTGATTCTGGGCACTATAATGTGCGCCCTTTCGGTAAAACCGAAGATGCGGGTTCCCTCACCCCGCCCAACCAACTAAAAAGGTCACAATATGTTAATGTTAACCAATGCGCAGCTCAAACGCGCGCTGATCCTCTTGGTCAGTTTTCACATTCTGATTATCAGTGCCAGTAACTATCTGGTGCAGCTACCATTTCAGCTATTCGGCTTCCACACAACCTGGGGCGCCTTCAGCTTTCCTTTCGTCTATCTGGCAACCGACTTGACGGTACGGATATTCGGCCAAGCCGCCGCCCGGCAGATCATCTTCAAGGCTATGCTACCGGCTTTGCTGATCTCCTACGCCATGGGCGTACTGTTTCATCAGGGCAATTTTCAGGGGCTAGGTGCACTATCGGACTTCAACACCTTTGTATTCCGCATCGCCTTTGCCAGTTTTGCCGCCTATCTAGTGGGCCAACTGATGGATATCGCGGTGTTTGCCCGAATTCGCCGCCAGTGTGCCTGGTGGGTCGCTCCGGCGGCCTCAACCCTGATAGGCAACCTGGTGGATACTCTGGTGTTCTTCAGTATCGCCTTCTTCGCCTCCAGTGACCCCTTCATGGCCGCCAACTGGCCGGAAATCGCCGCAGTGGACTACAGCTTTAAGTTGTTGGTCAGTCTGGGACTGTTCCTGCCGGCCTATGGCGTGTTGCTGCGACTGCTGCAAGATAAGATCTTACAGACGGAAAACCAGCAGCAATTCTCCTGATGCATTCAACTGGCCAGACCTGTTATAATTTTGGCCAGTTTTTATCCCGCAACCAGTGAGACTTGCGGCCCGTTGAGAGAATAATGATGTACTCCATTGAAATCAAAGCTATTACTGAGATTGATCAGCAACAGATCAATGAGATCATGGCCTTGAGTGCTCAGATCCCCGAGTTTGATTCCGGCTACCAACAGCAAGAATTTGAACGCCGACTGACAGGCAACAACTGTTTATTGTTGTTGGCCTTTGTGGAAGGTGAGCTGGCTGGATTCAAACTGGGTTATGCGCTGGACGAACAGTGTTTTTACAGTTGGCTGGGCGGTGTGTTACCCGATTATCGCAGTCTGGGGCTGGCGCGTAGCATGCTGGAAGCTCAGGAACGTTGGGCCACTCAGGCCGGGTATAAACAGATCCAGGTTAAGACCCGCAACCAATTCCGCTCTATGTTGAATATGCTGATCAGCCATCACTATCAGGTGGTGGACTTCCGCGCCGAACCCGGGCATGTTGCCGACAACCGCCTCTATTTTGAAAAGAGCATGTGCTAAGAACGTCTTGCTACTACGAACCACGCCTTGCATCTAGGCCTGTTAACGACGCAGAGCACAGATGGAACTTGTTCGCACTTTCCCTAAAAAAAAAGAGTACGCCAAATGGCGTACTCTTAAAAACTGCAGGGAAGCAGTCATTAAAACGCTTTGCTGATACCTATTACTAACCTGTCATCGAAGATTTCTGTCTGGGTACCATAAACTTTGTGGTCTGATTCAACCGTACTGCCGTGGTAACGTAAGTCCAGGTTGAAACCATAGAACTCCTTGCTTACCCCCAGGTTCCAGTGTCCCCATCCCTCGGCGCCATTACCGCTCAGGTCCTGATAACCTACTGAGCCGGAAACCTTGATACCGTTCTCGAAGCTATAGCTTGGATGCAGGGCATAGTTGACACCATGCCAGCCATCAACACCAAACCAGTCATCCACAGTCGGCGTTACTTCCAGTTGCAGATGGGCTCGACCGAAAGACTTGCCGAGTTTCAACCACAACTCTGTGTAGTTGGAGTAGGACGCGCCCGGATAGAGGTAAGAGAACAGCATGACATCATAGGTGAAGCCTGAATCACCCAACTCACCGCTCTTGCCGATGAAAGGTGCTGTAACGATTTCGAGGTTGGGGTCGGCAAACTTAATGTTGGAGGCAAAAACCCCGGCATACCAGCCGGCGTCATGGTTCCAGCTAAAAGTCCCCTGAACGACTGGCACATCGCCATCCAGAGTTTCCGACTCGCCACGGAACACATAGTCAGAGGCAAAGGTCAGATTGCCGGCAAAACTGCCACCGGCGAAACGGGGAGCTTCGTCTGCCAGTGCCATAGAACTGCTGCACAGCAGCAAACCTGATAAAAACAGCTTATGAGTTGGGTTCATCTTTATCCACCAGAGCTTGAGTGTTGTTAGCCTGGATAGTAAGAAGAAGTTGTGAACAAGG
Source organism: Shewanella carassii (assembly GCF_019670705.1). Lineage (NCBI taxonomy): Bacteria > Pseudomonadati > Pseudomonadota > Gammaproteobacteria > Alteromonadales > Shewanellaceae > Shewanella > Shewanella carassii. The sequence goes on from NZ_AP024618.1 coordinate 4,282,311, forward strand.
TTATCTAGCTGAATGAACCATGGAGGAATGAATGTGAATAATTATGAATGACTGCGGCAACGTCGCAGTCATTCTGGCTTATTCGAAGCCTTCGGGGCGCTTCACATACTCGGGGATCTCCAGCAGCATGTTACCCCAGTAACCGAACAAGGCCTGATAGATAAAATCTATAAAAATAATGTATTTACGTGGCAAATAGGCTCGTTTGGGATAAGACAGCAGCAAGGTGTTGTGTTCCATGGGGAAATCTTCGAGCACAGTAACCAGAGTCCCTTTTTGCAAGGCTTCATCGGCGATCATCGGCGGCAGACAAGTGATCCCCAGGCCGGCGATGGCCGCTTCCCGAGCCAGAGTAATATTATTGACCTTGAGCTGCACCTCAGGAGTGATCACCTGCCATTGCTTGCCATCGAAAATTTTCCAACAGCCATCATTGATAAGCTGGATCCCGCCCTGCTCTATACCCTTGTGATGCCAGAGATCATCCGGAGTCTGCGGAGTACCATGGCGTTTGAGGTAATCCGGGCTGGCCATCAGGGTAGTACTGGTCTTCACCAGTTGGTAATGCTGCAGGCGTGAATCTTCGATGCCACAAAGGTGGAAGAGTATGTCTATCCCCTCTTCAACCATATCTACCTTACGGTTGGTCAGCTCAGCCTCTATGGTGATATCCGGATAGGCCTCGAGAAAACGGGCAAATACCGGACCGAGAAACAACTGCCCCATCTCAATCGGACAGACTACCCTCAAATTACCCTTGACCCGTTGCTGGTTGGCACTGAGTTGGGCTTCGGCATTTTCCAGGTCTACCAGAATCTTGGTGATCTTATTGTAATACTCAGAGCCGGCTTCGGTTAATCTCAATGCCCGGGTGGTTCTGAACAGTAGTTGAACACCGGTCGCCTTTTCCAGTTCGGCGACTTTACGGCTGACGGTGGTCTTGGTGAGCCCCAACGCCTTGGCGGCACCGGTAAAGCTACCCTGCTCAACAACTTGAGCAAATATTTGTACCCTGTTTAGATCCATTTATTGTTGCACCTGTGGGACAGTGGGTTTATTTCTATGTGACTAATAAAATAATAGTGACAGTAGTAGAATACTCGCCTCTCGGAGGGGGATCCAGCATGAAACAGAGATATTTCTCTCATTTCAGCCTTGTTCACGCCCTCCTCAAAACACTTGCTGTAACCGGGAAGAGCAAGGTGTCCCCAGACAAAAAAATGGATGCAGACCTAGTTAAGGAAACGCCGAAACTGGAAACATAAGTTGTTGAAATCATAAATATCACAACTAAATGTAAATAAATGGCAATAGTGTCGTTTATTGATTAAAAAGTTTTCAATCATTTACACTTTTCGCTTATCCTGTAGCTTGTTGAGACAGAATGCTTGTGCGATAAATATAGGTTCGACATTTTTGCTGACTAACTGCGCCAGGAAAGCTGTCACGCGAGACATTATTCCCTTCCCGGCAAGCAGATACTGATTAGGAGTTATCATGCGGCATGTATTAAAAGTTGCCTCAGTTGTAAGTATGGCGTTATGGATGACGGCCTGTGGGTCGGAAGCTGAACAAGCCAAAAGCAATCAGGCGGCCCCCGCTATGGAAGTCAGTGTCCTCGAAGTCAAGTCGGCTCCGCAGGCGCTGCAAGTGCAGTTGCCAGGGCGCAGCATAGCTTATCTTGAAGCCGAAGTACGGCCTCAAGTCAATGGCATCATTTTAAAACGTAGTTTCACCGAAGGCGGAGATGTAAAACAGGGCGAGTCCCTGTATCAGATCGATCCTTCTACTTATAAAGCGTCTCTGCAGAGCGCCAAGGCTGAGCTGGCCCGCGCCGAAGCGGCATTGGCTTCAGCCAAGTCGACTCATATTCGCTACCAGGAACTGCTCAAGACCAAATACATAAGTAAAGAAGAGTACGACAAGGCAGATGCTTCCTATAAAGAAGCGCTGGCGGCGGTAGAAGTGGCCAAGGCAGCCATCAATACTGCAACCATTAACGTCAACTATACCGAAGTTCAGGCGCCTATTTCGGGCCGAATCGGTAAGTCCAGCGTTACCGCCGGTGCTCTGGTGACCGCCAACCAGGCTCAAGCCTTGGCGACCATCCAACAGCTGGATCCCATCAATGTGGATATCGTTCAGTCCAGCACCCAGATGTTGCGCCTCAAGAGTCTGCTGAAAGCCGGTAAGCTGGAAGCGGCCAAAGATGCCGAAGTCACTCTGCTGCTGGAAGATGGCTCTGTCTATGATCACAAGGGGCGCTTACAGTTTGCCGAAGTCAGTGTCGATGAGAATACGGGGTCTGTGACTCTGAGAGCCGAGTTCCCGAACCCGGATCACACCCTGCTGCCAGGCATGTATGTACGTGCTAACCTCAATACCGGCATCGATCCTCAAGCGATTCTGGTGCCACAAAAAGCGATTAGCCGTAATCCTAAGGGTGAAGCAGTGGCCATGTTGGTTAACGCCGAAAACAAGGTTGAAGCTCGCGTCATCAAAACAGCCAATGTGATCAATAATCAATGGCGAGTTACCGATGGCCTCAAGCCAGGTGACAAGCTGATTGTCGAAGGGCTGCAGAAAATCCGTCCCGGCATGCCAGTGACGGCCAAACCCATGACAGCAAATCAGCAATAACAGGGCGGAAGTTATGGCACGTTTCTTTATCGATCGCCCCATCTTCGCATGGGTGATCGCCATTATTATCATGCTGGCAGGTGTCCTGGCTATTAAGGGCCTGCCGGTTTCCCAGTACCCGGACATTGCGCCGCCAACCATTGTGGTTGCCGCCAACTATCCAGGTGCATCGGCCAAGACGGTGGAAGATTCTGTCACTCAGGTGATTGAACAACGCATGACAGGTCTCGACCATCTGCGCTATATCAAGTCCACCAGTGACAGCTTCGGTAACGCCGAAATCACTCTGACCTTTAACGCCGAGGCGGACCCCGACATCGCCCAGGTTCAGGTACAGAATAAGCTGCAGGCCGCCATGGCCTTGCTGCCTCAGGAAGTAACGGCTCAAGGTATCAGGGTTAACAAGTCCGGTTCGGGCTTCCTGATGGTGGTCGCATTTATTTCCGAAGATGGCTCCATGACCAAGGCCGACCTCGCCGACTACGTGGGCTCAAACGTTCAGGATCCTATGAGCCGTGTGCCTGGTGTAGGTGAAACTACCCTGTTCGGTGCCCAATACTCAATGCGTATCTGGGTCGACCCACTGAAACTGACCAACTATAACCTGACGACTCTGGATGTGATCGCCGCGATCCGGGAGCAGAACGCTCAGGTTTCTGCCGGTCAATTGGGTGGCGCTCCAGCGGTGCAAGGTCAGGAACTGAATGCGACTATTTCGGCTCAGAGCCGTTTGCAAACGCCTGAGGAATTCCGCAACATCATCCTCAAATCGAGTACCTCTGGTGCCAACGTCTATCTAGGCGATGTTGCCAAGGTCGAACTGGGCTCAGAGAGTTATTCTATCGAATCACTCTATAATGGACGCCCTGCCACGGGTCTGGCGATCAAACTGGCCACTGGCGCCAACGCGCTGGATACCGCCGAAGCCGTGCGCGCCAAAGTGGAAGAGATGAAACCCTTCTTCCCAGCCGGCATGCAGGTTGTGTATCCCTATGACACTACTCCATTCGTGAAAAACTCTATCGAAGGTGTGGTTCATACCCTGCTGGAAGCCGTGGTGCTGGTGTTCGTCATCATGTATCTGTTCCTGCAAAACTTCCGCGCTACCTTGATCCCAACGATTGCGGTGCCGGTAGTATTGCTGGGTACCTTCGCCATCCTGTCTTTCACCGGATTCTCGATTAACACCCTGACCATGTTCGCCATGGTATTGGCCATCGGCCTCTTGGTGGATGACGCCATCGTGGTGGTGGAAAACGTTGAACGGGTAATGTCCGAAGAGGGCCTCAGTCCCAAAGAAGCGACCAAGAAGTCCATGGGACAAATCACCGGCGCCTTGGTGGGTATCGGTCTGACGCTGTCGGCAGTATTTGTTCCTATGGCCTTCATGTCGGGTTCCACCGGGGTGATTTATCGTCAGTTCTCCATCACTATCGTATCGGCGATGGCACTGTCGGTATTGGTAGCAATCGTGCTGACGCCGGCACTCTGCGCCACTATGCTCAAACCGCTGAAGAAGGGACATACCCACGCCGAAACCGGTTTCTTCGGCTGGTTTAACCGCAGCTTCGATCGCATGACGGGCAAATATGAAGGCACTGTTGCCGGTATCATAAAACGCTCTGTCCGCATGAGCGCAGTTTACCTGGCACTGGTGGTAGCCGTCGGCTGGATCTTTATCCGCATGCCAACCGCCTTCTTGCCGGACGAAGATCAGGGCATTCTTTTTGCCCAAGCGATTCTGCCAACCAACTCCACTCAGGAAAGCACCTTGAAGGTGCTGGAAAAGGTTTCAGATCAGTTCCTGGCAGATGATAACGTTAAGTCGGTTCTGAGTGTGGCGGGCTTCAGTTTCGCCGGTCAGGGTCAGAACATGGGTATCGCCTTCGTTGGGCTGAAAGACTGGTCAGAACGTACTGCTCCCGGCAGTGATGTTCAGTCTGTCGCAGGCCGTGCCATGGCGGTGTTCAGCCAGATGAAGGAAGCCTTTGTGTTTGCCTTCGTGCCACCAGCGGTAATCGAGCTGGGTACGGCCAACGGTTTTGACCTCTTCCTACAGGACAAAAACGGCCAAGGACACGAAAAGCTGGTTCAAGCTCGTAACCAACTGCTGGGTATGGCGGCTCAGAATCCCAACCTGGTGGGCGTACGCCCCAATGGTCAGGAAGATGCACCCATGTATCAGCTGCATATAGATCATGCCAAGCTGCGAGCGCTGGGCGTCAACATAGGTGATGTCAACAATGTGCTCTCTGCCGCTTGGGGTGGTTCCTATGTCAACGACTTCGTTGACCGTGGCCGGGTGAAGAAAGTTTATGTTCAGGCTGAAGCCAAATACCGGATGCAGCCTGAAGATCTGGACTCCTGGTATGTACGCAACGCCAAGGGAGACATGGTGCCCTTCTCTGCCTTTGCTACCGGCAGCTGGGAGTATGGCTCACCGCGTCTGGAACGCTTCAATGGTCTACCGGCGATGAACATCCAGGGGGCAACGGTTCCTGGCTTCAGTACAGGTGAGGCGATGAACATCATGGAAGACATGGTCAAGCAGCTGCCACCCGGTTTTGGTATCGAATGGAACGGCCTCTCCTACGAGGAACGTTTGTCAGGCAACCAGGCGCCTGCGCTCTACGCGCTGTCAATTCTGGTAGTATTCCTGGTATTGGCGGCTCTGTATGAAAGCTGGTCTGTACCTTTCGCGGTAATTCTGGTGGTACCTCTAGGTATTATCGGTGCCCTGATCGCCATGAATGGCCGTGGCTTGCCAAATGACGTGTTCTTCCAGGTAGGTCTGTTGACCACTGTGGGTCTGGCAACTAAGAACGCCATTCTGATCGTGGAATTCGCCAAGGAATACTATGAACAAGGTTCCAAGCTTGTCGATGCGACCCTGCATGCGGTGCGGGTGCGTCTGCGGCCGATTCTGATGACCTCACTGGCATTCGGCCTCGGGGTTGTGCCACTGGCAGTCAGTACGGGCGTAGGCTCAGGCAGTCAAAACGCCATCGGTACTGGGGTGCTGGGCGGTATGATCAGCTCAACCTTCCTGGGTATCTTCTTTATCCCACTCTTCTTCGTGGTGGTAGAGCGCCTATTCAGTAAGCGAGAGCGTGAAGAACGCAAACTACGAAAACAGGCTGAGTAATTCAGTAATCACCATAAAGCCCGGCTGATATGCCGGGCTTTTTGTTGCCGGTACAAATACTTCAAATTGGAATATGGGTAGGCAACAAAGGGTTAAAGAAGCTGGTCAAGCGCGCTAATAAAGCTTAGGATCTGCACAGAAAACAGCACTTTTTGGAGTAATTCACCTTATGGGTATCAGAGCCATAGTCGTCGACACCGCCGGCACTACGACAGATCTTAACTTTATTCAGGATGTGCTTTTCCCCTATTCGGCCGAGGCATTGCCGGAATTTTTGGAGCGCTATCAGGATAATATTCTGGTAGAAAACTGCATCAGTGACACCAAGGAGATGGCGCTGGAGCCAGATGCCGATCTGCCGCGAGTAACGGAAATACTCCAGCAGTGGGTAGCCGAAGACCGCAAGGCCACGCCGCTGAAAACGCTGCAGGGGCTGATCTGGAAACAGGGCTATGCCAAGAATGAGTTTACCGGCCATATCTACCCTGACTTCATTGAGGCTATCAAGGAATACAGAGCTCAAGGGCTGAGAGTGTACAGTTTCTCCTCCGCCTCTGTGGAAGCCCAAAAGTTGCTGTTCAGTCACAGTGATGGCGGCGATCTGACCGAGCTGTTCAATGGGCATTTCGATACCCGTACTGGCGGCAAGCTGGATAAACAAGCCTACAGCAACATCATCAACACCATCAGTCTAAGTCCAAAGCAGATACTGTTTGTCTCTGACGTTCTGGAAGAACTCAAGGCCGCAGCGGCGGCGGGGATGATCACTTGTCAGATGACGCGTGAAGCGGGACAACGCACCGGCGATTTCCGTCAAGTGAAGAGCTTCTCCGAGCTGAAGATCGACTGATAATGCATTAATGATAGGTAGATAAAAGGGGAGCCATTGGCTCCCCTTGTTGTTTTAAATGCCTTTCCTGACAGGAGCTTTCCCTTCTCAACTGTATGAGTCAGCTCCTATTCGAAACGGTCAATGAAGCTCAGTTAGCAGCGGCCTGCTGACCCGCAATACGGCCAAATACGATGATGTCAGTATAGGCGTTACCACCCAGACGGTTAGTACCGTGAGTCAGACCAGTTACCTCACCGGCAGCAAACAGACCTGGGATCACCTTACCTTGCTCGTTCAACACGTGGGTCTTGGTATCGGTTACCAGACCACCCATGGTGTGGTGTACAGATGGTGTGGCTTTCAGGATCCAGTATGGGCCCTTGCTCAAATCCACCAGACCGGCTCTGTGATTGAAGGCTTCATCCTTACCAATTTTCGCGTAGTGGTTCACATCCTTGATGGTCTTCTTGAGGTTTTCCACCGGAATGTTGAACACCTTGGCGGCTTCTTCAATGCTGTCGACTTCATACATCAGGCCACGGCTGGTAAAGTCTTTGTACTCGCCTTGGTGCATCGCAATAGTGCCGGCTACATCGTCGATGTCCTTGTTCCACAGTACATAGGTGTAACGACCAGGCTGTTCCAGAATCGCATGGGAGATCACGTCACGACGTTCCAGCTCTTCCACAAAACGCTCACCGTTTTGGTTGACCAGAATCGCGCCGAAGAAGCGAGAGTCGGCGATCAGGGCAATAGCGCCAGTCTCTGGGTTACAGATTGGATAAGTTTGGATATAACCCAAGTTACGGGTGTCGGCGTGGATCTTCTCACCCATGACAATACCGTCACCTGTACCACCTGAGATACCTGTCGTACCATAACGCTCGTCCAGCTCTGGATTGTATTGCTTACGCATAGCCACGTTGGCAGAGAAGCCACCGGTAGCTACCACAACACCGCGCTTGGCATGATAAGTGATCTTCTTGCCATTTTTAGTCGCTTCAACACCGACAACCCGACCATTATTGTCCATCAACAGACGCTCGGCGGTAGTGTTAGTGTGAATAGGCAGACCGACTTCTTCGGCTTTCTTGGCAAACTTGCCAATCACTTCGGCGCCCGTGTGGCCTTTAGGGATCAAGGCGCGCTTGACGCTGTGACCACCGAACTGGAACAACTGGTTAGGATAGTATTCGACCTTGACGTAGTCACGCAGCCATTCGGCAGCATCAACGGCATTGTCTACCAATACCTTAACCATCTCAGGATCACCCTTGAAGTCGCCTCCTTTTAGCGTGTCTTGCATAAACAGCTCTTTGGAGTCGGTAATCCCCATGTTCTTTTGTACCCAGCTACCGGCCACGTTCATCTCGGCGCCGGAGATCAGCGAGTTACCGCCGATGATGGGCATCTTTTCAATGATAACGGCAGAAGCGCCGGCTTCCATGGCTTCCAGACCGGCACTGAAACCGGCACCACCAGAGCCTATCACCACCACATCGTAGGTGTATTCGGCCGGTGTCAGGGCTTCACCATGCTTGGCGGTAGCGCTGGCTGCAACCAGGGTCACACCCGCGGCTTCAATACTGGCCGCCACGGCCTGCTTGAGAGCATTAGAGGTCACGGTCGCACCGGAAACCCCGTCAACATCTACAGAGTTGTTATCTATGATCGCCTGCTTCACATCTTTGAATGCGGCGGCAGCCAATACCGGGTTTTCTTTCTGCTTCAGTACATCGATAGCCACGATACGGCCATCCTGGATGCTGGTTTCTACCAGGATTTCACCATGCTTGCCCTGGGCAGTCCCCTGACTCTTGATGATCTCATGGGTCACCTGACAGCCGGTAATCACCACGGCAGTGGATATGGCCACGCCCAAAACGGATTTGTTCAACTGCATATTCAGTTCCTGTCGATTAAAAAAGGGAGCTTGGCTCCATTGTTAAAACTGGTATCCCAATGCCAACCCATACTCGATACCATCGTTGTACTGCGCACCCCAGCTTTCGTACTGAGTCAAATGCAGCTTGCCGTAGAAGGCATCGGTAAAGTTGGTCTGCCAACCCAAAATGATCTGGTGCCCATAACTGTCATAACTGAACAGCTTCTGGTGCTCTTCATCCCTATCTATCTGCGCCTCATAATTGACGGAGAGTCTGTGCTTTAATCCGGCAAAACTCAGCGGATACTTGGCATTTAGCACCAGGGCATAACCCGAGATGTCATTAAAATTCTCATCTGTTGGTGAAAAATGACCAAAGGTATAGTTGAAGCCGACCCCGTAGTTCAGTGCCAAATCGCCAAGCTTGCTGTTATGAGTAACCCCCAGATACAGATTGTCTTCCATCAGGGTTTGACTGGAAGAAACGAAGTTTTGCGCCCAAAAGTTGAATCCGCTCTCACCCAGCTTATGCTCGATGATCGCCAAGGATTTTATAGTGGTTTTACCATCTTGATTCTTCTGGTTTTCCGCAACTTCACCCGGGTTTTCAAGCTTGATATTGGCGAAATAGCTGCCCCAATCAGCCAGACCTAAATGGCTTAGCTTCAGAAAAGGCTGGTTAAAGACGCCAGGGTTATCATCCTCGGTATCACTGGTATAAAATTTATAACCAAGATCCAGACTGGTTTTGGTCACATCGGCTTGCACATTGGCAGCAAACGCCAGCGCCAGCGCCACTCCACTCAACAACCATTTTGAGTTCATAATATTTCCTCAGACAAATTAAATGCCAAGTAGTTGAAAACTTTAAACACATGAATTGGACAAGAAAATAGTAATTAAACTCAGCCTACAACGGCTGTGATCTTGGTCGATTACAATCCTTAAAAATATAAACTCTGTGGTTTAAGGAAGTAGATAATAAAAGAACATAAATTAAGTGAAAATTCCGTCAAATATAATAAGAAGAGACGGCTAATGCCGTCTCTCGCTAAAATAATAACAGCCATACTTTAAATATAGGATTTAACTCACACTTTCCTCTAATCTGTAATTTCTATCTCGGCAATAAACATCTGGGGCGGCCGATATTCTTTAAATTGCCAACCCAATTGTCTGGCCAACCGTTTGACCAACATCAACCCCAAACCAAACCCACCCAAACCATCTTGGAGCGTGGAATTACTGACCCGAATACGATTACCACGTTGTTCAACCTGCACCCAGCCAGAACCGTGTTCGAGCGCATTACGCAGCAGATTGTTGAGCATGATGGACAAGGGCTCTTTCAACACCAGTAATTGGGTATCGTCGCAGTCAAGTTGAATCAAACCGGGTTTACCTTGAGCGTGTTCCTGCTCAGCAGCCAACTGCTGCAACAACTTCGCCGGCACCAATGGCTGTTTTTCCAGCTTGGTACTGCTCTTATTGGTGAGCCATAACAAGGTTTCTATGATGGATTTCATCTGCGCAGTTGCTTGGCTGGCGGCCAGCACCGGTCCGGTCAGTTTACCCCATTGCAGGGTCAGTAGTTCAAAAGATGACTGACAGATAGCTACAGGAGTACGCAGTTCATGACTGGCAAAACGCAGAAAGTTAAGCTCCCTCTGCTGGGCGTTTTGCAGTTGTTGCAGTGAGGTGTTAAGGGCATCCACTATCGATTGCAGCTCGGCATAACCTTGCTTGGGAAAGCTGAAGCCATTCATGCTTTGCCAGTCGTGTTGCTTGATCGCTTGGCTTATTTTATGTACCGGAGTGATCACCTGTTTTTGCATATGAAACGCCAGACTGGCGACCACCCCAAAGGTCATGACTATCAACAGCAAGATAGCGGTCATGTTCTTCGGCGCAAAGACAAGATCATGGGTGGCATCATAGTGCAGCCACAGATACAGTGGCTGCCCTGAAGCAGTGTAATGCACGCTCAAGGCATCGATATAGGGACCATCTAGATGCTGATAGCGAATGCCGGTTTCTTCGGTTGGAGGCTGAAAATCATTGATAGCCTTGATCTTATCAGGTACCCGCTGCCAGTCGGCAAACACACTGATATTATCGGTATCCAGTTCAGTACTGCCTTGTCGAAATACGGCTTCGGCCGCTTGACCCGCATTATGCAGGGTGATCTCATGCATGGAAAACATGCCGGTGCACATCATGCAAAGGGGAATGATACTGTTGATGGCCAAGGTCACCGCCAAAAATACCAAACCGTAAATCTGGTAACTGCGTTTGAGACTGAACTTGGGCATCATCTCAGTCACTCCTCAGGCAGAGTCCAACCCCGCGAATGGTGTGGATCAACTGGCTGTCGAACGGCTTATCCACCACTCGTCGCAGCAGATGCAAATGGCTGCGCAGGCTATCACTATCTGGCGGACAATCGGGCCAGAGCATGCGCTCTATCTCTTCCCGCTCCACGGTTTCCGGACTGCGGCGCGCCAATAAAGCCAGTATCTGCCAGCCGGTGCGACTCAAAGACAACAACTGTCCCTGGCGATAGGCTTCGTGCTTGCCAAAGTCCATCTCCAACTCACCCAATTGTAGTTTTGGCGGTGCCGGGCGGCGCTGTGCCACCACCTTGAGACGGGCTACCAGTTCTTCCATGGCAAACGGCTTGATCAGATAATCATCGGCGCCGGCATCAAAGCCATGCAACCTGTCATCCAGGCCACTGCGAGCGGTAAGCATAATCACTGGAGTCGCGATACACTCTGCCTTCCATCCCGCGCAGGCAGTGATACCGTCACCATCCGGCAAGTTGAGATCCAACACTATTACATCGAAATGCTGTTGCCTCAGCAGCCCGTTGGCCTGGGCCAAGGTTTCTGCATAGTCACACTCAATGCCCTTAATCGCCAGGTACTGAATAATATTGTTTGCCAACAGACGGTTATCTTCGACCAGCAGTATTAACATATCAGATCAACTCAAATTGATGGGCCAGATGGATCAGGTTTGCCCTGTTACTGGCGCCCAGTTTTTTACGCATTGATTCCATATGGTATTCAACCCCGCGGACACTAATGTGCAGCCGATCAGAGATTTCGTGATTCTGTAACCCGGTTGCCGCCATTCTCAGCACTTTTCTGGCATTAGCCTTGAAGATCCGGCTCTGTAAAAACGGGTTGAACCTCTGTCTATCGTGTTCAAACAATAGACTCTGAGCCAAGATCAGGGTCTGCTGCAAACGCTCAGGTTCCGGATCCGGATGACCTGAACCCAACAGGATAAAACGGCCAAACCAGGTCGGATTAGCGTAACTGGGCACGGGGAAGCTAAGCACGGTATCATAACCATGCTTGGTGAATAGTTTTTTTACCGGATCCCCCTCTTGCCAGCGATAACGCCAGGCCTTGTCGGCGCTCAACGACTCGACAAAATTACTGTCACTACGGGCAAAGTGTTCCAAATAGAACTGCTGCAACGCCGCTATCCTGCTCGTGGATGCCAGAGAGGCTATCGGCTTACGTAGCCATACAGGGGCAAATAACTCCTGACTTTCAGGTTGCTCCAAAGACTCCTTGGCGTGACAAGGTAATCCCCGAAACCAAAACCCCTTAAATCCCAATCTGGCAATCAAAGGACTGACGGTTTGCAGAACCTCTAAGGGACTGCTGTTGGTTTCAGCAAATGTAACCTTGTCGATCACTGTACTCATGCGGCGCTCCTCAAGAATAAGAATCGAAGCCAACATAACTCAGGTTATGAATTGAACAAAGTCAACTGAAACAGATATTTAGATTGGGCTGCAAAAATGTAACTCATGTAAAGTCAGGCGCGGTTTTTGACGATATTTTCACATAATTTTGGTTATGCTTTCGGGCCTGTAACAGGTTTATTTTGATTAAACCTGCAGTTTCCCAAGCTTCCTTCTCCAGAGAATCGTCCCCAAAAGCTCCCATCAATTGTATCTTTGCTTATATCGTTGCTTAGTGGCGTTAGTTCAAAATCGATAATAAGAAAAACCGCAAAAAAAGACTAATAACCATTAAAATCAGATGATTACACATTAAACCAATAAGCTTATCTGGCGGAAACAGTCGTATTCGTCCTTGCGGGTTCTTTTTCAATAAAAAACCCCGACGGGAGCGAATCCGGTCGGGGCTTGCGTCAATGCAATAATATGCCGTTAGAACTTCATCAAGAACTGAGTAGATGCCTCAATGTCAGGCGTGAACACTCTATCTTTATCGTAGTATGCCACCTGCTTACGCAGCGCTTTCAACAACTGTTCATTTTGAGGAGAAAGCTGTTTGTGGTTAACCTTTTTCTGTAGGTCCATCGCCTGGGCCACCTGCATCAGCTCAAAGCCATAGATGCGTGCCACGCCATCGACGACCTTGGTGAGGTTCTTACCGGCCTGGAAGTAGTTGCTGAAGTTATCCTCGATACCCCCTTGGTTGGCAATACCATAGAAAGACACTGGATTGGCAGCATGGGCAATCTCAGCAAACAGCGCGGTGAAACCATTTTGCAGGGTATAGAAGGCCTGACCATTGGCATCATCAGGGTCGACCAAGGCTCTTGGCAAACCGGTGAAGTAGGGATCAATCAACTTGATCTGACGGTTGCTGGAGTATTTGCCCAACTGCGCCATGGCATTGATAAAGGCCTCGGTCTGGGACGCCAATTGGATGGTATCGAAGTTGGCCGAGGAGTTAACCGCTCCTGAGACCCCACCCTTGGTAAAATATTGCGCCACTTGAGGAGCATCGGCGTAACGTCCGGGGTTGGCATTGATGTAAACCGTAGGGTTATCATCAGAGCTGTTGATCTGAATATTCACCAAGGTTTCCAACTGCTGCAACTGCGACATGGCATGGGCCACAGGCCAATGAGCACCACGATAGGAGAGCGCATCCTGCAACGGCCGTTTCTCATCGCGTTGGAATAGATATCCTCCCTCCAGATTGGCCAGAATCTCCTGACCTACCTTCTCGATATTTGGCATAGGTCTGGCTGCCAGAGTATGAGGCAACAAGGGGCTGATATTACCGTTGATCCCTTCAAGAGCCGCGGCAATGAGTCGGGGAGAGAATTGGATGATCTGACGGGCATCACCAATAGCATTGATTACCTGTGCCGTTGCCAGTGCGTTGTTGGACAGAATAGAGAGTGAATCCTTCCCGAAAGGTACCAGCGGCTTGATCCCGGCTTGCTTCATCGCCTTGGCCGCCGACATCCGCTGGCCTTTGTAGAACACATCCCACTCACCCATCATGGCGGCGCCTATGTGTGAGGCCAACAGGATGTCACTCAACCCCACAGAGCCATCTTCCGGCACAACGGGAATAATATCTTCGTTGATAAACTCTTGGTAGATGCGGGCCACATCTGGCTGCACACCAACATGCCCAGTGGCTATCTGATTCAACCGAATCGCCATCGCCATTTTCACGGTTTCCGGCGCTATGGGTTGGCCGCTGGCTGCCGAGTGAGTGAACAGCATGTCACGGTTAAAGTCTTCCGATAGCTTACGGGCTTCGGCGCTCAGGGAACCGTCTTTACCGAATACCGGGGTATCCTTGTTCTTGCCTACCCCAACGGTGAGCCCGTATACCGGCGTGCCTTGACGAGCAGAATCAATGAGTAATTCGTGACTGGCATTGATGACTTGCTTAGCCTCTTTGGTCAAAGCAACTTGGACATTCTTTTCTTTCAATTGCAACAGCTGTTCAATCTGGAGTGACTGACCATCCAGGGTAATTACCTCTGCAGCCGAAGCGCATCCAAGCGGTAAAACCATTGCAGATACTATCAATATATTTGATATGCCTTTCATCGACATTTCTCCAAAATCTTACTTAATCAGGATCTATTAATGTGATTGCCACATACAAAAATCGACAAATGGAAGGCAGCCACATCAAGCCTCTACTTTACTGATATAAGATATTTAATATTTATATTCAAAAAATAAAAACAAACGTCATTTCAATTAATTCGAACAAGAAATTACAACAATGAAAATAACTTAAAAAGAGCCCATTTGTGGTTATTTCGAATAGATTGCAAATATATAAATTTTCGGCCATCCAAGATATTTTTTGACACTAATTTGACGTAGCTGAAATTAGGCAGGGTTCTGCAGCCATCTTGCTTAACCCTAATTAAGTTGAATCAGTCACCTTGAGTGACTTGCAGGGTTCAGTAAATTGGTGAAAGATAGAGCGTTTACACAATAACAATATCCTGTACCCCGGAGCCTTTCATGCGCATGCTGTCCCTGCTCTGGCTCGCTGTCGCGACGTTACCCAGCGCCGCACTTGCCGAACCAGCCATCCAAGCCAACACCTATATCAATGATGCCATTTTGCCGCCGCTCAAACCCTGGAGTGGTGCCAGCGAGGCCTTAATGCGTCCAGCCGACGACGGCTGGGCCACGCCTTTTGAGCAATCCGGCGGTATTGAAAGCCCAAGCTATCAGCAGACCTTTGCCTGGCTGGATAGGCTGATGACCCAAAGCAACAAGCTCAACAAGGTGAGCCTGGGCAAAAGCCCCCAGGGCCGTGATATCTGGATGATAGTGGCCAGCGCCGAAGGTGCCGCCACCCCGGCACAGCTGAGACGCAACCATAAGCCCAATGTTCTGGTGCAAGCCGGGATCCACTCGGGTGAAATTGACGGCAAAGATGCCGGCATGATGTTATTGCGGGATATCATAGTCGGCGACAAGGCCGAGCTGTTGGAACAAGTCAACCTGCTGTTTGTACCGATTTTCAGTGTCGATGCGCACGAGCGCTCCAGCCAAAGCAACCGGGTTAATCAACGCGGCCCACTGAACATGGGCTGGCGAACCACCAGCCAAAACATCAACCTCAATCGTGACTACGCCAAGGCCGACAGCATAGAGATGCAACACATGCTGACCGCCATCAACGACTGGCAGCCACAGCTGTATATCGATGTGCATGTCACCGACGGTATCGACTACCAATATGATGTGACCTTTGGTTACAACCTATCTCAGGGGCTGAGCCCCGCCGGTTATAACTGGCTACAACAGGAGTATCGCCCGGCGGTAGAGCAGGCGCTGACCCAAGCAGGTCATATCCCGGGGTCTCTGGTCTTCGCCTTGGACAATACTGACTTGAGCAAGGGCATGTCACTGTGGAATGCCTCGGCCCGCTACTCCAACGGCTATGGCGATGCCAGACACCTACCGACCATATTGATTGAAAACCACAGCCTCAAGCCGTTCCGGCAACGGGTGCTGGGCACTTATGTGATGCTGGAGCAAACCCTCAAGACGGTGGGCGCCAAGGCGACCAAGCTGCGCGCGGCGATAGAGAAAGACAAGTACCGCTACCCACGGCTGGTGACCCTGACCTGGAAGTCACAAAAGCAGCAGCAGGGCTGGGATTTCAAAGGCATAGACTACCAATTGGAACAGAGCCCCATTTCAGGCAAACAAGTGGTACGCTGGACCGGCGAGCCCAAGCTTTATCCCAACCTGCCGGTAATAGGCAACACGGAGGCGGATATCCGGGTCAGCCGCCCGGCCGCTTACTATATTCCGCCCCAGTGGCAAGAGGCGATTGCCAAGCTATCGCTGCACGGCATTCGCATGACTCGCCTGGAGCAACCTCAAACACTGAAGTTGCAACAATATCGCCTCAGCGAACCCCAGTTTGCCGCCAGTGACTATGAAGGCCGCCAGAGAGTCAGTGCCAAGGCCAAACTGGAAAAGGTTGAACTCACCTTGCCCGTCGGCACAGTCAAGATAAGTACTGAGCAGCCGCTCGGCGATCTGGCGATGATACTGCTGGAGCCGCAATCGCCCGACTCACTGCTGCAGTGGGGATTGTTCAACACCATATTCACCCGCACCGAATATATTGAGGACTATGCGGTTGAGCCTTTGGCACAACAGATGCTGGCCAACTCCAAAGCGCTTCAGGCCGAATTTGACCAGGCGCTCAAAGACCCGGCCTTTGCCGCCGATGCCAAGGCTAGGTTGCGTTGGTTCTACGAGCGCAGCCCTTACTATGACAAGGCTTACCTGGCGTATCCCGTCTATCGCGCCAGATAGGCCCTGACGATAAGCTATCCAGGAGTCGAGCGATGAAACCGCAGAATGAGTTACAGGGAGGCTGCCTGTGCGGCGCCATACGTTATCGCCTCGAGGGTGAACCGTTCGATGCCGACCACTGTTACTGCAGTCAATGCCGCAAGAGCACAGGGGCTGTGGTGGGCAGTTGGATGGACTTCAGGCTGGAGCAACTCACCTGGCAGGGGGAGACCGTGCGGGAATATGCCTCTTCGGCCAAGATCCGCCGCGGCTTTTGCCCAAACTGTGGCACCAGCCTGAGTTATCGCAGTCTCGACCATCCCGAGTTTATCAGCTTGAGCATTGCTTCTTTGGATGACCCAGACAGAGTGGTGCCCAGATATCATATCTACAGCACCAACAAACCCGCCTGGCTGCAGATTACTGACGACTGCCCCCGTTATCCCAGTCATCGCAGTCAAGGCGGCTAACCGTCGGCAGATGCGTAATTGCGCAATAAAAAATCCGCTCTGTGGCGGATTTTTTATCATTGATTGAGGCAAAGCTTACATATCACAAGGCTTCAGTGGCTTACGCAGCTGCGCCCGGACATTATCCATACCGGAATAGAACTCTTTCATCATCAGCAGGCCCATCATCTTGCCGTTGTCTGTAATGATCAGCTCATCCGGATTTTTAGGATCATTCTTGATAGCGCCAATCAACTTCATCGAGCTCATCTCTTTGAACAGGGCCGTGTCCAGATTAACGCCAAAAGTATCGCGGAAATACTTGCGCGACAGACGGCCAGAGAACATCCCGAGCAGGAAACGATACTGCATCACATCTTTCTTGCTGTACTGCTTTTGCTGCTCAACACCCATCTTGCCGCTGGCGATCCGCTCCTGATACTTGCGCAGCGAGAAAGTATTCACATGCAGGGTATCGTTGAGGAAACTGAATGAACCTGAGCCCACGCCCAAGTATTCGTCGTAGTCGATCACGTACTCGTCAAAGCCTTCATCGTTGGCCTTGCCAAAGGCCCAAGCCGACAACTGGTTATACTGACCATTGAGAGTATTGAGGATCATCCGGTACTGGTTGGCCATATCGGCCTGCGGTGCTGCCAGTTTCCCTTTGACACTCTTACGGGTCTGGTGAGTGATCATCAAGGGATAAGTGGTGATCTGACGCGGATCCAGTTTGGAAGCCATATCCAAGTCATGTTGGATCACTTCGTCTGTCTGACCGCGGAAACCGAAGATCAGATCGACGTTGATAATCGGAAACAGCTCTTTGGCGGCCATGATCTTGTCGAATGTTTGCTGGCCGGTACCGAACTTTTCCAACCTGTCTGTCATCTTGAGGATGTCATCATTGAAGCTCTGCACCCCGATGGACATGCGGTCAACCAAGCCCTTGAGCTGTTTAAAGCCAGGACTGTCCAGGTGTTGGGGATCCGATTCACAAGAAACTTCCTTGATGGAAGGGAACAGGGTCTTGGCATACTCTATGGTACGCGCCAGCTCATCTTCCAGCACAGTCGTGGTACCGCCACCTATATACATGGACTCGAAGTCATAGCCCAACTGCTTGACCATATCCATCTCTTTGCGCAGCGCCACAAAATAAGCGCGAGCCTTGTCTTCCTTGAACAGAAAACGATGGAAGGTGCAGTAGGAACAGAGCGTATGACAGAAAGGCACATGGGCATAGAGCATGTACTTCTTGCCCTCTATCGGCGCCGGCATCACATCAGCAGAAATAGTGTCCAGCCTCAGATTCTTGTCAACATAGTACTGCATCACCCTTTCCATGGCCCCCAACATCCAGTTGGGTACAGTAATATTGGCTTGGTAAGGTGTGGCCAGTTGGCGATCGAGGGTTTGAATTATAGATGACATAAGGCTTCCTGTTAGTTTTGCTAATCCTTAAGAATCACAGTCCATTAAGTGATATCCCAAGGTACTGCCAGCTGTGGGTAGACTACCTCCTGTGGAGTAGCCAAACCGTGAACTGGCTAGAAGTTAACAATTCCTATCAGCATCGGTTGTATCTTTTTGTTAAGCAGATCATGTTTTAGTGATGACGGATGAAAATCCGTCTTTAGAGGGGTTGAGGGCTCAGAATAGAAAAGGGGGCCGTAGCCCCCTGATTTTAATTGAGTTTAAATTGTCTAACCACGGCTGCAAGCTGATCTTTAGCGGCGGCCAGCGCCTCGGTACTGTCAAGTGTCGCCTTACCGCTCTGATTCAACTCTTCTACCATTTCGCGAATAACACTGAGGTTACGGGTAATCTCTTCAGAAACCGAACTCTGCTCTTCAGCAGCCGTAGCTATCTGAGTGCTGAGGCCATTGATATCAAACACATGCTCGGTCAGCCCCTGCAGACTTTCGGCCACCAGAGTCGTAGTATCGGCGGTAGCCTGACAGCTCTGGCGGGTACGATTCATGGCATTCACCGCGGAATCGGCGCCTTGACGCAGTTGCTCCAACATGTTGTTGATCTCTGAAGTGCTGGCCTGAGTACGTGCCGCCAACGCCCTGACTTCATCGGCCACCACGGCAAAGCCGCGCCCTTGTTCACCGGCACGGGCCGCCTCGATAGCGGCGTTCAATGCCAACAGGTTAGTTTGCTCGGCAATCTCACCAATCACATTCAGCACACCGGCAATTCTGCGGGTGCTCTCATCCATCTCGGCAATGGTTTGAGAGGCGCTGTCGACTTCATGTACCAGTGCCATCACATTGTTGGAAGCTTGCTCAACTGCCTGACGGGATTCATCACCTTGGTTTCTGGCCTTGTCTGTCAGCTGTGCAGCAGAGGCGGCATCGTTGGCAACCCCTTGAGCGGTAGCGCTCATCTCTTCAACTGCGGTAACGACCTGGTCGGTTTCCAAAGCGTGGGCCTGCAATGCGGCCGAGTTAGCCTCAGATTGAACATTGAGTTCACCCACCTGCTGCGCCATATGTTCAGAGGCTTGGGCGATTTCACGGATCATGGCTTGTAATCTGTCGCTAAGCTGATCCAAATCGGCCGCCAGAGTACAAAGTTCGTTCTGACCTTTGATCCCTATCTTGTGGGTCAAGTCGCCGACCGCCAGTTTGGCAACTGATTGTTGAATACGGGTAATGATCGCCACCAGATGACGGCTCATCATCAGCGCCATCACCAAGGAGGTCACTATCGCAAATAGAATCAACCCTAAAAGAATGGCTTCGGCCTTATCGACTTCGGCAACGGTTCTTTCGCCCAACTCTTGGTTGCGGTCAGTGATCTGTGCAACCAATTGGTTGATCTCATTACTGACCTCAGGGCCCAGATCCCGGCGCTCAGGAGATAGCTCCGGCTCGGTACCGGTTCTTTCAGCCAATGCCAACTCATCAAAGTAGAGCCGAGTATAACGATCGATCCCAGGCTTGAGGCTGGCAATCCGTGAATCGGCATTGCTCATAAAGCCGGTATCAAAATTGGCAAGGTTGGCTATCAAACCATGTACATTGGCTTGGTGGCTACGCACACCCTCGGTATTGTGTACCAAAGACGCCAATCTCAGTTGGTAAAACTCCTCACGAACACCGGCGAAAGTCTCTGACAAATTGTTATTGTTTACCAGACGTTCGCTGACATCGTTGAGCTGAAAAAATGCACGGTATGCAAAGATGCCGATCACTATCAGTAGCACACTGGATAGCAAAGACGGCAGCATTGATAACACACTGGTTCGAGTATTATTGATCATGATGGTATCTGATTGAATGAAGGAAAGATGCGTAACTTTGTTACGTTTGTAGAATGATCTTACTTAATGGCGATTAAATAATCAATCCACTCCAAATGCAGACACACTCTGTGCATCCCATAAAAAAAACATAGTACTGTTTTATTTTTATGTCCATGTTTGCGAGCAGAAAATAAAAAAGTTAACCGTTAAGAGGGGTTAATTTGTAACTTTGTTACATTTTTAGACAAAAAAACCGAGGGCATGGCTGGGGATGATTTAAATTAGCAATAAAAAACAGTCAATTATATAAATACACCTCGTATTTATGATTAATGAATCTCAATCCAGGTTTAAATATCAAAAATAAAAAAATCATTTAGGTATTTTTCATTATTGATAAAAAGCCGTGTCGACTGACACGGCTTTTCAGCGGAAGAATGGACCTCAGTCTCTGTATTTCAGAGTACCGTTGGCCTTAATCTCGTCATACCACAGGTTATGGTGTTGAGTCGCCCAGTTTTCATCACAGTAACCGGAAACCATACACTCCATACCACCCTCAGACATAACTGTCGCCATGAAGATATGCACTATGGAGAAGGCACAGATGATGATGGCGCTGATTGAGTGCAATACCAGAGCGATCAGGCTCAGGGTACGGCTGGGTTCAAACAGGTTGGGGAACAACAGCAACATGCCTGAGGCTGAGATGATCAGTCCAAAGAAGGCAAAGGCCCAGAACCACATCTTCTCACCGGCGTTGGCAAAGCCGGCATCAGGGTGTTTGCCCTTGAAAGGACCGAAGTTGATGTAACCGCCCACCACCATGAACCACTTGACGTCGTACATCTTAGGTAGCTGGTTCTTGGCCCACAACAGCGTCATCAGCGCCCAACCGAACATGAAGGGAATCGCCATCACGTCGTGCACTTGCTTGGCGCCATTGACCAGTGAAGCCCAGAAGCCTTCCCCCAAATAAGGTTGGAAGAAGAAACGCCCGGCCAGCAGTACCAAGCCGGTGAGGATCAGCAGCAAGCAGGGGATCGCCCCCAGCCAGTGAATGCTCACGTCAAACTTGGACCAGCGATATACCATCTTGCCGGAGAAACCATGGTGCAACTTGGAAATACCGTTAACCATGATAAACAGAGCAAAGATGATGATCATGCCAAACAGGGCCAACATCAACCCCGGAGCCAGCCAGTCGCTGCGCAGCTCCAGTACCCGCAGATCATAGGTATTGATCGGCTGGTTGTGGAACTGGCTGTGAGACGTGGTATACCCCGTTGCCCCATCCTTGAGCTGAGCCCAGATCTGGGCATCGCTCGCTTGTGGTTCCACAGGTGCATCGGCACCATTGGCGAAGCATACGGCGCTGAACATGAGCGCAATAGCCAAGCCTATGTGTTTGAACCATTTGTTCATATTAACCTCTCTCACCGACCCGGCTAAGCCGGGCCGGATATTCGTGCCGTCTGTTACTTCCAGGCGCCGTTTTCGGCACCGCGATAAGCCACACGCTCGCGGTAGATGCCGGAAACCACTTCCGCATCACCGGCCAGCAGGGCCTTGGTTGCACAGAGCTCGGCGCACATAGGCAACTTACCTTCAGCAATACGGTTGGCACCGTATTTCTGACGCTCGGCTTCCGAATGGTTTTCTTCAGGACCACCGGCACAGAAGGTACACTTGTCCATCTTGCCGCGGGAACCGAAGGCACCCTTTTTCGGGAACTGAGGCGCGCCGAATGGGCAGGCATAGAGACAGTAACCACAACCGATACAGGTATCTTTGTTGTGCAGCACTATGCCATCTTCGGTGCGGTAGAAGCAGTTGGCAGGACATACGGCCATACAAGGCGCGTCGCTGCAATGCATACAAGCCACAGAGATAGAGGCCTCGCCGGGCTGACCATCCTTGATGGTCACCACGCGGCGACGTTGGATACCCCACTCGAGAGCGGAGTCGTTTTCGTTTTTACAGGCGGTGACACAACCATTACATTCGATGCAGCGCTTGGTATCACACAGAAATTTCATTGTAGCCATAGTGGCAATTCTCCTCGCTTAAGCTGCACTTATGCTTTGACGATCTGACAAAGCGACGCCTTGGTTTCCTGCATCTGAGTCACTGGGTCATAACCATAGGTCAGCGCAGTGTTACAGGATTCACCCAATACGTAAGGCACAGTGCCTTCCGGATAGTTGGGCTCCAGGCTCTCGCCGTGCATGATCCCGGCGAAGTGATAAGGCATCCAGGTCACACCAGGTTGAACCCTTGGGGTCACCATGGCCTGAACCAGTATCCGGCCACCTTCGGCGCCTTCCAGCCATACCTTCTCGCCGTCGCGGATACCGCGGTCGGCAGCATCACCAGGGTTGATCTCAACGAACATCTCCTGTTGCAGTTCGGCCAGCCATGGGTTGGCACGTGATTCTTCACCACCACCCTCGTACTCCACCAGACGACCAGAAGTCAGTACCAGAGGATACTTACCGCTGACATCCTTCTCCTGGATAGACTTGTACAGAGTCGGCAGACGGTGTACTTGCATATCGTCGTAAGTCGGGTACTTAGCGACCAGATCACGACGGGAGGTGTACAGTGGCTCACGGTGTACTGGCACCTGATCGGGGAAGGTCCACACGATACAACGGGCCTTGGCGTTACCGAATGGGATACAGCCGTGCTTGATGGCAACCCGGACAATACCGCCAGAAAGGTCGGTCTTCCAGTTCTTGCCTTCGGCTTCAGCTTTCTCTTCGGCAGTCAGCTCATCCCACCAGCCCAATTGCTTGAGCAGCTTGTCGGAGAACTCAGGATAACCGTCCTGGATCTCGGCGCCCTTGGAGAAGGAGCCTTCGGCCAGCAGGTTCTTGCCTTGATATTCCACGCCGTAACGGGCACGGAAGTTACCGCCGCCGTCTTTGACGTGCTTGCTTGTGTTATAGAGGATCTGGGTACCTGGATGCTTCATCTCAGGTGTACCCCAACATGGCCAAGGCAGACCATAGGTTTCGCCCTTGCATGGGCCACCTTCGGCTTCCAGAGTCTTGTTGGAGAAAGTACCCCAGTTCATGGTGTGAGCCTTAATACGCTCAGGGCTCTGGCCGGACATACCGATAGTCCACATACCGCGGTTGATTTCGCGAGTGATGTCTTCGATCAGAGGCAGACCATTTTCTTTCTTGATGCGCTTGGTGTACTGCTCGGCAAAGCCCAGTTTCTGCGCCAGACGATACATGATTTCGATATCTGTCTTGGACTCGAACAGCGGCTCGATAACCTGTTCACGCCACTGGATAGAACGGCCTGAGTTGGAGATGGAACCACGGGTCTCAAACTGAGTCGCGGCAGGCAACAGGTAGACGCCATCCTTACGACGGTGCATAACACCGGCCATAGTTGGGAATGGGTCAACAACAACAACTGTATCCATCTTGTCCAGTGCATCACGCACGTCGCGCTGACGGGTTTCAGTGTTGACAGACTGACCCCAGAAGAAGGCCAGGCGCACGTTGTCTTTCTGTGCCAGCTTCTGCTTGTCTTCCAGTACACCGTCGTGCCAACGGGAGCAAGGAATACCCGGAGTCGTCATAGGTTCGCGGCCCAGGTAAGTACCCTGATCGAAGCGGCTCTTCATCCACTCCATATCCAGATCCCATACATGGGTCCAGTGTTGCCATGCCGCAGTGGTCAGGCCGTAGTAACCTGGCAGGTTATCGAACAGCAGACCCAGGTCGGTAGCGCCCTGTACGTTATCGTGACCACGGAAGATGTTGGTACCACCACCGGAAACACCCATGTTACCCAGAGCCAACTGCAGGATACAGTATGCGCGGGTGTTCGCATTACCTACGTGGTGCTGAGTACCACCCATACACCAAATCACAGTGCCTGGACGGTTATCGGCCATCATCTTGGCGGCCTGGTACAGATACTCTTCGCTACAGCCGGTAATATTGGCCACTTCTTTAGGTGGGAACTTCTTGGCTTCTTCACGGATAGTTTCCATCTCGAACACACGTTCTTTGATGAAAGTCTTATCTTCCCAACCGTTTTCGAAGATATGCCACAACATACCGTAGATAAACGGAATGTCGGTACCCGGACGGATGGCACAGTGCAGATCGGCATGAGCTGCGGTACGGGAGAAGCGTGGATCGACCACGATCAGCTTGGCGTTATTCTTCTCTTTGGCGATCAGAATGTGCTGCATGGAAACAGGGTGTGCTTCTGCAGGGTTGGCACCAATGAAGAAAATAGCCTTGGTGTTCTGAATATCGTTGAAAGAGTTGGTTTGCGCACCATAGCCCCAGGTGTTGGCCACACCGGCTACAGTGGTAGAGTGACAAATACGGGCAGAGTGGTCGACGTTGTTGGTACCCCACATGGCGGCCAGCTTACGATACATGTAGCAGCCTTCGTTGGAGAACTTGGCGCTACCCATAAAGTAAACAGAATCCGGACCCGATTCCTGACGGATCTTCAGCATCTTGTCACCAACTTCGTTGATGGCCTGATCCCAGCTGATACGCTTCCACTTACCGCCTTCAAGCTTCATTGGGTACTTGAGACGCTTCTCACCATGGCCATGCTCGCGCAGTGCAGCACCTTTGGCACAGTGACCACCGGCGTTGAATGGGTGATCGAAGGCAGGCTCCTGACCAGTCCAAACACCATTTTGTACTTCGGCATACAGACCGCAACCTACGGCGCAGGCACTACAAATGGTGCGCTTGACTTCGATCGGCGCGTCATAAGGAACATCTTTGGCCTCGGCGCGACGCATCATGCCAGTGCCCAGCATAGAGGCAGCTGCAATACCACCGGCTGTAATACCGGCATTTTTCATAAACTGACGACGGCTGATCCCCAGTTTTGGTTTGTCGGCCTTGGGGGCGACATTAGATGTGCGAGTTAACTTCATCGCTTGAGATCTCCTGGATTAGCTACGCAGACTGTTGTAATAGCTGCGGATATGCGCTGTTTCGTGATAACCCGTGTTCTCGGATTTCGCTTCAACAGTTTCACTGGCCTGAGCGGCACTCACTCCGGTGGCAGCAATCGCGGCACCCGCGGCACTGCCTATGGTGATAGCCTTCAGCAGGGATCTGCGGTTCAGATCTGGCTTCTGGTCTTTCATTTTTGCTCCTGATAATTTTCACCCACGCTGCGGGTGATACAACCCTCTTTCGTGCACTTGAGCCCTTAGACAATCCAAGTTATTCCCATGCGCAAAAAAGGTAAAAAATCCGTTAAATATGAATAGAATCCTTCTATCAGCATGAGCAATATAAGGCTTTGTTAGTAAGGTGGTTTTGATCTGGGACAGTTTGGATGTAAGCCCCATGGGAACGGCTGTTCAAAGCGTTAACTGCTTCAAACTTTCAGCGATAAGCGGAGTTGAAAAATGTCACTCTTGACGACATTTCGAAGAAAAGAATGTTAAAAAACAGATCATAAAAAAACACCCCGGCAGGCCGGGGTGTTTGCAGTCTTAAATCAGCTCAAGGGCTCAATTATCTCGATATTTGAGCGTACCGTTGGCCTTGATTTCGTCGTACCAGACATTGTGGTGCTGCATCGCCCAGTTTTCATCACAGTAACCTGACTTCATGCACTCCATACCGCCCTCAGACAGTACGGTTGCCATCCAGATATGCACTATGGTGAAGGCGATGATCAGAATTGCACTGATACCATGCACCAACAACGCTGCCATCGAGGCTTCACGGGGCAAATCCAGGTTAGGCAACACCATCATGATGCCGGAAATGCTGATAAACAGACCGAAAATGGCCAGGGTCCAAAACCACATCTTCTCACCGGCGTTGGCAAAACCCGAATCCGGGTGCTTACCCTTGAAGGGACCGAAGTTGATGTAGCCTCCCACCAGCATGAACCACTTGAGGTCATAGCTCTTGAACAGCTGATCCGGCATCCATTTCACCACCAGTACCGCCCAGGAGACGATAAACAGCGGCCCGACCCAATCGTGGATCGTCTTGGAGCCATAGATCAGTGCCGCCCAAATATCGCCACTGACATAGGGTTGCAGCACATGCTTGCCCAACATGATGTTGAGGCCGGTGAAGATCAGGATAAGACAGCTGATCGCCACTACCCAGTGGATGATCAGGTCCGCCTTACTCCAGCGGAACACCAACTTGCCGGAAAAACCATGGTGCAGTTTGGATGGTCCATTCACCAGGTAAAAGAGCACGAACGCCCCAAACACGCCGACTACGGCTATTGCCATAACGGGTGTCAGGTACTGATTGCGCAGCTCCTTGCCCTGGTTGCCGGCCACGTTGATCAGCACGCCGGTTTCAACCCCTTTGGCTGTGGTATAGCCGGATTCACCGGATTTTACCGCGCGCCAAAGATCGGCCTCACTGGTTTGCGCCTGTTGCTGGCTCGACTGTTCATCGGCGGCCATGGCTGTGGAAGCAAACCCCAGCCCGGCAACCAATACCAGCAGAGCGAACAGACTGCGCAGTGATTTGATTAACATAGTCACTCCTCGTCAGGGTGGGCCTTAGCCCACCCTCGCTCTGTCTCAGTTGATCTCACCGGTCTTGGGATTGTAGCCCCAAATGACATCAGGGTTACCCCGGGCGGCCATCCGCTCACGATAGATATTGGATACCACTTCCGCGTCACCGGCCAGCAGCGCCTTGGTGGAGCAAAGCTCGGCACACATAGGCAGCTTACCTTCGGCGATACGGTTGGCACCATACTTCTTGCGCTCGGCTTCAGAGAAGTTTTCCTCTGGACCACCGGCACAGAAAGTACACTTATCCATCTTGCCGCGACTGCCGAAGGCGGTCTTTTTCGGGAACTGAGGCGCCCCGAAAGGACAGGCATAGAAGCAGTAGCCACAACCGATACAGGTATCTTTATTGTGTAGCACTATGCCATCGTCAGTGCGGTAGAAGCAGTCTGCAGGACAAACCGCCATACAAGGCGCGTCGGTACAATGCATACAGGCAACTGAAATGGACGCTTCACCGGGCTGACCATCATTGATGGTTACCACGCGGCGACGCTGGATACCCCACTCAAGCGCGGAGTCGTTTTCGTTTTTACAGGCTGTGACGCAACCGTTACACTCGATGCAGCGCTTGGTGTCACATAAGAATTTCATGACTGCCATAATGGCTTATCTCCTCATCAAGTACGGTTAGGCTTTGGTGATCTGGCACAGGCTGGATTTGGTTTCCTGCATCTGTGTCACCACATCATAGCCGTAAGTCAGAACCGTGTTGGCCGATTCACCCTGAACGTAAGGTACTGTACCTTCCGGATAGTTCTTCACCAGGCTCTCGCCTTCGAAGATACCGGCGAAGTGGTACGGCATGAAACATTCACCGTTGATCACCCTTGGCGTAACCATGGCCTTGACCTTGATCTTGGCGCCTTCTGGGCTGTGTACCCAAACATCATCGCCATCGCGTAGACCGCGGTCGGCAGCATCGCCTGGGCTGATCTCGATAAACATCTCTTGCTGCAACTCGGCCAACCAAGGGTTGGAACGGGTTTCTTCACCACCGCCTTCATATTCCACCAGACGACCAGAGGTCAGTGCCAGCGGGAAGTCTTTGGAGAAGTCCTTGTCCTGAATTGACTTGTACAGGGTCGGCAGACGCGCCACCATACGGTCTTCGTAGGTGGGGTACTTGGCGACCAGGTCACGACGAGGCGTGTATAGAGGTTCACGGTGCAACGGAATGTCGTCCGGGAAGTTCCATACGATACAACGAGCCTTGGCGTTACCATAAGGGATACAGCCGTGAGCTATGGCCACACGCTGAATACCACCGGAAATATCGGTTTTCCAGTTTTTGCCTTCGGCGTGTTTCTTCTCTTCTTCGGTCAGGTCATCCCACCAACCCAGCTGCTTGAGCATCTTGTCGGTAAACTCAGGGTAACCATCCTGAATCTCACTGCCTTTGGAGAAGGAACCTTCGGCAAGTATGTTGTTGCCATTGTGCTCAACACCGTAACGGGCACGGAAGTTACCACCGCCGTAGCGGACTTCACGGTCGGTACGATAGAGGATTTGGGTACCTGGATGTTTCATCTCAGGTGTGCCCCAACATGGCCATGGCAGACCATAAGTTTCACCCTTGGCTGGGCCGCCGGGTGCTTCGAGGGTATCGAAGTCGAAGGTACCCCAGTTTTCCTGGTGCATCTTCAGACGCTCAGGGCTCTGACCTGTGTAACCTATGGTCCACATACCGCGGTTGAACTCGCGGGTGACATCTTCAACCAGCGGCTCTTCACCGTTGACCTTGATGTGCTTACAGAACTCTTTCTCAACGCCCCACTTCTTGGCCAGCTTGTACATGATCACATGGTCAGGCAGCGACTCGAACAGAGGGTCAATGACCTGAGAACGCCACTGCAGTGAACGGTTGGAAGCTGACACAGAACCATAGGTTTCGAACTGAGTCGCGGCAGGCAGCAGGTAGACGCCATCCTTACGCTGGTGCATAACACCGGCCATGGTTGGGAATGGGTCAACGACGACCACAGTGTCCATCTTGTTCAGTGCTTCACGCACCTCACGGCCACGGGTTTCGGTGTTGACAGACTGACCCCAGAAGAAGGCCAGACGAATATTGTCTTTCTGGGCAATCTTGTTCTTGTCTTCCAACACACCGTCGTGCCAGCGGGAACAAGGGATACCGGCTGAAGTCTGTGGCTTCTGGCCCAGATACTCGCCTTGATCGAAACGGCTGCTGACCCAGGCAGGATCCAGATCCCACACATTGCACCAGTGCGCCCAGGCGCCGGAAGTCAGACCATAGTAACCAGGCAGGTTATCGAACAGCAGACCAAAGTCAGTGGCGCCCTGTACGTTGTCGTGACCACGGAAGATGTTGGTACCGCCACCGGAAACACCCATGTTACCCAGAGCCAACTGCAGGATACAGTAAGCACGGGTATTGGCGTTACCTACGTGGTGCTGAGTACCACCCATACACCAAACGATAGTGCCGGGCTTGTGCTCGGCCATCATCTTGGCGACACGGCGCATCTGAGCCTCACCGACACCGGCAACATGCTCAACCTCGGCAGGGTTGTACTTCTTCACCTCTTCGCGGATACGTTCCATGCCGTAGACACGCTGATCGATAAAGCTCTGATCTTCCCAGCCATTTTCGAAGATATGCCACAGCAAGCCGTAGATGAAAGGAATGTCGGTACCGGGACGGATATGCACGTACTCGTCAGACTTAGCTGCGGTACGGGTGAAACGTGGATCAACCACTATGACTTTGGCACCGCGCTCTTTACCTACCAGAATGTGTTGCATCGCCACAGGGTGAGCTTCACTGGGGTTGGAGCCGATAAACAGCATGCACTTGGCATTGTGCATATCGTTGAAGGAGTTGGTTTGCGCACCATAGCCCCAGGTGTTGGCCACACCGGCTACAGTGGTAGAGTGACAAATACGCGCCGAGTGGTCGACGTTGTTGGTGCCCCACATGGCTGCGAGTTTGCGGTACAGGTAAGACTGCTCGTTGGAGAACTTGGCACTACCCATGAAGTACACAGAGTCAGGGCCGGATTCTTCGCGGATCTTCAGCATCTTGTCGCCGACTTCATTGATAGCCTGTTCCCAGCTGAGACGCTTCCACTTACCGCCTTCGAGTTTCATTGGATACTTGAGACGTTTCTCACCATGGCCGTGCTCACGCAGTGATGCGCCCTTGGCACAGTGACCACCGCGGTTGAATGGATGGTCCACGGCAGGCTCCTGCCCGGTCCAAACACCGTTTTGCACTTCGGCGTAGATACCACAACCTACTGAGCAGTGAGAGCAGATAGTACGCTTCACTTCAGTGGGTGCATCGTGAGGAACATCTTTGGCTTCGGCTTTACGCATCATTCCTGCGCCCAGCATAGACGCTGCGGCAATCCCACCGGTAGCCAAACCGGCAGACTTAAGGAACTGACGACGATTCAGACCCAGAGCGGGCTTTGCAGCCACAGCGACCTGGTCTGTTTTGCGGGTTAATCGCATCACACACTCTCCTTATCGTTATTTATTACGCAATGAGGCGTAATAATTGCGCACATGGTCAGTCTCACGGTAGCCCTCACCCTTTGGCACTTCTGGTGCTTCAGGCTTGGCCGCCAAGGCTTGACCACTGACAGTCGCAACCGCGCCTGCCGCACTGCCGATCGCCAATGCCTTGAGCAGTTGACGACGACCCATGTCGGAAGCTTGCTTCTTCATAGTGTCTCCTCGTGTTGAAGGTAGACGGGGGAAACTCCCCCGCATGCTTTAGCCCGTGTTACCACGGGCAAATTCTCAGGCCAGCTCGCTGGCCTTGGGCTGGATCTGTACCGCCGGGGTTTCCACCACGGGCGTGCTCAGCACCAGCTGTTCAAACTCATTGATTTCGGTTTCAAAGAAGGCCCGGCCGAGTTGTGCCACCACGGCGTAAAACGCGGCGGAGGGACAACGGGACAAGGTATCGAAGAAACGTATGATCCAGCTGCCGATATGGCGGCGATAGAAGGCCAGTTGCTGATGGGCCGGAGCCTCCAGCAGCAATACGCTCATCACCTCGCACAGAGCGGCAACATGATCTTCCGGCTCCTTGACATTTTCTTCGCGCTCGAAGCCCAGCTGCATCAGGTCCTGACGCAACAAAGCCAAGGGCTTGTCCATCAGCGAACCTGTCATAAACCAGCTGCCATAGGGCAGGATTTCCCCCGAACCCACGCCGAGGAAGATGTTGAAATACTCATCTTCCAACTGATTACTGTCGAACTGGACGGCCGCCAACTTGAGCGCCAACCAGGCCTTGGTCATGTCACTGTCGTCATTGGCATCGACTTCGAGGTCGCCAAGAAAACTCAGCAATTCCGGGCTGGGGTGGCGCCTCAGCAGCGCCGCCAGCAGCTGATAGATATCTGCTCTAAGCTGATCGTTTTCTGATACTTCTCTTACTGTTTCGGTCATAGCGGATCTCTTATCTCAGTTGCTTTTCCGGATCCTGGAGTATGTCTTCAAACATATCCTTCACCCGACAATCACCACACATCTTCAAGCGCTCTATGTTGGCGCTGAAGGCGCTGTGGCTTCCGACCATATCCAGCATCCGGTGCACCATAGACTGGGTCGCGAACGGTGCTCCACAACGAATACATTCGAACGGAGCTTCTTCTTTCAGGATCCGGCGCTGCTGCCGTGCAGCCTTATCCAGATTGACCTGAGGAGTCAGGCTGATCACCTTCTCCGGACAGGCGGCCTCACACAGGCCACACTGCACACAATCCTGCTCGACAAAATACAGTGCTGGTGTGTCACCACCGTCGGTCAGCGCCTGGGTAGGACAGGTCGCAACACAGGACATACACAGGGTGCACTTGTCGGCATTGATATTCACCAGGCCATAGGGAATATTGCCCATGGCCAGTTGGGTATCTACATTGGCTGCCTGCTCATTGAGATGGTCGATAGCGGCATACAGCTGGGTGCGCTTGTTCCCCTCAGTGAGCGCCGCAGGCACAATCACAGGCCAGTCCATGCTCACATCCAGTATAGGCCAGAGATTGGCAAGCTCGGCTTCGTCGATAACCCGAATCCTTTGAGGCTGTCCCATCTCATCCAAAATGGCGTTGGCCAACCCCTGTTCGCCCTTGAGCATCTGGGTTAGGGTCGGTGCCGTAGCGCTGGTGTTAAGGATCAACACCTGGCGTGCGCCCCAGGCCAGAGAAGCCATCCAGTGATCCATGCTGGCCACAGTGACTTCTTCCAGCGCGACCGGCAGAACTTCGCCCGGCAGCTCGTCATTGATCAAGGCGCCGCCCTGTCCCATGTCGTGGAACAGCACCACAGGCGCAGTTTGGGCCTGCTCGCGGAAGCGGGAAATCAACTTATTCAGGTATGAATGCAGCGCCTGAGGGGTTGGCTGGTCGTAGGCGATGGCCCCGGTTGGGCAGGCATTGGTACAGCTGCCGGCGCCGTGGCACAGATAGGGGTCTATCTCAATCTGCTTGGCCACGCTCTTGATAGCATCGGCCGGACAGAAGTTGAGGCAGCGGTTACAACCATTGTTACCATTGCGGTTGTGGGCACAGAGATCGGCGTTGACCTTAACATAGCGTGGCTTGTCGAACTGGCCGACCATCTGAGGTAACTCTTGCAAGGCTTCGGCCAGTTTCTGCGGGTCCTGCCCCACATAGAAATAGCCGGGTGGCAGCATTTCCAGTTGAATTTGCGGCTCGCGGCTCAGGTCGAGGATCAGGTCAAAATGCGGCTTACGCAGCGCAACCACACTGAGCTCGGCAGCGCCGTTGTCGTGTTCGACACTCACCTGGAATTGACCGAGGAAGCCTTTGATACCAATCAGCTTGTTGTAGTAGCTCTCAACCTCTTCGGCGGCAGCCATGACGGCTTCGAGATGGGCCTCTTCCTGGCTGGTGATCGGCTCATTGGCCAAGATCACTCTACCGGCCATGGCAGACAGTTTGTCTGCCGCCAGCCGGGCCAGATCCTCGGGACCTATCACCAGGACATTTCCCTCTGTGGTGTAACTTACGGTCGGCGGGATCAGGTTTTGCAGAATCTGAGTCTGCTGGCTGACCTCTCGACGCACCTGCCGCAGCGCTTGCTGGGCGGAATTATTGCTCACACTATTGTTCACTTTGCGTTCCTGAACAGTTTATGGCGGTGGCCGTATTCTTTATCTTGCTGCTTTTATTATTGATTTACAGCTTGCTATAGCCTGAATACAGCAATTCACATACCAAATTTATGGGCATTAAAGGCTGTTAAACTGACGTCAAACAACCGGCTTATGAGTTTCAGTCACGGTATCTGTGGCATTTTGGACCTCTGCAGGCATCTCCCCGTCCAAATTGTCCGTTGGTGACTGTGGCGCAGATTGCTCGGCCAACTGTGGCGCATCGGCCTCGGCATCCACCAGAGAAGCATCGGCTTCGGCCAGGGCGTCTTCTGCCTCTTCCGGCTCCTCTTTTTCCAGTACGTGACGGAACACCTTCTTGGCCAATTCGGCCGAAGCTTCGGCGCTTAACTTGGGCTGGTTGCTGTAATCGAGGGCGTACTCAAGCAAGCCGTCGATTTCGTTGAAATGGGGTTGCTTCCACAGGGTGCGCAACGCGGCGGTCTTCACTGCCGGGTCGACATTCTTGGCCATAAAGCTGGCGAAGCTGCCGCCAACCTCAATACCCTTGGGATCGGGCAAGTCTTCGGCAGTCAGCAGTTTTTCTTCCTGCGGCTCGGCCTCTGGTTGGGGGTCGAGCGCGGCCTGAGTTTCTGCCACAGACGCAACAGCGGCGTCTTCTTGAGGGCTGACTTCTGCCAGCGGCTCATCGATTGGGGTTTCCCCGTCCTGCACCTGCTGCTTACGCAGTGCCCAGCGGCTCAGGAATCCACTCTTCTCGGCCATCAGTGCCTCCGAATGTTGTCTTCGGCCAATTCCTTGCGGCGGTTAACATGTTTGCGTCTGTGGGCGGTGATTTCCACTTCACCATGGCGGGTAATGAAGGCTTCGATCCAGCAGGCAATCGCCTCTGGCATCGGCATGTTCAGTACCGGGGTATCTCCTTCGAGACAGCCGGCTGCGACATTTTGGTCGGCAGAGATGGCAGCCGGGATCCAGTTACCCTCGACATCTTCATCGCAGACGATATAAAGCATGGGATTGTCCATATCCAGATTGAGACGGTAACTGGCGCGCTCATCACGAAACAACTCCAACAGTATCAATTTGGCTCCGGGCGGCGCCTCATGGGTGGCGGGCACGACTTGATCCAACTCCCAGCTGATGGATGTCCAACGACCGACCTGTTTCTCCACTTTTTTCAGTGAAACGTACATGGGCCATACGCTTTCGGAATGTTGCATACTGACTCCCCCCCGATAGGATTATTTTCGGGCATAAGTAAGGTTTCAGGTGATCTGCAAATTTGATGCCAGTTACGATATTAGAAATAAGTTTGAACTCAATCATCTATTTAAGGCTAAAAATAGGACATTTTGTCCAATATGCAATCTGCCCTGGGACATTCATGACCTGTGCGCCGACGGCGCTTGCTGCGGATCACGCATTTAGCAGCCTGAACCCTGTGTCGGTATAAATATTGCTATGCTGTGGTTCAAGCTCTCAGTGAAGATTCGATAATGACCAATGCCAAACCCCAATTGATCAAGACCAACACCCAGGTTCCTTTGACCATTGCCGTGACTGCAGTCGATGAGAATGGTCAGTTGCAGGAAAAGTTTGTTGCCTGCGAAAGGCCGCTGACGGTTTACCTCAACTGGCGACCGATAGTCACCCTGATGACCCTGGGCGCAAGAGCCGAGGCTCTGGCACTGGGCTACCTTAAGAATCAAGGTTTTATTAATGATGTTTCGCAACTGGAATCTGTGATTGTTGACTGGGACGTGGCTTCAGCGGCCGTGATCACCCGGGAGCAGACTGAGGATCTGGACGCCAAACTGGCCGATAAGACGGTCACCACAGGTTGTGGTCAGGGCACAGTATTCGGCGGCTTTATGGATGGATTGGACGACATAGTCCTGCCGCAACCGCAACTAAAGCAGAGCATGCTCTACGCCCTATTGAAAAATATCAGTGAATACAACCAGACCTACAAGAATGCCGGTGCAGTTCACGGCTGTGGGCTGTGTGAAGCGGATAAGATAAAGTCCTTTGTTGAAGACGTCGGCCGTCACAATGCAGTCGACACCCTGGCCGGTGAGATGTGGCTGGAACAGGACAGAGGCGACAACAAGATTTTCTACACCACGGGACGACTCACCTCCGAGATGGTTATCAAGGTTGCCAAGATGGGGATCCCCGTGCTCTTGTCCCGCAGCGGTGTCACCCAAATGGGCCTAGAACTGGCGCAAAAACTGGGGATCACCATGGTCGCCCGCGCCAAAGGGCGCCATTTCCTGGTGTACAATGGCGCCGACAATATCGAGTTTGATGCCAGCAATCCACGCTGATACCCAAGATACCAAGGAGAAGTGATGACGGAGCCCAGCGAACTTGTCTATATGAGCGCCAAGCAAGTGGCCGAGTATTTGGACCTCAATGAAAAGAAGGTCTATGCCATGGCCAATGAGCGTATGCTGCCGGCGACCAAAATCACAGGCAAATGGCTGTTTCCAAAGATACTAATTGACCGCTGGATCATGGACTCCTGCCACAGCGGCATGCTGACAGACCGCTTGCTGATCACCGGCAGTGATGATCCCCTGTTGTCGATGCAGGTGGCCAGACTGATGGCTCAGGTGGGCAGTCGAGAACTGATCAGCTACAGCGCCACTGGCTCCCGCTTGGGATTGGAGCTCTTATCCAAGGGTTACGCCGATGTCTGTACCTTGCACTGGGGCAGCCTGGAGGAACGCAATATCCGTCATACGGCGCTGCTGAAGGGATATTCCAACCACCAGCAATGGATCATGGTGCATGGCTATAACCGCCAACAGGGGTTGATCGTGCGACCGGATATGCATCACAGATGTCAGGAGGAGAGCAAGGTACTGCAACTCCCTTGGCGCTGGGTCACCCGTCAGGGTGGTGCCGGCAGTCAACAACATCTGGAGCACTGGCTGTTGAAACAGGGGGGCAAACTCGAGCAACTCAACTCGGTACTCACCGCCTTTAGTGAGCGGGAGTTGGCCGGTTATATTGCCCGGGGTGATGCCGATATCGGCTTTGGCTGTCAGGCGGTCGCCATGGAAAGCGGCCTGAGTTTTGTGCCTTTGGTGACTGAGTCCTTCGACTTCGTCATGCCGCAAGGGATCTACTTCCGTCGCCAGTTGCAACAGCTGTTCAAGATGCTCGGCGGCAGTCAGTCCCGGCAGATGGCCGCCCTACTCGGCGGCTATGACCTCACCGACTGCGGCCAGTTGCTGTGGAGCCCGGAGTAATTAGGCTGTTAGCACCAACTCAAGGCCTGCCAACAGCGGGCCTCAAGCCTTGAACTTCCACCACTGACGCCTGGCGGCGGCATCGAAGAAACTCCAGGCCAATACCCGAGTCTGCTTATTGCCCTGTTGCATCTCCAGAATCTTGACCTCTTTGGCGCCAAGTTGCTTTAACGCCTGCTGACAGGGTTTGAGGTTGTCACCCTTGGACACCAAAGAAGAAAACCACAGCACTTGTCCGCCATAGTCGCGACTTTCGTGAATCATCCGCAGCAGGAAGCCCAACTCGCCACCATCGCACCAAAGCTCGGCCTGACAGCCGCCAAAGTTCAACTTATGCTCCTGACGCTGATGTTGCTCACCACGATTGGTCGCCAGATTGCGCTGCTTGCGTTCGCTGCCACTGCGGGCATCGGCGGCCGAGGCATGAAACGGCGGATTACAGAGGCTGAAGTCAAAACACTCCCCCGCCTGCAGCAAACCATGAAATATCTGCTCTGGCTTGGGCTGCAGCCGCAGTTCAATGGCGCTGGCCAGCTTGAGATTGTGCTGTAAAACGCCGGCGACATTATCCAGCGCCACAGGGTTGATATCGGCGCCGACAAACTGCCAGCCGTAGACACTTGAGCCAAGCAAGGGGTAGATGCCGTTGGCTCCCGTGCCTATATCCAGGCCGCGAATGCGCCGACCTTGGGGGATCTTACCGCCTTCAGCCAGCAGATCGGCGATATGATGCAAATAGTCTACTCGCCCAGGAATTGGCGGACACAGATAGCCCTCGGGCAACTGCCAACCCTGGATTTGATAATGGTGCTGCAATAAGGCGGCATTAAGTGCCAAGACAGCTTGCGGTTCGGCAAAGGGGATCGAAACCTGGCCATAGTCTGTGGTGATAAGGTGAGGCGCGAGCGCAGGATAACTGGCGACCAGAGTCGCAAAGTCATAGCCTTGGCGGTGCGGGTTGCGCGGATGGAGGCCCTTGTCCTTGGCTTTCCCGCCCGTTTTAACCGAGGTTTTGCCGGCCGTCGCCTTTGGAGCCTTTTTCTTTACTCTTGTCCTAACCTTTACTTCGGCCCTGGCCTTGCTTGTCGAAGCGTTGAACCTATGCTTTTTTACCTCAGTCATACAGGTACTTGGTAAACAGCAGATTCACCACCAGCGCCCGGCCGGTTTCCTGCTCCAGCAAACGATTGACTGTGTCGTAGCACTCGCGGCGGATCTCTTCCCTACCGGTAAGCGACTTGACCCTATCCTCGGGTTGGTTACCGAGGATCTCTACTATCGCGGCCCGCAGCAGGGGATCATGATGTTGCAAGGCTACCAAATCCTGGGGGTCTTTCACCATAAGCTCAACACTGATACGCACAAACCCCAACTTCTTGCGGTTGGAGATATAATTGGTCACTATTTCAGGTTCAAAACCATAGTAGGCATAGGTATCTTCGGCAGGCTTTTCATCGGCCGCCATCACAGGCTGCAACATGCCTGCAAGCATAAAAAACAACAGTGTCAAAATGCGTTTCATATTCAGTTTCCAGCTCCCGTGACTTGTGCCCATGCCTCGTACTCTCTATCTGCCCAAGGGCAAGCGTGATAGACTCCCGAGTTGTAGTATTGTACCGGGTATCCGATGAATGTGACCAGTTTAAGCTTTCCTTATGGTGAATCAATTCAGTGGTTTTCGCCAGAGCAATCACAACAACTCCCCGCAGCACCATTGCATGATTGGCTGCTGGCGACCGGCAGTCTCACCAAGAGACTCAAGAGCTGCTGTCATCATTTTGAGGTCAGACTGCTCGGCGAAGCCATGCTGCCCACCGCGACTCAAGAGTGGCAGGGTAAGGAGCACAAAGCCATCTGGATCAGAGAGGTGTTGCTCTGCCTGGACGGGACCCCCTGGGTCTTTGGCCGCACCCTGATCCCGGCAAAGCTGCTGGAGCAACAGCAGAGACTGGGTAAGTTGGGTACTCGCCCCCTGGGAGAGTTGTTATTCGGCGATATCGGCTTTGAACCCGGCGCCATAGAGGTTGCCAGCTTCGACAACCATTCACGGGTCGCTTCCCTAGCCAATTCACTGTCGCAACCCACCACAGAGGCTATCTGGGGCAGAAGACGTTATTTCCACTTTCAGGAACAGCAGCTGATTGTCGGTGAAATCTTCCTGCCGGCGGCGGTTGCCGCCATCAATCAAGGCCAACTTACGCCTTGAGCACGGGCTTGTAATCCCTCTCTTGAACGACCAAAAACATAAGGGACGCTTGAGCGTCCCTTATTTCTGTCAGTGCCTGCGCCGCCAGGCGATCAGCGCCAGCCCCAATAGGCTCAGACCGCCGAGGCTACCACCTCCGCCGCCGGAACTGCTTTCAGTCGTATTGGGCACAACCGGATTGGAGACCACCAGAGTACGACTATTACTGCTCTGATTATTCTGTGAGTCGGTCACTGTCAGGCGCACACTGTAGCTGCCCGCCGCACTGTAAGTATGCGATGGAGAAGCCTCAGTACTGCTCTGGCCATCACCAAAGTCCCACTGATAACTGAGTTCTCCGCTGCCACCACGGCTGAGGTTATTGAACTGCACGGTTAAACCTGTACCACTGATATCGAACAGCGCCGACAGAGGAATGCTGACCGTCAGCTGCAAGCGGGTCACGGTTTGCCGGTTATTGGCGTCTGTCACAGTCAGTGTGACTGTGTAGACACCAGACTCACTGTAACTGTATTGAGGCGTCGCTTGGGTACTACTGGCGCCGCCAACCCCAAAGTCCCACAGGTAAGTGTAAGGTGCCGTCCCGCCACTGAGATTGGCGCTAAAACTGACATTGCCCCCCTCCTGCTGCGCTGAAATGCTGGCACTGAGTTCTGTGCCGCTGCTGTCGCTGCGTTTACTCACCAACAGCTGCGCCTGGCTGCTGTCTGGCTCTTGAGTCAACAACTGCACCATCAGACCCAGCTGGGGCAGCACCAGACCGGCCTGAGGCTTAAGCGGCGCGCTGTAGTCGTCGCTGTCATCAAACAGGCTATTGTTGCCAAGATGGGTGTCACCGAAAAACGCCGACTGTGGATAAATACTGAAGCTGGCATCACGAACCTGCACATCGGTATCACGGTTGCCGATCAGGTTTTGATCCGCATCCACCACCCCAATGAGGCCATATCCAGGATGTTCGGCCACCTTGTTGTCGCTGTAGGCTAAGTTTTCATACCAAACCAAGAGTCCCGGCTCATAACTGTCTTGCTGCAACCCGCTATCCACGCCCTGATAGTTACGCAGTTGCAACAGATAACGCCGCGGCGCGCCTGGGCGAGTGTCGTCGGTGCGAACGAAACCCGAAAGATTTACCGCCTCGAGAGCCGTCTCGGCATTGTCGCTGTAGACTAGGTTGCCGTCACTCTCGAGACGTATATCATCTACCACAAAGCCATAGCCACCGACCGCTTCATCGGTACGATATACCAGGCTTATCCGCTTGTTCATCCCGGCATAGGCACTGAGATCAAAGCTTATCTCCTGCCAGCCCTGTTCCCCCTCACCACCAGACAAGGCCGCCGAGTCACCGCTAATGATATAGGCGGCATTGTTAATGCTGTTGCTGCTCTTGGTATGGCTCCCAGCCAATGGCACCCCATCCACCAGCAGTTGCACATAGTCATAGTCCTCTTCTATCTGCCAATGGGCCTTCATCTTCAGTGTTAGCTTGGTACTCATGGGCAGTTGCAGCTCGAACGACATGGCGTTGTTGAGCTGATCGCCCTGATTCGAATAGTACTGGTATTGCCCCTGATAGGCCGGAGTAAAGGCGATGGAGTTTGATGGCAGCTTGATGGCCAACTGGTTTACGCCACTGCTATTGGCATGCTCAAGCGACACTTGAGTGCCGTTGCTATCCAGTGCTTGATAATCCAGGGTTTGTTCGTTGACCCAGCGGCCCTTGTACCTGTCCTGTAGAAATGAGCGGGCGTAGGGGCTGAAACCACTTGGCTGGGAGCCTCTTGGGGAACCTGCCCAGCTGCCGCCGGACATCAGAGACCAGAGACCGACTGGCGAACCATCGCTGGCATTGCTACTGATGTCATATTCATCAGGTAAACCGAGGTCGTGACCAAACTCGTGGGTACAGACACCGGTACCGGCATCCAGCGGCTGTATGGTGTAACCGAACAGACGCATATTGCTCCCCGGAATAGCCTGACCATATTGACCGGGCGCCGAGGGCACAAAAAATCTGTGTGACCAGATGGCATCATCGCCGAGCATACCGCCACCGGCCTCTTCACCTATGCTGGAATGGAAGATCATCACATGATCCAAAATCCCATCGGCTTCATTCAGGTTGCCGTCACCGTCAATATCATAGGGATCTTCAATATCATACTGCGCCAGCTCAGCGGCGCTCATGCTGGCAACTGCAGCCGCGACCGCTTCCTCCACCAATTCGGTAGCGGCTGTGTCGTCATTGTTGTTATTCGGGTCGTTGGCGCCATAGTAGGCCGCATTCTGGCTGGCTCTAAACCAGCCTTTCACATCACCATTGAAGAAAAAGCTCTGACCGGAAACCGCTTGATAGTACTGATAGGCTGAGGGCAGTACTTGCCCCTGGGGCCCAGGGAAACCTGCATCGGAAAACAACAGGCCACGGTAATGGGCTACCGAGTAGTTGGCGTAATACATCTCGGTATCGCCGGGACTCAGGCGATTGGCGTTATAGGGCAAGTCGGGGAAATCCACCAGCACGGCCAACACCTTGACCCGCTTGGTCACATCGGTATCGGCTACCCGCGACTGTGCCCGCATTAACTTGCTTTGACGCAGGCTGTTGCTTCGCGCCTGTTGCAGCAGTTGTTGCTCCTTGGCCTTGAGCACTTGCGCTGTCTTACTGCCCGCCCCCGTAGATTTGGCCGTATAGGCTGCCAGCGCCTGTTGCCGCTCCTCTTCAGAGGCATCGGCATCGAGTTCACCGCGTTTCACCAACCAATAGAGGATCTGCTCTTTGTTAATGACTCCGGGATCCGCCGGAGCCGTGGCGGCTAAAATATTCGTTGCCCCAAAGAGACAAGCTGTCCCCAAGGCCAGGGCCAGTACCGACTTCAAACTCATGACTTTGGCTCCTTGATACACTTTTCAAACTTTTGATTGCGCTGCTGAATATACTCAGAGACCTTGGCTTCGGCCTCTTGTTCGCTCATTTGCGGAGTAATGATGTTGCGCTCGATCAGACTGGCTTTAATTTTAGCCCGATTTACCACAGGTGCCCCACTGCCACAGGGCAACAAGGGTTTAACCGCGCGGTTTTTATCCGCAATGGCATCGGTTCCCGCTTCGTTTCCAGCCTGACAGGCACCCAGAAACAAACAGATGGCAAGAGTTGAGGGCAGTCGCACCGGCGGCACCTTAATTATTAACAGAGAGAGTACAGAAGATTAACAGCGGCTGTTAAGATTGCACAGCAGAAAGTCGCGGCCAATTCGCCTCATTCAGCGATTATTCAGCCTCAGACAACAAACCTTCGCTATAAAGCAGCATTAAGACCGAAGCAGACCAACTAAAGTTGCTGCCATGCAGTCCTTCCCCACTGAGTGGATGGTAGTTTTCCCGTATCGGCAGATCCCGGCTCTCGGCGGCGATGGCCGTCAGTAAGCGCCGCGACATTGCACTTGCCTGCTGCCGGTAACCGTAATGCTGCAACCCCTTAATGGCAAAGAAGGCCTGATCCAGCCATACCGGCCCGCGCCAGTATCTGTCGGGGGCAAACGCTGGGCTGTCGCGGCTCACGCTCGGAAACGGCACCTGGGTGCCGAAGCTTTCTGGCCTAAGCTGTTGCTTTACCACCGCTTCTGCCTGCTCAGGCGAAGC
This sequence comes from Shewanella carassii, assembly GCF_019670705.1. Lineage (NCBI taxonomy): Bacteria > Pseudomonadati > Pseudomonadota > Gammaproteobacteria > Alteromonadales > Shewanellaceae > Shewanella > Shewanella carassii. The sequence continues at coordinate 4,324,374 of NZ_AP024618.1, forward strand.
AACACTGGCCCACAGCGGGATCCAACCTTCAGTGCCCTTATTGTCGCTGAGCAAGCGCCGCTTACCCTCGGCATCGAAACGTACATCGTAGAAGAAACCGCTGGCAGGGTCGAAAAAGTCCCGCCGAATCGCCTGTCCCAACCGCTGGGCCTGTTGCCGCAGTTGCATTGCCTCAGCTTCCCGTCCCAGCAGACTGGCCATCTGCGCCAGATACTGCTTATCGGCATAGAGAAATGCATTGAGATCGACACTATCCTGATTGAGTGAGTAGCCGAGCAAACGCCCTTTAGCGTCGCGATTTTCCAGTACCTGCAGGCTGTTATCGGCATCGAATCTGGGCGCATTGTCCATCCCGGACTCCCAGGCTGCAGCCTGAATGATGGCATCACGATTAGGTGCCCCGGGCTCACCGTGCAACGGATGCAGATTGGCGCCATATTCCGCCAAACCATTGCCATCATGATCCCGGTTGCGATACCACCAAGCATGCAGAGCCATCAGTCTTGGGTAGAGCTCGGCAACAAATGCCTTGTCACCGTCCTGAAGGTAGATCTCCCATACGGCCCAGGCCGCCAACGGCGGTTTGCCATTCCGCTCATTCCAGTTGCCACCATCACCGCCGCGGGCTGCATCTTGGTTGTAAAACACTGCATCCGGCATGCTGCCGGCATCCTGGGGTCTGACGGGATCCTGCGCATCAAATTGATAGTCAAACATCGCCCGCACATTGGACTTGGCAAGCCAGGGCTCGACACGCGCCAAGGCCACCGCCTGTTTCCAGCTATCCCAGGCCCAGAGACCATTGAACCATTGGTAGGTGACCGAAGGCGTTACCCCGTGGTGACGCAGTGCTCCGGCCGGGCTGCGCCAGTTGTGTGTCAGGGTGCTAATGGCCCGAGCGGCCATGCGCTTTTGTCCCAAGTCGCCATCGGCCAACTTGGCCAGACGCCAACCCCAGCGACTATGGTTGCGCTCGGCGCTCAGCAACAACTTAGGCCACTGCAGCGGCTTGGCCTCTGCTGCGGTGTGAAAATATTGCTGGGCACTGAGAAAACTGCGCCGCTCAGAGGGGGCCAGGTTCAGCACTTCAGAACTGGCTCGGTAGCCCCGAGCGCCCCGCTCTTCCAGGAAGGTGGGTTCACGGAAGCTTATGCGGAATTTGGCATCATCGAGCATTAGCGACCAAGTTTTTCTCAGTGGCCGAAACTGCCACTCCAGTTGATTGGTCGCAAACTGTCTGCCGGCAATCCAGGGCTTGCCTACCGCAGTGTCGAAGGGTTCTCCCTGCCACTGCAACTGCCACTGACCCGCTTGGGTGCCGGTATTTTCCAGCACAGTCTCAATCAGTGAACTGCGCTCATCGGCAAAATAGAGTCTGGTGCTGAGGCTAAGATCTGGCCAGCGATATTCCTGATACAGGCCATCCGGGCGACTGAATAGGCGTCTTTCCGCTTCGGCAAAATTCTTCGCCTGGCCTGTGCTCAACTCCAATATGCTGAGGTGCTGCAAGCTGGGCGCCAAATGCAAGCTGTATTCTTGGGCGATGATCAAGGGGCCGCTGAAGCTGCCATAAAATGCAGGCTCATCCGGCAGGTGATACCCATGCCAAGCGCCCATATCCATGTACACCGCGGGGATAGTCAGATTCCCGGCGACATCCCGCTCCTGCGCTTGTTGCGGCGTGCCTTGATAGGGCAAGAGATTGTCATAATCTCCGGCGGCCAGACTCAAAACACAGATCAGGGCACAACTAAGCACTTCTACCTCGACTTAACACAACGATTAACAACTCAGGGGTTCAAATATCGGGAGACGCCATCGAGGAACATCTGCACCGAGATCATCACCAGCACCATACCCATCAAGCGCTCGACCGCAGTGAGCCCCTTGTCGCCCAAAACCCTGGTAAATAACTTATAAAACATCAAGATAACCACGCTGGCGCCCCAGGCCGCCACCAGAGCTATGGTCCAGTCGCCCATCCGGCTGCTATCCGTATGGGCCAGCAGTATCAGTGCCGCCAAAATCGAAGGACCGGCCATCAAGGGAATCGCCATCGGCACAATGAAGGGCTCTTCACCGGCGGCCAGGCCCACCACCCCACCAGGTTGGGGGAAGATCATCCTGATGGCGATCAGGAACAGAATAATGCCGCCGGCAATGCTGACCGATTCTGACTTGAGGTTGAGGAAACTCAGGATGGCTTCACCGGCGTATAGAAATAACAGCATGATCAACAAGGCAAAAATAAGCTCTCGGATCAGCACTCGACGGCGTTTCTTGGGCTCTATATGACGCAATATAGAGGCAAAGATAGGCAAGTTGCCCAAGGGATCCATAATAAGAAACAGCATTACGGCAGCCGACAGAGTATCCATAAATATCCATTCACCAATACAACAACATAGAGTCGACTATTGTATAACTTTTTAGTCACCGGCTGTGGACTTTTATCTGTGGTCTCGGAGGGGAAAATCCTTCAAGGTAAATTCCAGGTAACGGCACTGCTCATTTGCCCGGCTACTGGTATACTATGGCGTTCTCTAAACTTCAGCCGTGAAATACATGCTCTATCTCGTCGCCAGTTTTATCGCCCTGCTCCTGGGCCCGCTGTTTTACCGCTATTTCTCATCAGGTAGCGGTTTGCAGAAGGGCCTGGACGGCTTTATTTTTGTATCTCTCGGTGGCTTGGTATTGATCCATATCCTACCGGAACTGCTGGAGCACGGCGGCATACTGGCGATTGTTTTCGTGATCCTCGGCCTTTGGGGCCCCAGTGCCAGCGAGAAGCTGTTTCATCGCTACTCAGAGATCACCCATAATTTGACCCTCACGCTGGGGATTGGCGGCTTGTTGTTGCACACCATCACAGATGGCGGCGCCATGGTGCTGGCACAACAGGAAGGCAACTCCAGCCTGCTGGCGCTTGGCGTGATCATGCACAGGCTACCCGTGGGCCTGGCGATTTGGTGGTTGCTCAAACCCCAGGTCGGCACCCGTTGGGCCAGTCTGGTGTTACTGGCCATGATGGCGCTGACATCTGTGGGCTACTTCGCCGGCGAGCAACTGCTCAGCCATCTGAGCCTGGATAATACCGTTTACCTGCAAGCCTTTGTCACAGGCTCTATTTTGCATGTGGTGCTGCATCAGCCCCACGGCCATGGGCAGCAGACCCCAAGCAGCAAATATGAATACCAGGCCGGCATAGGCAGCCTGCTGGGGATAGGGCTGTTGGCATTGCTGCTGATGATGGATTCCGGCGGCCACCAACACGCTCACCATGACCACAGCACAGATCAACTGCTGCACTGGTTGCTGTTACTGGCTCCGGTATTGCTGGCGGCCTACGCCTTGGCCAGCATACGTTTTGCCGCAGGTTTGTCTCCTACTCAAGCCTCGCTGCCGGGACGCTGGCTGCAACGGCTCGCCGGCCCCGAAGCCTTGTTGCTGACCTTGGTACTGCTGGGCTGGCAGTTTGCCCTGCTGCAGACCCTCGCACTCGCCGCACTGGGACTGTTTTTGAGTTATGCCCGCATTGAATTGACCGATCCTCACCCCAAGGTGCCGCAGTCCGCCTGGCATTTCGGTTTCACTCATCTGGTGGATAGAAGCGCGCCCTGGATCTTGCTCAGTCTGATCCTCGCCAATCTGATAGGCCATCCGTCAGTGCCGCTGTCGCACCCGCTGGCACAAGTGCTGGTGCTGGCCTTGCTGTTTCTGCCGCTGCGTTTCTGCAATCTGGGCGCTGCCGTGTTGGCGATGTCGCTGGCCTACAGCGGCTGGAGCCCCTTGGCGGTAGCCTTGACTCTGATAGCCGCACCTGTGCTTAACCTGTCACAACTCAAGTTGATGAGCTGGAGCCAACGGCTCGGCATGTTGCTGCTGCTATCCATTCTGCTTAGCGGCATTGCCTGGTGGCAACCACAGTGGCGTGAACTGGGCGATCTGCCGAAAGAGATAAGCTACCCGGCGCTGACGCTGCTGTATCTGCTCTACTCCAGCAGCTTGCTGCGTCAGGGGCCACGCAAGTTTTTGCGGGGGATGTGGCTGGCCAAAGGCCATAGCCATGACCACGGCTCGGGGCAGCACAATGACTCAGGCCACAACCATGGTTCACATAGCCATGGTTCACATAGTCATGGTTCACACAGCCATGCTCACCAGCATGGCCACGAGCATCAAGACAAAGGCTCTCACTGATTTAACCCTGTCAATGGGCGCCTTTGTTAGCTAACTTGTGGGATAAGCCCGCATTTAGACTAGGCATAAGGACAGCCCATGTGCATTCTGTTTCTGGCGCTGGATCAGCATCCGGATTATCCGCTGATCCTCTGCGCCAACCGCGATGAGTTTCATCACAGGCCCACAGCCCCGGCACACTTTTGGCCACCACAGCAGCAACTGCTGGCGGGTAAGGATCTGCAGGCTGGGGGGACCTGGCTTGGCTGTAATCGTTTGGGAATGGTGGCCGGTCTCACCAATATCCGCCAGCCAATCACGCAGCCGGAAGGCATGCGCAGCCGCGGGGAGTTGGTGCTCAAGGCGCTCGATAGCCAATCGCCAATAGAGCCGCAATGGCTCAGTGACCACAGCGACAACTACAATCCTTTCAATCTGGTTTTCGGCCAGGGCAGGCAATTTTGGTGTTATCACAGCCCGGATAAGTCATTGCGGTGCTTGAACAGGGGCTTTCACGCCATCAGCAATGGCGCCTTGGATGATATCTGGCCCAAGATGGCCCGCGGCGAGCAGGCGTTGGAGCAGTTGATTAGCCAATCGGCCAAGCCGGATATAGATAAGCTGCTGGCAATAATGCGTGATGAGACCCCGGCGCCGGACACCAGCCTGCCAAACACAGGAGTCAGCCTAGAGTGGGAGCGACGTCTGTCATCCATCTATATTCGCCACCCGGAATACGGCACCCGGGCCACCAGCCTGATATTCCTCTCCCGCGAGGGGAAACTGAACTTTTACGAAGCCAGGTATGATGGCAAGGGGCGACAACTGGGGTTGGAACAGTTCAGTTTTGCGCTGACAAATGCGGAGCCTCTATGCTAATGGCGCCGCGGATCTGCCCAAGCTGATAACCTCTGGCACTATCATTCGGGTAGTGCTCATCCAATGCGGTTTTGACTTCGGGCGCCAATTGGCTGCCGTGACAAGTGAGGCAAAGCGGCGCAACCCCCTGGGCCTTCATAAAGCGCAGTTGTGACTCAGTCTCATCAATATGACTCAGGGTTTGTGGGTCTTCACCGGCTGCGGCCCGCGTATCGAATGATAACAATACCTGTCGCTGCCAGGCCTCCGGCTCGGCCGCCGGATTACGGGGTTTCAAGCTGACACGTTTTACCTGCCAACCACTCTCGGCGGAGAGCTGGCGGGCAATTTCCGGCGCCTTATGGGAACAAACTTCGATGGCCGCCACCGGGCCACCTTCGGCCAGGGCTTGCTGCAGTTGCGGCTTGAGTGTTTGGGCAAAACGCTTGGCCAGCGCGGCCGCCTCAGCTTTGAATTCTGCGGCAGCCGGCTCGGCTATGGCTTGATTCACCAAGGCAAAGGCCAGCAAGGCGGTCAGTGTGGGTTTTAACATAGGGCGCTCCATTAGATTTTTTTAATGGATTGATATTAGATAAATCTAATTCCCTATGCAAGTCAGGATGAATGATCGTGAGTGATCACCCAATGGTCGTCTTTCTTTTCCAACAGCAGGGTAAAGACTCCGGATGGGCTGTCCTTTTGTCTGAGCAAGACCCAGCGACCGGCCACCAAGGCAGAATAGTTACTCAACATCTGCACATCCTTGAGCTCCAGCTTGAGCTGGCCCATAGTCGCGCGATCCGGATAGCTACGTTTATAGGCGGCCAGCATCTTGTCCCAGCCATATTTGAACTCGCCCTTGGAGACAAATCTCAGCTTAGGGTCGTGCCAGTAACCCAGCATATAGGCATCGATATTCCCTTGATTCCAGGCTTGTTGCTGACGATTGAGCAGCTCGGTGATTTCATCTGTCGGTACCGCTTTGGTCGGAGCACTCGCAAGCAGCAGTACAGACAGGAGCCCAAACATTAACCTTTTCATCTTTCCTCCTTTGCACCCTCCCGGAACTAGGCCAGGAAACCGTGCCGACACTGTCGTTGAGCTTATATGCTCGATACTAACCCATCCGCGCCGAGATCAGGAAAGGTCCGAGTAAACATTGTCTTAGTAGATTGTAAGCAAATCCACCGCACATTTTGAACAAACTTACGCCACAGCGATTCATAGCCAATGACGAGTCCATAGCAAGATATAGCACCCAGGCTTGCACAAACGGGATAATACTGAAATTATATTTTCTCTCAGGCCTCTGCTTGGGGAAGTGCTGCCTATGTTCAGACTCCTAAGCCAATCAAGGTTGGACTGACAGCCCACCCCAAACACTTTTGAACTATACCTTTAATCAACTCAAGGTTTGGCAACTCTATATGTTTAAGAAAATCTGCCAATGGCTGCTGGCTCTGTTTGGCTGGCAAATTCGCGGACAACTGCCCGACTCCTTGCAATATCTGGTGATAGTGGCGCCCCATACCAGTAACTGGGACTTTATTATCGGCGTGCTCGCCCGAGGGGCTCTGGCGGTGAAGATCCACTTCCTCGGCAAGCATCAACTCTTCATTCCGCCCTGGGGCTGGTTTTTCAGGGCCATAGGCGGCAGCCCGGTCGACAGACGCAAGAACAATAATCTGGTCGATGCGGTCAGCGAGTTGTATCGTCAGGATCCCAACTTCAAGTTGGCACTGGCGCCTGAGGGCACCCGCAGCCCGGTGAAACGCTGGAAGACTGGCTTCTACCATATCGCCTCCCAGGCAGGAGTGCCGATTGTGGCCGTGGGGTTGGACTTCAGTCAGAAGGCGGTGGTGATCAATCAGCCTTTGATACCGAGTGCTGACATGCAACATGACATGGACCAACTTATCGCCTTCTACCGCGGTATTCGCGGCCGCTTTCCCAAGGCGATCCCGGACTATTCGCCGAACAAGTGATGCTTGTTCGGCAAACTTTGCCCGACTATAGTGACGCTTAACCGGAAACTTTGTATACAAAACTATGGATCACCAGACCTTCCTGCTGTACCTGTTTGCGATCTTATTGATAGCCATTTCTCCCGGCCCGATCGCCATGTTGTCTATCTCTCACGGGATCCATTTTGGTAAACGCCGCAGTCTGGCAACGGCCTTGGGGAGTGTCAGTGCGGCACTGCTGTTGATGTTGGCCTCCATCGCCGGGCTGAGCGCCTTGCTGCATGCCAGCGAATACGGCTTTACCCTGCTCAAGTGGTGCGGTGCCGCCTACCTCATGTATCTGGGGATTAAGCTGCTGCTCACCAAGCCCCATGCAGCCGAACAGAGTGTCGCCCCCAAGGGACATGGCCATCCTCTTAGTCTGTTTAGGCAGGCGTTTCTGGTGGGGATCAGCAATCCCAAGGATCTGCTGTTTTTCGCCGCTCTGTTTCCACAATTCATCGATGTGACTGCGCCGCAGGGGCCACAACTGGCAGTATTGGCTTCGACTTGGGCCTTGGTGGACTTCAGCTTTGTGATGCTTTACGCCTCTATGGCCAGCGTGATGGCCTCATGGTTGAAGCGCAGCCAACGCTTGCATTGGCTGGATCGTGTCAGTGGCGGGGTGTTTGTCACCCTCGCCACTGTATTGGCCGTTAAAGATTAGGGAAGCGCTTTAGGGTAGGTGCGAATAAGCCTATGTAGGCTTATTTGCGCTGGCTCCATTATCTTTCAAGCTGCGGATATCGTTGCCGGTCGGCCCCTGGAAGGCCCGCAGTCCGAATTGCGGCAAGATAGCAAAGATGTGGTCGAAGATATCGGACTGAATATCTTCATAGTATGCCCAGCGGGTATCATTGGTGAAGATATACAGCTCGATCGGCAGCCCTTCGGTGGTGGGCGCCAATTGCCGCACCATCAGGGTCATATCCTTGTGCACCTTGTCATGGTGCTTGAGATACTCCAGCAGATAGGCTCTGAAGGTCCCCACATTAGTCAACCTGCGGCCATTGACCGGCATATCAATATCCGACACCTTAGCATTGGACTCGGTAATCTCATGGATCTTCTGCGGCAGATATTCTTTGAGGTAATTAATCTTCGCCAAACGCTGCCTGTCTTCTTCGGTCAGGAAATGTATGCTGTTGATATCTATGTTGACCGAACGTTTGATTCGGCGACCGCCTGACTCGGACATGCCTCGCCAGTTACGGAAGGCATCTGACACCAGCGCATAGGCCGGGATCATGGTGATAGTCTTGTCCCAGTTGCGAACCTTGACCGTAGTCAGCGACACCTCTTCCACCGCGCCATCGGCGCCGTATTTATCCATCTGAATCCAATCACCGGTGCTGACCATGCGGTTCGCTGCCAGCTGAATACCGGCGACAAAACCCAGTATGGTGTCCTTGAACACCAACATCACCAAACCTGTGGCGACACCCAAGCCGCTGAGGAAATAAACTGGTGATTGGTCGGCCAAAATCGAGATGGAAATAATGATGGCAACGAAGAATAGGAACAGCTTGATCAGCTGTACAAAGCTCTTCACCGGTAAACGGCGGCTAATCAACTTAACGTCGGCCACTTCATCGACCGCATCCAATGCCGCATAGGCGGCGCGGATCAGCAAGACGACCAGCCAGACACTGAGCAGTTTGTCGACCAAGCCCGCCAATAGTTTATGGTCGGTCAGCGTAATAGGGATCAGCAGGTTGAGCACCAGCGCCGGCACCAGCATCGCCAGCTTTTCCAGCACCCTGTGGCGCATAAAGATGTCGTCCCAAGTCACTTTGGAACGTTGAATCACCAGGTTCATCGCCCGTACTACGCCGCGACGGACAATAAAATAAGCCAGTCCCGCCAACAACAGGCAGGCAATCACCATGATCGAAGTGGACAAACCATCTTCCGGGATAATGTCGATTCCCAATTGTGATAGCCAATGAGACAGCTCAAATCTCAAGTCTTTGTCCAAGTTATCCAAAATTAACCTCTCAGAGAAAAAACACTCACCCAACACTCAAATAGGGGCTGGGTGCAGACTAACATACAGGTGTCAGAACGTGCTGAGGTTTATGACGGAATTTTGTGCATTCAGGAGAGTTCGTGCTCTCAATCACCTTTCAGACCAAGAACCACCTCAGCACTGTGAGGTTGTTGAAAATGCAACAGATGATCGTAGGGAATGCCGGAGATACGTAATTCTCTATCGTTGTGCCAATCGAGAACCAATTCATCGTGGCGACCGGATACCACCAGCAAACCGGGAAACTGTCGCCCGGACTCCAAATCGGTCAAACTCAATTGACTCTGCCAATGCTCATGACCATGCAGGCTACAGTTGGAAAAGCTGACATCGGCTTGCCAGCCCTTATCAGGCGACCAACTACTGAGCAGTATCGAGTCCTGGCAGTGCTGACAGTGCTCGGGCAAGGTACCAACCCATCCGGCCACATGAAACAGACTCCATGAGGCCAATAACAGGTAAAAACACCCCCCGCCAAATTGCAGGGCCTTCGACAACCAGGCCTTCAGATTCGACGGCATACCCACTCCATACTTTTAAATAGACTACTGGCGGGATCATATAGAGGGGCATTCTGTAAGTAAATGCTGACCAAAGAGTTACAAACTCTTTGATTGTTTCACTAATCAAACTAATGAATAGATCAAACCACGCCGAGTCAAATGACCTCATCAAGATTCGCTTTATGCTCTGAGGTTCGACTCAAGCATAGCCACAAACAGGCCTTGGCAAAATTCCCAGGGCCCAAGGTCGAGCTTGCTCATCATACATTAATGCCATCAACCTCATTGCCAGCCGCGGCGCCCGCAGTTATTGTTGACCCAGGATTCAGCCAAACGAATTTTCTCATGTCCAAACAGAACCTTTTCAAACCCGGCTTTGCGATCAGTGCCCTGGCGTTACTATTGGGCTCAAGTTTTGCCGTTGCCGAGCCGGCCCAGGTGGCCGAAGTCACTCTTGAAAACGGCGCCAGAATCATACTCAAAGATGATTTCACCTGGGAGTATGTGCTCACTGAAGCTGTGGTCAGCGCCGCCGAACCCGAAACGACCACTGAAGAAGTGGTGGCCGAGATGCCGAATACGGCCGCCCATACCACAGCCGCCACAGCAGCTGCAGTGGAAATGGCCGCCAAACCAGATCCAAGCAAAACCGCTGTCGTCGAACAGTTGACCCAGAGCGCCATGACCACTCCCGGACTACTTGGCAAGACAGCCAGAGAAGGGATCAGCGTTTCACTGCAGCAGGTACAGTGGCAAGGCGACAAGCTGGGCCTGACCTTCGAACTTGGCAGCAACAGCAGTGAAGATATGGTTGGCGTACTGATCAGCGCCAGCTTCTACAACGATCAGGGTCGCAAGATGAAAGAAGAGGAGCTACAGGTCTGGCGTGCCATCAAACGTATGCCGGAAACCTATCTGCGCAAGGGCCAGCAGCGGCAATCCTCGGTGATCTGGATTGAAGGGATAGATAAAAACCAGTGGCAGAAACAACTGCTGAATCTGAAGATCACAGAATTGGATGCCTGGTAACACGGCATTGATTTATTTTAATAAACAAAGAGCGCCAAATGGCGCTCTTTGTGTTTTATATACAGACTTTTGCCCCTAAGGTGCCCAAGGGCCCACAGGACCTTGTAACGATTCCCGGCTCAGAGGCTGCTTGGCAGCAGTTCCTTTGGCAGATAGACGTTATAGCGCCCACTCGCCAGCAGCTCAGTGGCCTTGGTGATGTCCGGACCGAAGTACCTGTCCTTGTCATAGAAGGCAACCCGCTCGCGCAGTTCAGCCTTGGCCTTGGCCACCGCCGGGCTTGGCTGCAGCGGCGCGCGGAAATCCAGCCCTTGGGCCGCAGCCAGCAGTTCCACTGCCAGCACGCCGCGGGTGTTTTCCGCCATATCCTTGAGCCTGCGGGCGGCAAAGGTCGCCATGGAAACATGATCTTCCTGGTTGGCCGAGGTCGGCAAGCTGTCGACAGAGGCCGGATGAGCAAAGGTCTTGTTCTCACTGGCCAGTGCCGCGGCTGTCACCTGGGCAATCATAAAGCCCGAGTTAACCCCTCCGTTTTCCACCAAGAATGGCGGCAGCTTGGAAAGGTTGGAATCGATCAGCAGCGCAATGCGGCGCTCACTGATGGCCCCCAGCTCGGCAATCGCCAGCGCCAGATTATCCGCCGCCATGGCCACGGGTTCGGCATGGAAGTTACCGCCTGAGATGATCTCGCCGGTATCTTCAAACACCAGTGGGTTATCTGTCACACCGTTGGCTTCAATTTCCAGCACTTCGGCCGCCTGACGGATCTGCGTCAGGCAAGCGCCCATCACCTGAGGCTGACAGCGCAGGGAGTAGGGATCCTGCACCTTTTCACAATTGGCGTGTGACTCGGCAATCTCAGAGCCGCTCCCCAGTAGATGACGGAATACAGCCGCCGAGTCTATCTGGCCCTTTTGACCGCGCACCGCATGAATTCTCGGGTCGAACGGGCTGCGACTGCCCATGGCCGCCTCGACACTCATGGCGCCGACCACAGAGCCGGCGGCAAACAGGTCCTCGGCATGGAATAAGCCTTCCAGTGCCAACGCCGTCGATGCCTGGGTGCCGTTGAGCAGGGCCAGGCCCTCTTTGGCAGCCAATTCAATCGGTTTCAGCCCTGCGATACTCAAGCCCTCAATGGCGGGCATGATACGCCCCTGATAACGCACTTCGCCCTCGCCTATGATCGGCAGACACATGTGCGACAGCGGCGCCAAGTCGCCCGAGGCCCCCACTGAGCCCTTCTCGGGTACGCAAGGGTAAACACCGGCATTGACCAGGGCGATCAGGAAGTTGATCACCTCGAGACGGATCCCGGAAAACCCGCGGGACAGTGAGTTGATCTTCAACACCATCATCAGCCGCACGGTTTCATCGCGCATCAATTGGCCGGTACCGGCGGCGTGGGACAACACGATAGAGCGCTGCAACAGTTCCAGATCCGCCGGGGCAATCTTGGTGTTGGCCAACAGGCCAAAGCCGGTGTTGATGCCGTAAACCGTGCGGCCCTCATCCAATACTTTTTGCACCACGGCGGCGCTGCTGTTGATGGCCGCCAGCGATTCCGGGTGCAATTGCAGCTGGGTTGGCGCGCGGCTGATGCTGCGCAGTTCAGACAGGGTCAGGCTTCCCGGTGTCAGAGTGATTTGAGTGGTCATCATCAGTCCTCCAACATAGGCAGATCCAGGCCCTGCTCTTTGGCGCAGCGCTTGGCAATCTCATAGTCGGCATCGGCATGACGCATCACGCCCGTGGCCGGATCGTTCCACAATACCCGGGATACCCGCTTGGCAGCGGCGTCGCTGCCGTCACAGAGGATCACTACCCCGGAGTGCTGACTGAAGCCCATGCCGACACCCCCACCATGGTGCAGCGACACCCAGGTGGCGCCACCGGCAGTATTGAGCAGTGCATTGAGCAGCGGCCAGTCGGAGACGGCATCCGAGCCATCGAGCATGGATTCGGTTTCCCGGTTGGGACTGGCCACAGAGCCGGAATCCAGATGATCCCTGCCGATGACCACTGGCGCCGACAGCTCGCCGTTTTTCACCATTTCGTTGAAGGCCAGCGCCAGACGGGCGCGGTCTTTGAGGCCAACCCAGCAGATACGGGCCGGCAGCCCCTGGAAGGCGATACGTTCACGAGCCATATCCAGCCAGTTGTGCAGGTGTGGGTCGTCCGGGATCAGCTCTTTCACCTTCTGATCTGTCTTGTAGATATCCTCAGGGTCACCACTGAGCGCCGCCCAGCGGAACGGGCCAATGCCTTCACAGAACAGCGGCCTGATATAGGCGGGAACAAAACCGGGGAAATCGAAGGCGTTGGCCACGCCTTCGTCAAACGCCATCTGGCGGATGTTATTGCCATAGTCCAGGGTCGCGGCGCCGCGGCTTTGCAGCGCCAACATGGCCTGAACCTGCACCGCCATAGAAGCCTTGGCGGCCTTGACCACAGCGGCCTCGTCTTTGAGGCGCATCTCCTTGGCCTGCTCCAGCGTCCACCCCTGAGGCAGATAGCCATTCAGCGGATCGTGCGCCGAAGTTTGGTCTGTCACTACATCCGGAGTAATGCCGCGCTCAACCAGCTCACTGAAGATATCGGCGGCATTGCCCAGCAAACCCACGGAAACCGGCTTGCCCTCGGCCTTGGCGGCTTCCAGCATCGCCAGAGCTTCGTCCAGGCTATGGGCCTTCTTGTCCAGATAACGGGTACGCAGACGAAAATCGATACGGGTCTCGTCCACTTCACAGGCCAGCACAGAGAAACCGGCCATGGTACCGGCCAGAGGCTGGGCACCGCCCATGCCGCCCAGGCCACCGGTCAGAATCCAGCGGCCCTTGGCTTCACCGTCGAAATGCTGCTTGGCCACGGCCACAAAGGTTTCATAAGTGCCCTGGACTATGCCTTGGGTGCCTATATAGATCCAGGAGCCGGCGGTCATCTGGCCGTACATAGCCAACCCTTGCTTATCCAGCTCGTTGAAGTGTTCCCAGTTGGCCCAGTGGGGTACCAAGTTGGAGTTGGCGATCAGCACCCTGGGGGCATCGCTGTGGGTCTTGAATACTCCCACCGGCTTGCCGGATTGCACCAGCAAGGTTTCATCCTCTTCCAGACGCTTGAGCACCTCGACGATTTTGTCGAAACACTGCCAATCGCGGGCGGCGCGGCCTATGCCGCCGTAAACCACCAGATCCTCGGGGCGCTCGGCCACATCCGGATGCAGGTTGTTCATCAGCATTCTGAGCGGCGCTTCGGTCTGCCAGCTCTTGCAGTTCAGAGTGGTGCCGGTCGGCGCAATGATTTTGCGCGCCGGATCATGTCTCTTATCCATAAACTTCCATTCCTCTGTTGCTTGTCTTGTGGTTTATTTTGTTGTTTTTATTTAGGTTTATGTTCGCCTCTGAAGGTCAAATGCCCTCCGAGACGGAAGCGGCTGCCGGGATGGATCAGCCGGGCAAAACTCACCACCCCCTGGCGTGACCAGGTGCGGCGCAGTATCTGTAAACAGGGCTCGCTGGCGGGGATCGCCAAGCGAGCGCGTATCTGTTCATTGGCGACTATCGCCTCTATGGTGTGGCGTGCTTCGGTCAAAGGCGCCACCTGCGACAGATATTCATGAGGGGTCTGCAAATTGAAATCCTGCTGCAGATAGTCGGGGATTAACTGAGGGTTTACGAAGCGCTCCTCGAGCTGTAGCGGCAGCCCCTCTTCACAGTGCACCAGCACCGAGTAAAACACCCGGCTGCCGGTCTCCAGCCCCAGGGCGATGGCGATAGGCGCCAGGGCCTCTATGGCTGTCAGCTCCAACACCTGCACGCTGTAACCATGGCCGCGGGCCTTGATCTCATCGGCGATATTGCGGATAGACAACATGGATGACTGCGACTTGAACTCAGCTACAAAGGTACCCAGCCCCTGACTGCGCTCCAGTACGCCGTTGTCCACCAGCTCGGTCAACGCCCGTCTGGCCGTCATCCGGCTACACTCAAACAGCTCTGCCAGTTGGTTTTCGGAAGGCACCCTGGAGTGCTCCACCCATTCACCCGACTCAATGCGGTCTGAGATGTACTGTTTAATGCGGGCGAACTTGGCTGTGCTCATCGAGTCGACTCTGTGTTGGTTTCAATCTGCTCAAAAACTCGGCTATAATCCTAACTTGTATATACAAGTAAATACAAGTTAGCTCACAAAATCACAACAATTGCCATTATTAAGGCAAGCGTAAGGCAAACAACAAGGAGCAAGCATGTCCTGGGATCAGGTTTGGATAGATATCAATATTGCCACTATGGACCCTTCTGTATCAGAGGCTTATGGTGCCATCACCGATGCAGCCCTGGCAGTAAAAGACGGCAAAATAGCCTGGATTGGCAAGCGCAGCGAACTGCCTGCCTTCGACGTGCTGGCAACTCCGGTTTACAAGGGCAAAGGTGGCTGGCTGACGCCCGGGTTGATAGATGCCCATACCCATCTGGTGTTTGCCGGTAACCGCGCCAACGAGTTCGAGCTGCGTCTCAAGGGCGCCAGCTATGAAGAAATCGCCCGTGCCGGTGGCGGCATTATCAGCACGGTCAAGGCCTGCCGTGAGGCCAGCGAGGCCGAACTGTTCGACGAGGCTCGCCGCCGCCTCAACGCCCTGGCCAAGGAAGGGGTTACTACGGTGGAGATAAAGTCGGGCTACGGGCTGGAAACCGCCACCGAACTCAAGTTGCTCAGGGTCGCCCGCGAGCTGGGCAAACACCACCATGTGGATGTGGTTACCACCTTCCTGGGCGCCCACGCCTTTCCAGCCGAATATCAAGGCCGGGAGCAGGAATATGTGCAACTGGTGATCGAGGAGATGCTGCCTCAGGTATTGGCGGAAGATCTCGCCGATGCCGTGGATGTGTTTTGTGAAAATATCGCCTTCGACCTGCAGCAGACAGAAGCCATTCTCAGTGCCGCCAAGGCCAAAGGGCTGGATATCAAGTTGCACGCCGAGCAGCTCTCCAACATGGGTGGCTCAATACTGGCCGCCCGTCTGGGGGCCAAGTCTGTGGATCATATCGAGTATCTGGATGAAGCCGGGGTCAAGGCTCTGGCCGAGAGCGGCACCTGCGCCACCTTGTTGCCAGGCGCCTTTTACTTCCTGCGGGAAACCCAGCTGCCACCGATAGCCTTGCTGCGCCAATATCAGGTGCCCATGGTGCTGGCCAGCGACTTCAACCCGGGGACTTCCCCCATCTGCTCAACCCTGTTGATGCTCAACCTGGGCTGCACCCTATTCCGCCTGACGCCGGAAGAGGCCTTGGCCGGTGTCACCCGCAACGCCGCCAAAGCCTTGGGTATTGAGTCCAAAGTGGGTGTGCTTGCTGTCGGCATGCAGGCCGACTTCTGCCTGTGGCGGATCTCAACCCCAGCGGAACTGGCCTACAGCTACGGCGTGAATCCGTTGGTGGATGTCATCAAAGGGGGCAAACTTATTCATCAATAAGTTTGGCCAGTGATTGGATGGCAGGTCACCGACCTGCTATCGGCTTGCGCGCAGGCTTCCCAGCGCCAGGGAATAGCTGCACAGCTTAGACTCATCAGTTTTAACTGGATTAGCATGGATCTAATCTGTCAGTTTCGTTTCCTTGACGTGACCATATCTGACAGATTGGCCTAAATTGGTTCGCATGATCAAATGACTCTGCTTACCGAGCAGCCAGAAAAGTATGATCTAGTAGTTGGAGGGCTTAGAGATTGGCAATCTGATATGCATGCTAACTGTGGCCCTTAAATCGCATAACAAGACTCAGTGTTAGCCCGCAAAGCATCGCGGACAGGGACGGTTTCTCCAGTGTGCGTCGATAGAGTATAAAATAATGCAATCAACAGACGATAATTATGTTAATCACCAAATATTCGAAGAATTGAACTGACCTTTCCCCGAGATTAGTACCAATCTCTTGATGAGATTTTCCAGCTTATGCTGCTTGCTTGGCATACGCAACAGGCGGCATATAGTTCAGTGAACTATGAGGGCGAACATGGTTGTAGTGTTCACGCCATAGCTCGATTTCGTATCTGGCTTCGTCTAAGGTTCTGAACCAATGCTGATTCAGACATTCATTCCTGAATTTGCCATTCAGGCTTTCCACAAAGGCATTTTGCGTCGGCTTTCCTGGTTGGATAAAGCCCAGTGTGACGCCCGTTTCCTTACTCCAGAAGAACATTGCCTTGCTGGTAAATTCTGTCCCATTGTCGCAAGTAACCTTCTTGGGTTTGCCTCGCTCTTCCATCAATTGGTCCAAGAATCTGGCGACCTGCCTACCACTAATGGCCACAGAGACTAATTGACCAACCATTTCCCGCGAATAATCATCCACGACATTCAGTACCCGAAAGCGGCGACCATTGCTGAGTTGGTCTGACACAAAGTCCATCGACCAACGTTGATTGGGGGCTGTTGGCACCTCCATAGGCTGCCTTGGCCGGGTTAGCTTCTTGCGTTTCTTCGTCCTGACCTGCAAGCCTTCCTCCGTGTAGAGCCGATAGGTTTGTTTGCGGTTTTTGACCCAGCCTTCACCCCTGAGCAAACCATGCAGCATCAGATACCCGTAGCGAGGATATTGCGTCGCCAGCGCCTTCAGTCGCTGTCTGAGCCCATTGTCTGGCTTTGTCCTGGATTGATAGCGATATGCAGTCCGGCTAAGCCCTGCCAGCTTACAGGCTACTCGCTCACTTAGGCTGAATCCCTCAATCAGGTGTTGAACAACAGGCTTTTTGGCCGCTGGCGTTACCACTTTTTTGACAGCACATCCTTCATTGCTTCGACTTCCAGCATCTTGTCGGCTAACATCTTTTTGAGCTTGTTGTTCTCCGCTTCCAACTCCCTCAGCCGCTTCGCTTCGTTCACTTCCAGCCCGGCATACTTGCTGCGCCAGTTATAGAAAGTGCCCGTGGATATGCCCATTTCACGGCAAATGTCATCGACTTTTGCCCCTGCCTCATGTTGTTTGATGGCCTTGATGATTTGTTCTTCGGTGTAACGTTTCTTCATGTTGAGATCTCCATTGGCTCTAGTGTATTGGAAATCTCATCAATGTCATGGTCTTAAATTCGGGGGAAAGGTCACATCTCTTCCAACACGGCACAGGACTTTTGTGAGATTTCACGAAACTCAGCGGCGGATAAACCTCCGGCTCCGGGTAAGTCTCTTTCAATGATAAATTTAGGCATAACAACCTCCTTACGGGATCTTTCTGAGTATAGTTCCTGAAGGGGGCGGCTTCCGCTTGGGTCTGCGTTCAAACGGGGGCATGTTGATCCAAACTCCGCCGTGAACGCGGCCAAACTCTGACTCCGGCATGCCGAAGTCAGGTGGTCTGAGCGCCAATGGTTATGCACGCAACTCTCTATAAAAGAGAACGCTGCGAGCAGCTGATGTACATCCTCCCAGGCTCTGATGGCTGAACTAGCCACTCATCAGCAGAGGTAGCGATAGGCGCTTATGCCTGAAGGCAAACTATAAATTACCGCTATTAAATTCTTTTTGAAAATACAGTACTTTCTGCAAGTATCTTCTGGCTTCGGCCTTGGGATGCGCCGTAGTCAACTCCTTGTATACTTGCGAGGGTGTCAACGCATTGAGTTCCCGCATCGCCCGCTGCCGGTCGGGATCAAATGTCGCCAACACACCGCCGGTTCCACCGTTGTAGGCAGAAATCATCGAATAATGCCGCGAAGAAGGATTGCTGACATCCTTGAGATAGCGATTCTTCAAAATATGAAAATAGGCCGCACCGGTATCAATATTATTAGCCGGATCAAATAGGTAGTCTCTGGTTGGAATATCATTGCGATTCTTGATGAGCTTGAATACATCGGCCCCGGCCGTTTTGGGGATCACTTGCATTAACCCATAGGCCCCGGCGTGGCTGACGGCATAGGGGTTAAAGCTGGACTCGGTTTTGATGATGGCATACAGGAGATCTTCATTGATTTGATAGCGGCGGGAAGCCTCGCGGATCAAATGAGCGTACTGATATTCACGTTGACTGAGGTGGTCACGCACCATGTCAATTTCAACATAATAGGCTTGCCCCTTTTTCAGCTTTTTCGTCACCAGCTTGTTGGCCAACAGATACTCGGCAAAACGGTTAGCACGCCACTGCCATTCTATTGATTTACCATCATGATCAACCACTTGCCCAAGCAAAAATGGCTTGCCTGAGATCATGACTCTCTTGTCACTGAATAGATCTATCTTGGTTGGATCGGCTGGCATCAGCAACGTTTCCACTATGGCATTTTTTAATCTGGCCTTGGGCTGATGGCGAGAAACGGTGCTGACCCAAATCTTGCCCTTGTCAAAGTCAATATGGGCTCGGGTACGGTAGCCATCTATGTACTTCACATATTGATGTTTACTGGCCACCATATAGTTATCATCGCCCCACTGTTTTTTGACTTGAGAGGCGAAGTATTTGACGATTTTTTCAAACGCCTGCCGCTCTTGAGAAGGCGAAATGGCGACCACGGGAACCGGAGGGCGATTGGATTGAGGATTGTCACACACACAGGTTACCGGTTGCTGGGCACAGGCAGACAGAATTAGCGGCAACAACAAAAGCCATAGGTTTTTCAAAACGTCAATCATCCCTCAATAAAACAAATTGTCATTATCCATAAGCGACCCGCATTTGAATGTTATGAAGCCGACAAAGTATAAATCTGCTGCTTAACGACAAATACTCTCGGGGCCTAAAGCCGTGAAGGAATGACGCTACAAACAACAGCAGAGCCCATCGCAAAAAAGCCAACCCGCTGGGGTTGGCTTTGAATACAAATGGCAACTGGCCAGCAGCATGTCCTTTCGTTAGCTTACTTCTTGGCAGCCACTCTGGCGCGGGCGGCGTGCAGCTTCTTGTAGCTTTCGATCAGCCGCTGGTGTTTTTCCAGGCCTTCGAGCTGCATATTGGTTGGGGTCAGGCCGTAGAAGCGCACTGTGCCATTGACCGACCCTATGGCGGCATCCAGAGTTTCCTGGCCAAACATGCGCCCTAAGTTGTAACGGTAATCGTCCAGCTCGAGTTCATCGTCCAGGCTGATCTCCAACACCGCCTGCAGGCATTGATAGAAGAGGCCACGAGCGACGGTATTGTTGTTGTACTGCAGGAAGGTTTCGGTCAGCTCCAGCGCTTCTTCCAGCTCACCTATGGCTAGGCAGATCAGCAGTCTGAGTTCGAGTATCGTCAGTTGGCCCCAGACGGTGTTTTCATCAAACTCTATGCCTATCAGGGTGATGATATCCGTGTAGATATCCAATTGGCTGTCTTCGAGGCGCTCGGACAGGCTTTGCAGTTGGCTATCGCTGAGGCGATGCAGGTTAAGAATATCTTCGCGGTAGTCCAGCGCCTTGTTGGTGTTGTCCCAAATCAGATCCGATACCGGATACACCTCGGAGAAGTCTGGCACCAGGATCCGGCAGGCATTGCCTATCTCGGTAAACTCGGCGATGTAGACCTCTTTGCCCATCTCTTCAAGAATCCCGAACAGGCTTTGGCTCTCTTCGGCGTTGCTGCCGGAGAAGTCCCATTCGACAAACTCATAGTCCGGCTTGCTACTGAAGAAGCGCCAGGAGATCACCCCGCTGGAATCGATAAAGTGCTCTACAAAGTTCTCCGGCTCCTGCACCGCCATGCTGTTGAAAGTAGGCTTTTGCACATCGTTTAGGCCCTCGAAACTGCGGCCCTGCAGCAGTTCGGTGAGGCTGCGCTCCAACGCCACCTCAAAACTGGGGTGGGCGCCGAAGGAGGCAAACACGCCGCCGGTGCGGGGGTTCATCAGGGTCACACACATGACGGGGAACTGGCCACCGAGGGAGGCATCCTTGATCACCAGCGGAAAACCCTGGGCTTCCAGCGCCTCTATGCCGGCCACTATCGAAGGATACTTGGCCAGCACGGCTTTCGGCACCTCAGGCAGAACCAGCTCATCTTCTATGATGCGGCGCTTCACCGCCCGCTCGAAAATCTCGGACAGACACTGCACCTTGGCCTCATCCAGATTGTTACCTGCGCTCATGCCGTTGCTGAGATACAGATTTTCAATCAGGTTGGAGGGGAAATACACAGTCTCGCCATCGGACTGACGCACATAAGGAATGGCGCAGATGCCGCGCTCGACATTGCCCGAGTTGGTGTCGATAAGGTTGGAGCCGCAGAGCTCACCATCCGGGTTGTAGATTTCCAGGCAATAGTCATCGAGGATACCGGCTGGCAGCTCATCGTTGGGACCAGGCTGGAACCACTTCTCATTGGGATAGTGAACAAATTCGGCGTTGGCGATCTCGGGGCCGAAATACTGGTCGTTGTAGAAGAAGTTGCAGCTGAGACGCTCGATAAACTCGCCCAGAGCCGAGCAGAGCGCGCTCTCTTTGGTTGCGCCCTTGCCATTGGTAAAACACTTGGGCGAAGCGGCGTCACGGATATGCAGCGACCAGACGTTGGGCACCAGGTTACGCCAGGAGGAGATCTCTATCTTCATCCCCAGTTCGGCCAAGGTGTTGGTCATGTTGGCTATGGTCTGCTCCAGCGGCAGATCCTTACCCAGAATAAAGGTGCTGTGGCTGTCATCCGGTTTCAGCATCAGCATCGCCTGGGCGTCCTGATCCAGGTTATCCACGGTTTCCAACTGGAACTCGGGGCCGGTCTGAACCACTTTCTTCACGGTGCAGCGGTCGATGGAACGCAGTATGCCTTCACGGTCTTTGTCAGAGATGGTGTCCGGCAGTTCCACCTGAATCTTGAAGATCTGGTTATAACGGTTTTCCGGGTCGACTATGTTGTTTTGCGACAGACGAATACCTTCGGTAGGAATATCGCGGGCGACACAGTACACCTTCACAAAATAGGCGGCGCACAGCGCTGATGAAGCCAGAAAGTAGTCGAACGGGCTCGGCGCCGAGCCATCGCCCTTGTAGCGGATTGGCTGGTCGGCAATGACACTGAAGTCATCAAACTTGGCTTCGAGTCTGAGGTTGTCGAGAAAATTTACTTTGATTTCCATTGGATAGTTCCGAGTTCCGGCGGGGTTTCCCGCTCGCCCTATGACACTCGCCGCAGCGGTAAAACCGGCGACCGGCTGTGATCTGGGTCAAATTGAGCAAAATTGGGGGAATTATCCGCTTTTTAACGGCAAAAGTCATTGTTGGCTCAGCCCGCTAGGAGGGAACTCAAAACCGGCCATCGGCCCTGAGGGCTGCTAATGCCCCCGGACAGATGCCCAACGCGGGCGCCGTTTCAGGCGCCCTGTTGCAGTAAGCCTTCCTCTTCGGGCTGCTCTTCCAGCGGCTCCACATGGATAAACACCGCCGCATGGGGAATGGCAGCCATCAAGGCCTGCTCGATACGGTCACAAATGGCATGGGAATGGCCAACGCTCATCTCCTTGGGCAAGGTCAGATGGAAGTCGATATGGCGCCGTCTGCCCGCCTGACGGCCGCGCAAGTCGTGAAAGCCCCCTTCGCTGGGACAGTGGTGCGCGATTATCTCGGCGGCCTGGTTCAGCTCCTCTTCGCTGATGCTGTGATCCAGCAGCGGCTTGAAGGCCTGATCCAGCATGCTTATCGCTTCTTTGAGAATAAACAGCGCCACCCCTATGGCCACTATGGGATCCAGCAGCGCCAGGTTATGGCCAAAATAACCGCCCACCCAGATGAGCAGCAGCCCCACGGCGACCCCGAGAGAGGTGAGCACATCGGCCTTAAGGTGCAGGGCATCGGCCTCAAGCGCCACCGATTGCTCTTCCCTGGCCACCCGGTAGAGATAGGCACTGACACCTGTGTTAACCAGCGCCGACAACAGCATCACCAATACCCCCCAGCCCAGGCCTTCCACCTCTGAGGGGCTGAGCAACTTGCCGACGGCCTCGAAAATAATCCAACCGGCCGCCGCCAAAATCAACAGCGCCTCAATAACCCCGGAAACATTCTCTATCTTGTCGTGGCCGTAGGGATGATCCCAGTCCGGCGGCACATCGGCGCGGCGCACGGCAAACAGGGCGATCAAGGCCGCCACCAAATCCATGGCGGAGTGAATCGCTTCTGAAATGATACTGACCGAGCCACTGACAATACCCGCCGCCACTTTCATGATGATCAGCGAAATATTGGAGCAGACCGAGACCATGGCGGCCCTGGCTTTTCTGGACATCTATTATTCTCCCTCAATACGGCTTGGGACTTGGACTATCGTCAGTCAAAGGTGATTACCTGGGCTCGTGCGCCCTCGCCCCGGTCAATCAACAGCAGAATCAGGCCAAACAACACTTGTGTAGGCAATAGCAGCACTAGCCAACTGCTCCACAGCAGGCTGTCGTCGACCCGAATAACAAACTTGAGTTGCAACGCCAGCAAAGCAAGCAGCCAGAGCGCAAAACAACGAAAACGGCAAAAGAAGCTGCCAAGGCCCATGAGCCACAGCAACCACATAGGCTCCGGCCACCAAGCGGCCCCCTCTGGAGTCAATTGCCCGGGCAGTTCGGCGCCGCTGAAATAGAGTTTACCGACCACGGCCGTGTCGCCTATCTCGGCGGCCAGGGTAAAACTCGTGGCCAACCAAGCCATTAGCAGCAACAGACGTGCAGAAGAAAAACGCATGCGGGCCCAACCAACAAACCAAAGGGCCCGATAGTGTATGACAATAGAAAAAGTTCAACAACTGCTTATACTTACAGCAAAACAGTAACCATTTTCGTCCTCATTTACACAGTTAAACCCCCGCCTTGCGCTGTAAACAAAAAGGGGCCTAAGCCCCTTTCCACTAAAATCCTCAGTCATTCACCCTTGCTGGCTATCAGCCCGCCGGTGAATAGTAGGTAGCCGCACCTGGGCCAACCGGCAGTCCCAAGCCGAATACCCAGAGGAAGAAGAACAAGGTCCAACCGACGAAAAACACCAGCGTGTATGGCAACATGGTAGCCACCAGAGTACCTATCCCCAGGTCCTTCTTGTAGCGCGCGGCGACCGCCAGGATCAGGCCAAAGTAGCTCATCATGGGCGTGATCAGGTTAGTCACTGAGTCACCTATTCGATAGGCCGCCTGAATGGTTTCCGGCGCATAACCCACCAACATCAACATGGGCACAAATATCGGCGCCGTCACAGCCCACTGGGCCGAGGCACTGCCGAGCATCAAGTTGATAAAGCCACACATCATAATAAACAGCAGGAAGACTATCGGCCCGGTCAGCCCCAGGGCACTGAGGGCATCGGCGCCGGTCACCGCCAACACGGCGCCCAGATTGGTCCACTTGAAGAAGGCCACAAACTGCGAGGCGAAAAACACCAATACGATATACATCCCCATGGTGCTCATGCTGTGGGACATGGCGTTAATTACATCGGTATCTTTTTTCATGGTGCCCACCACCTTGCCGTATACCAGCCCGGGAATGGCAAAGCAGACAAAGATAAACACCACAATTCCCTTGAGAAACGGCGAGCCGGCCACTTCTCCCGTCTCGGGGTGACGCAGTGGGCCCCACTCGGGTACCACGGTCAAGGCTAAGACTGCGCCGAGCAGTAGCGCCGCCAAACCGGCCATTTTCAGCCCCTTTTTCTCCAGTTCGGTGACGGTTTCCATCCGCTGCTGTTCCAAATCGACACTGGCTTCAGAGACATCATAGCGACCGAGCTTGGGTTCAACGATTTTCTCTGTCACCAAGGCGCCGAGGAAAGAGATCACAAAGGTGGAGACAAACATGAAGTACCAGTTGACCTCGGGGCCCACAGTGTAGTCAGGGTCTATCATCTGCGCCGCCGCTTCGGTGATCCCGGATAACAGGGGATCCACGGTTCCCAGCAAGAGGTTGGCACTGTAGCCACCGGATACCCCGGCAAAGGCCGCCGCCAACCCCGCCAAGGGATGCCTGCCAAGAGAATGGAAGATCATCGCCGCCATGGGGATCAGCACTACATAACCCAGCTCGGCGGCGGTATTGGAGACGATTCCGGCAAAGACAATGGTCAGGGTAACCAGGCGCTTGGAGGCTCCCATCACCAGCGCCCGCATGCCGGCGGACAAGAGTCCGGAGCGTTCGGCAATCCCAACCCCGAGCAAGGCCACCAATACAGTGCCCAGCGGCGTAAAACCGGTAAAGTTGGTCACCAGGTTGGAGACTATCATCCGCAGCCCTTCGGCATTCATTAGACTGACCACATGGATCAGGCCATCGGCGCTGCGGCCACTGGCGCCTTCGGGACGAGGGTCCACCACTGTGACTTCAAAATAACCGGCAATGCCGGAGATCAGGATGACGGCGGCGCAAAACAGCGCAAATAGTGTGATGGGATGGGGCAAAAGGTTGCCCAGGCGCTCGACCACATTGAGGAAGCGGATAAACCAGCCACTCTTGGCGGTTTCGAGCGGTTGCTGAGAATGATTGGACTGCATCTGATTTCCCTGTCTGCCGGCTCGGCTGCCGGTTCTATTTTCATGGCCGTAACATCTACGACAAGCGGCCGGCCATTTTGCCGCGACACTTTTAACTGAAACTTAACCTGGAAAAATTGCAGGGAAATTGAGGCAAAAAAAAGGACCCAGGGCGGGTCCATAAAGGCAAATTCGCTGAACTATTCGCTTTGCCCCAACGTTGTGTCATTACAATTTACAGCACGCTGTCTGAACCTTGCCTGAACATAATAAAAGCTGTTTGCAAATAGTATGATTCCATTTCTTCGCTTTGACGCACGGTAAACAGTTTTCCCAGGGCCTATAGCGGTTTCCGACAGACTTGAGTCAAAAACTGCTGTTTTTTTACCACTCAAAAATAGATAAATACTTCAAATAAATCATTTATATAATTTTTCTATGTACTAAAAACGTACAGCCCAAGCCTTTGATTTACCAGCTTTTGCTTAAATCTATCTTTAAAGCCATATAAGTGATGGTTTTCATTGACTTGGCAAGACTCGCCGTCAAGGGGCCAGCATAGGTTCAAAATCACAACAAAGATGCATTTGCGGCCATTTTATGATTAGCTGGCGCAGTTCAAAAAAAACTGCAGGGAACTTTAGCAAATATGGATGGATTTTTGTTGATACTGGCGATCGCCGTGATACTGATTTATCTCTGGTATGTCAGCCTGATAAAAAAACGCAACACGGCCCGTGAAGCCCTCTCCGGCATAGATGTCCAGCTCAAGAAAAGGGCCAATCTGCTGCCCAATATTCTCACGATAGCCAAGCGCTTTATGGATCATGAAAAACAGCTGCTGACCGAAATCACCGAATTGCGCACTCAACTGACCCAAAGCTACAATCCGGCCGACAAAGATGCAGTAAAACAACACCTGGATTTGGCCAACCAGCTCAACAACCGTGTCGGCCAGTTGATGGTGTCGGTAGAAAACTATCCCGAGCTCAAGTCAGACAACACCATGTTGCAGGCGATGCAGACCTATAACGAAGTGGAAGCCCATATCTCCGCAGCGCGGCGTTTCTACAACTCGGCGGTCACTGAACTCAACAATGCAGTGGAAATCTTCCCGGGTTCAATCATAGCCTCAATGGCCAAGGTACAGGCTCTGCCCTTCTATGAGGCAGATGAAAGCGCCAAAAGCCCGGTCAATGCCGGCGACTACTTGAACTGAGACAGAGTAAAAGATTGATCCGTGAATATTATCACCTTCCTGATGGGGGCCAAGATTTCCCCGGTACGCCCGGGAAAAGGCCTACAGGCCCCCAGCGAAGACCTGCCCAAGCTGCAACAATACTATCGCCAGCATATACAGCCCAAGGCCAGTCAATATGAAAGACTGAGGATCAAGAGCCTCAAGCAGTGCCGAACTCGGGTAGCCCTGTTTGTACTGACACTTGTGGTGACTCTGCTGCTGGTTTGGCACTATTGGTACGACCTTATGTACTACAGTTCCCTTGGCCCGGAAGCTTCATTTGCCCTCGCCCTTACCCCGGTTTTGCTGATGTTTTTCTGGTGTAAGAAACCCATCAAGGCGTTTCAAAAACAGGTTAAAAAAGATCTGTTTCCGCTGATCTTTCGCTATTTCGGCGACGACTTTACCTTTAGTCCCAACGATGGTTTGCCACTGCGACCATTTCGCGATGCCGGCATTTTGCCCAAGCATGACATAGCTCGCGCCAGCGATTTTATTACCGGTAGCTATAAACAGGTCGAACTGGGGATCAGTGAATTAGTGCTGAAGTCAGAATATCGGGATAGCAAGAATAAGAAGCGTACCAGCGAGGTATTCAAGGGACTGGCCATGACCTTTACCGTGCCACAAAACTTCGGCTGTCATGCGGTATTGATCCGCGACCGCGGCCTGCTGGGGAAACTCTCTTCCAGTTATTCGGGGCTGGAACAGATGAAGCTGGAAGATCCCGTGTTCGAGAAAGAGTTCGATGTCTTTGCCGACAATCAGATCAATGGCCGGGTGTTGATGAACCCCTTGTTTATGGAGCGTTTGCTGGACTTGAGCAAGAAGTTCGGCCGGGATCTGCGCTGCGCCTTCCACGGCAGGCAGCTGTTGATCCTGTTTCCCAGTAACAAGGATAGATTCGAAACCGCCTCCATCTTTGAGGGAGCCACCTTCGAAAAGGAGTTCAGCCAGATCCACAGTGAAATGCAGCAACTCTTTGCTATCATTGACATATTGAAACTGGAAACACGGACAGGTTATCAGGCGTGAAGCACACTTCCGGCCAAGGACTCATCTCTTTGCTACTCTGGCTGCTGAGCTCGGCGCAGCCCTTTGCTGCGCTTGTCGGCACCGAGATACCTATGCCTTCGGAAAAGGCCGCTATGAGTGAAGACCCCTCAGCTATAAGTAAAGAGCCTTCAGCTATGGGTAAAGAGCCCTCAGCCATGGGTGAAAAAACTTCAGCTATAGCTAAAGAGCCTTCGGCCAAACCCCGTATAGTGGCGCGTTACTCGGAACACGGCATCAGTGACAGCAGTCTACCGAAGCGTAAAGTCTATCAATACCGCCAGGCCAACGGCGTGATGGCATTCAGCGACAAGCCCCCAGGCAGCCAGGAATATCAGATCATTCTCTATGATTGCTTCGCCTGCCGACCGGACTCCAAGGTGAACTGGCAGGCAATCCCTCTGTTTGACAGTGACTATGCCGCCGAAATCGCCCTCGCCGCCCAAACCTACAATCTGGACCCTGCGCTTATTAGGGCGGTGATCCACGCCGAGTCGGCCTTCAACGCCAAGGCCCTGTCCCGTACCGGCGCCATGGGGCTGATGCAGTTGATGCCGGATACCGCCAAAGAGCTTGGTGTCAGCAACGCCTTTGTGGTATCACAGAATATTGATGCCGGTAGCCGCTATCTGGCGCAGATGCTGGCCCGTTTCGATGGCGATATGACCCGGGCGCTGGCGGCCTACAATGCCGGCCCTACCACAGTGAGCCAATATCGTGGCGTGCCGCCCTACCCGGAAACCCGCGCCTATGTGAAACGGGTGAAGATTTTGCTGGAACGCTACCGCAATTTGAGCCGTGCCTGAGAGGCGCAACAACAAGGAAGTGAAGATGTTTAACCTCAAGTCCCTAGGCCTTTGTGCCTGTCTGCTGATGCCCTTTTCCACCGTAATAGCCTGTGATGACAGCCAACTTGGGCCGGTTCCCGCAACCGCCGAAGCGATAACGGCAATAAAGCAAGTCATGCAAAGCCATAAGGGCGAGCTAGACAACAGCATGAACGACGAGGAGATGCTGGATAAGGGCAGCCAACTGACCCGCACCATCTTCTGTGAGGCGGGCTACAGCCTCAAGGCCACTTGGGCCGCCTGGGCTCAGGACCAGTGGAGCGAGCAGCCGACTTACGATGGCCCCAACGGCATGGCGCTGCGCAATATGATGAGTATCAGCGCCTATATGATAGAGACCAATCCACAGCAGGCGCTGGCGCTCGGACTCATAGATGAGGCGACGTTGGCCGAGCTGAAAGCACTGTCGGAATAACTCACCACAGCCGCTTGTCACCACGCTTGTCACCACAGTCGCTATCACACAGTCGCTTAGACGCCGTAAAGGCCACGGTTAACAGGCCGGGCAATTAGTACACAGCTTGGTACCCGACTTAGTATCCAATTAATACCCGGTGACCCGGCCAAAAGTTTTTATGATGGAACCAAGCTTACTCGCCCACTTCCCAGGTGACAGTGACGCTGCCGCCACCCTGATTGAGCCTGGGGTGAAGCCATTCCAGCAGCTCTTCGGCCTGGGTATCCAACTGCCAGGGCGGGTTGATGACCCACAGACCCGCCGCCGTCATACCGAATTCATCCGAGTCAGGCTTGATACTCTGCTCTATCCGTAACTGGCGCCGAATGCCGCTGTCTTTCAGCTTCGTCAGCATGGCTTCGGTCTGGGCCCGATTGACGACCGGATACCAGAGCAGATATACCCCGGTGGCAAACTTGCGATGGGCCTTGATCAGGGTATCGGCCACATCCTGATAGTCACTCTTGAGCTCATAGCTGGGATCCACCAGCACCAGTGCCCGACGCTCCAGTGGCGGCACGGCGGCCAACAGGCCCTGCAGACCGTCGCCGTGAACCAGCTTCACCTGACGGGCACCTTCAAAATACTCCTGCAGCAGTTCGACATCGGTATTATGCAGCTCGTGCAGCAGCATTCTGTCCTGCTCTCTAAGGTGCATATCCACTATCGCCGGAGATCCGGGATACCAGGCCAGCTCATCTGTGGCTTGCTCCTCGTTGCCTTCGTTGAAATGGCGCACCGCCTCCAGATAGGCTGTCATCGCCTGCGGCACACTCGTTTCCTGCCAGAGCTTGCCTATACCTTCCAGATATTCCCCTGTCTTTTGGGCGAAATCATCTTCCAGCGCATAGCCACCGGCACCGGCATGGGTATCGATATAAACCAAAGGTTTATCTTTCTTCTGCAACAAGCTCAGCGCCTGCAACAAGATGGAATGTTTGAGCACATCGGCATAGTTGCCGGCATGAAAACCGTGACGGTAGCTGAGCATGGGTTCCCCAATGACTGACGGGTAAATGACCGCGGCATTATAGCGGCTCTGCCTGCGAGTTGCAGCTGAACGTATTCAGTCAGGTTGGCATTTGGCATAATGGCGCCAATTCAGCCAAGGACTCAAACACAGTGAAGCAACCAAGCCATAGCATTTATTTTGATACCCGGGAGCCACGCCTGTGCGCCATTGCCGAGCGCTGGGGCCTGAAGCATGATGAAGACTCGGTGTTTGCCTTGGGGTTTGAGCAGGAGATGCTGACCCTGTTCAAGCGTGACGAACCCAAGCTTGGCGGTATCTGTGTCGATTTTGTCGGCGGCGCCGTGGCCCACAGACGTAAGTTCGGCGGCGGCCGTGGCCAGGCCATAGCCAAGGCGGTCGGTCTCAAGCAAGGCGCCTGCCCCTCTGTGGTAGATGCCACGGCCGGTCTTGGCCGTGACGCCTTTGTGCTGGCGAGCCTTGGTTGCCAAATGACTCTGATTGAACGTAACCCCTTGGTGGCAGCGCTACTGGAAGACGGTCTCAGCCGCGGTTATCGGGACTGCGAGATCGGCCCCTGGATGCAGCAAAGAATGGTGCTGCTGCACGACTCCAGTCTGGAGGCACTGAGCCAGATAAGTCCGCAACCGGATGTGGTCTATCTGGATCCCATGTATCCTCACAGAGACAAGTCGGCATTGGTAAAAAAAGAGATGCGGGTATTTCAGACCCTGGTCGGCGCAGATACCGATGCCGACGGCTTGCTGGCCCCGGCGTTGGCACTGGCGAGCAAGCGGGTAGTGGTCAAACGGCCGGACTACGCCGAAGACCTGGCCGGGGTTAAACCCAGCACAGTTATCGCCACCAAGAAAAACCGCTTCGATGTCTATGTCAAAGCGGCGATGAACTGAGACCAAACCATACACTTGAGTCAGCAGCCATTTTGGTTGCAGCCCCGGGTGCTATGGGCAACAAAGCCAGAACCGGTCAGTTAAGATACCGGGCGGCTGCGGCAATCTGGTTTGGCCGAAACTCAGGGAGACATGATGCTTAGAACCATACGCGACTATCTCAGACTGCTGCTGTTCTTTGTGGGGGTACTGGCGGGGATCCAACTCCCCGGCTTTGTCGATCAATACGGCAAGAGCCTGCAGGCCCACCTGAGCGAGATCCAAACCCAATTGGCCGGGTTTCAGCGCGATGCTGACCGTTTCTTCGATGGCGATTTGGATAAGCTTATCGCCCATTATGTGACCAACAAAGATCCGGTATTTACCTCCGGCGGCGATAAGCTCAACGCCATGGTAGAACGCCGCTCCGAGTTGCAGCAGGCCTTGGCCGACTTCCGCGAGAGTCTCTACAGCCCCTACCTGCAACTGGCGTTTGCGCCACAGGCGGATATCCGCCGCGAAGTCTGGGACAACTACAGCCACAATATTCTGCTCAAGGGCGATGCCATTGCTATTGGCCTACTCAGTGGCCTGCTGCTTGCAGCCTCGGCAGAACTGCTTCTCAGCTTATGCTGGCTGGTGTTGCGAACGCTGTTTCGGCGCCGACCGGCCGCCGCCTGATTGCCCCTGTAGAATGTCTGTGTTTGTCCATTCCATTAACGGCTATGATGGTTTGTAACTCCCACTGAAAGGACAAATACCATGATTGCACAAGGTCAAACTCTGCCGGATGCCACTCTGAGCCAACTCGGTAAAGAGGGCATGATCAACCACAAGGTTAAGGAACTGTTTGCCGGCAAGAAAGCCGTGCTGTTTGCTGTTCCCGGTGCCTTTACCCCCACCTGCTCCGAAGCTCACCTGCCGGGTTATGTGGTGCTGGCCGATGAACTCAAGGCCAAAGGCGTCGATATCATTGCCTGTGTATCGGTTAACGATGCCTTTGTGATGAAAGCCTGGGGTGAAGCCCAAAACGCCGGTGAGATCATGATGTTGGCCGACGGAGATGGTGCCTTCACCAAGGCGCTGGGGCTGGAAGTGGACACTGGCGCCTTCGGGGGCTTACGCTCGCAGCGCTATGCCATGGTGATAAACGATGGCGTGATTTCTTTGTTGAATGTGGAAGCGCCCAAGACTTTCGAAGTCAGCAAGGCTGAAACCATACTGGCGAGCCTCTAATCGCGACTCAGGCGGCTTTAATGCCGAGATTCTGTTCTATCTCGGCGACACCTGCAGCCACCTGAGAGGCGATTGCCTGCCCTTGCTCTGAGGCGGTGATCGCCTGGCTGCGCAGCTGTTCCATGGCGCTGGAGAAGGATTGCAGATGCGCCAGCTGTGACTGGGCATACTCAGTGCCCTGCTGAGTCCCGCTCGCCATGGCAAAAGCCTGCAGTCTCACCTCCTGCGCCAGTTGTTTCAGGCTCTCGGCTCTCTGTCTCTGCCTGTCGCTCGCCTCGGCTATGCCATCCATACTCTGCCCCAGACTCTTGTTGGCATTGGTGAGCCGATTAAGAATGGCACCTATCTCATCGAGCGAGCTCTGGGTGCGACTGGAAAGGCTGCGCACCTCATCGGCCACCACGGCAAAGCCTCGGCCCTGCTCACCGGCACGGGCGGCTTCTATGGCGGCATTGAGCGCCAACAGATTAGTCTGCCCGGCAATATTACCTATCACGTCGATAATTCCCGCCACGGCCGCCACTGAATCATCCAGACTGGCAAGCGCTTGATGACACTCGGCAACGGCGGTGCGGGTTGAATCTGTGGCTTCCAGCATCTGCTGCGCTTCGAGTTCACTCTGGTGCATCTGCTCGGCGGTATTGCCGGCACGGGAGGCCAGCGCAGCTGAGCTGTCACTCACCAGTCCGGCCAATTCACTGAGCTGCAGCGTTTGCTGCCGGGCCTGATCCACCACTTGCTGGGTCTCACGGGTACTGCCGGCCATTTCACTGATTTTTTGCACCAGCGCCGATAGGCTTTGGGAGATACGCGCCAATTGCTGCCGCTGCTGCTCATCCTCGGACTCGAAACGATTCAGCAGAGCATTGAAGTGGGCGGCTATCTGGCCGGTTTCACAGCGGCGACTGATATTGAGGCGCTCGCGGGTATTGGACTCACTCAGTTGACTGAAAGCGGTGTTGAGCAGCTGCAACGGCTTCACCACCCTGAGCTGCTGCAAAATCAAATAAGCCACGGCAAATAAAGCCAGCACTGCCAAAGCCAGATAGAGCCACAGCTGCAGCTCGTGTTTGAGCTTGTCGGTACGCTGTTGCTGCTCAGCGGCCATGGTCAGCAAGTTCTGCTGCAACTTGTGCATATCGGCGCGCAGTGCATCCTGCATCTGACGGTTATCCAACAGTTGCTGCTCGGTATTGGTCACTTCCTTGGCATAGCGACTGCTGAGACTCAGAAGTTCGGCGCGGTAGCTCTCGCCTATCTCCTCGCGCTCGGGTTCATCGTCACCCAGGGCAAATTCATCGGCCTCTACAGTGCGATAGAGACCAAGCAGTGGCAAGGCGTTGAGTCTGTCATGCCAATCGGCCAACTGGGTTATGGTGCTGTCGAGGTAAGGCTTGAGTCTTTGCTCCCGTCCGAGCAGGTAATCCTGGGTCAGCTGTGACAACTGGTAAACCAGCGGCGGAAGCTCCCGACTGAGCTGCAGGTATTCATGCGCTGCTTGTGGCGCCGTTGCCAGCCCTTGATCGCCGTAATCCGCCAGACGCTTGTTGTTATCCAACATTTCGGTTTCGGCATGGGCCAACAGCTGCCTGGGGTTTCCGGCCAACTTGCCGGCGGCGCGGTACTTGCTATCCAGAGCCGTCACCAATTGCGCCAGCTCCTGTGTCAACTGTGAATCTACCGGCAAACGGTCATGAATATCATTGAGCTGGGCTCTGGCCTGCTCCAACCGCCCGGCATCGCCACTGGCGAGATACTTATCCAGATTGGCACGGATATCTACCAAAAACTCTTGCTGCAAGCCTTGCAGCGTCTGGCTCTGCAGTTCTGCCTCTTGTCTCTGTTCACTGCTCCAGAGCACCAGAGAGGCGAGCAAGGCCGCCAACAAGAGCAACAACGCCGAAGCGCCGAGAGAAAGGGTGGAAATCTTCATGGCAAACTGCGCCCAATTGATTGAACTGAGCGCAGTTTATGACTGGAGCATGACAGTTGAATGACAGACAGCGTCTATGGCTAGTCCCTTGGCAACCACACCTGAGCGTGCAACCCACCCTGAGGGCGATTGCTGAGAATGACCTTGCCTTGATGCCTGTCTATGATGCGTTTGATGATCGCCAGTCCCAGCCCTGAGCCGACGCTGCCGCGGGCGCTGTCACCTTGGGTAAAGGGCTGAAACAGCTTGGGGATCTGGCTCTCGGCAATACCCGGGCCATTGTCTTCCACACTGAAACCTATGCGGTGTTTTTCCACCTGGGAAGCGATCCGGATCCAGCCGCGGCCATAGCGGAAGGCGTTTTCCACCAGATTGCCGATCACCCGCTTGATGGCCAGGCTCTGCATCGGCACTTCGGGGCATTCGGCCAGTACCAGCTCTATCTCACCGACTCTGTTGCTCTCGGCCTGGGCCACTTCGCGGATTAAACGGTTGATCTGTTCCGGCTCGCGAATGCTCTCCTGATCCTGGCGGATATAGGCGATAAACTGATTGATGATGGCATCCATGTCTTCAATGTCTTTGACTATGCCCTCCTGCAGGTAGGCATCGTCGTCCACCATCATCTCGGAAGCCAGACGAATTCGGGTCAGGGGGGTTCTAAGGTCGTGGGAAATCCCCGCCATCAGCAGCGCCCTGTCCTGCTCCAGCTGTTTCATACTCTGGGACATGCGGTTGAAGGCATTGGTCACTTCGACAAGTTCACTTGAGCCGGTCAGCGGCAGCGGATCAGGGAAATTGCCTCTGGAAACTGAGATCGCCGCCTTTTGCAGCCGCCGCAGCGGCCGGTTCTGTTGCCGGGCAAACCACCAGCCACCGGCGACACTCAAGGCGCCTATCACCAGCAGATAGAGGTTAAGGGGCGACAGTACATTTTCGTTCCAACCATTGAGGGGAACCTTAATCCAGATGGAAGGAGCCTGAGGCGGGCGGATCCAGATCTGCAGCAGATTGCTCTGGGCAATACGCACTTCGGCCGGGCCACCGAGATATTCCGACATCTGGGCTGAGAGGAAACCATAGTAGGTCGCCCGCTCGATACCGGCTTCCCTGGCCTGCTTCTGGTTATAGACATGCATGCCATCGTCGCGCACCTTGGCATTGAGGGCGTCCACTATGGTGAGGTGTTCCCGGCCCACCTCGACCCCATCGACAAACAACAGATTGATCTGGCGGGCGATAAGCTGGTTGATCTGCTGGTAGCTGGGCTTAATGAAATAAACCGTCACAGTCAAATAGGAGACCAGCTGATTGATCAGCAGCAGGCAGCCTATCAGCATGACTGTTTGGCTGAAGGCACTCCTGGGCAACAGGCGTTGCCACCAGCGCAGCTTCATTTACGGGCGGCACCATCTGGCACAAACACGTACCCCAGGCCCCAAACCGTTTGGATATAGCGCGGGTTGGCGGGATCCTTTTCAATCAGCCGCCTAAGCCGGGAAACCTGAACGTCGATGGAGCGCTCCAACGCCGAATAATCGCGGCCACGAGCCAGATTCATCAGCTTGTCGCGGGACAAGGGCTCCCTGGGGTGAGTCACCAACACCTTGAGCACGGCAAATTCACCACTGGTGAGGGCGATGGACTCTTCGTTGTGGTACATCTCGCGGGTGGCCAGGTTGAGGCTGAACTCGCCGAAGGTGACCATCTCTTCCTGCTGCGAAGGCGCGCCGGGGATCTCCTGCACCTGACGGCGCATCACCGCCTTGATCCGTGCCAGCAATTCTCTGGGGTTGAAGGGTTTTGGCAGATAGTCATCGGCGCCGAGTTCCAGGCCTATGATGCGGTCGACTTCATCGCCCTTGGCGGTCAGCATCACTATCGGCAGAGGGTTGCCCTGTTGTCGCAGGCGGCGACAGATGGACAGGCCATCCTCTCCCGGCAACATAAGGTCGAGCACCAGCAGGTGAAAGTTCTCCCGCTCCAGCAAGCGATCCATCTGCTCGGCATTGGCGGCGCTGCGTACCTGATAGCCTTGTTCCATCAGATAGCGCTCCAGCAAGGCCCGCAGCCTCATATCATCATCGACAACCAGAATCTTGGAGGTTTCTTGTCCCATGGGCTATTCCTCGAGTGCCAAGCCTGCAACTTGCACAATAGTATCTAAAAAAATGGCTAAATATCTTAAATTTAGCCATTTTAATACCAAAAATCACCCGAGACTTTGTAACAGTAGTTGATCTTCTGTTGTACCTCAGTGAGAACGAGCCAAGTCGGCGGCCGTGAGGCTGACCCCTTTGATCTGGGCGAAGAGCGACATTCCGGGCTGCAACGCCAACTCATCGAGGGCCCAGCGGGTAATATTGGCCCACAGTGGCATACCCGCCAACCTCAGCCTGAGTTGCACATAGTCGCGGCTATCGACCCGGCTCACCTCTTCCAGGGTTACCGGCAAGATATTGCGGATACTGCTGCCACTCGGCACCTGCAGGCACACAGAGACCTGATTGCTGTGAACCCGCACCCGTATCGGCTTATTCTGTTGGGGTAACAGTTCATTGACCCACAGGCTGTTACCGTCGGCGAGTTGCAAACGAGTCATGGCATACTCGGGATGACTCTCGGCCACTGTGGCACTCAGCAGTGAGCTTTGTTCCTGGGCACTGAGCCAAGGTCTCAGCTCGTCACTGTCCCACACCTGTTCCAGCGGGCCACTGAGGACGCAGCGGCCCTTGTCCAGCACCAGCATCTGATCCGCCAGTTGCAGGATCTCATCCAGACTGTGGCTGACATAGATAATCGGCAGCTTAAGTTCGGCGGTGAGCCTCTGTAGGTAGGGCAACAGCTCGCGCTTACGGGGCAAGTCGAGCGATGCCAGCGGTTCATCCATCAACAGGATCTCTGGGCGGGTCAGCAAGGCCCGGCCTATGGCGACCCGCTGTTTTTCCCCACCGGAGAGAGTGAAGGGAAAACGATCGAGCAGTTTCTCCAACCCCAAGAGTTGTACTACTGTGTCAAACTCGCGGCTGTCTTTATCCTTGCGGCCATAGTTGAGATTGCCGCGCACCCGATAGTGGGGAAACAACCTGGCATCCTGAAACACAAAGCCGGCGTTACGCCGCTCCGGTGGCAGGTTGATCTTCTTGTCTTTATGAAACAGCCAGCGCTCTCCCAAACGGATCTCTCCGGCATCCGGCGTTGCCAGGCCGCCGAGAATATTGACCAGCGAGGTCTTGCCGGCACCCGAGCGGCCAAAGACGGCGCTGACCCCGGAGAGGGGTAACTCTGTGTCCACATCCAGCAAGGTTTGCCCCAGTTGTTGTCTGATAGCGATTTTCAGCATTGTCCCAGCGTCCTCTGTTGCGCCCGCTTGCTGAGCCATTGGGAAGCGATCAGCGAGGCCAGTGAAATCAATATCGCAATCACACACAGCCTGGCCGCCTCGGCCTCGGCGCCCGGGGTCTCGATAAAGGAGTACATGGCCAAGGGAATGGTGCGGGTTTCACCGGGTATGTTGGAAACAAAGGTAATGGTGGAGCCGAACTCCCCGAGGCTGCGGGCAAAGGCCAGCACCATGCCCGAGACGATGCCGGGCGCGGTCAGCGGCAAGCTAATGGTGAAGAAGACCTTGAGTCGGCCAGCTCCCAAGGTGCGCGCCGCCTGTTCCAGGCGCACATCCACCCCTTCGAGCGCCTGACGAATGGCACGAACCATTAACGGGAATGACACCACCGCGGCCGCCAGCGCGGCGCCGCGCCAGCTGAAACTGAAGCTGAAGCCAAAAGTGTCATAGAGCCAACCACCGAGAAAACCGCTGCGGCCCATGGAGACCAGTAACAAATACCCTATGACCACAGGCGGCAGCACCAGAGGCAGATGGATCAGGCTATCGAGCACAGACTTGCCGGGAAACTCCAGCCGCGCCAACACCCAAGCACACAAAATGCCGAGCGGTAGGCTGCAAAGCACAGCCACTGTGGACACCTTGAGACTGAGCAACAAGGCGGCCACTTCATAGTCGGTCAATATGCTCAAGGACAAGTTCTCAGTTTACGCCGAAGCCGTATTTGGCAAATACCGCTTTGGCGGCGTCAGACTGCAGGAATTGATAGAAACCTTCGGCACCTTTGCTGTGCTCTTTACCCACCAGTGCCATGGGATAGCTGATTGGCTTGTGAGTCTTTTCCGGGAATACCGCCAACTGTTTGACCCCTTTGGCAACCTTGGCATCTGTGGAATAGACAATCCCCAGAGATGACTCGCCGCGTTCGACCAACGCCAAGGCGCCGCGAACACTATTGGCTCTGGCCAGCAAAGGTTCGGCCTGTTGCCACAAACCCAAGTTTTCCAGCGCCTGCTTGGCATAGCGACCGACCGGCACATGATCTGGATCGCCAACCGCCATCCGGCTGTTACCCAATGCCTGTTTGAGATCCCAGGAAGCCGAGATTTCAACCTGGTTCAGTGCACTGCTTTTCGGCGCGATCAGCACCAGCGTGTTACGCAGCAGAGTGACCCGACTATGACTGTCGATGGCCTTGTTTTCATCGAGATAATCCATCCATTTCTGGTTGGCCGACAGAAACAGCTCGGCGGGCGCACCTTGGGCAATCTGGCGGGCCAGCGTCGAAGAGGAAGCAAAAGAGAATACGGTTTCAGTGTCATGCTTGCGGTCATATTCGGCGCCCAACTCATTCATAGCATTGGTGAGAGAGGCGGCGGCAAAGACGGTGACTTTTTCCTTGGCACTGACGTTAAAGGCCAACAGCAGCCCCAGAGCTAGACTCAGGGCAGGACGAAACAGGGACTTCATAACGACTCCTTGGTGAAATAGGTACTCAATAGAGATTGCCAACGTTATATACATAGTTATATAACGATAAGCAAGCCTGTGATCGTCAGTGAGTGATCCCTGTGGTCTTTATCAGCGCAATAAGGGAGAATAACCCCGACACTGATAAGGAATACGCCATGGATCTCAAAGCCCTGTTGACTCTCAACAATGCCGATAAACTGTTTGCCAATCCCAAGCGCATTGCACTGTTGAAGCAGATACGCATTACCGGCTCCATCAGCCAGGGGGCCAAGCAGGCGGGCATCAGTTACAAGGCGGCCTGGGATGCGGTCAACGACATGAATCTGCAAGCTCCCCAGCCTGTGGTCAGCAGTGAAAAGGGCGGCAAGGGCGGTGGCGGCGCCAAGTTAACCGAGTTTGGCGAGCGTCTGCTGAAGCTCTACGAACTGATGGATCAGATGCAGGACATGGTGCTCAAGGCGCTGTTGGATGCGGCCGTTCCCATGGACAACCTACTGGATCTGATGGCCCACTTCTCGCTCAAGACCAGCGCCCGCAATCAGCTGGCCGGTGAAGTCATTGCGCTCAAGGATGATTCACTCAATGACAATGTCAGGGTCAAATTGGCCGGCGGGCAGGAGATAGATGCCGCCATCACCCATGCCAGCACAGACAAACTGGGGCTGCATATCGGTAAGAAGGTATTGCTGCTGTTCAAGGCTCCCGCCGTCAGCATCCACTCGCTGCAACACCCCCTCAGCAGTGGTAACCGCCTCAAGGGCCAATTATTGCAAATCAAACGCGATACCCAGCGCAGCGAAATTACCTTGGATATTGGCGGCAGTGACCGCCTCTATGCCTCGGTATGCAACGACAGCCTTGAGGGACTGCAGTTGGCTCTGGGCGATCATCTGCAAGCCAGCTTCGAGCCGGGACAGACACTCATCGCCTGTGTTAAATGACAAACAAAGGCGTCCTGTTTATCCCATTGGCAGAAAGGCGCACTTGCAAGCACGCCTGAGTTCTGTAAATCTTCAGCACTATTGGCATCGGCGCCTGGCGCCATCAGCAGTTGATCGAATAAACCGATGAAAGCCCATTTGATTACCCGTAAGGGCTGGGAAGCCCTGGACAAAGAACTCAAGTATCTGTGGAAGGAATATCGCCCCGAGATCACCCTCAAGGTGCAAGAGGCCGCGGCCCAGGGTGACCGCTCCGAAAACGCAGATTACACCTACAACAAACGCTTGCTGCGGCAGATAGATCGCCGGATCCGCTATCTGGTCAAACGCTTGGAAGAGTTGAAGATTGTTGACTACTCACCGCAACAGGAAGGAAAGGTGTTTTTCGGCGCTTGGGTCGAACTGGAAAATGACCAGGGCACTGTGGTGCGCTACCGGATTGTCGGCAAGGATGAGATAGACACCAAGAAAGGTTATATCACCATAGATTCCCCCATGGCACGGGCCCTCATAGGTAAACAGGTTGATGATGAGGTCCAGGTACAAACGCCGTCCGGGA
The DNA here is from genome assembly GCF_019670705.1 of Shewanella carassii. NCBI lineage: Bacteria > Pseudomonadati > Pseudomonadota > Gammaproteobacteria > Alteromonadales > Shewanellaceae > Shewanella > Shewanella carassii. The sequence continues at coordinate 4,364,317 of NZ_AP024618.1, forward strand.
TCAAAGAGTGGTACATCAATGTGATCCAATACCAGGCGTTTGAAACAGATGTGTCAGAATAATCTCAATTTAACAATTTGTTATTGAAAAAAATCCTAGGAAAAAGGTAGACTCCTCCCGTTTAGCTCGAAGATGTGCAGGGAAATGCCTGCCGAGCCAGACTACTCAGCTTTCAACAAAGGAACAAGGAAGTGCAGACTCTCAAAAAATCCGATAAGAGTTATGGCGTAGCCGTGTGTCTTTCAGGCATTTTCGGCATCTTGGGCATACACCATTTTTACTGTGGTCGTATTCTTCATGGCCTGTTTGATCTCGGTTTGGCAATAATCGGCATCTCGCTGATTTCAACCGATGATCCTACCTTGGTATTCACCGGAATAGCAGTGCTGGCGGTCGATATTATCCACACAGTGATAATCACTTTCATGTTACTCGTGGGAAGCTATAAAGATGGGCAGGGTAGGCTGATCACTTACCCGGGACAAAAGTTAACTTAAGGACAAACAATGACAATCGAAAATGAGCAACTGAGCGACAAGGGTTTCGTACCAACTCTGCTGCTGTGCTTCTTCCTGGGTGGCTTCGGCGTACACCGTTTTTACACAGGTAAAATCGGTACAGGTCTGCTGATGTTGCTGACCCTGGGCGGCCTGGGCATCTGGACTCTGATCGACTTTGTTCGTATCGCCATCGGCAGTTTCCGTGACGCCGAAGGCCGACTGATCAAGTCAGCCTGATCCCTGTATGCCAGTGGCACCAGCCACTGGCATCCTTACTCACTCCTTAGAAAGCACTCTTCCATTACACAACATCTCTCCCGCTTCTAAGCGCTCTTGCTCCCTTTGTGCCAGAGTGATACACCTTCTTATCGGCATCCTCGAACCCGTCACTGTAACTTTTTCACAGCGATAACCCTCAGCTTTAGCCTGCTGCGCCTCCTGAGAACTACGGCAAGCCCCCAGGATCAACACCATAACCGCCGCGGCGGCACATCCTTTCATTCATTTTTTCCTGTAAAATTCTGCTGTCATTGCCAAGCGACACAATTTATCGGCCGGCAATAATTACGCTGCATTTGACCAATAAAGAATTGGCGCCGCTGATCCGCGGCCAAAACATCGGACATTCCGGCTATGGTGCATCAGGCCTGAATATTGGAACAGAAGCCAAAGATCATTGGCTCAACCTAAGTTGCGCAAAAACTTACTTTAGATACAAAGCATTACGAAAAACTAAGTATCGCATCATGACTATTTCATCAAAGAGGAATCTTATGACCCGCTTACTGATACTCCTGTTGTGGCTGCTGCCTGTTGGGATCATGGCAGCCCCCTTTTCCGGTGAGTTGCTGATAGACAAGACCTGTCCGCTGTTTCAATCGAAGAACAAGGGCACTAATCCCGGGCAGCTTTACAGCAACCCCGGACAAAGGCTGGAGATAGTTGAACGCCTCGGTCACGACACGCCCACCTGGTTCAGGGTTAGAACCTCAGCAACACAATCACCTCTGCGCTGGATTGCCGCCGATTGTGGTCAGCTGCAAGCGGGCGCGCTGCCCGCTGAACCTCAAACCCAAAACGCCTGTAACCTGGCCGATAAATACGATAGCCATCTGCTGGCTCTGTCATGGCAAAACGCCTTTTGTGAGTCAAAAGGTTCCAGCAAACCCGAATGTCGCAGCCAAAGCACCGACCGCTTCGATGCCAGTCATTTCAGCTTGCACGGCTTATGGCCCAATAAGCGCTCTTGCGGCATCAACTATGGCTATTGCGGCAAGGTCAAACACAAGCCCGACAACTTCTGCGCTTATCCCGCCATTGAGTTGAGTGAAGCCGTATCCGAACGCCTGGCTCAGATGATGCCTAGTCACGCCTATGGCAGTTGCTTGGAGCGGCATGAATGGTGGAAACACGGCAGTTGCCGGGATGAAAATGCCGAAGCCTACTTTTCATTGGCACTCAGGCTGACCACAGAAGTGAACCAAGCGGCACCTCTGCTCAACCTGCTACAACAAAATATCGGCGCCAAGATAGCGACCGCTTCTTTCAGACAAGCGTTTCAGCAGAGCTTTGGCACATCGAGCGAGCACAAGCTGAGCCTTAAATGTCACCGGGGGATGTTGACCGAAATTCAGCTCAGTCTTCCCGAAAAGATAGATGACAGCGACTTAAAGACCCTGCTGCAACAGGCCCCCAGAATTGCTCCCGGCAACTGTGGTAGCCAAATCCGCATCGATGCGGCCAACTAAGAAAAATTAAAGCGCCATCGTCAGCCGGATGATGCTGAAGACAGCCCCTTGCGGGTCGTTGATCACCGCAAAGCGCCCCACGTTGGGGATATCAGTGGGCGGCACACAAACCTTGCCGCCCAACTCGGCCGCCCGACAAGCCATCAGATCACAGTCATCAACACTGAAATAAATCATCCAGTGGGGCGGCACATCGCCCCACAGCTCGGTCATTTGCAGCATGCCACCAATGCTTTCATCGCCACGCAACAACCACTCTGTGTATTCAAAGTCGGGGGCATCTTCACTACGGCGCATCTGCCAGTTGAACACCTTGGGATAGAAATCCTTGGCCTTCTCGGGTTGCCGACAAGCGAGCTCCACCCAGCAGAGAGTGTTGGCTTCCCACTTACGCCCAGCGCCAGGATGTTCGATACCCTGCCAAACCGAAAAATGGGCCCCCTCGGGATCGGTAAATAGCGCCATCTTACCGGCGCTGCCAACCTCATGAGGGCCCATCAGAAGCTGACCGCCGGCGGAACTGATGGCCTCGATACAGTGATTAATATCCTCCACCGCAAAGTAAACCGCCCAGTGACTGGGAACGCCTTGCTGTTGTAATTCGGTAGGTAGCTGATACATGGCACCGATTTCTTCCTCACCGTGCCGAATGGTAGAATAAGCCCCCTCAGGCATAGGAATGTCCTGCGTTTGCCAACCGAATAACCGACAATAAAAATGCTTGGCACTGTTCCAATCCAGCGTACCCAGCTCTACCCAGCTCTACCCAGCAGGGCTCACCATGCCTGTATTCTGTAATCTTCATTACCCAGTTCCCTTGTTATCGTAAGCGAAAGAGGCGGCCAAGGCCGGTTCCTTTCAGTTAAACGCTAACAGAAATTATACCAAGCTGTATAGAAAGTGTTCGATTACAAATTGCAGACGACCAAAGACACGAGTCAAAACCCAGGGAAATATATTTTGTTGTGGTTAAAACAATTACTTATTAACGCTATGACCCACAGGGCTTCTGTCTTCTCAACAATGAACAAACCGGAATGGCGAGTCTATTTATGGAGTGTGAGCTTCGACCTATGCTGTCACGCCGATGAAAATAAGCTAATGGAAAGCAGATAATCAAAGTCGAGTTCGAAAGTATGGAATTCAATCAAGGCAGTGCCGACAAACCAACAGCATTCGAACAACTGTAGCAGAGAGACTTGGAGCGGGTGATGGGAATCGAACCCACGTATGCAGCTTGGGAAGCTGCCGTTCTACCATTGAACTACACCCGCACAAAATATTCGGCGTGGACATATAAATTACTGACTTTTATGACCTTGTCAAGATGAGGCTCTCTCAATCCGTTGAAAAAGAGAGCCAGTTCCCGCTTCAGGAATACTTGGGTAACATACCGGCCATGGCCAACAGATGGCAAGCCGCCGTCAGCAATCCAAACAACACCACTATGGCTATCAGAGGGGTTCCCCCCGGCACACGAAAGCCCGGGTGGTCGGCAAACTGTTGCCTTGAGCGCCAAGCCATCAAGGCCGGCACTATGACGGCCCAAACCGTGGCCGCCAAGGCAGCGAAGCCGATGGCGACCAGGAAGCCATCTGGAAACAGCATACCTAGCAGAGTCGGTGGCAGGAAAGTCACCAAGGCGGTCTTGGCTCGGCCGCTGCGGCTGTCGTCAAAACCAAACAGATCAGCCAGATAATCAAACAAACCCAGGGTTACCCCCAAGAATGAAGAGGCCACCGCCAGATTAGCAAATAGGGTCAGCATGGTGTTGAGCAGTGAGTTATCCATCACCTTGGACAAGGCACCGACCAAGACCCCCATATTGCCGCCCTGGGCAATAATATTGCTGAATTCGGCGCGAGAAATGTTACCCATAGTTGCCACCAACCAACATAGGTAAATGGCCAGAGCGATAAAGGTGCCGACAAAAATCGCCTTGATAATAGTGCCCGGCTGTTTACCGTAGTATTTCACCAGCGACGGCACATTGCCGTGATAACCAAAACTGGCTAGACCGAAAGGAATCGCAGCCCACAGATATGAACCGTAAGACCCCTCTTCCGGCAACAGCAGCTTGCTGGTATCTATGCCGATCAACAGATTACCTATCGCCAGAAAGAAACTGATGATCATCCCTCCCAGCATTATGGTCGTGATCCTATCCACGGCCTTGGTACTGATCAGCACCACCAACGCCAACACTAAGGCGAACACCAAGGCGGCAAAGCTCTGTGGCAGACTGATATCCATTCCTTGCAGGCTGTGATTGACTATGGAGCCACCACCGCTGATATAGGCATAGGTAAGGATATAGAGTACGAAGGTTATCGAAGCGCCGTTAAGCACCCGCCAAAACTGTCCCAGGGTCTCCTTGGTGAGGGTGTCAAAGCTAGCTCCCGGCTCAAAATGCAGGTTGGTTTCCAGCAGCAGCAACCCGGACATAAACATGCAAAACCATACCCCCAGCAGCATGAGTACCGAGTAGCCAAACCACATACCCGCACCTTCCACCGGCAGAGAAAACATCCCGGCACCGACTGTGGTTCCGGCGATGATCATGGCACCGCCCAGCAAAGACGCCTTGGCAGGCGCCGCATTCATATGATTGGCCATCAGGACTCCTGTTCGGCGGCGATGCTGTCGACAATGGTTTGCTTGACCTGAGGACGCAGTAACAGGTTGGCATAATCCCGGGTTCGCTCGATATCGTGGCGAGTGTCTTCTTTGGTGAGATAACCCAGCTCTTTGAGCTTGATGCTCACAATGCCATAGAGTTTTTTATCGTAAAACTCAGGGGCGGTAATCCCATGTAACGCGCCCAGACGACTGGCTAACTTATGGCTTTCCCGCTCCAAATCGCCGCGCTCAATACCTGGGTGAGCCGCCAGCAGGTTAAAGATGACGGCGTAGCGCTGCAGAGTCTCACTCATGGTTTCGGCCAACAGCGCCAGAGGATTGATCCCGGCCTCCAACACCCTGAAGCCATTAGCCTCTTCGGCGACTAGGCCTTTGGCAATGAAGCGATCCAGCAGCTGATCGGCATAGGCGCCGACATCTGTCTTGCCCATAAACAGCTCGGCCTGCAACAGAGGGTAGAAATCCTCAAGCACAGCTTGCATCTGAGCCCGGCTGCACTGTTCCAGACGCACCAGACAACTGGCCAGCAGAGATGGCACAATAAATAAGTGAATGATGTTGTTGCGGTAATAAGTCATGGTTACCGCTATCGATTCATCGATTGAGATGATATCACCCAACTCATCCTTCTGAACCGTGAACTTGTTCAGCTCCAGACCTTGTTGCAACAGCTGCTTACCGTCACCCTCGGCCACCGAGATGTACTGGGTATAAGGCACTTCCTTGAGCAGATCCAGATACAGGTCCAACTGCCGTTCCAACTGGCTGCGCTCCAGCGCATTTTGCTCTGAGGACAAGAGCACCAAGCTGGTAAGAGTCACCGCACTGGCCGCTGCCGCGTCATTGATATGAGTCATCACCCGGTTGGCCAAGGTATTGACCGCTGGGGTCAGCCAGCTGGGTTTCTGCTCGGGATCGGCTGCCACATCTTCACGCCAATTGGGTGCCGTTTCTTTGAGGAAGTTCTGCAGGGTCACAGGTTCACCAAAGTTCACATAACCCTGGCCAAAATTACCCAACTTGCGCAAGGCGCCAACCACCTGCCAGACTGACTCTTTCTGCTTTTTCTTGCCACTGAGTTCTTTGTGATAAGTGGCCACTTCCATGACATGGTCATAGCCCAGATATACGGGCACCAGAGTCACCGGCCGCTCAATGCCTCGCAACACAGAGTTGACCGTCATCGCCAACATACCTGTCTTGGGCGACAACAATCGTCCGGTACGGGAACGGCCGCCTTCGGTGAAATATTCGACCGAATAGCCTTTGGCAAACAGCTGATCGAGATACTCACGGAACACGGCGGTATAGAGTTTATTACCATTGAAACTGCGGCGGATAAAGAAGGCACCACCACGGCGGAACATGGGTCCGGCGGGCCAGAAGTTCAAGTTAATACCGGCGGCGATATGGGGCGGAACCATGCCCTGAAAATAGAGGATATAGGAAAGCAGCAGGTAATCCATATGGCTGCGATGACAAGGTACATAAACTATCTCATGGCCATCGTGATGCAGTTGGCGTATCTGCTCGGCGCCCTTGATGTTAATCCCCTTATAGAGCTTGTTCCATAACCAGGTAAGGATCCGCTGGGCAATACGCACCAGACTGTCAGAATAGTGGGCGGCAATCTCATCGAGATATTCCTCTGCCATTTCCCTGGCTCTGGCCTCGGGGATCTTCTTGGCTGCGGCTTCCTCTTTAATAGCCTTTTTAAGAGTTTCTGAACGCAACAGTTCATTGAACAGCGCTTGGCGGTTGGGCAGTAATGGCCCGGTCATCACCTTACGCTGACGGCGGAAATGTACCCTGGCCACTCGCGCCAACTTATGGGCAATAGCCTTATCGGTTCCATGTTCATCGGCCATCAGCCGCAGCGACACGGCATTGGAAAACTGCACAAAGTTGTCGCGCCCCAGAAACAGGATCATTAAAAATTTGCGCAGCCAAGTCGGGCTTTCCCGCTCAAATACGGCGGCGCGCATGCTGTCATCTTCCTTGCCTGGAGTGCGGCCCCAATAGAGACTCACGGGCACCAACTGAATGTCCAGTTGTGGATTGGTCTGATGCAAATGAAGCAAGGAGGTAAAACAGCTGAGAAAAGGCTTATTACTCTTACGCTTGCCAAACAGAGGCTTAGCTCCTTCCAGACAGACGACTCTGGGGACGGTAATATCATCGACCTTGAGCGCCTCATAAGGACAAGGCAGGCCAAACTTACGGGTGACTTCCGCCAGCGCAGCAATATCACTGACAGATTCCGTCTTCATGACATAGGCCATCGGCTTAGCCGGATCCAAGTTTAAATCTGCGAAAGGATCCTGAGGCACCACTATGGTGTGCACGAGTTTACTTTGGATCCAACGAAGGGATTTAAACCAGAATGAATCTTGTTTGGACATGTTCTTTCAGAGTCTGGGTCGCAATCAATAGCTCAATAGAATACCAGAATTTCCTGAACCTTAGCTAGGAAAGCTGCGAACCGGCCCCGGCAAGCCTTATGTCAGAGATCTGGAGCCCAGGTCTATCTGATGCCGGAGCCGCTCTCTAACCTATTTATGCCACGGCTAAAAAATCTCAACACTGGTTAATACTTGCACTAAAAAAAATACTGTATATACTGACAGGTACTGTATGAAAAAACAGGAATCATCATGAGACCACTGACACCGCGCCAGGCACAGATTCTGGAACTGATTAAACGCAATATAGCCGATACCGGCATGCCACCAACCCGGGCCGAAATTGCTACCCGGTTAGGCTTCAAGAGCGCCAACGCCGCCGAAGAACACCTCAAGGCGCTGGCCAAGAAAGGCTGTATTGAGATCATACCAGGCACCTCTCGCGGCATTCGTCTACCTCATGATGATCAAGCCGAGTCAGAAACCGGCCTCCCGCTAATAGGTCAGGTCGCCGCCGGTGAACCCATACTGGCACAGGAACATGTAGAACAGTATTACCAGGTCGACCCTAGTATGTTCCATCCCAATGCCGACTTCCTGCTGCGGGTGCGCGGCGACAGCATGAAGAATATAGGCATTCTCGAAGGTGATCTTCTGGCGGTTCATAAGGTACAGGAAGCCCGTAACGGTCAAGTCGTAGTGGCCAGGGTTGAAGATGACGTAACGGTAAAACGCTTTGAAAAGAAAGGTAATGTAGTTTATCTACATGCTGAGAATGAAGCTTACTCCCCAATCAAAGTCGACCTGACTTTCCAGCCATTGACCATTGAAGGACTGGCGGTAGGGATAATACGCAATGGAGACTGGCTATGAGCATAATGACTGGCAACGCCCCGAGACACCCAGGCCTATGGACAGATACCAATATCACCGGTAACCAACCTTGTCCGCATACAGGCATCTCCAGCCTGGCCAGCCACAGTCAAGGACGCCAGGAATTATTACGCCTCTGCCCTCAATTGGCGCAACTGAGCCAACAGGGGCGCTGGATAGTCTTGATTAACGCCCCGGCCAGCATAGGTTACAAGGAAACCTTAGCGAGGGCCGGTGTTAGAATGGATAGAGTGCTCTTGGTGCGCACCAAGGATGAGGTTGAAGCCTTGTGGGCAACGGAAAGAGCCCTGACCAACGGCACTTCCAGTGCAGTGATCAGTTGGATTGATAGCCTGGATGCCCGTGATAACCGCCGATTGCAACTGGTCGCCCGTAACGCCAGAGCCATGGGCATAGTGTTGGAAACCGGCCCCCTGACTAAGGAGATGGAGAGCCGTCTCAGTGAGCTGACTCGCTCCATCCATTAATATATTCCTTTAAAGGCCATCCTTGAGATGGCCTATTTTCCGCCCCCTCTTGACGTAATCGCTTACCTGTAAACCGCGCGGGCTCGGCTTTCGCGCGGTATGAACCTAAGAATTTATAGATGTTTTTTTTCATATAGTTAGAAAACATCGTGATCTTGATCAATATTTAATCTACAAATATTGTAAGAACAACGATTGTGTTACCTCCATGCAATTCGTCGTAGGCTGACCGCCCCATTTCGCTTTATAGCGAGTGCGGCCGCCGCCGGAAATGCTGAGTATATTCAGCGGTAAGTGCAACAGTGGTTACCACCTGTATACCTAGATCTAAGTGAAACCGCCGCCGCACTTTGAAGTCATCGTTGCTTTTTTGGGAACTGAAGAGTTTGCATAGAGCAAAGACTTACTGTGTGACTCTTCTTTGTAGTTGCGAATGCAATTGACAGAGGAGATGTCTTGTGAAGCAATGGCTGTGTGTTTTGCTGACCTTGTTGTGCGTCAGCTTGTTGTCTCCATGCGCCCAGGCAGATATGCCCTTGAATATGACTCAAGGGGTAACTGAGATCAGTGGCAAGGTGTATCACCTGCACATGATCATTCTTTATATCTGCTGCGCCATAGGTTTGGTCGTGTTCGGCGTGATGATCTACGCCATGATCAACCATAGGAAGTCCAAAGGGGCGGTTGCGTCCCAATTCCATGAAAGTACCAAGGTAGAAATTGCCTGGACGCTTATCCCCTTCTTAATCCTTATCCTGATGGCAATCCCCGCAACCAAGACGCTGATTGCCATGGAGGATCCCAGTGATGCCGACCTGACGGTCAAGATCACCGGCTCGCAATGGAAATGGCACTACAGCTATTTCGGCGAAGACATCGACTTCTTCAGCATATTGGCAACGCCGAGGTCCCAGATAGAAGGCCAGGAAGCCAAGGGTGAGCACTACCTGCTTGAAGTCGACAAGCCGTTGGTATTGCCCATCAATCGCAAAGTCCGATTCCTGATGACCTCAGATGATGTGATCCACTCCTGGTGGGTGCCCGCCTTTGCCGTCAAAAAAGACGCCAATCCCGGGTTTATTAACGAAGCCTGGACCCGGGTGGACAAACCGGGGATCTACCGCGGCCAATGTGCCGAGCTTTGCGGTAAAGACCACGGCTTTATGCCGATTGTGGTGCAGGTACTGGCAGAAGATGAGTTCGACGCCTGGATGGCAGAGCAGAAACAAGCTGCGGCTACGGCCGCCGAAGAAGCTCAGGCTGCCCTCAGTGAGACCATGAGCCATGATGAAGCCATGGCGCTTGGCGAACAGATCTATATGGCGCGTTGCGCCGCCTGTCATCAGCCCAACGGCGCCGGACTTCAAGGGGTGTTCCCGGCGCTCAAGGGCAGTGCTATTGCCATAGGCCCAATGGCTGCCCATCTGGACATAGTGATCCATGGCAAGACAGGCACCGCCATGCAGGCCTTCGGCAAACAGATTACCGCCAAGGAACTGGCCGCTGTGGTGACCTATGAGCGTAATGCCTGGGGCAATAATACAGGCGACACAGTGCAAGCCGCCGACGTCAATAACCACGGGCAGTAGGGGGGAGAAGATGAACTCATTCAGTCAAGATGCGAAAGCCGGTGTTCAGGAAATCGCTGAACAGGAACACCAGCATCATCACGCCCCCAAGGGGATCATGCGCTGGTTGCTGACCACCAACCATAAAGACATAGGCACACTCTATCTCTGGTTCAGCTTCATCATGTTCCTGATAGGGGGCGCCATGGCCATGGTGATCCGTGCTGAGCTATTCCAGCCCGGTTTGCAACTGGTCGAACCCAACTTCTTTAACCAAATGACCACAGTTCATGGCCTTATCATGGTTTTTGGCGCCGTGATGCCGGCCTTTACCGGTCTGGCCAACTGGTTGATCCCCATGATGATAGGTACGCCGGATATGGCACTGCCGCGGATGAACAACTGGAGCTTCTGGATTTTGCCCTTCGCCTTCCTGATCCTGCTTAGCTCATTGTTTATGGAAGGTGGCGGCCCCAATTTTGGCTGGACCTTCTATGCGCCATTGTCGACAACTTATAGCGCAGACAGCACAGCCTTGTTTGTTTTTTCAATACATATCATGGGGATAAGCTCAATCATGGGGGCGATCAACGTGATAGTCACCATAGTGAATCTGCGCGCACCTGGCATGAACTGGATGAAGCTGCCCCTGTTCGTCTGGACCTGGCTTATCACCGCCTTCCTGCTGATAGCCGTCATGCCGGTATTGGCCGGGGCCGTGACCATGGTACTCACAGACAAATTCTTCGGCACCAGCTTCTTCGATGCCGCCGGCGGCGGAGATCCTGTAATGTTCCAGCATATTTTCTGGTTCTTCGGCCACCCCGAGGTGTACATAATGATCTTGCCGTCATTCGGCATCATCTCGGCCATTATTCCGGCATTCAGTCGCAAACCTTTGTTTGGCTACGCCTCAATGGTCTACGCCACCGCCAGCATCGCGATCCTCTCCTTCCTGGTGTGGGCACACCACATGTTCACCACAGGTATGCCTGTCTTTGCCGAACTCTTCTTTATGTACTGCACCATGCTGATTGCCGTGCCAACCGGGGTCAAGGTATTCAACTGGGTTGCCACCATGTGGCGGGGAGCCATCAGCTTTGAAGCCCCTATGATGTTCGCCTGTGCCTTTATTATTCTCTTCACCATAGGCGGCTTCTCCGGCCTAATGTTGGCAATCACCCCAGCCGACTTCCAATACCATGACACTTACTTTGTGGTTGCCCATTTCCATTATGTGCTGGTCACCGGCGCCATCTTCTCCATCATGGCCGCCGCCTATTACTGGCTACCCAAGTGGACCGGGCATATGTACAGCGAGACCTTGGCCAAGTGGCATTTCTGGTGCTCGGTCATTTCGGTCAATGTGTTGTTCTTCCCGATGCATTTCCTCGGGCTGGCCGGCATGCCCAGACGCATCCCCGACTACTCGGTGCAGTTTGCCGATGTCAATCAGATTGTCTCCATAGGCGGTTTTGCCTTTGGCCTGTCACAGCTGATATTTCTGGCACTGGTGATCAAGTGTATTCGCGGCGGCGCCCAGGCTCCGGCCAAACCTTGGGAAGGTGCCCAAGGGCTTGAGTGGACCCTCCCAAGTCCGGCGCCTTATCACACCTTCAGCACCCCGCCGGAGATTAAGTGATATGGCAGACTCCCGCCCCGACAACCGTAAACTGGTACGCCTGCTGCTGCTTGGCGCCGTAGCCATGTTCGGCTTCGGCTTTGCCCTGGTGCCGCTCTATGACGTGCTTTGTCAGCAGTTGGGGATCAATGGCAAGACCAACACCAGCGCCGCTACTTATAGTGCCCAAGTGGATAACAGCCGCTTGGTCACTGTGGAGTTTATCTCTCAGGTGGCCAAGGGAATGCCTTGGGAGTTCAAGCCGGAAGTGACCCGTATCAAGGTGCATCCCGGCCAGTTGACCCATACCCGCTTTCTGGCCCGCAACCTGTCACACCAATACAAGATAGGTCAGGCGATCCCTTCCGTTTCACCGGGACAAGGCGCCGCCTACTTCAATAAAACCGAGTGCTTCTGTTTCAATCAGCAGCCGCTGGCTGCCGATGCCAGTGCCGAGCTGCCGCTGGTGTTTTACGTGGATCCGGACCTGCCGGACTCCATCAGCACTCTGACCCTCTCTTACACCCTCTATGACATCACGGATAGACAGATATCCGATGCCCTGGAGCAAGGAGCAGCGAAATGACCAGTAAACATGAACACTATTATGTTCCGGCTCAAAGCGCCTGGCCGATTGTCGGCGCATTGGGGCTTTTCCTTATCGCCTATGGTGCCGGTACTTATGTATCCCAGCTCAAGTCTGACGGTGGCCACGGCAGTTACGTACTGCTGGCAGGAATTGCCGTCATTCTGTTCATGCTGATTGGCTGGTTCAGAAACGTGATCCATGAATCCATGAGTGGTCTCTATTCGCCACAGATGGACAGGTCATTTCGTCAGGGAATGAGTTGGTTCATCTTCTCTGAGGTGATGTTCTTTGCGGCCTTTTTCGGCGCCCTCTTCTATGCCCGTATGGTGGCCGTGCCTTGGTTGGGTGGCGCATCCAACAATGCCATGACCAACGAAGTGCTCTGGCCTGGATTCAGCGCAGGCTGGCCCTTACTGAAAACCCCGGACGGCACTGAAACCCAAGCCATGGGTTGGAATGGTTTACCCCTTTTCAACACCATTATTCTGCTTACCTCCTCTATTACCCTGCATTTTGCCCACCTGGGGTTAGAGAAAGGCAAACGCACCGCCTTAACCCTTTGGCTTGGACTCACCATCTTGCTGGGACTGGCGTTTTTAATCTTGCAGGGAGAGGAATATGTCCATGCCTACACTGAGCTGGGGCTGACGCTGCAGTCCGGCGTTTATGGCAACACCTTCTTCCTGCTGACAGGTTTCCACGGCATGCATGTGACTCTGGGCACGCTATTCCTGTTGGTGCTGTTTTTCAGGGTTTTAAAGGGGCACTTCAGCGCTGAGCGTCACTTTGCCTTTCAGGCCGGCAGCTGGTATTGGCACTTTGTCGATGTGGTTTGGCTATGCCTGTTTGTTTTTGTGTATGTGCTTTAGTAAGGCCGGGGATTGGGGGAAATAATCCCCAGCGCCAATGCCAGCAGCAACAAAAGAACCACCAGCGCCGAAAACAACACCCGGCGGCCAAGAAAACGGCTCATGGGAACAGATGAATCGCCGCGCACCATGATCCACAGGGCGCGACCAAGGTTGAAAATGATGAACAGCAGTAGCAGTACCAATATGACTTTAAAGAAAAAACTGACTGACATTCACTCTCCCATCCCTTGGGGGCGTTACCTTGCACTGTTATTTACTTTGGGGCTGTTTCTACTCATGGTCAAGCTGGGATTCTGGCAACTGCAGCGCGCTGAAGAAAAGCAACTATTGGCCCAGGAGATTGCCGCAAGAGCGGATGCGGGGCCAAGCAGCTTTTCAGCTCTATTGAGGCAAGACCCTGACAGCCGACTCACAGGGCAGAAACTGCAGCTGAGTGCCAATGTATTGAGCGGCAAGCAATTGCTGCTGGACAACCAGGTGTACCAAGGACGCGTGGGCTACCTGTTGCTGCAACCTCTGCAAGTTGAGCCGGAGCAACCCTGGTTATTGCTGGAGCTGGGGTTTATCCCAGCTCCAGAAAAACGCAGTGAACTGCCAGAGATATTGCCGTTACCGCCACGCCTCACCCTCGAAGGCCGATTGTGGCAAAAGGGCAGTAACCCACTGAGCCAGGAGCTCTTGGCCGAAGCCGGTTGGCCCAAGCGAATACAAAATCTCAACTGGCCGCAGCTCGAGCACTTGCTTGGGCACAAACTGATCCCAGCCGTGTTGCAGCCGGTTCAGCTGGAAGGTGTGGACTTGCCAAGACCCTGGCAGCCATTGCCCATGCCGGCTGAAAAACACTTGGGTTATGCCCTGCAGTGGTTTTCCATGGCTGCCGCCCTGTTGTTACTGCTTGTCTGGTGGCGCTGGAAACTGAATCGACACTAACCACACTAACCATAGGGCGAGCTGAATTCAGAACGCCCAATTACAGCAAGAGGAGCCAGGATGAACTCCCGAACCCAAAGACCACTCTTGATACTACTGCTGGCCTTTGCCCTGCCTGTGATACTGGCAAAACTGGTACTGAGCTTCGAGCTGTATCAAGGCGGAGCCACCAATAAGGGCCAGTTGCTGCCGGCTAATCTGGGTTATCAACAACTTGGGCTCGACAACCCACTTCCCGGCCGTTGGCAAGTCCTATACCTGATACCGGCCAACTGCGATGAACTGTGCCAGGAACGGCTCTACATATTACAGCAGAGCCATACGGCGCTGGGCGCCGAGATGGACAGGGTCGACACCCTGATTTTCATCAACCGGGACAGCGACACGGGTGCTCCGCTAAACAAGGACTTTCATCGAGTTACTCTGGATAAACCTCTGACCGCCGAGAATCCATTACAGCAGCAGATGTTAGTGATAGTCGACCCTCTGGGCGCTTGGGTGTTGGCCTATCCGGGGGTAGTGGATCACCAGGGCCAACTCCTGCAAGGCAAGGCCTTGGTCAGCGACCTGCGCAAGCTGTTGAAACTCTCGAGGGTGGGCTGATGAAACTGAACTTGCTACTGAAGATGACCCTCATCTGCACTCTGACGGTCATCCTGTTGGGCGCCTACACCCGGCTGTCGGATGCCGGCCTTGGCTGCCCCGACTGGCCCGGTTGCTATGGCCATATCAAGGTGCCTTCTCAGGCCCATGAATTGGCTCATGTCGAACGCCACTTTCCGGGACAAGAAATAGAACCCAAGAAAGCCTGGCTGGAGATGATCCACAGATACGTGGCCGGTTCACTGGGGATCCTGGTATTACTTATTTTGCTCCAGAGTTGGCGTGGCAGCGCAACCCCGAAGAAGCTGCCGGGACTGATCGCCGCACTGATCGTATTTCAAGCGCTGCTGGGAATGTGGACTGTGACCATGAAACTGATGCCCATCGTGGTCATGTCTCACCTGCTCGGGGGATTCACCCTGTTTTCGCTGTTGTTGCTGCTATATCTCAGGCTCCGGCCGCTGCAAATTCCGGATGGCGATCCCAAAGCCCGCACCTTGGCGCCTTTGGCCATGGTGGCGCTGGCCATTGTGGTACTGCAAATTCTGCTTGGCGGTTGGACCTCCTCCAACTACGCCGCCCTGGCCTGCACAGAGTTGCCTATCTGCGAAGGTGACTGGAGCAGCAACCTACGTCTGGCAGATGCCTTCTCTCCTTTTCAGGGGCAGCATCCCAGCTTTGAGTTCGGCGTATTGGATTATCACACCCGGATGACCATACATATTGCCCACCGAATAGGTGCCCTGCTGACCGCGATAGTGGTACTCACCCTGGCATTCATGCTCTGGCGCAGAGCCGACTCGAGCATGCTGAAACGCTCGGCTCTGGTACTCACCTTAGTGCTGGGATTACAGCTGTCATTGGGCCTGGCCAACGTATTGCTGCATCTGCCGCTGCCGGTGGCGGTTGCCCATAACGGCGGCGCAGCCCTGCTGCTGCTGACTTTGGTATTCATCAACTATGCGCTTTGGCGTAAAGCCTAAAGAGGGACTGTTTATGGCTAAACTACTCTCCATAGCCCAGGACGCGACCCGCACAGAGATCTCCTGGCGCGATTACCTGGAAATGACCAAACCCAAGGTGGTGGCGCTGATGCTGCTCACCGTCCTGGTGGGCATGTGCCTGGCGTTGCCCGGTGCCGTCCCCCTACAGCCCTTGCTTGCCGGGTTAATGGGAATTGCCATGATGGCGGGCTCGGCGGCCGCCTTGAATCACCTTATCGATCGACGCATCGATGGCCTGATGGCCCGCACTTATAACCGCCCCTTACCCAAGGGACGAGTGAGCGTGAGTCGAGCCTTGAGCTTTGCCGTCTTGCTTGGACTGGCGGGCTTTACCCTACTCTATTGGCTGGTGAATCCACTCACCGCCTGGTTAACCTGTGCCAGCCTGATTGGCTACGCCCTTATCTATACCGCCTATTTAAAGCGGGCAACCCCCCAAAATATCGTGATAGGTGGCCTTGCCGGTGCCATGCCGCCACTGCTGGGTTGGACGGCGGTAACCAATGACTTTCACGGCCACGCCTGGCTGTTGGTGATCATTATTTTCACCTGGACTCCGCCTCATTTCTGGGCCTTGGCCATTCACCGTCAAAAAGAGTACGCCAAGGTGGATATCCCCATGCTGCCTGTGACTCACGGGGTGGAATTTACCAAGACCTGTATTCTGCTCTACACCCTTCTGCTGGCCATCGCCTGCTTATTACCGGTTTTGGTTGGCTTGAGTGGCCCCGTCTATCTGCTGGCTTCCACCATTCTCAGTTGCCTGTTTATCTACAAGGCCTGGCAACTCAAGTTTGCCGATCGCCCCGGACTGGCGATGGCCGTGTTCCGTTTCTCCATCTATCAGCTGATGCTGCTGTTTATTGCCCTGCTGGTGGATCATTACCTCTGGAGTTGAATCATGAAGAAACGCATCTTGGTGGCGGGGATTTTACTCATAGGTCTTGGCGGTTTGGCCAGTGTGCAGCTGTTTCACCGACCTTCGTCTCAGCCGCCGCAGGCACTACAAACCAGCTTTCAATATGAAACCCCGAGACCACTGCAACCTTTTGAGTTGCAGGACCAAAACGGTCATCAATTCGATAATGACAAGCTAAAACAGCAATGGAGTCTGATTTTCGCCGGTTACACCTCCTGCCCGGACGTATGCCCAACCACCCTCGGCAAACTCAGTGCCGTCTACCCGAAACTGGCACAAGTGGCACCAATACAGGTGATACTACTCAGTGTCGATCCTGAGCGTGACAGCCAAAGCAAACTCAAGGACTACCTGGCCTTCTTTAATCCCGAGTTCATAGGTTTGCGGGCCGAGCACCCGGCATTACTGCCCTTCAGCCGCGATCTGGGCCTGGTGTATTCACTGGTCGGCGATGGCCCTGACTACCAAGTGGATCACAGCGCCTCTTTGATCCTGATCTCACCCGACGGCCGCCGCTACGCCACCATCAAGCCCAGTTCACAAACTCCCGGACAACTGCCGCAAATCCGCAACGATGAACTGCTGGCCGACTTCCGTACTCTGGTTACTCAGTATCGAGGGCCTCACTAACCCCCTAAAGAGCCTAGTCATTCATATACCATTTTTCTTTTGAAAAGAGGCAGAAGTGAAATTTGCCGACTATCTTTTGTGTGTTGGGAAAACAGGGAAGCACTATGTCCATCGACACACTGGCACTGGGAACAGAGATCAGCATTCGCAATATTCAGCCACTCTACCAAAAACTATTGGAACTCCTGCATCGGGTCGATGAATTGATCCTGGATGCCGGTGAGTTGCACAAGGTGGATACTGCCTGCGCCCAGTTGCTGTACCTGTTTGCGCTGAGTTGCGACAAGCGAGGGTTGAAACTGTCATGGCAACAGGCTCAACCCGCCTTTATCGCTCAACTGACACGCCTGGGGATCAGGATCCCGACACTCGATTCAGATTTTGAAAAGGAAACGCTCAATGAAGACAATCCTCGCAGTTGATGATTCAGCCTCCATGCGGCAAATGGTGAGCTTTACTCTCAAGACAGCAGGTTTCGACGTGACCGAAGCCAACAATGGCGAGGAAGCGTTGAAAGTAGCCCAAGGCAGAGAGTTTGACCTGGTGATATCGGACGTCAACATGCCAATTATGGATGGTATCGAGCTGATACGTAACTTGCGCGAGCTGCCCAACTACAAGTTTGTGCCCATGTTGATGCTGACCACAGAGTCGACCACAGACAAGAAGCAACAGGGACGAGCCGCCGGAGCCACCGGTTGGATAGTCAAACCCTTCAACCCGGATCAGCTGTTGGCCACGGTTCGCAAAGTATTGGGTTAGCCTCCGGCAAGGAGCGGATATATGGACATAGATCTGAGCCAATTCACCCAGGTGTTCTTTGAAGAAAGCCTCGAAGGCCTGGAGGTCATGGAATCTGAGCTGCTGAAACTGAACGTGCAGCAACCGGATCCGGAAACCATAAATACCATTTTTCGTGCCGCCCATTCGATTAAGGGAGGCAGTGCCACTTTTGGTTTCAACCAGGTCGCCGGATTCACCCACTTGCTGGAAACCCTGTTGGATGAAATCCGTGATGGCCGCCGGGAAATGACCGCCAATCATCAGGATATGTTGCTCTTGTCGGTGGATCTGCTGCGCAACATGCTGCAGGCCTTGATGGCAGGTCAAAGCTTTGAATCGCCCCAGCAACAAGAGCTGGAAAACCGCTTCAATCAGGAGCTGTCCGCAGTTGCCGGGATCGAAGACACGCCGGATAACGCCTGCCAAAACAATGAAAAGGCAGCAGCCAAAGTATCAGAAACCAAAGATTCTGAAACCAAAGAGTCTGAAACCAAAGATATTGGGCTCAGCTGGCAGATAGATTTCCATGCCGGCGCCGACATTCTCAGATGCGGCAACGACCCCATTTTGATGTTCAACGAACTCGCCGAGCTGGGTGAGCTAAAGGTCAGCCTGCCAGCGCAGGAACTGCCTGAGTTTGAAGACCTGGACCCCGAATCCTGCCGTCTGTATTGGCAGCTGCAACTCGACACAGAGGCGCCACTTGAGCGGATAAAAGAGGTGTTTGAGTGGGTCGAGGACGACTGTGAAATCCATTATCAGCAGTTACCCGCCAAGGCACAGCTTGTCGAAGGTGTCTCACCGCAGGAACAAGCCCCCCTCTCGACTTCTGTCCCTGCCTCCCAAGAGACACAGGTCGCAGCCCCCACAGCCAAAGTGGAGTCCGGCAAGGCTGTTGCCAAAACGGCGGAAACCAGTTCTATCCGGGTCAGCACCGACAAGATAGACATGCTGATCAATATGGTGGGTGAGCTGGTGATCACCCAAGCTATGTTGGGGCAGATAGGCCAACAGGAACGCATTGACGATAACGCCCTGCTGTCACTGCAACAGGGGCTGGAGCAATTGGCCAATCACACCCGGGATCTGCAGGAAAGCGTGATGCAGATCCGCATGCTGCCTATCAGCTTCGCCTTCAACCGTTTTCCCCGCTTGGTACGCGATATAGGTCAGCAGCTGGGCAAGAAAGTCGAGCTGCTCCTCAAAGGTGAGGAGACAGAGCTGGACAAGACTGTGATGGAGAAAATTGTCGACCCCATGGTGCATCTGGTACGTAACTCTTTGGATCACGGCATTGAATCCCCAGCAGTGCGCAGCGCCAAGGGTAAACCGGAAACCGGCAGGATCACCCTCAACGCCTTCCATCAAGGCGGCAATATCGTCATAGAAATCACCGACGACGGCGCAGGATTGGATACCGGCAGAATTCTCGCCAAGGCCAGAGATAAAGGCTTGGTCGGCGCTGAAGAAGAACTCAGCACAGAGGCGATTCAGCAACTCATCTTTAAACCCGGCTTTTCTACCGCCGACAGCGTCTCCGACCTCTCTGGCCGGGGCGTGGGTATGGATGTGGTCAAACGCAACATTCAAGCACTCAGCGGCAGTGTAGAGCTGGCCTCAACGCCCGGCAAGGGGAGCCGTTTTACCATTCGTTTGCCTTTAACCCTGGCCATTCTCGACGGCCAGTTGGTGAGGGTCGGCGAGCATACTTATGTGGTGCCGCTGGTCTCCATCTATGAGTCGCTGCAAGTGGAAAGCAGCAAGGTCAACAAGCTGTCTGAAGAGCACGAAGTGATCCGCCTGCGAGACGAGTACCTGCCGGTCATCCGCGTTTATCAGCAGTTCAATCACCAGGCTCAGGCCAAAGAGGTCAAAGAGGGGCTGGTGATGGTGGTGGACAACAACAACCAAAAAGTCGGCCTGCTGGTCGATGAGTTACTGGCGCAGCAACAAGTGGTGATCAAGAGTCTGGAAGACAACTACGCCAAAGTGCCCGGGGTTTCCGGCGCCACCATTCTCGGTGACGGCCGGGTGGCACTGATAGTGGATATTCCCGGACTCGTAGCCATGTCTGGCCTCAATCAAACTCAGGAACATGCAGCCTAGAAGGGAAGCGCAATGACAGAATCCAACCCTGCAACATCGGCAGCTGCGGAAGATCAATCACAGCAATACCTCACCTTTATGATGGCCGATGAGGAATATGGCGTCGATATTCTCTCGGTGCAGGAGATCCGTGGCTGGGAAGCAACCACGGTTATTCCCAATGCACCGCCCCATGTCAAAGGGGTGATCAATCTGCGCGGCACCATAGTCCCCATCATAGATCTGCGCCAAAGGTTCGGTATCAAGACCCTGGCATATGGCCCAACCACAGTAGTGATAGTGCTGAAAGTGCGCCTGGATAAACAGCACAAGGTGATGGGCATAGTGGTGGATGCCGTTTCCGATGTTTTCAGTATCACCCAGAGCGAGATCCGCAGTGCGCCCGATTTTGGCCAGGACACGGACATGCGTTTCATCCATGGGCTCACCTGTGTGGCCGATAAGATGGTCATACTATTGAATATCAATATGTTACTCGGTAATGAAGTGCTGCCGGATGCATCACAACTTTCCAGTTTGCTGCAGCAACTGGACTTGGAACAGCCTCAGGCTGCCAACCTTTAAGACATCGAGGAAAGAAGAATGGATGCCGCCAATGCCAACCTAATCAACAGCAATCCCTGGAATCTGCTTGGCTTAATCACGGGCATCGCCGTGATGGCGCTCATGCTGCTAGGCCAGGATCCCAATATCATTATTATTCTGCAGGGCGTCACTCTGGTTTGCATACTGCTTGGGCTATTGCACTCACTCAAGCACAAAGGCACCCTGGATAGCGCCATCAACCAACTGCAGAGGTTGCTGAAAGACGGCACGCAGCAGTTTGCCGAGCTTGATCTGCCGGGCTGGAAGCCACTGCTGGAGGAGCTCAGCCGTTGGCGTCAGAGCCAACGACAGCAGCAAGCCATTCTCAAGGCTCTGGATATCTGCCAGGCCAATGTGATGGTGGCCAATCCTGCCGGTGACATTCTCTACTTCAACCACTCGCTGCAACAAACCATGCAGGACGCCGAGGCCGACATTCAAGAGGTGTTGCCCAAATTCCAGGCCGACAAGCTGCAGGGTGCCAATATGGATGTTTTCCACCGCAACCCTGAGCATCAAAGGAAATTGATCGCCGGCTTGGAGCAGGTCTACTCGACTCAAATCAAGGTAGGTCGTCGTACCTTCAGCCTGATAGCTTCGCCGGTATTCGACGAAAACAAGCAACGTATTGCCACTGTGGTCGAATGGCAAGATCTCACCGAAGCCCTTAGCAAACAACAATTGGAGCAGCAAAGCGCTACAGAGAACACCCGCATCAAGCAGGCCCTCAATGTCTGCCAGGCCAATGTGATGGTCGCCGATAGCGACTACAAGATCATCTACCTGAACGACTCACTAAATGAAATGCTGGCCGGCAATGAGCAAAAGCTGCAACAGGAGTTGCAGACCTTCAACATGAGCAAGCTGATTGGCAGCAATATCGATATCTTCCATCGCCATCCTGAGCATCAGCGACAATTGCTGGACCAGCTCACCGACAGCTATAACACCCGCATCAAGGTGGCCGGGCTGACATTCAACCTGATTGCCACCCCGGTATTTGAACAAGGCAAGCGTACCGGCACAGTTGTGGAGTGGCAGGATATCACCGCCAGCCTGGCCAGAGAGCAGCAGGAAAAACAGCTGGCGGCCGAAAATGCTCGCATTCGTCAGGCATTGGATAATGTCAGTTCAAATACCATGGTGGCGGATAACGACGGCAATATCATCTACCTCAACCAGGCTGTGCAGCAGATGTTTCAAGCAGCCGAGAAAGATATTCTTCGCGATCTGCCCAAGTTCAATGCCGACAAACTGCTGGGACAAAATATCGATGGTTTCCACAAGGTCCCCAGTCACCAGCGCAATATTCTCGCCGGATTAACCGAGACCTACGACAGCCAGCTGCAAGTCGGTGGCCGTACCTTCAGAATCATTGCCAACCCGATACTGGACGCGGAACAGGGACGAATTGGCACTGTGGTTGAATGGGCCGATCGTACCGATGAGGTAGCCATAGAGCAGGAGATTGATGCCATTATCACGGCGGCCAACGACGGTGATCTGAGCCGCCGCCTGGATATTCATAACAAGGAAGGCTTCTTCCTTAATCTTTCCAACGGCCTTAACCGCTTGGTCGGCATCGCCGACAATGTCATTTCCAAAGTCGCCGATATCTTCGATGGCCTGGCCAAGGGGCAACTGGATCGTAAACTCGACGGCGAATATCGGGGTCAGTTTGCCAAGCTGCAGCAAGATGCCAACGCCACCATCAGCAAGTTGACCGAAGTGATTGGGGGTATCAATGACTCGGCCAATACCGTCACCTCTGGAGCCGAAGAGATAGCTCAGGGCAACGCCGACCTTAGCCAGCGTACCGAAGAGCAGGCCGCCTCCCTGGAACAAACCGCCTCCAGCATGGAGCAGATGACGGCCACTGTGAAACAAAGCGCCGAAAATGCCAATCTAGCCAACAACTTAGCCCAGCAGGCCAGCGAGAAGGCTGGCGAAGGTGGCAAGGTAGTCAAACAGGCCGTTAGTGCCATGGAGGAGATCAACACCTCGAGCAAGCGCATTGCCGACATCATCAGCGTGATAGATGAAATCGCCTTCCAAACCAACCTGCTGGCGCTGAATGCTGCGGTCGAGGCAGCCAGAGCCGGAGAACAGGGCCGTGGTTTTGCAGTTGTGGCCGGAGAGGTACGTAACCTAGCACAGCGCAGCGCCGGTGCTGCCAAAGAGATCAAAGAACTTATCCGCGACAGCGTCAACAAAGTTACGGATGGCACCCAGTTGGTCAATCAATCCGGTGAAACCCTGCAGGAGATAGTGCAAGCCGTCTCTAAAGTTGCCGACATGATCAACCAGATCAGCATAGCCGCCGAGCAGCAATCAGTTGGGATCCAGGAGGTCAATAAGGCTGTGTCGCAGATGGATGAAATGACCCAGCAAAATGCCGCCCTGGTGGAGCAGGTCTCGGCAGCCGGTGATGCCATGGCCGAACAGGCCAGGAGCATGAAGCGTCAATTGGGCTTTTTCAATACCGCTAATCTGGAACGGGGCACCAATAAACCTCTGACCCTGATCGCCGGGGATAAGTCCCCCAAGATCCGTGTCAGTTCAGAAGAGTGGAGCGAGTTCTAGGAGGCGCTAATTGAGTTTAAATGAGGAAAAGGCATTCCCAATGACAGCCGCGGACTTTGGCATTATCCGCGAGCTGGCCTACCAACACACAGGGATAGTGTTACCCGAGCGTAAGCGCCATATGGTGTATTCCAGGCTCAGCCGCCGATTGCGGATGTTGCGGCTGACCAATTTCGGCGATTATTGTCTCAAACTACAAAGCGACCCTCTGGAACTGGCGCCCTTTATCAACGCGCTGACCACCAATCTGACCGCTTTTTTCCGGGAGCGGCATCACTTCAATTTTCTGGAAACCGAGCTGGTACCCTATTGGCAGCAGCGCAAGCAGCACAGGCTGAGAATCTGGTCCGCAGCCTGCTCCAGTGGTGAAGAGCCCTGCAGCATAGCCATGATCTTGGCAGAGCACTTTCCCGCCGCCTCGGGTTGGGATCTGAAAATATTGGCAACCGATCTCGATACCAATGTGTTGGCCAGAGCCGAAGCCGGAGTTTATCCCCTGGCCGGAATGGAGGCCATCCCTGAAAGGTGGCACCACTATCTGCAAGGCGCAGCGGAAGAGTTCAGCATTAGCAACCAGATCAAAAAGTTACTCTTCTTCAAGCAGCTCAACTTACTGGAGCCCTGGCCGATGCAGGGCCCATTCGATGCCATCTTCTGCCGTAATGTGCTGATCTATTTCGACCAGAGCACCAAGCAGAAGATAGTGGCCGGTTTCAGAAAACTCCTGGCCGATGATGGTGTGTTGTTTATCGGTCACTCAGAAAGCCTGACCAATATCTCCCGTGAGTTTGAAACCGTCGCTCAAACCACTTATCGCCTACGGCATCAGGATTCGACTCTGCCGCGGCTGTCCCATGTCTCAGGAAGCAAGGAGCCATACTGATCATGGTAAAAGTTCTGATTGTTGACGACTCGGCACTGGTACGCCAGTTGCTGAGTCATATGCTCAGCCAGGCCCAAGACATAGATGTCGTCGGCTGCGCCGAGGACCCCTACGAAGCCAGAGAGATGATTAAAGCGCTGCAGCCAGATGTACTGACCCTGGATGTGGAAATGCCCAAGATGGATGGCCTGGCCTTTCTGCGCAACTTGATGCGCCTAAGACCCATGCCTGTAGTGATGGTATCGTCTTTGACCGAGCGCGGCGCAGACGTGACCCTGGAGGCCTTATCCCTCGGGGCGGTCGACTTTATCGCCAAGCCTAAACAGGACTTGACCAATAGGCTTCTGGACTATCAGCAAGAGCTGATCGATAAGGTGCATCTGGCTGCCGCCAGCCATGTCACCCCTCAACAAGGCAGCACTGCGCCACTGAACGGTGATGCCAAACTCAAAAACCGCATCATAGCCATAGGCGCTTCCACCGGCGGTACTGAGGCCATTCAACGGGTAGTGGCGCCGCTGCCGGCCAATACCCCCCCCAT
Source organism: Shewanella carassii (assembly GCF_019670705.1). Lineage (NCBI taxonomy): Bacteria > Pseudomonadati > Pseudomonadota > Gammaproteobacteria > Alteromonadales > Shewanellaceae > Shewanella > Shewanella carassii. The sequence goes on from NZ_AP024618.1 coordinate 4,389,185, forward strand.
AGTCATAGCCCAACATATTCCCGCGGCCTTCAGCGCTTCATTTGCCCGCCGCCTCAACCAACACGCCAGAATGGAAGTGATAGAGGCTCAAGGCGGGGAAAGATTGACTCAGGGCGTTGCCTATCTGGCACCGGGCCATGCCCACTTGGTACTCGAGCGCCGTGGCGCTCATATCTACACCCGGCTGCTGGACACGGAAACCGTCAACCGCCATAAGCCCTCGGTGGATGTGCTGTTCAACAGCATTGCCGAGATTGCCGCTAAGTCGGCGATAGGGGTGATACTCACGGGCATGGGTAAAGACGGTGCGGCAGGCCTGCTGAAAATGCATCAAGCGGGAGCCCACACCATAGCCCAGGATGAGGCCAGTTCTGTGGTTTGGGGAATGCCGGGCTCGGCAGTGGCACTCAATGCCTGCAACGAGCAGTTACCACTGGCGAATATCCCGGCTAGGTTGTTGCAATTACTGACTACTCCTTGACCCAGCTGCCATCATCCTTTGGCCTAACCCATGCTTGGGAAAACCAATAATAGCTGCCGTGACGTTTACTGGGAGCAGTACAGTTGTATCTGGAACGCCCCGGCGGCAAGTCCAGTTCAGCCTGAATTCGGAAACGATTCGCCGACAACCATTGCGGTTTCTTGGCGCCCTGCCCCTGTACATAACACATGAGCTGCGACTGATTGATATCGCTCATGTCCAGAGTCACCTCGAGTTCGGGCCGCCACTGGCCCATAGGTAACTCAGGGTTACTGGGGGAGATGGCCTGCACCGGCATATTCAGGCTATGCAGTTTCACCTTGAGAGCATTCATATCGGCATAGGCGCCGGCCACGGGGAAACGCGGCAAAGAGGTCAAGGCAGAGTGAGGGCCAGCCGCACCGGACTGCTGCCCCAATCCAACAAATCCCAGACGCTGCAACAAGGCCTCCAACTGGCTGTTATATTCGCCATAGGGATAGGCGAGTATCTTCAAGTTGTCGCCGGTTTCTTTGGCAATTCGGGCTTCGGTCGCCAGCAGGTTGGCTTCGATTCGCGCCAGCCACTGCTCCTCGGTTTCGGCGGTATTGCGGCGGATAAGATGCTCATGCCCCCAACTGTGATTGGCAATTTCGGCGCCTTCTGCCGCCAGTATTCTGAGCTGCTCCCAACTCATCATCTCGCGGTAACCCTTTTCTATCGGCTCAATCGCCACAAACAATGTGTAGGGAAAGCCAAACTCTTTCAGTATTGGATGCGCCGTCTCAGCAATGTTGAGGTAACCATCATCGAAGGTAATGGCAACCGTTCTCGGAGCCAGCGTTTTGGACTGACGAATCGCCTCTATTACTTGGGTCAGCGGCACCACATTGAAATCATGATCAGCCAGATACTGCATCTGCTCCCGAAACTGGGCCGGAGTCACACTGGTACTGACCGGCGAGCTGTCGGAAACATGGTGATACTGTAGAATGACAGCCGCCAGGGCAGATGAACTCATTAGTCCAAGGCAACTGCAGAGCAAAAAGCACAGCTTTTTCAACATCATTAACCTCTGAGAAATTATGACCACCAGCATTGGCCTGTTCGACAGGCAAAAAAATCGTCAGCTGTTTGCACTGGCGCTTCCAATGATACTGTCCAACATTACGGTACCGCTACTGGGTCTGGTAGATACGGCTGTCATAGGACACTTGAGTGACGCCTATTATCTCGGTGGCGTCGCCGTCGGTTCGACCATTATAACACTGCTATTCTGGTTGCTGGGTTTTCTACGTATGGCCACCACGGGCCTGGTTGCCCAAGCCTATGGTGCCGATGACAAGCCTCGGCAACTACAGCTGTTGTTGCAGGCTGGCTCGCTGGCACTTTTTCTCGGCTTGTTGGCTCTGCTGTTGCAAGGGCCGATACTCAGCCTGGCCGCCAGTTTCTCCGATGCCAGTGAGCAAGTCAGCCACTACGCCGCCAGCTACTTTTCCATTCGTATCTGGTCGGCCCCGTTTGCATTGCTGAACCTGGCTCTACTTGGCTGGCTACTCGGTCGTCAGCAACCCAAGGCCGCCATGTGGCAGTTGATCATCGCCAACTGTGCCAATATAGCTCTGGATCTGCTGTTTGTTATAGGTTTGGGTTGGGGCGTAGAAGGCGCGGCCCTGGCATCCGTCATCGCCGATATGACCGCCTGTGCCGTAGCCTGTACTATGGTATTGCGCCAGTTAAAACAGTTCAATGTGCCGCCTATTGCTGAGCTGCTCGGGCAGTTGCATCCCCGCGACTTTAGTCGCCTCTTGAGCCTGAACCTGGATATCTTTATCCGCAGCTTGTGTTTGCAGGCCACCTTCGCCTTTATGACCTTCAAGGGAGCCGGGCTCGGCGATGAAACTGTCGCAGCCAATGCCGTGTTATTAAATATGTTGCTGCTGATTTCTTACGCTTTGGACGGTATAGCCTACTACGCAGAGGCCGAAGTGGGCCGAGCTATGGGACAAAAACACTTGGATGCACTCAGGCAAGCGGTCGCCCTGGCGTTTAGCTGGTCTGCCATCATAGCCCTGGGCTTCAGCGGTTGTTTCTGGATTTTCGGTGAGCAGCTCATCGGCATACTGACCAATATTCCCGAGGTTCGCCACACCGCCCTACTCTATCTGCCATGGCTTATCGTCCTGCCGCTGCTGGCATTTGCTTCCTATCTATTTGACGGCGTCTATATTGGTGCCACCAAGGGTAAAGTGATGCGTAACAGCATGATTTTCGCCAGCTTGGCAGTATTTTTCCCGGTCTGGTTCATACTGCAACCTCTGGGTAACCATGCTCTCTGGGTTGCGATGAGTGCCTTTATGCTGGCGCGTAGTCTGAGTCTCGGGCTGCACTTCCTCTGGCGCCAACACCACTTTATCCAGGCCTAATGACAATAAAAAAGGACAGTGTTGAACTGTCCTTTTTTTCTTTAGCTCTTTGGCGCCGAGTACCAATATTACTGGTAAGAATGGTCGCCATGCTGGTGATCTGTTACATCACGAACACCGGTCAATTCGCCGGGGAAACGCTCCAACAGCTGAGTCTCGATGCCATCTTTCAGGGTCACATCGACCATGGAGCAACCGTTACAACCACCGCCGAACTGCAGTACCGCCACGCCGTCGTCTGTGATCTCCACCAGCATGATATGACCGCCATGACTGGCCAGCTGTGGGTTGATCTCGGCCTGGATCATATACTCCAAACGCTCGGTCAGCGGAGCATCGTCAGACACTTTACGCATCTTGGCATTGGGCGCTTTCAGGGTCAGTTGTGAACCCAACTGATCGGCCACCAGATCAATGCTGGCTTCTTCTAGGAAGGGAGCGCTCTTTTCATCGACCATGGCCTTAAAGCCATTGAATTCCAACTCGATATCATCGGCTTCAACCGCATCCGGTGGGCAATAGGAAACGCCACATTCGGCCTGAGGAGTCCCAGGGCTGATAACAAAGACCCGAATATGAGTGCCTTCCGGCTGACCATCCAGGAGTTTAACAAAGTGCGCCTGAGCTGCTTCGGAAATGGTAATCATGACAACCTGCTCCGTCAGGGTAAACCTGAGTAAATTAGTAAGAATTAAAGCTATCATACTCTGACTGTCAATCGCTTTGTAGTCCCGAAAGCGATAGAGCTGAGTTTTTTGTTGTCGGGATCTCGATTTTATCTTCCACAATTCCAGGCCGGATCCTGATCTTTAGTCGGCACCATCTTGCCTCCCTTTAACCGCCCAGGAACTATGACTCAATCCGGGCGCCTCGGCTCTGGCCAAACACCATACCTGTATGTCCGGTGACCATGGAGCCAAAGCCTTGGCCGCTTCCCGGATAGTGGTACCTGTCGTCACCACATCATCAACCAATACCAACCGTTGCCACTGTAATTCCCCCCTCACAGCAAACGCCTTGGCCAGATTCCGCCTGCGGGCCTTGCCACTGAGACCGGCCTGGGGTGCGGTATCTGCTACACGCAGCAGCAAAGAATCCACCAACGGCAACGCCAGCTCTTGGCTCAGCATAGATGCAATCACCCAGGCCTGATTAAAGCCCCGCTGTTGCAGCCTCGCCGGATGCAAAGGAACAGGCACCAAGACCTGTGGCCAACAGATAAGTCCGGCGGTCGCCAACGTCTTTACTCTGCAAGACAAGGCCCGGACCAATGCCGGCAGTGGAGCAAAATCCTGCTGGTATTTGACTCGGCCGACAAGTGGCCCCAATGCCGAGTGATAGCTGGCCGGAGCCACTACAGGAATAGGGCTGTGTTTCATGCAGGAACCACAATAGCGACCAATAACAGCCAGCTCCCTGCCACAGCCGAGGCAGATAGGTTGTCGGTAGCTGCTGGCTGCAAGACAGCAGGCACACAACCCCTGACTAGCTGACGGGATCTGCTGATGACACAGTAGGCAGCGATTGGGTAAACTGGCGGCCAATAGGGCCCGGCATCCTGCCAATAGAGGGCTCCACATAATAAGTCTTCCATGAGGTGTTTCAGTGAGTCTGCATATCGAAAGCCAAGGACAGGGACGGGATCTGATCTTGCTCCACGGTTGGGGCGTCAACAGTGCCGTTTTTCATCCCCTGCTACCTAGCTTGTCTCAGTATAGAGTCCACAGTGTCGACCTGCCTGGATTTGGCTTTAGCCAGGCCATTGACGGGGAACTTGATGACTGGGTGGACGCCCTGGAGGCAGCTCTGCCCGAGCAGGCAGTATGGTTGGGCTGGTCGCTCGGTGGCCTGGTCGCCACCCGCGTAGCTCAGCGCTTTCCAGAACGAGTTGCCGGACTTATCACAGTCGCCTCCTCTCCCTGCTTTATGGCCAGGAGCGATAACCCATGGCCTGGAATAGCATCGAATGTGCTGACTCAGTTTGCCGAGCAACTGCAACAGGATCTGCAGCGAACCATAGAAAGGTTTCTGGCGATCCAAGCCATGGGCAGTGATAGCGCCCGCGATGATATTCGCACCATTCGCGAGCTGGTTCTGGCGCGGCCGCTACCCAATGAACAGGCTCTGGCGCAGGGTTTGGAGATGTTGGCCAAAGTGGATCTGCGCCCCGAACTGGAACGGCTCGCCCTTCCCTGGCTCAGGGTTTGGGGCAGGCTGGATGGGCTGGTGCCCAGAAGAGTCGCTAACCTAATGCCGGGTAACGCATCAACCACAGATTTACTGCTGGCCAAGGCATCACACGCCCCCTTTATTTCCCATCCTCAGGAGTTTATTCAGGGGCTAAATAGTTGGTTAACGGAGAAAGACTTTAATTCCTTGCCCTGATTGACTATTATTTGGGCAGCAATATAAGGAATGCCCTATGCAACTTGTCTCCCACTATCCACAGGTACCGATCGCGACCAGTAATCCCGCGACCGATGCCGCTCGGGTAGAGAGTCAGCAAAGACCGCCGGTCATTCCACCGCAGCAACCCAGTAAAGGCCATGAAGAAAGGGCCTTCAATCCGCAGCACGAACGTACGGCAGACTCGGCGCAGCAACAGGCCAGACTGGCCGACAGAGTCCAGGAGCGCCAACAGCAATCCGGTCAACAACAGCAGCAACAGGAACAACAGCATCGCCAAGGCGGTAAGCCATTGCAGCTGAATCTGATCAGCAAGCCGGCCTTGGATCGCCGCGATATCCGTAACCGTCAGCTCGACGCCGCGGCTTTTCCCAAGCCAACCATAGAATCAAGTCGCGAGCATCATCCCATGCCAAATGAAGCGCCGCAGTTTTATCGTGAGCTGGGGCAGAGAATCGACACCTTCTACCATCAGCGTACTGAGCCCCTGCCCGAAGCCGGCATTTCCGCCTTGGCTTGAATGGCCTTTGGGGGAAGCTTATATAAGCCATCCTGATATGCCATGCTACCCCAGAGTGCCAACCCAAGCGCCTTACGAGCCATGGTATCCGAGAGTGGAGCCGTGTGCAGTTGCTCCTTTACAGGGTCATAATCAAAGGTTACAGGTGCTTTTTCCGGCTGTAATATAGTGACCTTATTGCCCTGCATATAAGCAAAGTTCTTGTCGTACTGCATCAAGGCCCTACCCGGCCAGTTATCGGGCACCTTTGACAGATCTCGTCCCAACATGGGGTAAGTGGCATCGATGCCGGCCAAAGACAACAGCGTTGGCGGCAGATCTATCTGGCTCACTACCCGCTGATCCCATTTGGCCGGAATACCCTCTCCCAGCAGCAAGCCCGGGATCCTAAATCTGGGCACAGGCACCAAGGAGGCCCCGGAAACCCGGCTGTCATGATCGGCCACCACCAGAAACAGGGTATCACGCCAATAGTCAGCCTCTTTGGCCAGGCGGAAAAATTCACCTATGGCGTAATCGGCATACTTGGCAGCATTGTTGCGGGTCTGTTTTGGCTGTTCATACAGTTCAATACGGCCATCAGGAAATTCAAAGGGATCATGATTGCTGGAGCTGAATACTAGGCTAAAGAAAGGTTTGCCCTCGGCATGGAGCCGCTTGAACTCTGAGTCGGCCTTGCGCATCAAATCTTCATCTGAAGCCCCCCAGGAGCCGACAAAGGCAGGTTTAGGATAGTCTTTCTGGTCGACTATGGTGCTAAAGCCATTGCCGAGGAAGAAGCTGCGCATATTGTCAAAATGGCTTTCACCACCGTAGATAAAGGAGGTGGAATACCCTTGAGCCTGCAGCAATGTCGCCAGGCTGAAGAAGCCGCTCTGGCTCTTGCCTAGTTTCACTACAGAACGCGCCGGCGTGGGGGTAAAACCAGTGGTCACCGCCTCTATACCGCGGACCGAACGCGTACCCGTGGCATACAGGCTCTCAAAGTACCAGCCTTCATCGGCCAGGGCATCCAGATTGGGCGTCAGTGGTAAGCCACCCAAACTGCCAACGAAACGAGCACCCAGGCTCTCCTGCAATATGATGACTATATTCTTGGGTTTACCGCGATAACTGGCCTGGTTTTGGCTCAGGCTGGGATACTGGTCTGATATGAAGTCAGCGGGCGCACGGCCACTCTCCTGGCGGATTATCTGATAGATCTCCTTTCGCTCCATGTCGCCATAGATCCGCGATGCATCGGCCTCGTTATTCATTTGGCTGATGGCAAAGGCCAGCGAGTAACCGGAATTGACCACCAACGAGTTAACGAGTGGATCATCGGCGAAGGCCACCATGGCCGGATTCAAAGGTCTATGACCGAGAGTGGATCTGGCCCCCGCCAAGGACAAGACAATGATCAGCACACCGAGCACTGGGCGCCAATACCACTTGGGGAAACGACAATTGCGACAGAGGGAACCTGAGAGTTTCCAGCCGCCCCAGAGGATAACGCCGGACAAGACCACTGAGAGGATCAGCTCCAGCTTGCGGCCACTCCAGAGCATGGAAAGCACTTCTTTGGGGTAAATAAGATATTCGATGTAAAGACGGTTAGGCCTGACACCATATTCTTCAATAAAGGACGGAGTGGACAATTCCAAGAACAACAAATACCAAAGCCCGAGAGTCAACCACAGACGCTGTATCCAAGACCAGCAACGCCCGAGCCAATGTTCGCCACCAAACAAGGCGGTCCCCAATGCCGCAACGCCCCAGAGCCAACAGAGTATGGCCACATCGACCCGCAGCCCCTGCAACAACAGATGACTCCAACCACCAACGGCTGCTACCCGTTCATATTGCCAAAGCCCCAGCCCAATTCGACTCAGCATCAAACATAGCAACGCCAATAAACAGAAAGTCAGTACACTACGAAACGGCCCTGCAAACTTAAACGGGAAAAACTTCATACCCTAAAAATCCTTGTTACTCTTGTATCTTGGCATTTGTTATTAAACTGCAATAAAACCGCACTCCCCCTCTACCTGAGCCGATTTACTGCGCCATTATGACAAAAAGAGCGCAATTAAGTTTCATTAACATTTGTTTCTACCCAGGCATGTTCCCAGAGGGTGAAGCGGCTCGCAAAAGCCAGGTAAAATCGATTCGAAACAGAAAATAGCGAATCAAACACCTTGAGCCTGAAAATAGAGACAAAAAAATCCCCCAAACGTTATCGGGGGATTCATTAGCTGGCGTCAGCCAAACAGTGACAGATATTCAGTGGCCTACCGATCAGTTTTTCTTCAGCTTGGCAAAGGCATCGGCAAAGGCATTGCCCATGGCGGCATTCACTGGCTGCGGCTTGGCGGCAGGACGTTGTTTGCCCTGACCAGGCTTATTGCCCTTGGCCTGCGGCTTGCCGGTTCTTTGTTGTGGCTTGCCTGGCTCAATCTTTTCGTCCAGGCGCATCGACAATCCAATACGCTTACGCTCAATATCTACCTCCATGACCTTTACCTTGACCACATCACCGGCCTTAACCACAGTATGAGGATCGCTGACAAACTTGTCGGTCAATGAAGAAATATGCACCAGTCCATCCTGATGCACGCCGATATCGACAAAGGCACCAAAGTTAGTGACATTGGTCACCACGCCTTCGAGGATCATCTCAGGTTTGAGATCCTTGAGCGCCTCAACCCCATCTTTGAATTTGGCTGTCTTGAACTCGCCTCGGGGGTCACGCCCCGGCTTATCCAACTCCTTGAGGATATCCGTTACTGTCGGCAGACCGAATGCGTCTGTGATGAATTCGGCCGGATTGATACTGTTCAGCAGTTCGCTGTTACCTATCAGTTCAGCAACCGGTTTACCCTTAAGCTTGGCGATATTTTCCACCAGCGAATAGGCTTCGGGGTGAACGGCCGATGCATCCAGCGGGTTACTGCCTTCACGGATCCGCAGGAAGCCGGCGGCCTGTTCGAAAGCCTTGGGCCCCAGACGTGGCACCTTGAGCAGTTCTTTACGGTCGTTGAAGCGGCCGTGCTCGTCGCGATATTCCACCAGATTTTTGGCTAAGGTACGGTTAAGACCGGCCACCTGGCTCAACAGTGGCATAGACGCCATATTCACATCGACACCGACGCCGTTTACACAGTCTTCAACCACGGCTTCCAAAGAAGCCGACAGCTGACTCTGGCTGACATCGTGTTGATATTGGCCCACACCAATGGACTTGGGTTCAATCTTAACCAGCTCCGCCAGCGGGTCCTGCAGCCTTCTGGCGATGGACACGGCGCCACGCAGTGAAACATCGAGATCAGGAAACTCATTGGCCGCCAACTCAGAGGCCGAATAGACAGAGGCTCCGGCTTCACTGACCATCACCTTGGTGATACCGGGATTGCTGTCTTTGACCATGGCAATCACTTCAGCTGCCAGCTTGTCGGTTTCACGGGAAGCCGTGCCGTTACCTATGGCGATCAGCTCCACCTTGTGCATATTGACCAGATTAGCCAGAGTGCGTATCGACTTGTCCCACTGGTTTTGCGGCGCATGAGGGAAGATAGTGGTATGGCCCACCAGCTTGCCTGTGTCGTTGACCACCGCCACCTTAACCCCGGTACGCAACCCGGGATCCAGCCCCATGGTAGCCTTGGCTCCGGCGGGAGGCGCCATCAGTAAGTCGCCCAGGTTACGGGCAAAGACTTTAATCGCCTCGGTTTCCGCCGCTTCACGCATTCTGGCGATAAACTCGGTTTCCATCTGCAGGGCGATTTTGATCCGCCAAGTAGCGGTGACAACCGTCTTCAGCCAGTTATCCAGAGCGCTGTCACTCAGCTTAAGACGCAAGTGCTCGGCGATGAGCACCTCACAATAGCTCCCCGCTTTGGCTTCTGCCTCAGGGTCGGCATTCATCGACAGACTCAACACGCCTTCATTGCGGCCGCGCAGCATAGCCAGCGCCCGGTGAGAAGGCACTGAGCTGAGTTTTTCAGTGTGTTCAAAATAGTCGCGGAACTTGGCGCCTTCCTTCTCCTTGCCAGAGATCAGTCGGCTTTCAATGACAGCCGACTGCTGCAGGTGGTTACGCACCTTGGCCAGCAACTCGGCATCTTCGGCGATCCGCTCCATCAAGATATAACGGGCACCATCCAACACCGCCTTGGTATCGGTAAAACCGACTTCCGGATTGAGATAGGCCTCGGCGGCCTGCTCAGGATCCATGGAGGCGCTGCCAGCAGCGGCATAGAGGGCATCGGCCAAGGGCTCAATACCGGCTTCAATGGCAATTTGGCCCTTGGTACGGCGCTTGGGTTTATAGGGCAGATACAGATCTTCGAGCCGGGTCTTGCTGTCGGCTTCGTTGATAGCGTGCTTCAGCTCGGCGGTCAGTTTTCCCTGAGCTTCAATCGAGGAGAGGATCACCTGACGCCGATCGTTGAGCTCTCGCAGATAACCGAGACGAGTGTGCAGGTTACGCAGCTGGGTATCATCCAGCCCCCCAGTCACCTCTTTGCGGTAACGGGCCACAAAAGGCACTGTTGCACCTTCATCCAGCAAGCTGATGGTAGCAGCAACCTGCTGCTCACGAACGTTCAGCTCCTGGGCAATAATCTGAGCAATATTATGCATAGTAAGGATCTGTTGGATTGACAAAATTCAGTTGCGCCAACCATACCACAGGCAGCCTGAAAGTTTCATAGCCGGAGAGCGAGATTCCAGCCATTAGTCGGCTAATCACATTCCCGATTAAGCGTTTGACTCGCTCAGGTTTAGCGCCTTGACACTCTTTACAAAAATTCATCACTGCTATGGACAGAGAAAACCAGCCTATTTTATACTCCTTAACCGTTATACAAATAACAATGATTTGTATTTATCTGGTCGGCAGGGAGCGCCGGAAACCGCAAACCAATAAGCCGTCTTCCAAGATGGCAAACATTAGGAATAACGATGAATTTCACTCGCTCCCTCGTCGCTCTGTCAGTACTTTCCGGACTGGCAGCCCAGGCGGCTTACGCCAAAGAGCCCCAAATGGAAACCATGGTCATCACTTCCAGTCGGATGGAAAAACCACTCAGTGCCATCCCCAATACTGTGACCGTCATAGACCAGGAACAACTCAAACAACAGTTGGCCACCACCCGGGACTTGTCGACCATTTTGGGCAACCTGGCCCCCAGCTTCTCCCCCAGCCGCCAGAAAATGACCAATACCGGCGAAACCCTGCGTGGCCGCGCCCCACTCATCATGATAGATGGCGTGCCTCAGTCAAACCCTCTGCGCAGTGGTGGTCGTTCAGGCCAAACCATAGATCCCATGATGATAGAACGAATTGAAATCATCCATGGAGCCAACGCCATGCACGGCCTTGGTGCTCAGGGCGGCATCATCAACTACATCACCAAGAAACCCAGCGGCGACAACGAAAGTCGGGTAAGTTTTGATCTGTCCACCCCCACCAGCTTCGAGTCCGATAGCCTGAGCTTTGGTGCCAACTATGCCTTCTCCGGCCAAAGCGGCAACCTGGATATGCTGGGTTCAGTGGGATACCACAGCAATGGCGTTTACTATGATGCCAACGATGATGTCATAGGTGTCGACACCACCCAGGGCGAGTCGATGGACAGCCAGAGCAAGGACTTCTTCCTCAAGTTGGGCTATGAGTTCAGCGAGTCGCGACTGGAGCTGATGGTCAACCACTACGATATGGACAACAATGGTGATTGGATGCCGGTCAAAGGCAATGTCGCCACAGATACTCCAACATCGGCGGTGAAACAGCAACAACCCTGGCAGGCAGCCAACAACAAGGTCACCACCAGCAGCCTCACCTACAAGCATCGCAACATCGCCGGGCAGCAGTTGGAGCTGCAACTGTTCAACCAGAACTTCAAGGGTGTCTATGGCGGTGGCTGTTTCGGCAGCTTCTATGATCCGGCCTTCGAAGGTGCAGCGAATCTGACAACCTGTGATACCGGCGCCAATGGCGAGCAGTACTTCTATGACCAGTCACGTAACAAGTCCAACAAGTGGGGCCTCAAGGCATCGATGATCGCTAATAATCTGGCCGACAGCGGTGTGGATCTGGCCTATGGGGTAGACCTTTTCAGCGATACCACAGAGCAGGATCTTGTGCAGACCGGACGCTCCTGGGTACCCGAGACCCGTTACGACAATATCGCCCCCTATGCCCAGTTGAGCTTCTCACCTGTGGATGCCCTGACCCTTTCCGGCGGCGTTCGTTATGAATATGCCAAACTCAAGGTAGATGACTTCCAAACTCTGTGGGCCTCTGGCCACAAACAGGTTGCCGGTGGCGAACCGGATTTCAATGAAACCCTGTTCAATATAGGTGCCAGCTATAACTTCACCTCAGCGCTGCGCCTCTATACCAGTTACAGCCAAGGTTTTGGTATGGCCGACATAGGGCGAATTCTGCGTGACGGCAACAGCTTCCCGGACCAGAACCCCAGCGTGGAAGGTTCCTTGACGCTGGAGCCCGTGGTCACAGACAACTATGAACTAGGCTTGGACTATCAAGGCGAGTTGTTGGCAGCCAAGCTGGCACTGTATCGCTCCGAGGCCAAACTGGGTGCCCGCTTGGCCCTGAATGAAGACGGCTTCTACAATGTGAAACGGGAAAAGAGCGTGATCCAGGGACTGGAAGCCAATGTCACGGCTTACCTGGGTAATGACGACGATCTGGGGCTGAACCTGGCGCTGCAGCAAGGTGAGTATGACTCAAATAAAGATGGCAGCACAGACACAGATCTCGACGGCACCAACATAGCACCCAATCGTCTCAACCTGTTCTGGGAACACAGGTTCAATGCCGAGATGAGTGGGCGCATTCAGGCCAACTACTATATGGACCGTAGCTTCAAGAAGGCCAATGGCGAAGAATATGCCGAGTTTGACGGCTATGTCACGGTTGATGCCTCCTTCTCTATGCCGCTTTACCAAGGCACTTTGACATTGGGGCTACAGAATCTGCTGAATAAGGACTACTACAGTTACTACTCACAGACTATGGCTAACGACAATCGTTACTTCAAGGGCATGGGCCGTACTGTCAGCATAGGCTTCAGCTTACCTTTCTAATCCAGCCTGTTAATGACAAATTGAGGGTCGCCAATCGGCGGCCCTTTTCATTACACGAGGCATAATTTCAAGTAGCTTTATCCAAGAGACAGATCTGCGGCGGCCTCCGCCTTATGAGATAACAAAACCCAGGACAATTACAGGCGAGCAGATAGAACGAAAATCTTCCGGACAAAGTCCGGCAAGCAGCGCTTCAATATGATTGATAGCGACACCTACCCTTGCTAAGCGACATCAATAAGTTATGTCCGAGCATAAAAAAACCGCTGCAAGCAGCGGTTTTTCCAGCTCAAAGAAGATTAGCCCTTAGGATAAGGATGCGCCACACCCTTGTGGCAATCCACACAGGTCTTTCTGCTTTCAGGATCTTTCTTGAAGTTCATGCTGTGCATTCTAACAGCCATTTTCTTCATGGTTTCAGGCTGGTTTTCATAGATGCGAGTATGACAATGCTGGCAGTTGGCTGAATCATTAGCACGGAAATACTTCAGTGCTTTATCGGCCTGTTCCTTACGGTTAGCATCCAGCCATTCTTGAGTATTGAAACCATCGATAGTCAAGAAACCGTAGAGGTCCTTGGACACGATGATCTTTTTCACCAGATAGTCAACCGGACCATGGGGCAGGTGACAATCCTGACACTGAACAGTGACACCTGCGCTACCGCCGCCATGGGCAGAAGCCAGCACTTCGTCTTTCAGTGAGTGGTTGCTGTGGCAGGTCATACAGAATGCATCTGTACTGGTTGCATGCAGCGTCTGCTGGGTAGCGAAGTAGCCCACAACCCCTATCACAATGCCAACAACCAGCAGCGACAGGATGGAATACTTTGCGCTGGGTTTAAAGATTGCACGCCAGTTCATCACTCTTCTCCAAAATAAAATTCTTATATCTATATTGAACTATTAGTTGTTCTGAAATTTGATTATAAACCAGTTTTCTTTCATTAATCTGACCTGAAAAGTGCAAAATGAGACTTAGCTCTAACTCTCAAGCCCTATTGAGGACTGGATTTTAAGTCTGTGCCATATATGCACTTTTCCTAAACCTAATGCATGGCATAGGCTTAATCAAGCATAGTCAATCGAATAATTAACATACAACCAATTCTCGAAACAATAAATGTGATCCAAGCGACATTAAGAGGCGGGGAGCAATTTTATTTTGAAGAAAACGAAACTATTTAATCATTCCCCCTGTCTATTCAAGCAGGTTAGCCAAATACTGAGCTTAGCCAAAAACCAAAGGATGACGATGAGAAGCTTGCTGCTGATACTGACACTGATAATGACGCTGGGACAGGCCGTGATGCCTGCAGCCGCGTCTGTTTCTGTGTCTGAGCATCAGCCGATGGCAGCCATGGACTCATCTGCATCCACCAGCATGGCTATGGATTGTTGCCAAGGCCAGCAGCATTGCCCCGACTGCGGTCTGGGTATGGATTGCGGCACCATGGGCAACTGTGCCAGCCACTGCACACCAGGGGTAAGCCTGCTTACCGCCAGCCACCCTTTGATGGTGACAGGAAGCCAGCCGATCGCTCTGCCGAGCTGGAGCCTGCAAACCGCTATACTCTCGCAGCAAACACCCCCTCCCAATTCAGCACAGATGTAACTCTGGCCTTGCGGCCACACAACTTTAGTTAATGTTTTTACATCTGAATATTTTTGGGAGTTCCCACTATGTCTGCATACAAAATTTCTGCATCTCGTTTTAGCGCCGCCCTGTTAGTGCTTACCGGCCTGTTTATGACTCCTGGCAGTTTCGCTGCCGAGTTGAACTTGCCGGATAATCTGGCGATCAAGGCTATCGATGGTCAGGCAGTATCCAACTTTGACAACCACAAACTGGCTGCCGGTGAACATGTCGTTGAGCTCCAGTACCGGGATATTTTTGCCGTCAATGCCGATGACTCGGGCGCTTGGGTTAAGTCTGGTCCCCTTTATCTGACACTGACTGTTGCCGAACAACAAAGTCTACAACTGCAGTTACCGACTCTGGATACCGAGGCCGAAGCCAACGCCTTTATTCGCAGCCCACAGTTGCAAGTTGTGGATGAAGCTGGCCAGGCTGTTCCGGCCAAGATAATGACCCATGGAGGCCTGATGGCCGACTGGTTGGCACAACTGCGCCGCTGAGTTTTCAGAGTGGAGTGAGGCAAAGAGTCGACCAGCAAACCAATGATTGCCCGATAATCACTGAAGCTTTTTTCAGTGTTCGCTAGATGTGAATAACATCAAGGTAAGCGTTGTAAATGCATGGTAGACTCTTTAGGTTCAGTTTCTATGGAGTCTTAGCTTAAGATGCTATCGGTTCGCCGCCACATCCTGGTTTTGTTTACCATGCTCGCATTGCTCGGGCAGGGTATGCTAACCAATGGACACTGGATGGTACCCACAGCTGAAGCGCATTCCGGAGAAATGGACTCCACGGCACACCCAATGGCTGCCACCATGGATTGTCACCCTCAACAGACACAAAGCAGTCACTGCTGCGATGACCCGCAAATTGATACAGTGCTTCCCGACACTGTGAGTCATTGCTGTGAAGGCAAAGGATTGTGCAAGAGTGACTGTAACCATTGTCTGGTGATATCCGTAACGGGTACTCTCATTGCCGTCGGTTCCTGGCCGGTGATGTCTCTGCCCGAAGCTGCCGTGGCCACGCCTATGCCTCATTTCCACTCTGTTTCTGTCGGCCAGACCATCAAACCACCCATAGTTTGATATCCAAGGCACACTCGTGCCCAAAATCTGCCAATAAATACAAATTTTTAATGGGATAAGCTCCAGGTATGCCCGCAGGCACCTGGTCAAAGCCGTATCCCAAACGGAGTGAATCAATGAAAACCTTTATCAGTGTCCTGATTATTGCCTTTTTGTCTGTCACCCTGGCTCGTGCCAGCTTTGCAAGTGAACGCGAACATCACCACGACCAACATCATGCTAAGGTAACGGCCGAGTATAGCTGCCCCATGCACCCTGAAGTGACGGGTAACAAAGGGGATTCCTGCCCCAAGTGCGGTATGTTCCTGGAAAAACAGCAACAAGCCGGCCACCACTGTCCCATGCATACGGAAGTGACAGGCAAGAAAGGGGACTCCTGCCCCAAGTGTGGTATGAATCTTGAGCCTGTAGCAGGCCAGAAACACCACCACCACTAATCAAGCTGTAGCTGGAGATGAGGCATATGAGCGATTCAAACCGTAAACGCCAACGACTGGCCTGCGCACTTAGTCTGGTGTTGGCTGTCGGCCCGCAATGGAGTATGCAGGCAATGGCCTTGGGCAATCAGCCCCAAGGACAGGAACAACACAAAGATCATCAACATGGGACGGCAACCCAGGAGTATTACTGCCCCATGCATCCGGAAGTCACCAGTCATGAGCCGGGACGTTGCCCCAAGTGCAACATGTTTTTGGTCAAAGATGAGGCTACTGAAGCCTTGGCAGAACCAACACAGGCCATGCAAAAAACCTATGTTTGCCCCATGCATCCGGAAGTGACCAGTCACGAGCCGGGACGTTGCCCCAAATGCAATATGTTCCTGGTCGAAGAGGAGGAAGCGGAGCCAGGTTCCCATGCCGGTCACGCCCAGACTATAGAAACCCAGGCTACAAAAACCCAGGTTACAGAAACCAAAGCCGCGGAAAACCAGGCTAATGACCATAGCCAGCACGCCATGCAGCAGACCAAGCCCGCGTTGGAGATTAAACCTGCTCCTCTGGATCAGGGCAGTAACATCAAATATGTTTGCCCCATGCATTCGCATATCATCAGCGATGTGCCCGGCACCTGCCCCATCTGCGGCATGAATCTGGAAAAAGTCGAGATGGGCGGCCACTCGGAAACCGTTGAGATTGATGTCTCAGGCCAGATGCAACAAGCCTTGGCCCTCAAGGTAGCCAAGGTGGAAAGGGACACGCTGTGGAAGTTTGTCAAAACAGTCGGCCAGATAGACTATGACGAGAGTCAAATCAATCATATCCATGCCAGGGTCAACGGCTGGATTGAAAAACTTAAAGTAGAGTCTGTCGGTGACAGGGTCGAGAAAGGTCAATTGCTGTACGAGATCTATTCACCAGACCTGGTCAATGCCCAGGACGACTATCTGTTGGCCCAGGAGACGCTGAAACGCTCAGGCAACAGTGCCAACTACCAAGAGCTATTGCGCAAGGCCGGGCTACGCCTCGAACTACTGGGCATGAACCAAGAGCAGATCAAACAGCTGGCCAAGACAGGCAAGACCCAATACCGGGTTCCTTTCTACGCCCGCGAAAGCGGCGTAGTCAAACAACTCGCGGTGCGTGACGGCATGTATATACAACCTCAGACCGAGGTCATGTCACTGGTTGACCTCTCCAAGGTCTGGGTCATTGCCGATGTGTTTGAAAACGAGCAGAGCTGGCTGGAAGTGGGCCAGACCGCCGAGGTCAATATCCCCGCCATGGGACTCAAGGGCATAGAAGGCAAGATTGATTACATCTATCCCGAGCTGGATCCCATCACCCGCAGCCTGAGAGTCAGAGTGGTACTCAACAATGATCAAGCAATGGAGCTCAGGCCCAAGACCTTGGCCAAGGTTTCCCTCTATGGTGGCCCGAAACGCGATACTTTGGTGATCCCTCAGGAAGCATTGATCCAAACAGGCAAGGAAAACCGGGTCATAGTCAAACAGGATGATGCCAGTTTCAGTGCCAGAAAGGTCACTGTCGGCATGTTGAGTCAGGGTAAGGCAGAGATCCTCGAAGGCCTGCATGAAGGCGAAAACGTAGTGATTTCCGGGCAATTCCTGCTGGATTCAGAAGCCAGTCTCAAGGGTAGCCTGATGCGCCTGAGCTCAGGCCACCAGCACTAGGAGGCAACATGCTGAAAAAAATCATTGAAGCCTCCATCAAACAGAGGGTGATGGTGCTGATTGTCACCCTGATGGTCACGGTTTGGGGGATTCAGGCACTGCGTACCACGCCGCTCGACGCCCTGCCGGATCTGTCCGATGTGCAGGTCATCATCAAAACCGCCTATCCGGGACAGGCGCCCAAGCTGGTAGAGGAACAGGTGACCTATCCCCTGTCCACCGCCATGCTGGCCGTGCCCGGGGCCAAGACGGTGCGCGGCTATTCCATGTTCGGTGACTCCTATGTCTATGTGATCTTTGAAGATGGCACCGACATCTATTGGGCCCGCTCCCGGGTATTGGAGTACCTGAGCCAGATAAGCAGTCGTTTACCCGAAGGGGTGCAACCCTCACTGGGGCCCGATGCCTCCGGGGTAGGCTGGATCTATGAATATGCCCTGGTAGACCGCAGCGGTAATCTGGACCTTTCGCAACTCAAGAGTTTGCAGGACTGGTATTTGAAGCTGGAACTGCAGAGTGTTGCCGGGGTATCGGAAGTCGCCACAGTCGGTGGCATGGAACAGACCTATCAGATAGTGATGGAACCGGACAAGCTGGCGATTTACAAGCTGGACATCGCCTCGGTCAAGCAGGCGATTACCAAGGCCAACAACGAGGCCGGTGGCTCTGTAGTGGAGATGGCCGAAGCCGAGTACATGGTGCGCGCCAAGGGCTATCGTCAAACACTGGAGGACTTTCGTGAAATCCCACTGGGGATCACCAGCCCCTCAGGCACACCGCTGCTGCTGAAAGACGTTGCCACCGTACGTAAGGGCCCGGCATCTCGCCGTGGCATAGCCGAGCTCGATGGTGAGGGCGAAGTCGTCGGTGGCATCATAGTCATGCGCTATGGGGAAAATGCCCTGGCGACTATTGAGGCGGTGAAAACCAAGCTGGAAGAACTCAAGGCGGGTCTCCCCGAAGGCGTGGAGATAGTCCCCACCTACGACAGATCGCAACTGATTGAAAACTCAGTCGACAACCTGCTGCACAAGGTGCTGGAAGAGATGGTAGTGGTGAGCATTGTTTGCTTGCTGTTTCTGCTGCACGCCCGCTCGACCCTGGTGGCCGTCATCACCCTGCCACTGTCGATACTGATCGCCTTTATTGTGATGAACAAGATGGGGGTTAACGCCAATATCATGAGCCTTGGCGGTATCGCCATCGCCATCGGGGCCGTGGTAGATGGCGCCATTGTGATGATCGAGAATATGCACAAGCACCTCGAGCATTTCAAACAGGACCATCAGCGTCAACCCGACGCCAAAGAGCACTGGAAAATTGTCGCCGAGGCCTCCATTGAGGTGGGCCCGGCACTCTTCTTCTCCTTGCTGATCATTACTCTGAGCTTTGTGCCGGTATTTGCCCTCGAAGCCCAGGAAGGCAGGCTGTTCAGCCCTCTGGCTTATACCAAAACCTTTGCCATGGCGGCCGCGGCTGTGTTGTCGATCACCTTGGTGCCTATCCTGATGGGCTTCTTTATCCGCGGCAAGATCCCCTCGGAAAGCAGCAACCCATTGAGCCGGGTGTTGATAGCCATCTACAAACCTATGCTCAATGCCGTGCTGCGCTTCCCCAAGTTGACCCTGCTGGCGGCTCTGGTGGCGCTGGCCAGTGCCTGGTATCCAGTGAGCCATATGGGCAGCGAGTTTATGCCAGAGCTAGAGGAAGGGGATCTTCTGTACATGCCAACAGCTTTGCCTGGCATCAGCGCCAGCAAGGCCGCCGAAGTGCTGCAGCAAACCGACCGGCTGATCAAAACCGTTCCGGAAGTGGCGCGGGTGTTTGGTAAGGTTGGTCGCGCCGAAACCGCCACGGATCCTGCGCCATTGACCATGCTGGAAACCACCATAATGCTCAAACCCAAAGAGCTGTGGCGCGAAGGCATGGATCTCGACGGCATTATTGCTCAGCTGCAAAGTACGGTAAAAGTGCCCGGTCTCACCAACGCCTGGGTGCAACCGATCAAGACCCGTATCGACATGCTGTCTACCGGTATTAAGACTCCGGTAGGGATTAAGATCACCGGCGCCGATGTCAATCAACTGCAGGAGATAGGGGCCCAGATAGAAGCGATTCTATCGGCGCAGCCTCATACCAAGTCGGCCTATGCCGAGCGGGTGGGTGGCGGCCGCTACATAGACATCACACCGAAACTCGAGGTGACCTCCAGATATGGCATGACCCTGAGCGATATTCAGGACGTAGTACGTTACGCAATAGGCGGCATGAATATCGGTGAGTCGGTTCAAGGTGCCGAGCGCTATCCCATCAACCTGCGCTATCCAAGAGAGTTGCGTGACAATATCGAAAAGCTCAGAGAGCTGCCGGTGATCACCAAGAGTGGCCACTATCTGCCATTGCGCAATCTGGCCGACATCGAAATCACTGATGGCGCGCCTATGCTCAAGAGCGAGAATGGTCGTTTGATCTCCTGGGTATTTGTCGATATCGGCGGCACGTCCATCGGTGAGTATATCGAAGCGGTCAAGCCGGTATTGGAGCAGGAACTGGATCTGCCGGCCAGGTACAGCTATAGCTTTGCCGGTCAATATGAATATATGCAGCGGGTCGATGCCAAACTGCAGCAAGTGATCCCCATGGCACTGGCGGTGATCTTCATTCTGCTGATGATGACCTTTGGCTCATCCATGCAGGCCAGCATCATAATGCTGTCGCTGCCGTTCGCCTTGGTGGGCAGTACCTGGTTGTTGTATCTGCTGGACTACAACATGTCGGTCGCTGTCGCGGTGGGCATGATAGCCCTCGCCGGGGTCGCCGCCGAGTTTGGTGTGGTCATGCTGGTGTATCTCAACAATGCCATCAAGCATAAGCAGGACAGAGGCGAATACCACAGAGTGGAAGACCTCAAGGACGCCCTGATTGAAGGTGCAGTAATGCGGATCCGCCCCAAGGCGATGACGGTGGCGACCATCTTCTTCGGTCTGCTCCCGATTATGTGGGGCGCAGGTTCGGGCAACGACGTGATGCAGAAGATTGCCGCGCCCATGGTCGGTGGTATGGTTACCGCCCCGGTGCTGTCGCTCTTTGTGCTGCCGGCGCTCTATCTGCTGATCTACCGTCGTCACTTGAGCAAGCCTAAGGCTGAATAAGCAAACTGATGCTCGCAAAAACGGCTGCCAATGCAGCCGTTTTTTATTGGATTGATCTCAGTTACACCACTTCACCGGCGGCGTAGCCGGAACTCCAGGCCCACTGGAAGTTATAGCCGCCGAGCCAGCCACTGACATCCACCACTTCACCGATAAAATAGAGCCCGGGATGACGCTTGGCCTCCATGGTCTTGGAGGATAACTCATCGGTATCCACTCCGCCCAGAGTCACCTCGGCGGTACGATAACCCTCGGTGCCGCCGGGTTGGATCTGCCAGCAGTGGAAATAACTGTCCAGCGCAGCTATATCAGCCTTGGACAGTTGGTTAAGGTTCTTGTTGGGTAATTCACCCAGCTCCAGCAGCCTCTCAACCAAGCGCTTAGGTAACAACCGAGATAATCCATTCTTAAGCGACAATTTTGGTGATTCAGCAGTAATTGTTTTGCACCAGTCGACAAAATCCAGGTCCGGCAGTAAATCAAACAGCACACTCTGGCCTGGCTGCCAGTAGGAGGAGATCTGCAGCACAGCCGGCCCGGACAAACCTCTGTGGGTGAATAGCATGGCCTCTCTAAACTGCCTGCCGCATTCGGCTTTGGCGATAACCGGCAAGCTGATGCCGGACAGGCCTTCAAACCTGGCCTTGTCTTCAGGCTGTAAGGTAAAGGGAACCAGCCCGGCAGTGGTCGGCAGCACCTTGATGGCAAACTGCTCGGCGATACGGAATCCAAACGGCGTAGCCCCGAGCTTCGGCATGGACAGGCCCCCTGTGGCTATCACTAGTGACTCACAGCGATATTCCCCTTCACTGGTTTGCAGGCAGTAACTGCCATCTGTGGCTGCCACAGCCAGAATTTCGGTACGCAGCTGAATCTTAACCCCGGCCCAATCGCACTCTGTGGTCAGCATATCGACGATATCTTTGGCCGAGTCATCACAAAACAGCTGTCCCAGGGTCTTCTCGTGATAATCGATGCCGTGCCGCTCGACCATGGCGATAAAGTCCCACTGGCTGAAACGAGCCAGCGCCGACTTAACGAAGTGTGGGTTACTGCAGAGATAGGCGCCCGGTTCAATGTTCTGATTGGTGAAGTTGCAGCGACCGCCGCCACTGATCAGAATTTTGCGCCCCAGTTGTTTAGCGTTATCCAGCAAGAGGACATCCCGGCCCCGATACCCGGCAGTGAGGGCACACATTAACCCTGCGGCGCCAGCGCCGATAATGATCACCTGATGCTGTTTAACTGACATAACGCTCACTCTCAGGCCCAACAAGGGCAATAAAAAAGGACGCTATTCTAGCATCCTTTTCCGGGATTGGAGATGGCTCAGTCTGCTGAGGTTTCCGACTTCTTCTCTCTGGCCAGTAGTTCTTTGGCCGCATCAATAGGCGATTTGCCCTGATACAACACCTGATAGATCTGCTCGGTGATCGGCATCTCGACTCCCAAGCGCTTGGCCAGGGTGTAGACCTCTTTGGTGTTGCGGTAACCTTCAACCACCTGACCGATTTCGGCCTGGGCAGTATTGACATCACAACCCTTACCCAATGCCAAACCAAAGCGACGGTTGCGCGATTGGTTATCGGTACAGGTCAACACCAGGTCCCCAAGACCCGCCATTCCCATAAAGGTAGAAGCATGAGCGCCCAAGGCCTCCCCCAGACGGCTCAACTCCACCAAACCACGGGTGATCAGGGCAGTACGGGCATTGGCACCAAAGCCAATACCATCGGACATACCGGCACCTATGGCGATGACATTCTTGACCGCGCCACCGAGTTGCAGGCCGATAAAATCGTCATTGGCATACACTCTCAGACGTTTGGGGCTGTGCAACAGCTCCACCAGATCCTCGGTAAACTCGGCATCGGTACCGGCCACTGAAATGGCGGTTGGTAACCCTGCCGCCAGCTCTTTGGCAAAAGTCGGTCCGGACAATACCGCCAGCGGATATTTCTCCCCCAGCACATCGCGGGCAACATCCTGCAACAGGCGGCCACTTTCCGGCTCCAGCCCCTTGGTAGCCCAAATGATGCGGGCATCATCACGCAGCAGAGGCTTGGCCTGAGCCAGCACTTCGGCGAAGACATGACTTGGCACCACCACCAGAATATTTCGCGACGCCGCCAATGCTTTGGCCAGATCGGCCTCCATCACCAGGGAGTCGGGAAAGGCTATTCCGGGAAGAAAGGCTTGGTTACTGCGCTCGGCAGCGAGTTTAGCCACATGCTCGGGTTCATGCCCCCACAACAGGGTACTGTGTCCATTGCTGGCCAAAGAAATGGCAAGGGCGGTGCCATAAGAGCCCGCCCCCAATACCGTTATTTCGGCAGTGTCTTTCATCGGCTGATTACGCGTTTGCTTCTTCGGCCGGAGCTTGCTCGGCGGCGGCTTGACGCTGCTGCACATACTGAGCGAACAGGGCGTCGAAGTTCACAGGTGCCAGGTTCAGCTGTGGGAAAGTACCACGGGATACTAGGCTGGCCACAGTTTCACGGGCATAAGGGAACAGGATGTTAGGGCAGTAAGCGCCCAGAGAATGAGCCAGTTGAGGATCGCTCAGACCAGAGATAGAGAAGATACCGGCTTGTTGTACTTCACACAGGAAAGCTGTTTCTTCACCATTTTTGGCGGTCACAGTCAGTGACAGTACCACTTCAAAAACGTCGTCGGCCAACTTGGCGCTACGGGTATCCAGATCCAGCTTAACTTCAGGATTCCACTCTTTCTGGAATACCGCTGGGCTGTTAGGAGTTTCGAAAGAAACGTCCTTGATGTACACACGTTGAATGTTGAACTGTGGGGCTTGTTGTTCGTTGTTTGCTACTTCAGCCATAATTCCTACCTATCCATTTAGTCTCGGCTTGCAATGAGCCGGTGTTTAGGGTGTATGTTACTCGGGTCGATTGTGACTCCCAGTCATCATCCCTGCTATTCATCTGTTCAGCGCCGGAACAGAACTCAGGATGCCGGTTGCCACTTCAGTATGGCCACTCTACTAACAGAGCGGCGCCAAATGCAATGACAACCGCCGACACTCATTATCTTTTGCTTTTGGATACAGGCATATTTGCTGCCTGCCAATCACCCATACCACCTTTGAGGTTAAAGACTTTTTCAAAGCCTTGCTTAACCAAAATCTGAGCCGCTTGAGATGAGGTCATGCCAGCGTTGCATACCAGTATAATGGGTGTGGTTTTGTACTTTTCAAGGTTGGACGCCTGATTATTTTTGATATCGGCCATGGGTACATTCAAGGCATTGAGAATGTGTCCCTTACGAAAATCGTCTTTGGCTCGCACATCTATCACCTTGGCATCTTCCTTATTCATCAGGAAAATCGCCTGCTGATGATCGACGCTTTTAACCTTGGAAAAACCGGATTTGAACAGGGTGACAATCACGGCGATAAACAAACCCACCCAGGCCAGGCTTAGCATGGGGTGGGCTTTAAAAAACTCTACATATTCCTGCATTTTTAACTGCCTGTTATCTATTGGGCCATTTCGGACAAGCGCAGAGTATACCCAGAGGCCAGGCAGATTGCAGCTGTTTCGCTGCAGTTTTGCCCCTTGAATCGGCGTTAAACCGCGGTCCGCCCTATTGTCACAATCGGGGTAAATGGCTTTTGCCCTCAGGGCAGACGTAGTAATATTTAACCAATTTCAGATTTGACCAATTCTTTCAACTTTACAGGTATCAACATGAACACAAGCAAACGTCCTTTGGCACTGCTGATTCTGGACGGCTGGGGTTATCGTGAAGGGACGCATATGAATGCCGTCCATCATGCCAATACTCCGGTTCTCGACAGACTCAACGCCGAATACGCCCACAGTTTGATTTCCGGCTCAGGTAAAGATGTTGGTTTGCCTGACGGGCAGATGGGCAACTCTGAAGTGGGCCATATCAATATTGGTTCCGGCCGCATCGTTTATCAGGAACTGACCCGCATCAGCAAGGCCATTGAAGATGGCGAATTTGAGCAAACCCAAGCACTGATCGAGGCGGTCGACGCCGCCATCAAGGCAGACGGCGCAGTGCACATCATGGGACTGCTGTCACCCGGCGGTGTTCACAGCCATGAAGATCATCTTGAAGCCATGTGCCGCATGGCCGTCAAGCGGGGTGCCAAGGAGGTTTACCTGCACGCCTTTCTCGATGGGCGTGATACCCCGCCACGCAGCGCCAAAGCCAGCCTGGAACGCTTCGACAAGCTGTTTGCCGAATTAGGCCGAGGTCGCATAGCCTCCATCGTTGGCCGCTACTACGCCATGGACAGGGACAACCGTTGGGACCGAGTCTCCCAAGCCTACGATCTAATCACTCAAGGTCAGGGGAAATACAGTGCCGACTCTGCCGTGGCCGCATTGGAAGCTGCCTACGGCCGCGATGAAAACGATGAGTTTGTTGCCGCAACTGCGATTCTGGATCAAGGTAAGGCCACAACACTGCACGATGGCGATGCGCTGATTTTCATGAACTTCCGTGCCGACCGCGCCAGACAGATCACCCGCGCCTTCGTCAATCAGGACTTCGATGGTTTTGAACGCGCAGTAACGCCCAAAGTCAACTTTGTCATGCTCACAGAGTATGCCGCCGATATCAAGGCTCCGGTAGCCTTCCCATCGGAAGACCTAGTCAACACCCTCGGCGAGGTACTGCAGAATCGCGGTCTGACCCAGCTGCGTATTTCAGAAACTGAGAAATACGCCCACGTAACCTTCTTCTTCAACGGCGGCAAAGAGCAGCCATTCGAGGGTGAAGACCGTATTCTGATCAACTCGCCCAAAGTCGCCACCTACGACTTGCAACCCGAGATGAGCTCGACAGAACTGACAGATAAGTTGGTTGAAGCTATTGAATCAACTAAATATGATGTCATTATCTGTAACTATCCCAACGGTGACATGGTTGGCCATACCGGCAAGTTTGATGCCGCGGTTAAGGCTTGTGAAGCCGTGGATGCCTGTATAGGCCGAGTCGTAGACGCACTGGCCAAGGTGGATGGTGAGTGCATTATCACTGCCGACCATGGCAACGCCGAGCAGATGGTGGATGAAATCACAGGTCAGGCTCATACTGCCCACACCAGTGAGCTGGTGCCCTTTATCTATGTCGGTCGCGAGGCCACAATTGATGAAGGTGGCCGCCTGAGTGATATCGCACCAACCATGCTGACACTGATGGGACAGAGCATTCCTGACGAAATGACAGGGCGTCCGTTAATCCATACAAAAGAGTAACACTGACCCGGTGCAGAAGCGTATTTTAGCCAAAGCCAGCATACTTGCTGGCTTTCTCGTGTTTTCCTCTCAGCTGCAGGCATCCGATCTGGAGCGGCGTCAGTCCGAGTTAAAGGCACTGCAATCTCAGATCACCGCTCAGCAAAATGCCCTGAGAGACACAGGCAAGCAGCGGGAAAAACTGCTGCAACTGCTGAAAAAAGACGAGCAGGCTATCGCCGATGCCGCCCGCAAGGTCAACCAAACTGAAAATGCCCTCCGCAACGCCGAAAAGCGTCTCTCCGAGCTAAAGCAAAGAGCCGCACAGCTGGACAAGCTCAAAGAAAGCCAACAGCAAACCCTGGCCAAGCAGCTGACCAGTGCTTATCTCGCCGGGAATCATGACTACAGCAAGATGCTGCTTAATCAGCAGGATCCAGCCACCATAGAGCGAATGCTGGCTTACTATGACTACCTCAACAAGGCCAGAATGCAGGCCATAGAACAACTGAAACAGACCCGCCAGGAATTGTCGGCAGTGCAGCAGAGCGAGCAACAGGAACGCAATCGACTCAACCAGCTGGTATTGGATCAGAAGGCTCAATCCAAGCGCCTCAATCAAGAACAGGATCAGCGACAGCAAACGCTGAAGGAACTGCAACGCACCATCAGCAGTAAGGCCTCGGAGCTGGAGCAACTGCAGATAGAAGAAGCCTCACTGAAGCGGGTTGTCGAGCAAGCCCTGACTGCCATGCGCGATAGCCCCAGCATGGAAGGATTGGCCAAGTCCCGTGGCGCCCTCAACTGGCCCACCAAGGGCAGGATCAAAAACAGCTTTGGTAGTCAGCGTTCCGGCAGTGTGCGCTGGAAAGGCGTCATGCTGTCCGCTCCGGAGGGCCAGTCTGTCAGTGCTGTAGCCGCAGGTAAGGTGATCTATGCCGATTGGTTGCGCGGCTTTGGTATGGTGCTGGTCGTCGATCACGGCAAAGGTTATATGAGCCTCTATGGCCACGCCCAAGCATTGCTGAAAGACGCAGGCGATTCAGTCAAGGCCGGCGAAGCCGTGGCACTGGTAGGACGTTCAGGAGGACAAACTGAGCCTGGCCTATACTTTGAAATAAGGCATAAGGGGCAAGCTGTCGATCCGGCAAATTACTGTCGGCGCTAATCATCAGCCCCCGCCACTTCAAAGGGGGCTACATGGGCAACTCTATTCGCAACCTGATGTATATTGGCTTGGGTATCATCATGGGAGTCTCTCTCAGCCTGGCCAGCCACGAAAACTTTCCAAAGCCCAGTCACACCCACGAGCTTTCATTATTGCTGGATGTGATGGATACAGTGGAAACCTACTACGTCAGGGATATCAGCCGCAAAGAGCTTGTCGATGCCGCCATTGAAGGCATATTCCAACATCTCGACCCTTATTCCAGCTTTCTGAAACCGGAGCAGATGAACAGCCTCAGAGACAGCAACCGTGGGGAATACTTCGGCTACGGCTTTGAAGTGTCCACTGAAGGGGAAAAGCTCAGAATTATCGCGCCTTTTCCCGGTTCTCCGGCCGAACAAGCCGGGATCATGGCCGGCGATATTGTTACCGCAGTCAACGGTCAGCTCATTTCCAAACAGTCTCTGGAACAAGTACTGAGCCAAATAAAGCAATTCAGCAGCAGCAACCGTGAGTTATCGCTGCAACTGCATCATGCTCACTCGGATGTCAGCTTTGAAGTCAGCCTCAAACCGGCCACTATCAGCATCCACTCTGTGCTTGGAAAGATGCTCAGCAACGACATTGGTTATATTCGTTTGGCAAGTTTTCAAGAAGATTCTACCCGCGACATGGTCCGCCTGTTGAGCGAGTGGCAACAGCAGCCACTAAATGGTTTGATTTTGGATTTACGTAACAATCCCGGCGGTTTACTGGATCAGGCGATTCGAATTGCCGATCTGTTTCTCCATGAGGGCCGCATAGTCGCTACCGAAGGACGCTTCTTCGATGCCAACTCAGATTATTATGCATCTCCGCAAACCATGCTAGCCGGCGTGCCCATATTAGTGCTGATCAATCGCGGTTCAGCCTCGGCTTCCGAAGTGCTGGCGGCGGCGTTGCAGGAGAACAACCGTGCCAAGGTGATAGGTGAAACCAGCTTCGGTAAAGGCACTGTACAAAGCCTGATCCCAACACTTGTCGATGGTAATGCCATCAAGCTGACCATTGCCCGCTATACCACCCCAAAAGGCCAGGATATCAACGCCAAAGGGGTAGAACCCGATATAAAAATCGCACCCAATACTGTTTCCGATAACAAAACTGTGCCTATAATCGACCTCATATCTCCCCATGCAGATACCGCCAGCGATAGAGCCATCAACTCGGCGGTGGCATGGATACAATCAAATAAATAAAATTAATATAAAACGTGCGCTATTGTTTCTACTTACTACTGCTGGTCGTAAGTTGCTCTCCCGCGTGGGGAGCCAGACTGGCAATCGTCATCGATGATATTGGCTACCGCCATACAGATGAGGCCGCCCTGTCCTTGCCTTCAGCCGTGACCTTGTCTGTATTGCCACATACCCCACTCGGGCAACAACTGGCTCGCCAGGCTCACAGCAAGGGCCACGAAATTATGGTGCACCTCCCTATGCAGGCGCTTAACGGCAAGACCATGGGGCCTGGTGGACTCAACAACCAGATGTCAGAAACCGAGTTTAAAGCAACTCTCAAACAAGCCTTGCAGAGCGTGCCTTTCGCTAGGGGAAGTAACAACCATATGGGGAGTTTGTTGACTCAACTCGAGCAACCTATGGGCTGGTTAATGGAAGTATTGCAACAGGAAGAGCACTTCTTTATCGACAGTGTTACTACCCGATACACTAAAGCTGGCGAGAAGGCAGATGCCTTGGGTGTTCCGCTGCTGAGACGTCAGGTATTCTTGGATAATCAGCTAACCGAGCAGGCTTTCGAAAGACAGTTGGACTTGGCAATAGCCAAGGCCCAAAGTGAAGGCGAAGCCTTGATGATAGCCCACCCTTACCCAGAGAGTATACAATTCCTCAAGAAGAGGTTGCCAGAGCTGGCAAAGATAGGGGTCACTCTAGTGCCAGCCTCCAGCTTATTACCAATCACATTGGCTCAAAAGCAGAATACGGCTGGCAAAAAACTTTAATCAGATTTGCAGTACAGGGATTTCCAGATCCGGCAGCAAGGCTCGCAACTCTTGTTGGTTACTGACAATGTCTGCCAGCGTATAACGGTCAAGCACAGCCAGATAGGCATTCACGGCTTGAGCCAGAACGCCCTTCAGCTGACAAGCTGGGGTCAGTCGACAATAAGGCTTGCTGCAATCAATAGGCGCCAGAGAGTTTTCCAGAGCCCGCACTAGTTCACCGACATTGATCTGCTCAGGAGCCATCCCCAAACGAAAACCACCACTCTTGCCGCGTATCGTTTGTAAATACCCCAGTTTACCCAAGTGATGCACTATCTTGGAGACATGATTAGGTGAAAGATCAAAAACTTCAGTGATCTCTGCGATTCGAAACAGAGTCTCACGCTCCGGTTGAATAGCCAGATACATCAGAGTTCTTATTCCAAAATCCGTATACCGCGTTAACTGCATCTTTCACCTTCAGGAAGAGGTTTCCACCTCTAAAGAGCCTATCAGCCAGAGCGCCTCTTCGTTGTTGTTACCACATACATCAACTGACGCCGAAAATTCACTACACACATCGGGACGTTCAGAGGAACCAAAGAGGCGGCATAGATTGTTGTCATCCAGCTGCACACAGCGAACCCCAGCGGGTTTACCCTGTGGCATTCCAGGTATAGCACTACTGATGGAGGGAGCTATACAACAGGCACCGCAACCGATACGACAATCCACAATCACCACCTGTAATAGAATATGGCCATTATAACGACAAAAATGTTTCGGGTAAGTGTTCAAGTCACAGACTCGAGCGAATCCCAGTCAAAGCGAATATAGTCTCATATTGCTTGTCTGTTCGCTTTAGTCAATATCAAGACCCGAAACAACCCAAACAACGGCAGCAACTCAATGCAAATCATGGAGGAAGAGCTAAAACGAAAAAAGCCTCATCTTTCGATGAGGCTTTCTCTTTAAGTTGGCGGAGCGGACGGGACTCGAACCCGCGACCCCCGGCGTGACAGGCCGGTATTCTAACCAACTGAACTACCGCTCCTTTAGTATTACGCCTTGGCGCACTACTAAAATTGGGCGTCTGGCGATGACCTACTCTCACATGGGGAGACCCCACACTACCATCGGCGCGATTGCGTTTCACTTCTGAGTTCGGGATGGGATCAGGTGGGACCACAATGCTATTGTCACCAGACAAATTTGGTAATCTGGAAAGCTGTGCTCTTTTCAGAGCTTGAGTTCAAACTTCAATCAAGTATCGACTTCTTCAAGTCCGTAAAACCCATCTGGGTTGTATGGTTAAGCCTCTCGAGTCATTAGTACAGGTTAGCTCAACGCCTCGCAACGCTTACACACCCTGCCTATCAACGTCCTGGTCTCGAACGGCTCTTCAGAGGTCTCTAGGACCTAGGGATGACTCATCTTGGGGCTCGCTTCCCGCTTAGATGCTTTCAGCGGTTATCGATTCCGAACGTAGCTACCGGGCAATGCCATTGGCATGACAACCCGAACACCAGCGGTTCGTCCACTCCGGTCCTCTCGTACTAGGAGCAGCTCCCCTCAATCATCCAACGCCCACGGCAGATAGGGACCGAACTGTCTCACGACGTTCTGAACCCAGCTCGCGTACCACTTTAAATGGCGAACAGCCATACCCTTGGGACCGACTTCAGCCCCAGGATGTGATGAGCCGACATCGAGGTGCCAAACACCGCCGTCGATATGAACTCTTGGGCGGTATCAGCCTGTTATCCCCGGAGTACCTTTTATCCGTTGAGCGATGGCCCTTCCATTCAGAACCACCGGATCACTATGACCTGCTTTCGCACCTGCTCGACGTGTCTGTCTCGCAGTTAAGCTGGCTTATGCCATTACACTAACCGTACGATGTCCGACCGTACTTAGCCAACCTTCGTGCTCCTCCGTTACTCTTTGGGAGGAGACCGCCCCAGTCAAACTACCCACCAGGCACTGTCCCTAACCCCGATTAGGGGCCCAGGTTAGAACATCAACACTACAAGGGTGGTATTTCAAGGTTGACTCCAACAAGACTGGCGTCTCATCTTCATAGTCTCCCACCTATCCTACACATGTAGGGTCAATGTTCAGTGCCAAGCTATAGTAAAGGTTCACGGGGTCTTTCCGTCTAGCCGCGGGTATACGGCATCTTCACCGCAATTTCAACTTCACTGAGTCTCGGCTGGAGACAGCGTGGCCATCATTACGCCATTCGTGCAGGTCGGAACTTACCCGACAAGGAATTTCGCTACCTTAGGACCGTTATAGTTACGGCCGCCGTTTACCGGGGCTTCGATCATGAGCTTCTCCGAAGATAACCCAATCAATTAACCTTCCGGCACCGGGCAGGCGTCACACCGTATACGTCATCTTGCGATTTTGCACAGTGCTGTGTTTTTGATAAACAGTTGCAGCCACCTGGTATCTGCGACTGCCAGCAGCTTACGACGCGAGGTCTTCACCGCCGGCAGCGTACCTTCTCCCGAAGTTACGGTACCATTTTGCCTAGTTCCTTCAGCCGAGTTCTCTCAAGCGCCTTGGTATTCTCTACCCGACCACCTGTGTCGGTTTGGGGTACGATTCCTGCTAACCTGAAGCTTAGAAGATTTTCCTGGAAGCATGGCATCAACCACTTCATCCCCGTAGGGACTCGTCATCAGCTCTCAGTGTATGTGTGCCCGGATTTGCCTAAGCACACCACCTACTACCTTAAACGCGGACAACCAACGCCGCGCTGGCCTAGCCTTCTCCGTCTCTCCATCGCAGTTAGCAGAAGTACGGGAATATTAACCCGTTTCCCATCGACTACGCCTTTCAGCCTCGCCTTAGGGGTCGACTCACCCTGCCCCGATTAACGTTGGACAGGAACCCTTGGTCTTTCGGCGAGGGGGTTTTTCACCCCCTTTATCGTTACTCATGTCAGCATTCGCACTTCTGATACCTCCAGCGTGGGTTACCCCTTCGCCTTCAACGGCTTACAGAACGCTCCTCTACCGCACTGATGCAAGCATCAGTACCCGTAGCTTCGGTGAATTGCTTAGCCCCGTTACATCTTCCGCGCAGGCCGACTCGACTAGTGAGCTATTACGCTTTCTTTAAATGATGGCTGCTTCTAAGCCAACATCCTAGCTGTCTAAGCCTTCCCACATCGTTTCCCACTTAGCAATTACTTTGGGACCTTAGCTGACGGTCTGGGTTGTTTCCCTTTTGACGACGGACGTTAGCACCCGCCGTCTGTCTCCCGGATAGCACTCTTTGGTATTCGGAGTTTGCAAAGGGTTGGTAAGTCGGGATGACCCCCTAGCCTTAACAGTGCTCTACCCCCAAAGGTGTTCGTCCGAGGCGCTACCTAAATAGCTTTCGAGGAGAACCAGATATCTCCCGGTTTGATTGGCCTTTCACCCCCAGCCACAAGTCATCCGCTAATTTTTCAACATTAGTCGGTTCGGTCCTCCAGTTGATGTTACTCAACCTTCAACCTGCCCATGGCTAGATCACCGGGTTTCGGGTCTACACCTAGCAACTAAACGCGCAGTTAACACTCGGTTTCCCTACGGCTCCGCTATTCGCTTAACCTCGCTACTAAATGTAAGTCGCTGACCCATTATACAAAAGGTACGCAGTCACGGTCTCAAGTACCGCTTCCACTGCTTGTACGTATACGGTTTCAGGTTCTATTTCACTCCCCTCACAGGGGTTCTTTTCGCCTTTCCCTCACGGTACTGGTTCACTATCGGTCAGTCAGGAGTATTTAGCCTTGGAGGATGGTCCCCCCATATTCAGACAACATATCACGTGTGCCGCCTTACTCGTTTTCATCTCTGGTTAGTTTACATGTACGGGGCTATCACCCTGTGCCGCTGTGCTTTCCAACACATTCCACTAACACCCCAAAGACTTAAGGGCTAATCCCCGTTCGCTCGCCGCTACTTGGGGAATCTCGGTTGATTTCTTTTCCTAAGGGTACTTAGATGTTTCAGTTCCCCTCGTTCGCCTCAATACGCTATGTATTCACGTATTGATGACACCTTATGGTGCCGGGTTTCCCCATTCGGACATCGCTGGCTCAAATGCTTGTTACTAGCTCACCAACGCTTTTCGCAAGTTACTACGTCCTTCATCGCCTCTGACTGCCAAGGCATCCACCGTATACGCTTGGTCGCTTAACCATACAACCCGGATGAGTTTTCATCGGTTTGTATTGCAACCAGCTTAGGTTTACTTGTCTCACCTCCGGGTTAAGGAAGTGGACTCGCCTTGAAGAATTTCCAAAACACTTGATTGAAGTGTTTGAGAACTCAATTTGTATGCATCAATTCCAACTCCTAAGAGTGGTTTTGATGTCTACTATCAGCTTTCCAAATTGTTAAAGAACTCATTGACCTACCAGGGTCAACGGCCTGCTCTATGAACAAGCAATCTGTGTGAACACTCAACAAACACCAATTATCGCTTAGGTAAGGAGGTGATCCAGCCCCAGGTTCCCCTAGGGCTACCTTGTTACGACTTCACCCCAGTCATGAACCACACCGTGGTAAACGCCCTCCCGAAGGTTAAGCTATCTACTTCTGGTGCAGCCCACTCCCATGGTGTGACGGGCGGTGTGTACAAGGCCCGGGAACGTATTCACCGTGGCATTCTGATCCACGATTACTAGCGATTCCGACTTCATGGAGTCGAGTTGCAGACTCCAATCCGGACTACGACCGGCTTTATGAGATTAGCTCCACCTCGCGGCTTCGCAACCCTCTGTACCGACCATTGTAGCACGTGTGTAGCCCTACTCGTAAGGGCCATGATGACTTGACGTCGTCCCCACCTTCCTCCGGTTTATCACCGGCAGTCTCCCTAAAGTTCCCGGCATTACCCGCTGGCAAGTAAGGATAGGGGTTGCGCTCGTTGCGGGACTTAACCCAACATTTCACAACACGAGCTGACGACAGCCATGCAGCACCTGTCTCAGAGTTCCCGAAGGCACCAATCCATCTCTGGAAAGTTCTCTGGATGTCAAGAGTAGGTAAGGTTCTTCGCGTTGCATCGAATTAAACCACATGCTCCACCGCTTGTGCGGGCCCCCGTCAATTCATTTGAGTTTTAACCTTGCGGCCGTACTCCCCAGGCGGTCTACTTAATGCGTTAGCTTGAGAGCCCAGTGTTCAAGACACCAAACTCCGAGTAGACATCGTTTACGGCGTGGACTACCAGGGTATCTAATCCTGTTTGCTCCCCACGCTTTCGTGCCTGAGCGTCAGTCTTTGTCCAGGGGGCCGCCTTCGCCACCGGTATTCCTCCAGATCTCTACGCATTTCACCGCTACACCTGGAATTCTACCCCCCTCTACAAGACTCTAGTTTGCCAGTTCGAAATGCGGTTCCCAGGTTGAGCCCGGGGCTTTCACATCTCGCTTAACAAACCGCCTGCGCACGCTTTACGCCCAGTAATTCCGATTAACGCTCGCACCCTCCGTATTACCGCGGCTGCTGGCACGGAGTTAGCCGGTGCTTCTTCTGCGAGTAACGTCACAGCTAGCAGGTATTAACTACTAACCTTTCCTCCTCGCTGAAAGTGCTTTACAACCCGAAGGCCTTCTTCACACACGCGGCATGGCTGCATCAGGGTTTCCCCCATTGTGCAATATTCCCCACTGCTGCCTCCCGTAGGAGTCTGGGCCGTGTCTCAGTCCCAGTGTGGCTGATCATCCTCTCAGACCAGCTAGGGATCGTCGCCTAGGTGAGCCTTTACCTCACCTACTAGCTAATCCCACCTGGGCTTATCCATCAGCGCAAGGCCCGAAGGTCCCCTGCTTTCCCCCGTAGGGCGTATGCGGTATTAGCAGTCGTTTCCAACTGTTATCCCCCACAAATGGGCAAATTCCCAGGCATTACTCACCCGTCCGCCGCTCGTCATCTTCAAAAGCAAGCTTTTGAAATGTTACCGCTCGACTTGCATGTGTTAGGCCTGCCGCCAGCGTTCAATCTGAGCCATGATCAAACTCTTCAATTAAAGTTTTGGTTGAACCCGAAGGTTCGACTCAATGAATTCTGTTCGTATGAACACTCTTCATCGAGTTAAATCGTTTTGTCGATTTCTCAATGCCTGTGAGTGTCCACACAGATTTGCTTGTTTATCTTGTTAAAGAGCAATCCCTTAGGCGCTGCGGCCATCGGGTCAGGGCTGCGTATTCTACGCTTTCCTGCTGCGGCGTCAAGAGGTATTTACCATCTTTTTTCGCCTGTTGTTGAAAGGACTCAAGAGCCTCTTTTCTTCGACCCTGTCACGTCTTTCGCGTTGCCGCTGTGCCGTGTCAGTGGGAGCGCATTATAGGGAGCCTGAACTTTTGTGCAAGGGCTAAATCTAAGAAAAACAGGATTAATTTATCGTTCGCTCATAAAAGCAGCCAAACGGCCAAAAAAGCGATACTTTTTGATGAAAAAAGGGGCTCACGCCCCTTTTTATCTATCTAGCATCGTTTCTTAAGGCTTAAGGTCCGAAGAAGCGGGACTCCTGTTTGGCTTCAACCGTCTCACCATTGACTTCGGTTGTGACAATAAAGTCTATCTTGGTAATGGGACGTTTCAGCTCCACAGGGTCGACCGCCACACTGATAGGCAGCGTCAATACTTCACCAGCCGCAACCTGCACTGTTTGTGGGCCATACCACTTATAGTTATTCAACCCATCTATGTGCATCTGGTACTCGTGAGCCGTTTCCGTTTTGTTCAATATCTTCAAAGTGAAGGTATTCTCTGTCATCCCCTGAGTATTCTCGGTATAGAGCTGATTCCGGTCACGAATGATATCGATGCGCACAGGGGCGATATTGGCACTGGCGTAGATAAACACCAAAATCATCGCAGTAAGCACAACACCATAGCCCACCAGCTTGGGACGCAGCACTTTTTCCTTGATCCCTTCCAGTTTGTTTTCCGTGGTGTAACTGATAAGGCCTTTGGCATATCCCATACGCTCCATGGTGGAGTCACAAGCATCGATACAGGCGCCGCAGTTGATACATTCGTACTGCAGGCCATTACGGATATCAATCCCTGTCGGACAGACCTGGACACAGAGATCGCAATCGATACAGTCGCCCAGCCCTAAAGCTTTGGGATCAGCCTTACGGGAGCGGGGACCGCGAGTTTCACCACGCTTGGTGTCATAGCCAACAATATAGGTGTTCTTATCGAACATGGCCGCCTGGAAACGCGCATAGGGACACATGTGAATACACATGATTTCCCGCATCCAGCCGGCATTACCATAGGTAGCCAGAGTGAAGAGAATGACCCAGAAGTACACGGCGCCGCTGGCCTGTAAGGTAAACACCTCTAGGTATACTTCTCTGGAGGGCACAAAGTAAGACACAAAGGTCATGGCCGTCAGCAGGGAGATCAGCAACCAGGCAGTATGCTTGGCCGTTTTGCGCCAGAGCTTGTCAAAACTCCAGGGCATCTGATCCAACTTCATCCTTTTGTTGCGTGCCCCTTCGAGCTTTTCTTCAAACCAGATAAAGATGAAGGTCCACACTGTCTGCGGGCAGGTGTAGCCGCACCAGACCCTTCCCAAGTAGGTAGTGACAAAAAACAGTGCGAAGGCGGCAATCATAAACAAGGCCGCCAGCAACGTTAGATCCTGAGGCCAGATAGTCAGGCCAAATACATGAAACTTCTGCTCCGCCAGGTTAAACCAGACTGCCTGCCTATCCCCCCATGGAAGCCAGGGCAGGATGAGGAAAAACAGCATGGCTATCCATCCCATACGCCGCCTTAAAGTACTCCATAGACCGTCAACCGCACGAACGTAAATTCGATTGCGAGGATTAAAGCGGTCTGCTTTACTCGCATCAGGCTGGTGAATCTTGATTCGATTGGCTTTCGAATAATCCTTATTGCTCGACTCTTCACTCATCTTTACAGCCTTTTACTGCTTATTGTATAAAAAATGGCGTATTATACCTTGTAACACAAGGGTTATTAACCTTAGTTGGACTAAATGATGAAAGGCTGGATTATTTTGGCAATATTGGCCGGAGTGCTTTATTACCTGGTCACTCAGACGGATAAGCTCGATGAGCCCATTGCCCAAACCGAAGCATTAGTAAAGAAAATTGAACGCAAGCTGGATGCCATGACGGGCACGCAGATCATTCGTCTCGATCAGAAAAAGGCCCGCCTCAAGGCCGATATTGCCGAGCGCTTGTCGGCTTCTGAGCTGCAGGAGCTGGACGGCATACTGACCACGCCAGATACCCTGATGGACTTCAAAGACGAGTATTGTCGTGGCAATGTCATATCTCATCCAGTTTTCAGCAAAGATAATCTGTTATTCATCTGCGATAACCTCTGAATAAAGCACCGGGTTTTGTCGACTGTTGCAAAACCCGCACCTGAAATCATTGACCTCCCACGCCAATCCACCTAGCCTTTGAGCCATTATCAATATAGGGGCTGTTTGTTATGACATCTTTTGTTTCCGATACTTTTGAACCTGAATTGTGGGAAGAGGTTGCCGGGTTCGCTTTTGAAGACATCACTTACCACAGAGCCAAATCCCAAGGTACGGTGCGAATTGCCATTAACCGTCCCGACTGCCTGAACGCTTTTCGTCCCAAGACAGTTGATGAACTTTACATAGCTCTGGACCACGCCCGGCAATGGTCTGATGTAGGTTGTGTGCTGTTAACAGGTAATGGTCCATCGGCCAAAGGGCAATATTCCTTCTCCTCCGGTGGCGATCAGCGTATTCGCGGCAAAGACGGCTACAAATATGAAGGTGAGGAAGCCGGCAAGGCCGATTTGGCTCGCATGGGCCGCCTGCATATTCTCGAAGTGCAGCGCTTGATCCGCTTTATGCCCAAGGTCGTCATAGCCGTTGTTCCCGGTTGGGCGGTTGGTGGCGGTCACAGCCTGCATGTGGTGTGCGATCTGACACTGGCATCGAAAGAACACGCCGTTTTCAAACAGACAGACCCGGATGTAGCCAGCTTTGATTCCGGCTATGGCAGTGCTTATCTGGCGAAGATGATAGGTCAGAAGCGGGCAAGAGAAATATTTTTCTGTGGCTTTAACTACAGTGCCGATGAAGCCTTTGCCATGGGCATGGTTAACCGTTCGGTTCCTCATGCAGAACTTGAAACCGAAGCTCTGCGCTGGGCCAAGGAGATCAATTCCAAGTCCCCAACTGCAATGCGCATGCTCAAATATGGCTTTAACCTGCCTGATGATGGTTTGGTTGGCCAGCAACTGTTTGCCGGAGAAGCGACCCGTTTGGCCTATGGCACAGCCGAGGCCCAGGAAGGCCGAGACGCCTTTCTTGAAAAACGCGATCAGGACTTTTCCAGCTTCCCTTGGCATTACTGATAGTCTTAGACGATTAAAGGCCGCATAAGCGGCCTTTTTAATAGATAAAAACGGTCAAATTAATCTGTTAAACCCTCTTTTAATTATTAATGAGAATTATTATCATTAAATTATCAGGAGAGGAGAACCGCCATGATTAAGACAATGACCTTTGCCATACTGCACTTCAGCGTAGCCTTTACCATCACTTATCTGCTTACCGGCAGTGCACTTATCGGTGGTGCCGTGGCCCTGGTAGAACCCAGCATCAACACTGTTGTTTTCTACTTCCACGAAAAAGTCTGGAAGAGATACGAAGCAAAAAAGCAGCAGCGGCTGACGCAATTAACCGCCTGAGCATACACTCAGGCGATTAGTGGCAACACTTTCAGGCTTGCGCTTGATTCCGGCCAATTACTCCACAGTAACCGACTTGGCCAAGTTTCTTGGCTGATCCACATCAGTCCCTTTGATCAGGGCAACATGGTATGACAGCAACTGCAGCGGAATGGTGTAAATAAGCGGTGCCATAAACTCATCACAATGTGGCACAGGTATTACCTTCATGGTGTCATCGGATGCAAATTCAGCATCAACATCGGCAAACACATACATCAAGCCACCACGGGCACGTACTTCTTCCACATTCGACTTGAGCTTTTCAAGCAGTTCATTATTGGGTGCCACCACTATCACAGGCATGTCGGCATCGATCAGCGCCAATGGCCCATGTTTCAGCTCTCCGGATGCATAAGCCTCGGCATGAATATAGGAAATCTCCTTCAGCTTCAGCGCGCCTTCCATCGCTATGGGGTACTGATCGCCACGTCCCAGGAACAGGGCATGGCTCTTATCGGCAAAGTCTTCTGCCAACTCGGCAATGGCATCATCCAACCCCAGAGCCTGCTCCACTTTAGCCGGCATAGACTGTAGACTCTGGGCGATTGCCGCCTGCATTTCCACACTCATGTTGTTATAACGTCCCAGTGCCGCCGTCAGCATCAACAAACCGGCCAACTGCACGGTAAAGGCCTTGGTGGAAGCCACACCTATCTCGGCACCGGCTTTCATCATATATGCCATATCGGACTCGCGAACCAGCGAGGATCCAGGGGCGTTACATATGGTCAAGGTTGCCTTATACCCCATCTCTTTGGCCAAACGCATTGCCGCCAGGGTATCGGCCGTTTCACCGGATTGAGAAATGGTGACCAACAGGCTGTTGGGGAACAGATGCGACTTGCGGTAGCGGAATTCAGAGGCAATTTCCACATTACAGGAAACGCCGGCCCAATCTTCCAACCAATAACGTGCCGCCATACCGGCATGGTAACTGGTACCACAGGCAATGATCTGTACGTGTTTGATATCTTTGAGAAGCTCGGCTGCATTATCACCAAAGGCAGTATCCAGCACCTGTTGCTGGGCAATTCGGCCTTCGAGAGTACGGGCCAGCGCCATGGGCTGCTCATAGATCTCTTTAAGCATATAGTGACGATACTCGCCCTTGTCACCGGCATCATGGGTGATTTCAGACTCTTTCTTTTCACGTACAACCGGGTTACCGTCAAGATCATAAATATGGACCTCACGGCGAGTCACTTCGGCAACATCACCC
The DNA here is from genome assembly GCF_019670705.1 of Shewanella carassii. Lineage (NCBI taxonomy): Bacteria > Pseudomonadati > Pseudomonadota > Gammaproteobacteria > Alteromonadales > Shewanellaceae > Shewanella > Shewanella carassii. The sequence continues at coordinate 4,429,464 of NZ_AP024618.1, forward strand.
TCTTCCAGGAAGGCAAAAGTACGAGTCACCGGCAGCAGTGCCAGTTGATCCGAGGCGACGAAGTTTTCTCCCAGACCAAAACCTATCACCAATGGGCTGCCACTGCGAGCGACCACCAGCCGTTCAGGGTCACGGCGGTCGATGACCACAGTGCCATAGGCACCTTCCAGTTGTTTCACCGTGGCTTGTACCGCCGCCAGCAAACTGGGGGCAGACTTAAGCTCATGGTCGACCAGATGACAAATGACTTCTGTATCTGTATCTGAGTTGAACTGATACCCCAAGCCCTTGAGCATCTCCCGCAATTTAGCGTGATTTTCAATAATCCCGTTGTGCACCACGGCTATGTCGCTGCCGGATTGATGTGGATGCGCGTTGCGTTCACTGGGCTCACCATGGGTCGCCCAACGGGTATGGGCGATGCCGGTACCACCGGCCAAAGGAGCCGTTTGCAAAGCATCGGCCAACTCCTGCACCTTGCCAACTCTGCGGGTACGGGTCAGTTCACCTTGGTGAATGACAGCCACACCGGCCGAATCATAGCCACGATATTCCAGGCGTTTCAGCCCCTCTATCAAGATTTCAGCTACATCCCGCTGCGCTACTGCGCCAACAATTCCACACATATCAATATCCGCTTAATTTAAAAGTTTATGCTGTAAAAGGGGCTAAGATCAGCTTTACCCCTTGATTTGAAATACTTTCAGCGGCTGCATCAGGCAGCCTGTCATCTGTCACCAGGGTAGTGACCAACTCCCAGGGCAACTCAAGATTAGGAATTCTGCGACCCACCTTTTCCGATTCGAGCAACACCACCACATCTCGGGAGACTTCCGCCATCACCCGGCTGAGTCCAATTAACTCATTGAAAGTGGTGGTGCCTCGCTGCAAGTCAATGCCATCGGCGCCGATAAAAAGCTGGTCAAAGTTGTAGGAACGCAGTACTTGCTCAGCCACCTGTCCTTGAAAAGATTCGGAGTGAGGATCCCAAGTGCCCCCTGTCATCAAGAGTGTGGGCTCGTTTTCCAATTCATGTATCGCATTGGCCAGTTGCAGGGAGTTGGTCATAACCACCAGCCCGCGCTTATCATTGAGCTCAGGTATAAGCCCCAAAGTGGTGCTGCCACAATCTATGATGATGCGGTTATGATCTTTGATAAGCCCGGCAGCAGCCTGAGCTATGGCCAACTTATTGCGGGAAGGCGGTTCAGACAAGGTCTGGGTCATCTCTTGAGGAACGACGACGGCGCCACCATAACGACGCAGCAGCAAACCGGTTTTCTCCAGGGCTGCCAAATCTTTACGTATGGTCACTTCCGAAGTTTCAAACTTCAGCGCCAAGGCATCTACACTGACTTCACCCTGCTGCTGCAGCAGGGTAACTATGGCGTGACGCCTTTGTTGAGTGTTGCGTTTGGTCATTCCAGACTGAATAAGTTTCGATTCGAAAGGCGAATTATATAACTTCGAAACCTAAACGCAATTGCAGAGTGAAAAAAGCCCGTTAGTAGTTCAGCCGATATACAGGCATGCCTTAAAGGCGGCACGAGTCTAGGCACGCCCCTAGAAGCCGAAAGAATTAGATTTCATCCATAAAAAATGCCAGCCACTGGTGTGACCGGCATTGCTGTTAGCATGTTATCTATTGGCGATTAAAACTTGGCTTCCAGCGCCAGGCTCACATGACGACCTTCACCCACAGTCACATCTGTATTGGTACCGCCGGCAAGATATTCTTTATCAAACAGATTCTTCATGTTAACCCTTACGCTGACATCTGTTCCCATCACATCCATGGTATAGGCGGCGCCTAGGTCAAAACGTACATAACCATCTTTGGTGATCATGTTCTCTTTATCGGCAAAGCGTTCACCAACATAGACGGCACCAAAATTCAGAGCCAACGCTTCTGTCATCTCATAACGGGTCCAGATATTGGCCGACCATTCAGGCGCATCTATCGGCGTTTTACCATTGAGACTATCTTCTGCAGGGCGATCATACTCTGCATCCAGATACATCATGGAACCTGTCATAAACCACTTATCACTGAGTCGTCCCTGAGCGCCCATCTCAAACCCTTTATGACGTTGTTCACCACTCTGAGTGGTTATTGATTCACCAGCACCCAGGTCTTGAGTCACGGTAACATTGGAGACAGTTATATCAAACACGGCGCCTGTCAGTAATAACCCACCATCGAACAGTTCCCACTTGGTGCCTATTTCATACTGTTCCCCATACTCAGGATCCAGATTCATCTTGTCATTAACATCATTAGGATCATTAACGCTCCCTTGGGGACTGAAGCTCTTTGAGTAATTGACATAGATACTGCCGTTATCCATCGGCGAATAGATCACCCCAAATTTAGGTGAAACGGCATAACTGTTGTTCCCGGCACCATCTTTCTTTTGTTCGTCATAACGAACACCGGCCAACAGTTTCCACTGTTCATTGATAGTAACCAGGTCCTGAATATAGAAACCATAGTGCTTATAGTCGCTTTCATAGAGTGAAGTATCGTTATGATAGTCCAAACCTGGATTTGCGATGGGCTGGCCAGGCATAACAGAAACACTTTCGCCTTTTTCGCGCAACTGCCCATAGTAGTAGTCCAACATATTGGCACCGATCAGGAACTGATGTTCCAAAACGCCGGTACTGAAGTTACCGGTAATATCAATGAATCCTGTTTTATGTTGCCAATCATCATAACGATCGAATGGACTCACAGTGTAGCCATCAGTAAATGGATCCTCAGAACCTTTGATCAAGCTTGGAAGAGAGTCCAACCGTTGGCGGTTGAACTGCTGATCATTGTAGCCGGCCTTCACTTTCCAGTTGTCGCTGATAAAGTAAGTGAGTTCGGCCCCTAAATTTTCGATGGTATTGTCAGTAAACGCCCATGGCATATCCCAGATAATATCCCGACCACCAATAAGCTCACCCTTGCTGTTCAACCAACCGCCACGATCTATTCCGGTTTTATCTTGGGTACGGTCATATTTAAGTGACAGCAAAAGATCATCGGTAATATCAAACTCCAGATTCAGGTAGCCCAACCAGCGATCTCTTTCCTGATTTTCACCATTCTGATACTCACGCCAATACTGGGTATCCTGTTTAACCAGCACAGTGCGATAACGGATAGTCTGAGCTTCGTTTAGACTACCACCGGCATCCAGTTGAAAGCGGGTAGAGCCGTTGTCATCTGTATCAAACCCTAAGTTAAACAGTGTGTCGTAGGTCGGCTTCTTGGTCACCATGTTGATCAAGCCACCAGGGCCGGACTGGCCGTAGAGCATACTTGACGGCCCCTTAAGCACTTCTACTTGCTGCAGAGTTTCAATAGGTTGTACATAGTGTGACCACTGCTGCTGGCCATTGATCAAGTACCCAGACCCTGAGTCCAACTCAAAACCACGAATATTAAATACCTGGCGATTCCATTTTTCACTGCCACTGGTCACGCTTGAGTCATTCACCAAGACTTCAGCCAGGTTGGTTGCCAGCTGTTCATCGGTAACAAAATCGGGGATAACGGTAACGGATTGAGGTGTATCCATCAGATTGATATCACCACGCATCGCACCAGAAGCGACGCCGGTCTTATAATCATTGAAGCTACGACCGGTAACACTGATACGTTCAATATCTTCTGGCGCTTGCGCTGCCGCCAACGGCATTGAAGAGATAGCAGCAACCACTGCCATACCTACACAGGAAAACTTAAACCTCATAATCACCTCATTCTCGATGCCGGACCGGCAATCTGATCTACTTTTGCGAGCAAATATAAATGAGAAGAATTAGTATTTAAGTTTCTTTACGGATATTTACAATTAACTATGATTCAGTTCAAACCTAATGATGGCTTTGCGAGGTAGGAAGCACCCATCAGGATGCTTCCATAGAAAAAAGTTATTTTTTCTGTTTTTGCGGACGCTTCCAGTCCTTGATGTGTCTCTGCTTGACCCGGGTTATCACCAACTCACCAGCGCCGACATCACGGGTTACAGTGGAACCGGCTCCCAGAGTGGCTCCCTTACCTATGGTGACAGGAGCAACCAACTGGGTGTCACTGCCGACAAACACCTCATCTTCAATAACGGTCAGATGTTTGTTGGCGCCATCATAATTGCAGGTAATGGTACCGGCCCCTATGTTTACCCCTTGGCCAATTTGCGCATCTCCGAGGTAAGCCAGATGTCCGGCTTTGGAGCCCACACCGAGTACGGCTTTCTTCATCTCAACAAAATTGCCTATGTGGGCATCTTGCTTAAGTTCAGCGCCCGGACGCAGACGAGCAAACGGGCCGGCACTAGCGCCATCACCCAACTTGGCGCCCTCGACTATGCTGTAAGGCTTAATCTCGGCATTGTCGGCAATCTCACAATCGATAAGGATAGCCCCGGCGCCTACAGTCACGTTATTACCCAGCACCACTTTACCTTCGAAGATCACATTGATATCGATCATCACATCCATGCCGACAGTCACTTCACCGCGAACATCGATACGTGCCGGATCTCTAAGATTGGCACCATCCAGCATCAAGGCTTCAGCACAGCGCTGCTGATAAGCACGTTCCAACGCCGCTAGCTGCACCCTGTTGTTGGCGCCTTCTGTCTCTATGGAGTTAACTGGATGAGCCGTGTCTATGGCCACCCCATCGGCGTGAGCCATGGCGATCACATCGGTAAGGTAGTACTCGCCCTGAGCATTGTTGTTTTCCAAGCGTCCGAGCCAGTTTTTCAATTGTTTGCCCGGCAATGCCATGATGCCGCTGTTGATCTCATTAATCTTGAGTTGCTCGGCAGTAGCATCTTTCTGTTCGACTATGCCCACTACCTTGCCCTGCTCGCGCACGATACGGCCATAACCGCTTGGATCATCTAGATGTACTGTCAGTACGGCTACGCCATCGTTTTGTCTGGCAGCAAGCAGGGCTTCCAGAGTTTCCTTGCGAGTGAGTGGAACGTCACCATAGAGCACCAATACAGTGTCATTGTCATCTATATGGGGAATAGCCTGAGCTACCGCGTGGCCGGTGCCCAGCTGTTCAGCCTGCAGCACAAAGTTAAGCGGTTGCTCGCCCAGTTCTGTCATCAGCTTGTCACCGCCATAACCGTAAACCAGATTGATCTTGTCGGCATTAAGTGAATGAGCCGTATCAATCACATGCTGCACCATAGGCTTATGGGCAACCTTATGCAGGACTTTAGGCAAATCGGAACGCATCCGGGTCCCTTTCCCGGCGGCGAGAATTACAACATTCAATGACATGGGAGATTCCTTTTCTATAGGCTGGCGCAAGTGTACCGGAATCACAGTAAAAATGCAGCGCTCAAGCAGCTTGGAAGCTTGCAAATCTGCTTGAGGAAAGCAGGAATAACAGACACAAAAAAGGCGCCCTGAGGCGCCTTTTTTCAGCAGTGCTGTTATCTGGCAATGTTCTTCTTGATGGTCTCAACGACCCGCAACTGAGCCACGGCCTTAGCCAGTTCAATTGCTGCCGCAGCATAATCGAAGTCAGCACCGGCATCGGCCATGTGGGCCTCTGCACGACGCTTGGCTTCTACTGCAGCCTGCTCGTCAATCTCATCGGCACGCATTACAACATCAGCCAATACGGACACGGAGTTGGGTTGAACTTCCAGTAAACCACCTGAAAGGTAAAACACCTCTTCCTGACCATTTTGTTTGACGATGCGCGCCATGCCAGGTTTGATATTGGTCAGCAGCGGAGTGTGACCAGGCATAACACCCAGTTCACCCTCAGAACCTGTTACCTGTAAATGGGCAACAAGGCCTGAGAAAATTTTGCTCTCTGCACTGACGATATCAAGCTGTACTGTCATGGCTGCCATCCCGTTCTCCTTACCAAACTATGCAATATTGCCTAGTTATTTCTTGTTGGCTTTCTCAACGGCTTCGTCGATAGAACCAACCATGTAGAACGCTTGCTCTGGCAGGTGATCGAACTCACCGTCCAGAATTCCCTTGAAGCCACGGATGGTGTCTTTCAGGGGCACGTACTTACCTGGAGAACCGGTAAAGACTTCAGCTACGTGGAATGGCTGAGACAGGAAACGCTCGATCTTACGGGCGCGGGATACTGTCATCTTGTCGTCATCTGACAACTCGTCCATACCCAGAATAGCGATGATGTCTTTCAGCTCTTTGTAACGCTGCAGAACTGTCTGTACACCGTTTGCCACGTCATAGTGCTCTTGGCCAACAACCTGTGGATCCAGCTGACGAGAGGTGGAATCCAGTGGGTCAACCGCTGGGTAGATACCCAGAGAAGCGATTTGACGAGACAGTACCACAGTCGCATCCAAGTGGGCGAAGGTGGTTGCAGGGCTTGGGTCAGTCAAGTCATCCGCAGGTACGTATACCGCTTGTACCGAAGTGATAGAACCCACTTTGGTAGAAGTAATACGTTCTTGCAGAACACCCATCTCTTCAGCCAGTGTTGGCTGATAACCCACAGCAGAAGGCATACGACCCAGCAGTGCCGATACTTCAGTACCTGCCAGGGTGTAACGGTAGATGTTGTCAACGAACAACAGTACGTCACGACCTTCGTCACGGAACTTCTCGGCCATAGTCAGACCGGTCAGAGCAACACGCAGACGGTTACCTGGTGGCTCGTTCATCTGACCGTACACCATGGCTACCTTGTCCAGTACGCCTGAGTCTTTCATCTCGTAGTAGAAGTCGTTACCTTCACGGGTACGCTCACCTACACCGGCGAATACGGACAGACCTGAGTGGGCTTTAGCGATGTTGTTGATCAGTTCCATCATGTTAACTGTCTTACCAACACCCGCACCACCGAACAGACCTACTTTACCACCCTTGGCGAACGGACATACCAGGTCAATAACCTTGATGCCGGTTTCCAGCAATTCAGTGGTGTTAGATTGCTCTTCATAAGAAGGAGCATCACGGTGGATGATATAACGCTCATCTTCACCGATAGCGCCCGCTTCATCCACAGGCTCACCCAGAACGTTCATGATACGGCCAAGGGTCGCAGCCCCAACCGGAACGGAAATTGGTGAACCAGAGTTTTCTACCTCGATACCACGACGCAGACCATCGGAAGAACCCATGGCGATGGTACGAACTACACCACCACCCAGCTGTTGCTGAACTTCCAGCACCAGGCCTTTACAGGCGCCTTCGCCTGTGATCTTCAGAGCGTCATATACCTGAGGTACGGCATCTTGTGGAAACTCAACGTCCACAACCGCGCCAATCACTTGGACAACAGTACCTGTGCTCATGATTAATCCTCTAAAACTTGTATTCGTTACCCAGCCTAAACCGCGGCTGCACCTGACACAATTTCCGACAGCTCTTGCGTAATCGCCGCCTGACGGGCCTTGTTGTATACCAGTTGCAGATCATCGATCAGCGTGCCGGCGTTGTCTGTTGCTGCCTTCATGGCCACCATACGGGCAGCCTGCTCGGAAGCAATGTTTTCAACGACACCCTGATACACCTGAGACTCCACATAACGAACCAAAAGCTTGTCCAACAAGACCTTTGGATCTGGCTCATAGATGTAGTCCCAGCGATGCGCTACGTCATCTTCGTCTGATTTAGGCAAAGGTAGCAGCTGCTCGATCACAGGAGTCTGCGTCATGGTATTAACAAACTTGTTGAATACCACGTACAGACGATCCAGCTTGCCTTCGTTGTAAGCCTGGAGCATTACCCGCACAGTACCAATCAGGTCAGCGAGCTTGGGAGCATCACCTAAACCTGAAGCCTGGGCCTGTACATTGCCACCAAAGCTCTTGAAAAACTGAACACTACGAGCACCGATAGGGCAGAATTCAACTTCTGCACCTTGCTCTTTCCAGCTTTTCACGTCTGCGACAACCTTTTTAAACAGGTTGACGTTCAGACCACCACAAAGGCCACGGTCGGTTGCCACTACTATGTAACCAACCCGCTTGGGTTCTCTCACCTCCAAGTAGGGGTGTTTGTACTCCAGAGAACCTTGAGCGACGTGACCGATCACCTTACGCATGCTCTCCGCATATGGACGGCTCGCAGCCATGCGATCCTGCGCCTTGCGCATTTTGCTGGCTGCCACCATTTCCATGGCGGACGTGATCTTCTGAGTGTTTTTCACACTCGCGATCTTGGTTTTAATCTCTTTAGCGCCGGCCATCTCTACTCTCCAATCTGGACCTGAGGTGCCTTATGACACCTCGCATGTATTTACCAGGTTTGGGTTGCCACGAACTTGTCGAGACCAGCCTTCAGCTCAGCTTCGATTTCGGCATTGTAATCGCCGCTATCGTTGATCAGCTTCATCAGCTCAGCATGCTCGCCGTTCATGAAAGAGAGCAGAGCGGCTTCGAAGTCACCGATCTTCTTCAGCTCAATACCTTTCAGGTAGCCTTTTTCAGCTGCAAAAATAGATACAGCTTGGTCAGCTACGCTCATAGGAGCGTATTGCTTTTGCTTCATCAGTTCGGTTACACGCTCACCGTGCTCCAGCTGGGCACGAGTTGCATCGTCAAGGTCAGACGCAAACTGTGAGAACGCAGCAAGCTCTCGATACTGTGCCAGCGCAGTACGGATACCGCCGGACAGTTTCTTGATGATCTTGGTCTGAGCCGCACCACCTACACGAGAAACAGAGATACCTGGGTTAACTGCTGGACGCAGGCCAGAGTTGAACAGGTCGGTTTCAAGGAAGATCTGACCATCGGTAATAGAAATTACGTTGGTCGGTACGAACGCAGATACGTCACCTGCCTGGGTTTCAATAATTGGCAGAGCGGTCAAAGAACCGGTCTTACCTTTTACTTCACCATTAGTGAACTTCTCAACGTACTCTTCGTTCACGCGGGAAGCACGTTCCAGCAGACGAGAGTGCAGATAGAATACGTCACCTGGGTAAGCTTCACGGCCTGGTGGACGCTTCAGCAGCAGTGAGATCTGACGGTAAGCAACGGCCTGCTTAGACAGGTCATCGTAAACGATCAGTGCATCTTCACCGCGGTCACGGAAATATTCACCCATGGTACAACCAGAGTATGGTGCCAGATATTGCAGGGCAGCCGCTTCAGAAGCAGTAGCAACCACAACAATAGTGTTGGCCAGAGCACCATGCTCTTCCAGCTTGCGAACTACGTTGGCAATAGTAGAAGCCTTCTGGCCTACTGCAACGTACACACACTTGATGCCGGAATCTTTCTGGTTGATGATGGCGTCGATAGCCATCGCAGTTTTACCAGTTTGACGGTCACCGATGATCAGCTCACGCTGACCACGACCGATAGGGATCATGGCATCAACCGCCTTATAACCGGTTTGTACCGGTTGAGATACGGATTGACGCTCAATAACACCAGGAGCAATCATTTCAACAGGTGCGAAACCATCGTTGTCGATAGGTCCTTTACCGTCGATTGGCTCACCCAGGGTGTTAACAACACGTCCCAGCAAACCTCGACCCACTGGGACTTCCAGAATACGGCCGGTGGTTTTAACTTTTACGCCCTCAGCCAAACCGGCATAAGGACCCATAACTACGGCACCTACAGAATCACGTTCAAGGTTCAACGCGATTGCATAACGGTTGCCAGGCAGTTCGATCATCTCACCCTGCATTACATCGGCCAGGCCGTGAATGCGGATGATGCCGTCACTGACCGAAACGATAGTACCTTCGTTGCGGGCTTCACTGACGACTTCGAACTGCTCGATCCGCTGCTTAATCAGATCGCTGATTTCAGTGGAATTCAGTTGCATGCTCAAACTCCCAATTACGACTGCAGCTTATCAGACAGGCGGTTCAATTTGCCGCGGACGGATCCATCTATCACCAGATCCCCTGCCTTGATAATTACACCGGCGATAAGCTCGGCGTTGACGCTGCAATTCAGCTTAACTTTGCGTGCGAGACGTTTCTCTAAAGAAACACTGATCTGCTGTTGCTGCTCAGAGCTGAGCTCAGTAGCAGACACCACGCTGGCTTCGATTTCCTTAGCCCATTCGTGGCGAAACTCAGCATAGAGCTGAGATACAGCAGGCAGTACCTCCAAGCGACCGTTTTCAGCCATTACCTTGATCAGATTTTGACCGTGCTCATCAATTTGCTCGCCACAGATATTGATAAAGAGTGCAGCTAGCTTAATGCTGGACATAGATCCAGCCAGCAGTGGCTTCATGGATTCGTTTTCACTCACCATTGCCGCGAAATCGAGCATTTCTGCCCAGTTTTCTACTGCTTGATGTTCAACAGCAAAGTCAAAAGCTGCCTTAGCGTAAGGGCGAGCAATGGTGGTTAACTCAGCCATAACTCAACTCCCTTATCAAATTTCAGCAACAAGTTTATTAACTATGTCGCTTTGGGCGGCTTCATCAATCGAACGCTCGAGGATCTTCTCTGCACCAGTGATGGCAAGAGTCGCAACCTGCTTACGCAGTTCCTCTTTCACGCGATTACGTTCAGCTTCAATTTCTGCTTTACCCTGAGCAATGATTTTCGCACGCTCAGCGTCTGCTTCAGCTTTGGCTTCATCAATAATCTGAGCCTTGCGCTTGTTGGCAGACTCGATGATTTCGTTGGCTGTAGCCTTGGCTTCTTTCAGTTGGTCAGTCGCTTTCGCTTGAGCCAACTCCAGGTCTTTTGCTGCACGGTCAGCGTCAGCAAGACCATCAGCAATCCTTTTCTGGCGCGCTTCGATGGCATTCATCAAAGGGGGCCATACAAACTTCATGCAGAACCACACGAAGATAATAAAGGCGACCGTCTGACCGATTAGGGTAGCGTTGATATTCACAACAGCCTCCTATTTAGAGTTAAGACAGAAGCGTTTATTACAGCATTGCACCCAGTGGGTTAGTAAACAGCATGTAAAGTGCAATACCTACACCGATCATGGTTACGGCGTCGAGCAGACCCGCTACGATGAACATCTTAACTTGCAGCATAGGAGCCATTTCTGGTTGACGCGCAGCGCCTTCCAGGAACTTACCACCCAAAAGGCCGAAACCGATAGCGGTACCCAGTGCACCCAAACCAATGAGCAGAGCAACAGCAATTGCAGTAAAGCCCAGAATCGTTTCCATCTGTATCTCCAGTATCTAAATCTATGTTAGTTGATGATTTAGTTAAAAAATTTCTTCAGCAGTCCTTAATGATCTTCATGTGCCATGCTTAGGTAAACGATAGTCAGCATCATGAAAATAAACGCTTGCAGCGTGATAACCAGAATATGGAAGATCAGCCAGCCCAGTTGCAGAGTCACACCCAGAGCGGCAATCGCCATGTTGGCACCATACATCAGCGCAATAAGGATGAAGATCAACTCACCTGCATACAAGTTACCGAAGAGACGTAACCCCAATGAAATGGGCTTAGCTATCAAGGTAACTGTTTCGAGCAGGAAGTTGACGGGTATCATTGCCCAGTGGTTGAAGGGCTGTAGCGTCAGTTCTTTCGCAAACCCTGACACACCTTTGACCTTGATGCTGTAGTAAATAATCAGCACAAACACGCCCAACGCAAGGCTGAAAGTGATGTTAAGGTCAGTAGTCGGAACTATCTTCAGATAAGGCACACCAGCCAAAGCGGCCGCATGTGGAACCCAGTCAACGGGTACCATATCCATGAGGTTCATCATGAATACCCACATGAAAATAGTCAGAGCAAGAGGTGCTATCAAGGCATTGCGACCATGGAATGTATCTTTAACGCTGTTGTCGACAAACTCGACGATCATTTCGATAAAGCATTGAAGCTTACCGGGAACGCCAGAGGTTGCCTTTTTGCCAACGCTGCGGAACAACCACAGAAACAGCACGCCAAGACCAACCGAAAAGAGCAATGAATCAATGTGCCACGTCCAGAAACCTTCACCAACGGCTAAGTTGGTAAGGTGGTGCTGGATATAGCCCTGCGGTGTTAATGCTTCACCAGATGCAGCCATGATTCATCCCACTTAACTTTGCTTGAAGTACAAAGGAGCTGCCCAATGCACTATCAACGCCAGTACATAACAGATAAAAAGGGGCAAAAATGCGACCTCTAAATTGATAAATACCAACGAAAACAATGCTATTGTTAACAGCAACTTTACCGCTTCCCCCCAGTAAAAGCCTTTGAGGACCTTACCGGCAGCGCTTGCTCCCATATGGGAAAAAGCTAGGGTCGCGAATACAAAATTAGGGAGCACAGCTATGGCAGTTCCTGCCAGAGCAGAATAGCCAAACCGAGCTCCCCACACGGCGAAAAAGATAATTGAAGCACCCCCAGCTATCGCCGCCTGCATCATCACCAATTTATAGGCTGACCAACGGCCACGACGCGCTAAAACCTTACTCAATCATTCTTCTCCGCATTCCTACTTTTTGTTTCGATGACCGGACTACAAAAACCCGTATGAAGTCGAGGCACAAAAAGCTTGCGAAAGTATACCGTTTCAAGTCTTCTTTGCAACTTTGAGATAAGTAAAAATCTCACCTTTTAACGTGATACAGCGCCAAATAAGTAAAAGTGCAACATTAACATATGTCACAAATTTACATTAAATGGTGTTAACCACATTTTTTTAATGGATTTTGGCAAGAATTCCGTCTAATTCAGCCAGATTCTGATAGTTAATTACAATTTTCCCCTTTCCCTTACTACCATGGGATATGGAAACTTTTGCACCTAACCTTTCAATTAACTGACTCTCAAGACGGGCAACATCGGCATCTTTTACAGGTTTTTCGGACTCTTTGGCAGGATTTAAGACCTTATTCACCAATCGTTCGGTTTCACGAACAGTCAATTCCTTCGCTACCACCAATCGGGCAACCGAAGTTTGTTCTTCGCCTTGCAAGGCCAGCAAGGCTCGAGCATGACCCATTTCGATATCACCGTACTCCAACAAGCGTTTTACCGGTTCATTCAGACCATTGAGTCGCAGTAGGTTCGAAACAGTAGCCCTAGATTTTCCCACAGCATCAGCTATTTGTTGGTGAGTAAGATCAAATTCTTCGATCAAGCGGTTAAGCGCAATGGCTTCTTCCATGGCATTGAGATCTTCCCGCTGAATGTTTTCTATCAGGGCAATAGCCACAGCCGCCTCGTCAGCAACCTGTTTGACTATGCAGGGTACCTTATCCAGCTTGGCCAACTGTGCGGCACGCCAGCGACGTTCACCGGCGATGATTTCGTACTTGTCATCGCTGATCTTACGTACCACTATGGGTTGAATGACTCCTTGAGCCTTGATGGATTCAGCCAGTTCTTCCAGAGCCTCGGGCGACATGTCTTTACGGGGTTGATACTTGCCTGGCTGCAGCAGATCCACATCCAGAGTCAGCAGGGTTTCGCCGGCATCAACCTTGGATTGCTCGGCATCATCACGCTTCTTGCTCGCCGCATGGCTGGTACTCAAAAGTGCGTCCAGGCCCTTGCCCAGACCCCGTTTTTTCAATGTCATGCTCATTCCTTTATGCCAGTTTCGCTTGCTGATTCTGCTCGGAGCGACGAATAATTTCGCCAGCTAAAGCCAGATAGGCCTTGGCACCAGCGCTGCTCTTGTCGTAGTACATAGCCGGTGCGCCAAAACTCGGGGCCTCGGCCAAGCGAATATTTCTTGGGATCACAGTGCGATAAACCTTGTCCCCAAAGTGCTGCTTAAGCTGATCGGAAACATCGTTAGCCAAGCGGTTGCGGGGATCGTACATGGTTCTGAGTATCCCCTCGATCCCGAGTTTGGGATTAACCATGGCCGCTAATTTGGAAATAGTGTCCATCAGCGCAGTCAAACCTTCCAGGGCATAGTATTCACACTGCATGGGAACCAGCACTGAGTCGGCCGCCGACATGGCATTCACCGTCAACATATTCAGCGAAGGAGGGCAATCGATAAAGATGAAGTCATACTCATCCTGCACCTTTGCCAAGGCGTTACGCAAGCGAATCTCCCTGGCAAAGAACTCCATCAATTTGATTTCGGCGGCGGTTACGTCACCGTTGGCGGCAATGAGATCATATTTCCCAGCGGTGTTCCGCACGACGACTTCGTCAAAACTCTTTTCTTCCACCAACAATTCATAGGCGGTGTTTTCAACTTCGTACTTGTCGACACCACTCCCCATGGTGGCATTGCCCTGGGGATCCAGATCGATCAACAGCACCCGCCGCTTGGTAGCCGCCAAAGAGGCAGCCAAATTAACGCAAGTTGTTGTTTTTCCAACGCCACCTTTCTGGTTGGCTACGGCAATAATTCTCGCCACACTGTCACCTTGTCTGTCAATTTTGTTATTGATGCCCGGTTCCGTTTGCATCAAGTTGCTTGATACGCCAGCCAATTGCAAGGCATTCAAACCTGGGGGGCGATAATCAGCAGATGTCTCTGTTCATCCAATTGAGGAACCTTGAGTTCAATAGATTCCCTGATGCTGTATCCCTCAGGGATCCCGGTCAACTCCTCTGGATTCAACTGTCCTTTGAGGGCATAGAATACCCCATTTTTCGCCGGTAGATGCTGACACCAGCTTAACATGTCGGCTACTGAGGCAAAGGCGCGGCTAAGCACGCCATCAAACCCTTGTGGATCCTGAAAGGCTTCCACTCGGCTTTCTACCGACTGTATATTTTGCAATTTGAGTTCAATCTGAACCTGTTTTTGAAAACGGATCCGCTTGCCAAGGCTATCGAGCAACACAAACTCTTTTTCCGGATTCAAAATCGCCAGCGGGATACCGGGCAATCCAGGGCCGGTGCCCACGTCAATAAAACGCTGCCCCGTGAGATGAGGAGAGACGACCAGACTATCCATGATATGCCGGATAAGCATCTGCTCAGGTTCACGCACCGAGGTCAGGTTATAGGCTTTGTTCCATTTGTTGAGCATAGCGACAAAACCGAGCAGTTGTTGCTGTTGCTCATCTGATGCATTGAGACCTGTCTCTGCCAAATATGTTTTTAACTGTGCTGCAAGCACGGGTATTCTCCCCAGAAAGATACTGCGGGGCTATTATGCGGCCCCAAAACGGCCAAGGGAAGCATCTACAGCTTCCCCGGCTCTGGAATGGTTTACTGTATCAGGCCGTACGGCGCAGTAATCCCCGTTTTTTCAGATGCACCAGCAAAATGGAGATGGCCGCAGGTGTCACCCCGGAGATCCTGGAGGCCTGGCCTATGGTTTCCGGTTTATGGGCATTGAGCTTGGCAATCACCTCGTTGGACAAGCCAGGCACTTCGTTATAATCGAGCTCCAGCGGCAGGCCAGTATTTTCGTTGCGCTGCGCCTTGGCAATCTCTTCCTGCTGACGCTGAATATAACCGGCATATTTAACCTGGATCTGCACCTGTTCGGCCGCTTGACGATCCTCGAGACCCGGTCCAAAACCTTCGATCCCCATAAGCTTGTCATAATCCAACTCAGGGCGACGCAGCAACTCTTCAAACGAAGCTTCACGAGATATTGGCGTATTGAGATGCGGATTCAGCGCTTCAACCAGAGGGGAATTCACATGGATCCACTGACTGCGCAGGCGTTGCAGTTCAGATTCTATCGCCTCAACCTTGGCTGAGAACTTGGCCCAGCGCTGATCATCAACCAATCCCAGCTCGCGGCCTTTCTCGGTCAGGCGCAGATCGGCATTGTCTTCGCGCAGCAACAAGCGATATTCGGCGCGGCTGGTAAACATACGATAGGGCTCTTTAGTGCCTAACGTCGACAGATCATCCACCAGCACGCCAAGATAAGCCTGATCCCTTCTAGGCGCCCAAGCGTCTTTACCTTGCACCTGTAAGGCCGCGTTCATACCGGCCAACAGGCCTTGAGCCCCGGCCTCTTCATAACCTGTGGTGCCGTTGATTTGACCTGCAAAGAACAACCCATTTATGGTTTTGGTTTCCAGTGAGTTTTTCAGATCTCTGGGATCGAAGTAATCATATTCGATGGCATAACCAGGACGCATGATCTCGGCATTCTCCATCCCTTTTATCGAGCGGACCAAGGCAATTTGTACATCGAATGGCAGACTAGTTGAGATACCGTTGGGGTATAACTCATTGGTATTTAGCCCCTCGGGTTCAATAAAGATCTGATGCGAACTCTTATCGGCAAAACGATGGATCTTGTCTTCAATTGACGGACAGTATCTCGGACCTATGCCTTCGATAACGCCAGAATACATAGGGCTTCTATCCAAGCCACCACGAATAATTTCATGGGTTTTCTCATTAGTATGAGTGATATAGCAAGAAATTTGCTGTGGATGTTGGCTTACATCACCAATAAAAGACATCACAGGAAGAGGATTATCTCCTTGCTGTTCTGTCATCTGTTGGAAGTCGACACTGCGGGCATCGATACGTGGTGGTGTACCCGTTTTGAGGCGGCCAACTCGAATAGGCAACTCTCTGAGTCTATGAGCTAAAGCGATCGCTGGAGGATCGCCAGCACGCCCACCACTGTAATTTTCCAATCCGATATGGATCTTGCCTCCCAGGAAAGTGCCGGCTGTCAACACCACTGTTGGAGCTTCAAAAGCCAGTCCCATTTGGGTAACGACACCTATGACTCTGTTATTTTCAACAACCAAATCGTCAACGGCCTGTTGAAAGATCTTTAAGTTAGGTTGGTTTTGCAATATCTGTTGGATCTTTTGCCTATACAAGGCGCGATCCGCTTGAGCTCGGGTTGCTCTTACCGCAGGTCCTTTACTTGAATTCAAAGTCCTGAACTGGATCCCCGCATAGTCGGTTGCTACGGCCATGGCACCACCCAAGGCATCAATCTCTTTAACTAGATGTCCTTTACCTATTCCACCAATAGCTGGATTGCAGGACATCTGACCCAAAGTGTCAATATTATGGGTCAGGAGTAAGGTCTTGACTCCCATTCTGGCAGCAGCCAATGCGGCTTCAGTTCCGGCATGACCACCACCTACAACAATTACATCAAACCGTTCATGAAAACGCATAGATTTACCTTTGGCTGGGTAAGGGATGAAAAAGGAATATCAGCCGATCATTTTAGCACCTGTATGGATGCAGGTGAATGCTCTATTTTATGCTGATGGATCGTAGAGGATCGGACTTATAGATCTTAAGATCTTTATATAGATCTTCTTATTATGTTTACTATTAGGATCGTGTTTTTCTGTGGGTAATGGATATAATTCAATATAAACAACATGTTGCGGTAAAGCGATCCTGTGATCTGTTAGCGATCTAACTCCATTAAAGCTGGGGATAGATCGCGATCTTATCCACAAGGAGGATCTAACACCAATGGGAGATCTGATTCATGCAAAGTTTGATCAGATCAAAATAAAGTATTATCCACAGACTTATCTTTTTAAAACACACTCTGTGGGTAAGTTAGATCTAGATTGTGAGTATTTTATGCTTTATTCAGGTTGAAATGAGTTTTCGAGATCGTCCAACCATTCATCAAGCCAAGCTGTGGCAGGATCTTCCGGAATTGGATCATACTGAACATCGATCTGGATCTTATCCACATAGGGTTTGGCACCTTTTGCGATCAGTTGTTGCAACAGCTTCTCCGGTCCTTGGCAGAAGGTATCGTAACTCGAGTCACCGATCGCACATAAAGCATACCGGCAATCCTGTAAATTGAGTTCTGACAGGAGTAACTCCTGATAGAAAGGCTGTAAGTTGTCCGGAAGATCGCCGGCCCCATGGGTGGAAGAAACGATCAACCAAAGGGCTTTGGGATCCAGTTGATCCAACTGTGGGTTCAAATACAGGTTTGTCTGGTGGCCGTTTTGTTCAAGCTTATTGATGAGTTCTTCGGCAACATATTCAG
Source organism: Shewanella carassii (assembly GCF_019670705.1). Taxonomy (NCBI): domain Bacteria; kingdom Pseudomonadati; phylum Pseudomonadota; class Gammaproteobacteria; order Alteromonadales; family Shewanellaceae; genus Shewanella; species Shewanella carassii. The sequence continues at coordinate 4,447,283 of NZ_AP024618.1, forward strand.
CGCCCCCCAAGGTGGTTCCGACCAATACTTCGACTTTTGCCATGAATAATCCTCTGTTAGTGAGCGCCTGGCGCCTTTATTTCAATGGCCCATATTAATCCAATTTGCGGTGACAGACAGCCTTGGGTAACCTGAGTTTGAGTACTATTGCATTGATCCTGTTGTAGGCTCTTTCTGCGCTTGAGGCTGATATGAAACTGAAGTGGTTGCTGATCTTCCCGTTGCTTTCTTTGCTGGTGTTACTCGGGGGATGGCATTGGTTGTTTACTGTCCCGACAAATGTTCAATTGCAATCTGACAGGGTTAACGCCGATTCCAACGTTACCTGTATCCAGACGTCGACGACAAGGGCACTGGATAAGCATGGCGAGTTTGGCGTGTTGATCTGGAATATTCAGAAGCAGCAGAATGGCCTGTGGCGTTCTCGTCTCGATGAGTTTGCTGAAGCTCGGCAGTTGGTATTATTGCAAGAAGCCAGCCTGGATCCCGGCATGTACCATTATTTGATCTCAGCAAAGTGGTTCTGGCGTTTCGTCAATGCTTTTAGCGTATTGGATACCCCTGCTGGGGTGATGAACCTCTCCCGCAGTGCTCCCTTGAGCAGTTGTGGTTACCGTACCCTTGAGCCCTGGTTGCGGTTGCCTAAGACGGCTTTGGTTGCCAAATATCTTTTGTCCAATGGCACCTCCCTGACGGTGGTCAATGTTCACGGAATTAATTTCAGCGTTGGGATTGAGGAATATCGACAGCAACTCAAATCGTTAACCGAAGCGCTAGCCGGGGAAAAGATCACAGATCCCATTATTCTGGCAGGTGATTTCAACACCTGGAGTGAAGAGCGCAGCCAACTGCTGGCTCGATTGGTGTCTTCTTTAGGGTTGAAAGAAGCTCATTTTGTTGAGGATAACAGGGTGAGAGTGCTGGGATATCCCCTAGATCATCTCTTTTATCGGGGACTGAAACCCAAAGAGCTGTATGTACCGGAAACTGAAGTGTCTGATCACAATCCCATTATCGCCAACTTTGTGATTGCCGAGCGCTAGGCCTTAGGTCACTCATGTTTCCCTGACTCCTGTACCGCAACAAAGGGCCTGTGACCGAAGTCAGCATACTTAACGGAGGGCCCTGGCAGATTGTTTTTTTCGCCACATCTCCGGCACCCGGGCCCATTACTAGTAAGTGGGCGGCATGACTGTCATCTGAAGAATATGCTCGATGATTATCACTGTTTTTCCTTGATCTGCGAGTAAGGTAAACAGCTCAAGCAGCTACTCTACATCGGTCATATTCAGGTCAGCGGTGGGTTCATCAAAGACATAAATGCCTCAGTATTGCTCCACTTCTGTTGCGACCACACCAGAGTCATACAAAGAAAATACCGCCAAACCAATTGCGGCAAATATCGCCAGAAAAAGAACACTGGCATACCCAGTCTGCTGCTGAGATAACCTACTTAAATTCGCTTTTGCGGCGATTCTGTATAACAGGTAGCGATAGAACACTTGCATGGCTCAATCCTTGGTCGTGGTTTGTCCTTCAAGTGGTGCTCGTCGTTAACTCTTCCGATATCGAGTGCATGGAAAAGTCGACGGCTATGCTTAAATTCTTAGCCTTTATTCAAATTAAATTTGTTGTTTGGGTGTGAGTAGGTACGTCGGCTACTGATATTCTGCCTTCCACAAAGTCAAAGGTTCGGCAGAGCACCATTGCCAGAATTTCTTCTCAACCAAGTCGCTTGCCTCTGCTGCCTCCCGCCCCTCAAATAAGTGCCAATTTTCCTCCGCAGATTTCAGGGCATACTGTCTCAAGTGACCTGTGACCCTCTCAAAATCGGATGGTTCGAGAAGAAATATGCTGCCATCCCTGTAAGACTCCCAGGGCATCTGATCGTTAGGTCGTCGTTGATGATTATGGAAGAACGCCTCGCTGTAGATGCTGGCCGAAGCGCCCGCAGACACACAGTCGTCCCAACGTTGGCAGCGAAAGAAATACTCGTCCTCAGCCTCAGCAGTGCCTGTTAGCTCTCGATAGGGGCAAGATCTGTCCCAAGGCTTATCGATATTTGTTTCGGCTATACCTTTGCGCGCCAGTTCAATTTCATGCGGCTTTGGGAACCTGTCCATCAGCAATTGCGCTGGTTCGCCACTCTCGTTTGCCATCAAAATGGAGGGAGTTCCTATAAGGAAGATACAGAGTGTAACGCTGGCGCAAGCTGAATTTAAAATCGATGGCATTAAGTGAAATGACATTCTACCTCCCTGAAGAACTAAGTTATTTTATCCCTAAACAGGAATAGGCCATTTATAACAATGCCCTTTATCCTTGCTTGTGCAGGTTACTTATGAGTACAGGCCTTTAAAGCCGTCTTGTTGTAATCGTTCAAGCCTCCGGCCTCGGCAGTGCTCTGCCTCACGGTTTGTTGATTTGGCAGCAATGGCAATTAGAGCAACAATTTCGATATACCAAGTCATACCGTGAACGTAAAAATTTCGTGGTATATAGCTTAAACCACTTGAAGCTATTGATAATCATTTTGCGGTCATTATTAGATCAATCCTTCAATGATTCAATTGCTCCTGAGAATAAAATAGCCTAGGAATTACACCCTGAAAGATTAGGTGATTGGTATGGCGGCCTCAGTTGAATTAACCCTTTAAGGTTGTTTTCGGTAAATATGTTGGAGATGCATTTTCACAGTGTTCGGTGAAAATTTCAGTTTGACGATTCAGGTGAAAGTCCTTGGTTCTATTCTCAAATATATTCTTTTGGGATTGCCACTCAACCAGTCGTTTACTCTTAATGGTTTCGGCGAGAAGCATATGTTCTTTGTTGTGTTGGCGCTGGGTGGGTGTTTGGGGGACGTCGTGATTTTTTTCTATTTAGACTCTACTTGGGCCCCAATCAGTGCGAGTAGCATGTCATGGGGCCCAACTGGGACTAGATTTGGCAACAAACGGAAAATGACGAACTAATAAAATCAGTTGGTTATCTGCTATCGTTTGCTGTTGTTTTCCGTTATTTGCCCGCTTTACTTTCCGATACAGAAACTGGAAAAAATTCTTCCCAGCAGATCGTCCGAGGTGAATTGGCCGGTGATTTCGGCCAGAGCCTGTTGAGTCATGCGCAGTTCTTCGGCCAGCAGCTCACCTGCCTGATAGACTTCCAGCTGTACTTTGCCCTGCTGTAGATGTTCTCCGGCGACTTCCAAGGCTTCCAGGTGACGGCGACGGGCGATAAAACCGCCTTCCAGGTTACTCTGATAGCCCATCAAGTTTTTGAGGTGCTGTTTCAGCGCATCGACCCCGAGCCCGGTTTTGGCTGAGATCCTAAAGACGTCATAGCCTTTCTCTTCGCTGGGGCTCAGCGATTCACCGGTCAGATCCGCCTTATTGCGTACCACAGTGACGCCGAGGTTTTCCGGCAGGCGATCAATAAAGTCAGGCCAGATTTCATGAGGGTCAACGGCTTGGGTTTCTGTGCCATCGACCATAAATAACACTCTGTCGGCGGTAGCGATTTCGGCCCAAGCTCTTTCTATGCCTATCTGTTCTACTGTGTCAGTGGTGTCGCGCAGGCCGGCGGTGTCTATGACATGCAGCGGCATGCCATCCAAGTGGATATGCTCCCGCAATACATCTCTTGTGGTGCCGGCTATTTCGGTGACAATCGCCGACTCTTTTCCCGCCAGGGCGTTGAGCAGACTGGACTTACCGGCGTTGGGGCGGCCGGCTATCACCACTTTCATCCCTTCGCGGATGATGGCGCCCTGTTTGGCACTGGCCTGTACCAAGTCCAGTTTATCTATGATGCGATAAAGGGCATTGGCAATCTTACCGTCGGAGAGAAAATCCACCTCTTCATCGGGAAAGTCGATGGCGGCCTCGACATAGAGGCGCAGGTTGGTAACCTGTTCCACCAGCTCATGCACTTCCCGGGAAAACTCGCCCTGAAGTGATTGCAGGGCGCTCTTGGCGGCCTGTTCGCTGGTGGCATCGATGAGATCGGCTATCGCTTCAGCCTGAGTCAGATCCAGCTTGTCATTCATAAAGGCCTGTTCGCTGAATTCCCCCGGGCGTGCCAAGCGGAGTCCTTCGACTTCCAGGACTCGTTTGATCAGCATGTCCATGACGATTTGACCACCATGGCCCTGAAGTTCCAGCACATCTTCACCGGTAAAAGAATTGGGGCCTTTGAAGAACAGGGCGATACCCTGATCCAGCACTTCTCCCTGACTTCCCTTGAAGTCACAGTAATCGGCATATCTTGGCTTGGGCTGATGGCCCAGCAATGCCTGTGCAACGGCTTGGGCCTTGGGCCCCGAAACTCTGACTATGCCTACACCACCGCGGCCTGGAGCGGTGGCCTGCGCCACGATAGTATCTGTTGTCACTGCATTAACCCTTGAAAACGTATTTATAAAAAACAAAAGGCGACCCTTAGGCCGCCCTTGATCATTTGACCCGAAATCGGCTTATTTTAAGCCTTTTTTCTCCAGGCCGGCATAGATAATCTTCTGCTGGATAATGGCAACTATGTTACCCACCAACCAGTAGAGTACCAGACCGGATGGGAACCAGAGGAAGAATACGGTAAAGATTACTGGCATCCATTGCATCATCTTCTGTTGCATAGGATCCATGGTCGGTGCCATTGGCTGCATTTTTTGCATCAGGAACATGGAGACACCCATCAGCAGCGGCAGAATGTAGTAAGGATCCTGTACCGACAGATCGTCAATCCACAGCATGAATGGCGCATGACGCAGTTCCACGCCTTCCATCAGTACCCAGTAAAGGGCAATAAAGATAGGCATTTGCAGCAAGATAGGCAGACAGCCACCCATAGGGTTCACTTTTTCCTTCTTGTACAGCTCCATCATGGCTTGGCCCATCTTCTGGCGATCATCACCGAATCTGTCCTTCAGCTCCTGCAATTTAGGTTGCAGGTTTCGCATCTTGGCCATAGAGGTGTATTGCGCCTTGGTCAGCGGGAACAGAATACCGCGCACCGTCAGGGTGATTAGTATGATGGCCACACCCCAGTTACCCACGATGGATTGGAAGAACATCAGCAGCTTGTAGATAGGCACTGCCAGCCACCAGAGGAAGCCATAATCCACAACCAGGTTAAGGGTGTCAGACAGCTCGGACAGGGCGGCTTGATCCTTTGGACCTACGTAGAAGTCGGCGCTCAGGGTCATTTCAGTGCCCGGGGCTACTGTCTTTTTCTCGCCCATGAAGCCAATGTTGGCGGTACCTGAGCTATCTCTGGTGAATATGATGTTGGTTTCATTTTTTGGCGGAACCCAGGCTGACACAAAGTAGTGTTGCAGCATGGCGGCCCAGCCACCTTCAGTCTTCTTCTCCAGATCCTTTTCCTGGATATCTTCAAAGTTATACTTTTCGTAGCGGATATCGGCAGTCGAGAAGGCGGCACCACGATAAGTTGGCATCATCATGCTGCTGTCTGAAGGTTTGATGGTCTGTTTTATCTGACCGTACATCTGAACCTGCAGTGGCTCAGATGTGGTGTTGTCAATCTTGTACTCAACGTCTACGGCAAACTGACCTTTGTGGAAGGTGTAGATCTTAGTGTACTTGGCACCGTTTGCTGCTGTGTAGCTCAAAGGTACTGTCAGAGTATCTTCGCCTGCAGCCAGGGTAAATTCCTTGGCGTTGGCTGAGTAGGTGGCACGCCCCTTGGTACTGTCAGTGCCGCCGCTGCCCATCAGGCCACTCTGGGCTATGTATACGAAACCAGGTTTCTGTTCCAACAGAACGAAAGGCTCGTCTTTGTTCAGCTCCAGTTTGTGAGCAACCAAAGCGGCATGCACTATGTCACCACCGACAGGATTGATCAGCACATCCAGTTGATCTGTGGTGACTCTGATAAGATCTTTGGACGCCACTGCTGTTTCTTCTGGCATGCCTGAATCGGCGACCGGAACGTCAGCGCTGTGAGTTGTCTCTTGAACGGAAGTGGCAACTGTTGTTTCAGTTACAGCGGGTTTGGGTGCTTTATCGGTTTGCCACTGTTGCCACAGCAGAAAGCTGACAAACAGCAGGCCGATAAGCAGTAAATTGCGTTGAGATTCCATAGCCTATTTATTACACCTGTCATTTTTAGGGGGGACGGGATCACTGCCGCCCGGATGTAAAGGGTGACATTTTAATATGCGTTTGATTGCAAACCAACTCCCTTTAATCGTTCCGTGCACTCGCACCGCTTCTATGGCGTAGTGAGAGCAGGTTGGATTAAAGCGACAGCGAGGCCCCAGCAGAGGGCTGATAAGGAGTTGATAGGCTCTGATAGCCTTGATTATCAGCCATTGAAACGGCGACTGAGCTTGCGCCATAACTTTTCTACCAGCTTTCTGAGCTGTTCATTATCCATATCCAGCACACCGCCGCGAACCAGCACCACTATGTCCAGTGGTGGTAAATCATGTTGATTTAGGCGGAAGCTATCCCGGATCACCCGCTTGATACGATTGCGTTGATTGGCTCTCTTTACGTGGCGTTTGGCCACAGTGAGTCCCAGACGCGGATGTTGCATCTCATTGGGTACAGCAAGCAGGGTTATTTCAGCTGAGGAGGCTTTAATGGGGTTGGTAAATACGGTTTTGAATTGCGCGGGAGTTAGCAAGCGTAACTCCCGCGTAAAGGTGTAACGAGTCACCTAGTTGTCTACTCGCAATTAAGCTGACAGACGAGCGCGACCTTTGGCACGGCGACGAGCCAGTACCTTACGGCCGTTCGCTGTAGCCATACGAGCGCGGAAGCCGTGAGAACGCTTGCGCTTCAGGTTGCTAGGTTGAAAAGTACGTTTACTCATGATGGCAATCCGTCTTTGTTAGTGAATTTACCTTATCTCTGGAGTGAGGTAAGGGCAAAAAAGAGGCCGAATTGTAATCACTTTAGTCAGGGCAGTCAACACGTGCAGCCCCTCTCAAGGTAATTTCTCTCAGCATTTTCGCGATCTGCTGAGTTGAGGTCACCACAAGATGTGGATAACTCTGTGTACGGACACTATATCTTGTGGATCCATGGATCTCTTTGCAGATCGGCGGTCGCTGATTATAGATCAGGGTAGATCGCTTTATAAAGCGGGATTTTAACCGGGTGTGCAAATAGCTGATCCGGTTCGATCGATCCGGATCAGGAGGATCCAGTGATTGGGATCTGCCTGGGGATAATTACACTTAAAGGATAGCGATTATTCAGATCTCGCTATAGAATACCCTCCTTTCGAGGCGATCTTTTGGGGATAAGTAC